>JAMPEU010000009.1 GCA_023664865.1 Butyrivibrio sp. | reverse complement strand
GCAAATTATTCAGATTATTATCGCCATTATCTTAAGAAAAAGAAGAGATTAAAAATGGGAAGGCGGATATTGGCATTGGGCCTTGCGATAGCGCTTATCGTTTCAGCGGCGCTTCTGGTACAGAATATGCCGATGGTGAACGTATGGGCGGTGGAGGAAGTTGGAGAAGCCAAAGAAGAAACAAGGGAAGGCGTATTGCCTACAGATGATTTTTTTCGAGACACTGTTGCGGAAGGAATAAATGCGGCGCAAGAGATAGTCAAAAACAGCATGCCAGAAACAGCAGAAAATGAGATTCCTGTTATTTTCATAGACGCCGGGCATGGCGGAAGTGACGAGGGCTGCGCTAGAGACGGCATTCAGGAAAAAGTGATAAATTTAGAAATTGCTAAGCTTGTTCAGACACAGTTGGAAGAAGCGGGATATACGGTTGTGATGGCAAGAGAAGATGATACATATATAGCCAAGGAAGAACGTGTAGAAGCCGCAAAGAAAGTAAATGCCGACATTTATGTGAGTATTCATCAGAATGCTGCAGAAGTCGATAATGCCAGCGGCATAGAAGTATGGTATGACGGAACGGATACAAACCGAGACAGTAAGAGGCTTGCGCAGCTCATATGGCAGCAGACGATGTTAAGTACCGGAGCTGACATGAGAGAGCTTAGGGGAGATTCCAATTTCCATGTGACGGTAAATACGACAATGCCGGCGTGTCTGGTTGAGAGTGGTTTTCTATCTGATGCTGATGAGCGCGCCAAACTCTCTACACCGGAATATCAACAGCAGATAGCGGCGGGGATTGTTCAGGGCATAGAGTATTACTTTCACCCTAAGACGATGTATTTAACGTTTGATGATGGTCCTTCCGAAGAGAATACGGCGAGAGTTCTTGATATTCTGAAAGAGAGGGGAATCAAGGCGACATTTTTTCTGATAGGCGAAAATGTAAGGGCGCACCCTGAAATGGCTAAGCGCATCGTGGAAGAAGGACATACGATAGGGATTCACTGTGACTGTCATGATTATGGGAAGATATACAGCAGCATGGAAAGCTATGTTCAGGATTTTGAAACGGCGAGGCAGACCGTGTATGAAGTAACCGGCGTGGAGACTAACCTGTTCCGTTTTCCGGGCGGAAGCATTAATGCTTATAACGCGGGGGTAAGGGATGCGATTATTGATGAAATGACGAAACGCGGATATATATATTATGATTGGAACGCCAGCATGGAGGACGCGGTAAAAGATCCGGATCCCGTGCAGTTAGTCGCCAACGGTCTGGGAAGCACCTTTGGACGTAAGAAAGTAGTGATGCTGGCGCATGATGTAGTCTATGCTACCGGCATATGTCTGGAACTGCTCTTAGACGGACTTCCGGAATACGAAATGAAACCGTTAAGCGAAGACGTGACGCCGATACAATTTCAGCCCGGAAACTAACGTGCCTATAAATTTACATGAATTTATTTCAACACCACCTACACGAGCCGATAGTTTTATGGTATAATGAGCGCAAAAGAAAAACAAGCGGCGCAATTATAAGGTGGTTATAAATGAATCAGAAGCTTAAAGAAAAAATATTGGAATCCCTTTCGGCAGTCCTGCCTATAACGGGAATCGTTCTGTTGCTTAGCATATTGCTTGTGCCTGTAGAGCTTGGCACTATCGTGATGTTTTTCTGCGGCGCGGTTATGCTGGTTGTGGGCATGGGCTTTTTCCAGCTTGGGGCAGAGATGTCTATGACACCTCTGGGTGAAGGCGTTGGCGTACAGATATCGAAGACGCGTTACATAATGCTTATTTTGCTTATCGGTTTTTCCATGGGTACAATTATAACTATTTCAGAGCCGGACTTACAGGTTCTGGCGCAGCAGGTTCCGTCTATTCCCAATTATGTTTTAATTTTGACTGTGGCTGTCGGCGTGGGAATCTTTTTGGCGATGGCGATTGTCAGAATCTTATTTCAGATTAACCTATCCACTCTTTTAATCATATTTTACATAGCGCTTATCGGCATATCTTTTATGGCGCCGAAGGGCTTTCTTGCCGTGGCATTTGATTCGGGCGGTGTGACAACCGGACCTATGACTGTGCCTTTTATCATGGCAATGGGTATCGGTCTTGCTTCGGTCAGAGGCGATAAAAACGCTTCTAGTGACAGTTTCGGCCTGGTTGCCCTGTCAAGCGTGGGACCTGTGCTTGCCGTTATGATTCTTGGATGTTTCTATAACCCGACAGAGGCTGCATATGCGGCATCGGAGGTGGCGGCCGTTGCAACTACCCGCGACGTGGCACTTGAATTTCTAAAAAGCATTCCGCCATATATAAAAGAGGTTATTATTTCGCTGTTTCCCGTTGTGCTGGTATTTATCTTTTTCCAGATTTTAAGCAAGCGTTATAAGAAACGTCAGATTAAACGTATATCGGTTGGGCTTATGTACACTTATATAGGGCTGGTTCTTTTTCTTAACGGAGTCAATGTGGGCTTTGCGCCCGTGGGTTCTTCCATGGGAAATGAAATCGCGTCGGAGGGCTGGAAATGGCTGTTAGTGCCGATAGGCATGCTGATTGGCTATTATATCGTCAAAGCGGAGCCGGCGATACAGGTTTTGAACAGGCAGGTTCAGGACGTGACTGACGGCGCGGTTTCCGCGGGAACTATGAATAAATGTCTGTCAATCGGCGTTTCGGTCAGCGTCGGTCTGGCGATGATGAGGGTTTTGACGGGGATTCCCGTATACTATATTGTCATACCCGGGTATATAGCGGCTTTGGTTCTTTCGAGGTTTGTGCCTAAGATGTTTGTCGGCATTGCTTTTGACTCCGGCGGCGTGGCAAGTGGGCCTATGACGACGACTTTCTTGATTCCCTTCAGCATAGGCGCGTGTAATGCGCTTGGCGGAAATATTATGGAGGATGCTTTCGGCGTGGTGGCGCTGGTGGCATTGACTCCTCTTATTGCCGTACAGATAATGGGGCTGCTATATCAATATAAGCTGAACGTTGCTGCCAATTCGGCAATTCACGAGACGGTTTATCCGGATATTGTCGATGAAATATTCGAGTTTGAGGAGGTCTAGGTATGACGCCAAATATAAAAAAAGGGGCTTTTCGCATCCTGTTCCTTATTGCGACGCCGAAGCTTACCAAGAAGGCGATGGATTTATATAAGCAGTCGGATATACCCGTGCAATATACTTTTCACGCGCAGGGAACGGCGTCGAGCGAAGTTATGGATATGCTCGGACTCGACGGAGTGGATAAGATTGTAACTGTGTGTATGATGCCGAGGGCGTATGCGAATGAAATGGTTTCCAAACTGCAAAAGAAACTGCATTTGGGAATGCCGAATACAGGAATAGCATTTTCCGTTGTCATGTCCGGCAGCAGCGGGCATCTCGTACAGTTGATGGAGACTTTGCAGCCGGAAATAAACAGGACATTATTAAAGGGAGATGATTCGGATATGAAGGAAAACGGATATTATATGATTATGGCGTTTGTAAACCAGGGATACAGCGGTGAGGTGATGGAGGCTGCAAGGCCGGTCGGCGCAACAGGGGGAACGGTTTTTCACAGTAGGCAGATTGGCAATGAAGAAACGGCGAAATTCTGGAAAATCAGCGTACAGCAGGAACGGGAAGTCGTTATTATACTTGCAAGGAATGAGGATAAGCTTGCCATTATGCAGGCAATCGGTCAAAAGTGCGGAATGCAGAGCGAGGCGCAGGGATTTGTGCTTTCGCTGCCGGTTGATGATATTGTGGGGCTGGATTGAAGTAGTATGTGCTGGTCACGAGTTTGTCCAAAATGAACAAAAACGGAGCTCCATGCCTGAAAAGCGGTAAGTCGCTCCTTATTTTGTTCATTTTGGATAAACTCTGGTTATTGAAATAGAATGAGCAAGTGATTAAAAATAAGAATAAAAGGAGATAGGTATCAACATGAATATTTCATTTAACACAAAGGAACGTATATTTAAGCTGGATACGGAGCATACGAGTTACTGTATCGGCATTGTGGACGAAGAAAATTTTGTGGGGCATGTTTATTATGGAAGAAAAATTGAAAGTGATGATTTAGCATATCTGCTGCGGACAAGAGAGGCGCCATTTGTGCCATCAAATAATATGCGGGATAGGGCTTCGTTTCTGGATACGTTTCCTATGGAGTATGCGGGGAGCGGGCTTGGAGATTATAGGGAAGGCGCTTTTAACGTAAGGACAAAAGGCGGACATGCGGGAGTCTCGCTATCATATGTTTCGCATAAAATATATGACGGCAAGCCCAAGCTGGAAGGGCTTCCGGCTACATTCGGCGAGGACAATGAGTGTAAAACGCTGGAGCTTTGGTGCGAAGATTCTTCTTTGCAGTTACAGATTGTTTTACTTTATTCAATATTTAATGACACAGATGTGATAACGAGAAGCGTAAAAATAATAAATAACGGAAAAGACGCCGTCTATCTGACTAAGGTACTATCGGCTTGTATTGATATGGATAACGAAGATTATGAAATGATTACGCTGCATGGCTCGTGGGCAAGGGAGCGTGCCATTCAGTGCGCCCCTGTTATGAAAGGAAAGCAGGGGATTGCATCAGTTCGCGGAGAATCTGGGCATCAGGTGCATCCGTTCATGGCATGGAAATCACCTGCCGCTACGCAGGAGGGCGGTGATGTCTATGGTATGCACTTCATATATTCAGGCAACTTCATGGCGCAGATAGAATTGACACAGTTTGGAAGTATGCGCGCGACGATGGGAATCAATCCGGATAATTTCTGCTGGAAACTTGAGAGCGGCGAGAGCTTCCAAGCGCCCGAAGCAGTGTGTGTGTATTCCGCAGACGGCATCGGCGGCATGAGCAGGACGCTGCATGATTTATACAGGAACCACCTTATCAGGGGTGAATATAAGAATAAGAAACGTCCCATTCTTATTAATAACTGGGAAGCGACATACTTTAAATTTGATACGGATAAGCTTCTTGATATTGCAAGGCAGGCTTCCAAACTCGGCATAGAAATGCTGGTTATGGACGACGGCTGGTTCGGGCATAGAAACGACGACAATACCAGCCTTGGCGACTGGATTGTCAATGAAGATAAGATTAAGGGCGGATTAAAGCATCTTGTAGACGAAGTTAATAAGCTGGGAATGAAGTTTGGCATCTGGCTGGAACCGGAAATGATATCGCCGGATTCGGATTTGTACAGGGCGCACCCGGACTGGGCGATTGCGATTCCGGGAAGAACGGGCTGCCTTTCCCGCAATCAGTATGTGCTAGATTTGACGCGCAAGGAAGTAAGGGATTATGTCTACGATATGATATCTGCGGTTCTTCGCAGCGCAAATATTGAATATGTAAAATGGGATATGAACAGGCAGCTTTGCGATATAGGAAGTTATGGTCTGCCAGAGGACAGACAGGGAGAGCTTTTCCATAGGCAGGCGTTGGCAGTATATGAACTGCAGGAGCGCATGACTACGGAGTTCCCACATATTTTATTAGAGAACTGTTCGGGCGGAGGCGCCAGATTCGATCCGGGTATGCTGTACTACAGCCCTCAAATATGGTGTTCTGACGATACAGACGCTGTTGAGCGTCTGGCGATTCAGGAAGGCACGGCGATGATATATCCGCTTTCAGCTATGGGGGCGCATGTATCCGATTGTCCTAATCATACCGTGGGCAGGGTTACACCTTTTGAAACGAGGGGGTATGTGGCGCTTGCCGGCACATTCGGCTATGAATTGGACGTAACCAAGATTCCTGAAGAAGACAGGCAGATGATTCCCACGCAGGTTGCAATGTATCATAAATATAATGACCTTGTAAGGGAAGGCGATTATTACCGCATTGCTTCATATGCGCAGAATCACTATTATGACTGTTATGAAGTGGTGTCTAAAGACAAGACAGAAGCGCTTGTTACATATGTTCAGGTACTTAACAGACCTAATTACCACAGCAGGCGGATTTATATACCGGGGCTTGCTCCTGATAAGACATATGTGATTGATAATAAGGAAGACTGGCCGGAAATAACCAAGACAGAATATACGGGAGAAATGCTGCATTATGCAGGCATAAATATACCGTCCTTATGGGGAGATTTCAGGGCAAAACTTATTCACTTAGTTGAGAAAGAAGGGAAGTAGAAATGATCGTACAAAAATATAAAGACATGTTGGGTAAAAAATCCGTCATAAGGCAGCTTGCGGAATTTGCAACCGCAAGAGGGGCTGAGATAGGATATGAAAACGTTTTTGATTTCAGTCTCGGCAATCCGTCCGTACCCGTGCCGCAGAAATTCACGGACACTATGATAGAGATGCTGCAAACCAAAGACCCTATGGAACTGCACGGCTACAGCCAGAGTCTGGGGATACCGGCAGTCCGTGAGAAGATTGCGCAGTCGCTAAATAAGCGTTTCGACATGAATTATACCGGCAATCATATTTTTATGACTACGGGGGCGGCGGGCGCAATAGCGCATGCGCTCAGATGCGTTACGCAGCCCGGAGACGAGGTGCTTACCTTTGCTCCGTATTTTCCGGAGTATCAGCCATATGTTAATTTAAGCGGCGCAGTTCTTAGAGTGGTTCCGGCAAATGTGGAAAACTTTCAGATTAATTTTGAAGCTTTTGAGCAGATGCTTACCGATAAGGTTATGGCTGTGCTTATCAATACTCCGAATAATCCGTCGGGTATGGTTTATACATCTGAGACGTTAAGGAAACTGGCGGAGCTTATGACGGCTAAGGAGAAAGAATACGGTCACGATATTTTCCTTATTTCCGATGAACCTTATAGGGAGATTATATTCGCGGACACGGAAGCGCCTTATGTATCGAAGTTTTATCCGAATACCCTTTCATGCTACTCCTACTCAAAATCCCTGTCTCTTCCGGGAGAAAGAATAGGATATGTTGCGGTCAACCCCGCATGCACAGATGCAGAATACATTACAAATATGTGCGGACAGATTTCCAGGGGTACGGGGCATAACTGCCCGCCCTCGATTATCCAGCTCGCGGTAGCGGAAGTTCTTGACCTGACTGCTGATTTATCGGTATATGAGACGAATATGAACATATTATATAAAGAGCTTACGTCTCTCGGATTTGAATGTGTGAAACCGGGCGGAACTTTCTATATGTTCCCTAAAGCTTTAGAGCCTGACTCGATTGCCTTCTGCGAAAAGGCTAAGGAGTATGACTTAATTCTAGTGCCTGCCGATAGTTTTGGCGTAAAGGGATACTTCCGTATCGCATACTGCATCGACACTGAGAAGGTAGAGCGTTCTTTGGAGGCGTTCAGGAAATTTGTCAATACGGAGTATAAATGATAAATTCATAATAGTGACTATTCACAGCCTATATGGCATGAACTCATATGTTTTTGTGAGTGGCCCTTGGAAAACGCCGGTCCTTGGTGAAAAAGCTGTTTTTTAGCTTTTGAACCTAGTACCGCTGCGATTTTCCACGGAGCGGGAGCGTGCCACTCATGAAAACATATGAGTTCATGCCACAATGACTGCGAATAGAAATGATAAATAGGAAAGGAAAGAGGACTTAGATATGTTAGAAATTTTGAAAGCAATATTATTCGGTATAGTGGAAGGCATTACGGAATGGCTGCCTATCAGCAGCACAGGACATATGATTCTGCTTAACGAGTTTGTGACGCTGAATGTATCGGAAGAATTCTGGGAAATGTTTCTGGTGGTTATTCAGCTTGGCGCAATTTTAGCTGTGGTATTGCTATTTTTGGGAAAAATTTTTCCCTTTGATTTAAAGAACAGACCCGTTATCAAAAAAGATATTTTTACGTTATGGTTTAAAATTTTAGTTGCATGCGTTCCGGCAGCAGTTATAGGGCTTGCGTTTGATGATGTCTTTGACGCCCTCTTTTATAATCCGTGGTGCGTGGCGGCGGCGCTTATAGTATTCGGCGTGGCGTTCATCATAATTGAAAACCGTAATAAAGATATGAAGCCAAAGATTACTAGTACGGAGCAGATTACATATAAGACGGCATTATTAATAGGAATATTTCAGTTAATCGCGGCGGTTTTTCCGGGGACTTCCCGTTCGGGGGCGACTATTATAGGCGCGCTTCTGATTGGCGTATCAAGGACGGCGGCGGCGGAATTTACATTTGTACTGGCTATTCCGGTCATGCTCGGGGCAAGCCTGCTTAAGCTGGTTAAGTTTGGATTTTCATTTACCGGGACGGAACTTAGTATTCTGTTAATCGGAATGGTTTCGGCATTTATTGTATCAGTGATAGTGATTCGTTTCCTTATGGGATACATCAAAAAGCATGATTTTAAGGTGTTCGGCTGGTATCGGATTATCCTTGGAATATTGGTTTTGGCATATTTTATCGTCGGGCACGCGTGATTTTGTGCGGAATTTTGAGCATTTCGCATAATATTTGCCCGAAATAAGCTTGTATTTGTGGCAGTTTGTAATTGACATTGAAAAATAGTTGGGGTACAATCTTTCTATAATCAATGGATTATAATAAGTTATAGCTAGATTATTGTCGCATAAAAATTTAACTATGAATACATGGGAGGAGAATATTCATGGCAGAAACAAAGAAAACAGCAGTTGCAAAACCAGCCGCAAAAGCAGTAGCAGCAAACGCGGCTGAGGTTAAGAAAGAGGAAGCTAAGATAGAAGCAGTAAAAGAAGCTCCTAAAGCAGAAACAAAGAAACCGGCAGCTAAGAAGACGACAAAGAAAGAAACGGCTAAAAAGGATTCAACAAAGAAGACAGCTAAGAAAGCAGCCGGTGAAAAGGCAGCGTCTAAGCCCAGGGCTAAAAAGGCAGCAGCTGCAGAAGTTGTAGTACAGTATGCAGGAAACGACTATACGACTGAGAAGCTTGTAAATATTGCGAAGGATGTATGGCAGTATGACTTAAAGCGTGAACCTGCAGATTTCAAATCAGTTAAGCTCTATGTGAAATTAGAAGAGAAGCTTGTTTATTATGTAATAAACGATGAAGTATCAGGAAGCTTTGCTATCTAATTAAGAAAAACGGTTATACTATTTATAATAAAAACGGTTAATTTAGGGTAAAAGATTTACTTCATTTTAACTGTTTTTATTTTTTTTTCATAAATTTTTCTATAATATATGTTGACAATTAAATTGTGAAGTGATAACTTATCACTAGAAGGTGTTAGCACTCTAGTCAAACGAGTGCTAACAATAGGAGAAAATGGTATGCAGTTAGACGAAAGAAAATATAAAATATTGCAAGCCATCATTCGGAACTACTTAGAGACGGGCGAGCCGGTAGGGAGCAGGACGATTTCCAAGTATACCGACCTAAATTTGAGTTCCGCGACCATTCGTAATGAAATGGCGGATTTGGAAGAACTGGGATATATTATCCAGCCGCATACTTCTGCCGGACGTATTCCATCGGATAAAGGATACAGGCTTTATGTTGATAAAATGATGGAAATAAAGGAGCGGGAAGTAGAAGAGATGAAAGAGATGCTTCTTGAGAAAGAAGACAAAATGGAACATCTCTTAAAACAGGCGGCGAAGCTTCTTGCCAATAATACTGAATATGCGGCAATGGTATCGGCTCCGCAGTACCACAGGAATAAGCTGAAATTTATCCAGCTTTCAAGAGTGGATGTAAATCAACTTCTTGCGGTTATAGTGGTAGAGGGCAATGTAATCAAGAATTCCATGCTTTCTGTTTCAGAGGAAATGAATGACGAGACTATCCTTAAACTGAATATACTTCTTAATACGCATTTAAACGGGCTGTCGATGGAAGAAATAAATCTGGGCATGATAGCCGCAATGAAACAGCAGGCGGGAATCCATAGCGAAATTGTGGCTAATGTAATCGATGCGGTAGCCGATGCGATTAAGGCTGACGAAGATTTGGAAATATATACCAGTGGAGCGAAGAATTTCTTCAAATACCCTGAGCTTTCCGATAATCAGCGGGCGAGCGAGCTAATTACAACATTTGAAGAGAAACAGATCTTGAATGAGCTTGTGCAGGAAAATCTCTCCGATGAAAATACAGGCATACAGATATATATAGGAAACGAAGCGCCGATACAAAGCATGAGGGATTGCAGCGTGGTGACGGCAACCTATGAATTAGACGAGGGCATGAAAGGAACTATAGGAATCATCGGACCTAAGAGAATGGATTATGAGAAAGTAATAAGCAACTTAAAAATGCTGAAAAACCAGCTTGATGATTTATATAGGAAATAACGACTTGAGCATGAAAGGAATGATATTGTGGTGGAAAACGAAAAACAAAAAGAAGAAAAGGAAGAAGTATTAGAAGAAATTCTCGAAGAACTTGAGGAAGAGGCGGCTGAGGAAGAAGCTGCAAGAGAAGAAGGCAGCTCTAAGGAGGAAGCGGAGGAAAAAGCTGAATCCAAAGAGTCTAAGAAAGAGAAAAAGAAAAAAGAAAAAGCCGATAAGAAACAGGACGTATTAAAGGAAAAGATAGAAGAACTTGAGGACAGGGCGAGACGGCAGATGGCGGAATTTGATAATTTCCGCAAGCGCACAGAGAAAGAGAAATCCGCAATGTTTGAGACGGGCGCTAAGAGCGTAATTGAGAAAATCCTGCCGATTGTCGATAATTTTGAAAGAGGCTTAGCTGCGGTTCCGGAGGATGAAAAGGGCGGCGCGTTTGCACAAGGCATGGAAATGATTTACAAACAGCTTATGACCGAACTTGAGTCAATAGACGTAAAACCTATAGAAGCGGTGGGACAGGAATTTAATCCGGAATTCCACAATGCGGTAATGCAGGTGGAAAGTGAAGAATACGAAGCAGGAACGGTGGCACAGGAGTTACAAAAAGGCTATACTTACCGCGGCAGTGTCGTAAGACACAGCATGGTAGCGGTCGTACAATAATAAAATTAAAAATCATATTATTTATAGGAGGAGTTAGATATGAGTAAAATTATTGGTATTGATTTAGGAACGACAAACAGTTGTGTAGCAGTTATGGAAGGCGGTAAACCTACAGTTATCGCTAATACAGAGGGCGCAAGAACCACACCTTCGGTTGTGGCATTCACTAAGACCGGCGAGAGATTAGTCGGTGAGCCGGCGAAACGCCAGGCGGTAACAAACGCAGAAAATACTATTGCATCAATTAAGAGGGATATGGGTACGGACAACGGACGCAACATCGACGGCAAGAAGTATTCACCCCAGCAGATTTCCGCAATGATTCTGCAGAAGCTTAAAGCTGACGCTGAAAATTATCTGGGCGAGAAAGTAGACGAGGCGGTTATTACCGTACCGGCTTACTTCAATGACGCACAGAGACAGGCAACCAAAGACGCCGGAAAGATTGCGGGGCTTGACGTAAAGCGTATCATCAATGAGCCTACGGCGGCTGCGCTCGCTTATGGCCTTGATAATGAAAAAGAGCAGAAGATTATGGTATACGACCTCGGCGGCGGAACATTTGATGTTTCCATTATTGAAATCGGCGAAGGCGTTATCGAAGTATTGGCAACCAACGGCGATACTCGTCTGGGCGGCGATGACTTTGACCAGAAGATAATCGACTGGATGGTAAGGGAATTTAAGAATGCAAACGGTGTTGACTTATCTCAGGATAAGATGGCGCTCCAGAGATTAAAAGAAGCGGCGGAAAAAGCCAAGAAAGAGCTTTCATCTGCAACAACCACCAACATTAACCTTCCGTTCATAAGCATGAATGCGAATGGGCCGCTTCACTTTGACATGAACCTGACAAGGGCGAAATTTGAAGAGCTTATTCACGATCTGATAGAGAAAACAGCTATTCCTGTACAGAATGCAATGAAAGATGCAGGGCTTACCAATGCTGATTTAGGCAAGGTACTGTTAGTCGGCGGTTCTACACGTGTTCCCGCTGTACAGGAGAAGGTAAAGCAGTTGACCGGACATGAGCCGAATAAGAGCCTTAACCCCGATGAGTGCGTGGCGCTGGGCGCTTCCATTCAGGGCGGTAAACTTGCAGGCGATGCAGGCGCAGGAGAAATTCTGCTTCTTGATGTAACCCCGCTTTCACTTTCTATCGAGACAATGGGCGGAGTAGCAACGAGGCTTATCGAGAGAAATACAACAATCCCGACTAAGCACAGCCAGATTTTCTCTACGGCAGCGGATAACCAGACTGCAGTTGACATTAACGTAGTACAGGGCGAGAGACAGTTCGCGAAGGATAATAAATCTTTAGGACAGTTCAGGCTGGACGGAATCCCTCCGGCAATGCGCGGCGTTCCGCAGATTGAGGTAACATTTGATATTGATGCTAACGGCATCGTTAATGTATCTGCTAAAGATTTAGGAACAGGCAAAGAGCAGCATATTACCATTACCGCAGGCTCCAATATGTCAGATGATGAAATCGACAGGGCAGTTAAGGAAGCTGCAGAGTACGAGGCACAGGATAAGAAGAGGAAGGAAGCTATTGATACAAGAAATGATGCGGACTCCTTCGTATTCCAGACAGAGAAAGCATTAGGAGAAGTAGGCGATAAGATTGACGCTGCGGAGAAATCAGGAGTTGAAGCTGATTTACAAGCTGTAAAAGATATTCTTGAAAAGACAAAAGACCAGGAAATGACAGACAGCCAGATTGACGAACTTAAAGCGGCAAAAGAGAAACTTACGAATTCGGCACAGTCGCTGTTTACTAAAATGTATGAAAATATGCAGCAGGCGCAGGGCGGTCCTGATATGGGCGCGGCAGCAGGCGCACAGGGGGCTTCCGATATGGGCGGCGCGACGGACGCAGCAGATGATGTTGTAGACGGCGACTATAGAGAGGTCTAAGCTTCCGGATGGAATAGACTTGGAGGATTATAAACATGGCGGAGCAGAAAAGAGATTATTATGAAGTTCTCGGCGTAGATAAGAGCGCTGACGATGCGGCGCTCAAAAAAGCATACAGAGTTCTGGCTAAGAAATATCACCCCGATATGAATCCCGGAGACGCGGAAGCTGAGAAGAAATTCAAAGAGGCTTCAGAGGCATACGCCGTGCTGAGCGATCCGGCGAAGAGACGGCAATACGACCAGTATGGTCATGCAGCATTTGACTCCGGGGCAGGCGGCGGCTTTGGCGGATTTGATTTCAACAGCATGGATTTTGGGGATATTTTTGGCGACCTTTTCGGAGATTTCTTTGGAGGCGGCAGACGCAGTTCGGGAAGAGGAAACGGTCCCATGAAGGGAGCCAATATCCGCACGAGTGTGCGCATTAAATTTGAAGAAGCGGTATTCGGAGTAGAAAAGGAAATAGAACTCACGCTTAAGGACGAATGTACGACCTGCCATGGCAGCGGAGCTAAACCCGGAACGAGTCCGGAAACCTGTACCAGATGCGGCGGAAAAGGCCAGGTAGTATTTACGCAGCCGGGTTTCTTTGGCGGAACTGTTCAAAATATCCAGAAATGTCCGGACTGTCATGGAACGGGTAAGATTATCAGGGAGAGATGTCCTGATTGTAGTGGAACAGGTTATATTGCCAACAGAAAGAAGATACAGGTATCCATTCCCGCGGGAATTGACAACGGTCAGAGCGTAAGGCTCAGGGATAAAGGCGAGCCGGGCTTAAACGGGGGACCGCGTGGTGATTTGCTTGTAGAGGTAATAGTAGACCGTCACCCGATTTTCCAGAGGCAGGACACCAATATTTATTCCACTGTACCTATGTCGTTTGCGATAGCGGCGCTTGGCGGCGAGATTATCGTAGACACGGTAGACGGCAAAGTTATCTATGACGTTAAACCGGGTACGCAGACCGATACCAAAGTCCGCCTGAAAGGAAAGGGAGTACCGTCTCTTAGAAATAAAGATGTAAGAGGAGACCACTATGTTACGCTGGTGGTTCAGGTTCCCGACAAACTCTCGCGAGAAGCTAAGGAATTGTTAAAGCATTTTGACGAAGAAAGCGGAAATACGCTGAACGCATCAAAACAGGCGGGACAGGGCGCAGAAGAAACTAAAGGCAAGAAAAGATTCAGGAAATAAGAGAATATATGAATGTAGAAATCGCTGTGCGGTCTTGATAAGGACTGCACGGCGGTTTTGCATAATTGGCACGATGCTTTACGGCATGTATATTTGAGCGGGTGTAATTATACGTGGTGTAGAGCCTTTTATATTATATAAAAGTATGATATACTTTTTATAGAAAAAGCGCGTTTTTATATCTATTTCGTGGGAGGAAAAGCATGTCAATATCAACGGCGTCTTTGCTGAATCGGCTTAAAGGAAGTAAAAATTTTCATTTCTTTGTGGATGAGAGCAAAGATGATTTTGAAGAACGGTCTCTGCCTATAATTTTGTATAAATTGTGCGAAGAGAGAGCTATGATTCCAAGCGATGTCATTCGTAAAGCACAGATTGAAAGGGCCTATGGACATCAGATTTTCAATGGTACACGAACTCCATCCAGAGATAAATTGATACAACTTTCGCTAGGCTTTGGGCTGTCGCTTGATGAGGCGCAGGCATTACTAAAGCTTGCAGGGAAAAGTATGCTTTATGTAAAGTTTGAGAGGGATGCGGCATGTATGTTTGGAATATCCCGTGGAATGAGCGTTATGGAAGTGCAGGAACTGCTGGAATCTATCAATCTCCCATTGCTTGGTGAAAATTGAGGTTAGAGTATTTATGGATGTAATCAGAGAATTTCAGGCATACTATGATGATAGTTATGAAAAGAATTTGCCTGTTGAATTTACGAAGACTTATAATATAATGGAGTGTCTAAGCAGTACAGGGGAATGTGATACCCTGCTTGTAAAGCGGAAGAAAACTGATATAAGGCTTGTGGCAAAATGCTATACCCAAAACAGCATGCAATATAGCGCAGGGGAACCGGCACGGTTTTTAAGTATGAAAAATGAAGCTATCCCACGGTATATCGGAGAATATAGAAATGAAAATTATTATTGTATTCTGCGGGAGTATATTGAGGGCATCTCCTTAAATAAATATGTGCAAAATAATCCCTTATCTGAAACAGCTTTGGCAGAGCTGGCAATTCAACTTGTCAAGGCAATGCAGATTCTTCATGGTTCTGAACCTGCCATCATACATCGTGATATCAAACCCGAAAATATTATTATAAAAGAAGATGGAAGTATAGCATTGATTGATTTCGGAATCAGCCGTGTTTTTAAAGCAGATGGCGATGTGGATACGGTTTTCTGCGGCACTGAAAACTATGCGCCTCCGGAACAATATGGCTTTATGCAGACAGACGTCCGTTCAGATATATATTCTTTTGGCATTGTGATATCATGGCTGCTTACCGGCGAAGCGAAACCGATACGGAATCCGGTTACAAGGATGGGGCGGATAGCGGCAAAATGCTGTGAATTTGCACCGAACAAACGTTATAGGAACGATCAGGCTCTTCTCAGGGCTTTGTACCATGCAACCGATAACTACAGGCGCCGTAGGCGTAATTGGCTCATTGCCGCCGCGTCTCTTCTGATACTGCTGTCATCAGGCATAACAGTGGCGGGAAATGAATATCAGAAGTCGCTGCGTGATAAGGCATATGTATTTAAAGAGCCGCTGATAGAAGAAGCGGCGAGGATTGTATTAAATAAGCCGGAAGGCATTATAACGGCAGCAGATTTGGAGGCTGTTACCGGAATATACATACAGGCAGAGCAGGCATATGCGGATGAAGATTCTTTTTATAGCGATAGCGGGGGGGGCAGATGGTACAACAGCACACAGAGGATCAAAGGGCCTATCAAGGAACTGTCGGATATTAAAAGTATGCCAAATATCCGAAATGTGTATATAGGGGGCAATCTCATTGAAGACGTATCGCCTTTGAAGGAGCTGCAGCATCTGCAGGTGATAGAACTACGTGATAATAATATACAGGATATTTCTCCGCTGGAAGGCCATAAGACGCTTGAAAATGTAAGGCTTAACGGCAATCCGCTGGAGGGGATTGATGTTGTACGCACGCTGCCTATGCTTAAAGAACTGGATTTGGCAACTACCGGAAGTTATGACGCAAGCGTCGTTGGGGATTTGAAGGACTTAAATTTTCTGGATATTGACAATGAATCTGATGCATGGAAATATCTGGATGGCTTATACGTAAATGTGTTGAGGATAAGGGCGTTAGGAGAGACAGATTTGGAATGCCTTAAGGACACAGAGTACATTAGAGAACTGTATCTTTGCGAGGCGCAGATTTGGGATATTTCGGCGTTGGAAGGAAGAGAAGACATCATATTAATTAGTTTGGAACAAAACGTAATGGGCGATTTGACTCCGCTTTTTACAATGCCGAATCTGGCCACAGTGAAAATGAGCATTAAAGGCAGGGAGAAGATGGAAGAATTGATTTCTCTCTATGGTGAACCTTCTTTTGAGATAATATATACGCATCAGTGAGGCGGTAATTCAAGAACTCCTGAAAAGTAAATGGAGTGCAGCGTGCAAAAGTGTGCAGGCTGCACTCCATTTGCTTTTTCCAAAATGGTAGAATTATGAGACGTATATAAAAATATCGAAAATCGAAAGGAGAATTATATGAAAAAGTATGTAACAAAGCGTCATGGAAAGAAATGCTGGCTTACGCCTCTTGCTTTTTTCCTGATATTTAGCCTGGTGATATGTCCTATCGGCATGAACACAGTGTATGCGGGAGAGGTAGAATTAACGGAGAAATTTGATGCCTTTTGGGCAGCAATAAATCCGGAAGATGGGAGTCCGTCATATTGGGATCTGGAAGAAGCCTTTTATGACGCATCGGAAAAGCTGTGGGGGACAGATGAAGACGGCAGTGGCGGTGCAATGAAAGCATATGATGATGCGGTCGCAAGCGGCAGCGGTTTAGATGCAGCCAGAAATAATGTGAAGAAAGCCGTATCGGCATATGAAACCGCCTATAATAATGTGAAATCCAGATATGATGAAATTAAGAGTAAATATGATGCGCTTTCAGATGATGAGAAAGGCTATAAGGATGCAGAGGATTCAGAGGCAACTACACCCACAGAAGATTGGACCGGAATAAATAGCGATTATAATGGTGAGGATGGTAACTCAGGCATTAAGGGAGATTATGAAACAGCCTGTGGATACATTGACGAATGGGAAGCAGGTGATAAAGAGAATTCATATTGGGATGCAAGCAGCTCATATTGGGAAAGCAAGACATACTGGAGCGCAAAGGAAAGCCTGATGGGAGTATATGATGAAGAGGCTGGTGCAAGTAGTGGCGGTGCGCTTGCAGAATATGAAGAAGCGGTTAAAAAAGGCAGCGGCATAGATGCTGCGCGCACAAAGACGCTTAGCTGCATCGCCGAGGTTGAGAAACAGTATAAACTCGCAAAACAGTATTATGAAAGCGCGACATCGGCGTATAATGCCCTTCCTGATAGTAAAAAGAGTGTAGGCTCAGATATTTATAAAGATTATAACGGCGATGGCAGTAGCGATGTAGGCATAAAAGGCGATAAGGCTAATATAGATAATGATTATGCAGACTATACAGCTCCGGCGATAGCAGAGTGGAAGAAGGAGAATCCGGACGCTTCTGTAGAAGAATCCGAAACAACGGGCAGTAAGTCTGAAACAACTGCTAAGGCATCTGGCAATTCTGATTCCGTAGCAAACAGCTATAACAATTATATAAAAGATGTTGAGAAGACGATTAACACAGCACAAGCAAATTCAACAGTCAAGATTGTAACAAAGGACAGTGTTACTTTAACAAGCAGCGTGATGAAAACATTAGTCAACAATCCTACTATTTCATTGTACTTGGAGTACAGATACAAAGGCAAAGATTACAAGGTGCTTATACCGGCGGGTAAGGCGCGTGTGGTAGAGGGAATTGAGTATTATGGGCCATTATATCTGTATGGCATGTATCCATATGACGGACAGACAGCGATTACGGGGTCTGTAGTGCCTGTTGCTGCAGAGAATGTGGAGTATACCGTTGTTAAAGGCGATACGCTGTCAAAGATTGCAAAGAAGTATAATATTGCCTTAGCTGAATTGGTAAAGCAGAATCAGATTACGAACCCTAATAAGATTAAACCGGGACAGAAAATTGTCATTCCTGCAAAATAGTTGCTAACCAATAATCTAAAAACCTTATTTTAAGAGACCTGTCGGAAAACCAGCGGCAGGTCTTTCAATATGTAAAATTTTATTTCCTGAGACGGCGGCTGGGTATATAATGTACTAAAAAGACTAAAATCTTTTAAGAAGGTGAAAGGATTATAGCTTTTTGCGCGTATTATTTATGAAACAGTAAATAAAGTTAGATATGGAGGTAAATGTTATGCGGAGAAATGTAACAAAAATAGCATCGGTAATGGCTTTGACGCTGATTGTGGCAGGAAGTTCGTCAAATGTAGCGTATGCACATCACGGTTGTTCTCATAAGGCAGTCGTACAATCCCCTGCCGTGTGCTGTGAAGACAACGTTTGTGATGATGTATGCCATGAAGAAGACAGTTGTGGCGTGGTATGCTATGAAGATGGTAGCTGCGATGTGGATGGCGTATGTATTTTAGGCGCAGACTGTGACGGAACTGTACACCACACGCAAACTTATTGCTACAGTGGAAACAGACGCCATAAAAGGCATCATCATTAATACAAGATGCGCACACTGTAAAATCAAAGCCCCTGCCATAATCGGCGGGGGTTTTAGAAACAATTCAAAGTAGGGGGAAATATTTTTGAAAAGCACAGCGGATGTAAACCGTGTTATGGAAGCTTACGCGGATATGGTGCGGAGAATATGTTTCATACATCTCAAAAATAGACATGACACAGAAGATGTATTCCAGAATGTATATATGAAATATCTGTTATATGAAGGAACCTTTGAGAGCGCCGAACACGAAAAGGCTTGGTTTGTGCGCGTAACCGTCAATGCCTGCACAGACTGGCTGCGCGCCCTGTCACGCAGAAAATGGCTTCCACTCGACACGCTTGCCGAGGAGAGCGCGGAATTAGACGATTCATCAAAAGAGGTTTTAGAGGCTGTTCTAAATCTTCCCGAAAAATACCGTGACGTTGTTTATTTCTTCTATTATGAGGGGTACACGGCAGTGGAGATTGCAAAAATACTTGGAAAAAATGAGAATACCGTGTATACATGGCTTTCCAGGGCCAAAGGTATCCTGCGGGAGAAGTTGGGAGGTGAATGGTCGTGAACAACATGCAGAATGAAATTAGGAAAAGTATGGAGAACATACGGGCAACAGAGGCGATGAAACAAAATACGCTGCATTATTTAGAGGCACAGAAAACGAGACAGAACCGCAGTGCTTATTCACGAAAACCATACGCCATGCTGCGGTATGCCGTGATTGCCATTTGTGTTTTTTTATTGACAGGCACGGGAGCTTATTCTATATACAACAGACCGATATCGTACATCAGTATTGATGTAAATCCTTCTATTGAACTTGCAGTCAACCGTTTTGACAGGGTGGTGTCCGCAAAAGGCTACAACACGGATGCGCAGGACATCCTGCAGCATGTTTCACTAAAAAATATTTCCTACATGCAGGCGATTGACCGGCTGCTGCAGGATACCTATTACAGTCAGTTTTTAAACCAAGACTCTCTGCTGGTAGTGACGGTCATTGCGGAGAACTCCGATGAGATGATGGAACAAATTAATGCAAGCAATAGCCTGCAGGCGTTAGGCGCGCTGGTTTACAGCAGCGATACAGCCAGCATGAATGAGGCGCACCAGCATGAGATGTCTTTTGGGAAATACCGGGCTTTTCTCGAATTATCGCAGTATGACGCTAATATCACTGTGGAGGATTGTCACGGGATGTCAATGGATGAAATTCAGGACCGAATTAAGACCTGTCAGGGACACAGCGAAGAACACCATAACGAACATTCCGAATCACACGGTCGTGGACATCACTGAGGATTTTATATTCGTATTAAAAATACGGGAAGTAAGAAAATAGCAGGAAAAATAATTTTTTATAAAACCAAATTATATGATATACAAATTGTCGATTTTCGGGTATAATAGAGAAATAATTTTAATATTAATCCAGAAAAGGGGACATATTATGAAACAAAAACATATTAAATTACTTGCGGCGGTGGGAATATTGGCAATAGGCTGCCTGACGGCGTGTGGCAATCAGCCGGAAAAGGTGGAAGTAGAAGAACCCGAGATTATTGAAACTCCTGTGGCTGTTGAGCCTGAGGTAGTGGAAGAACCGCCTGTGGAAGAGGAAGAACCGGAAGGACCGGCGACAGACGGTGATGTTATTGAGGAAAGAACGGTTGTAAACGGGCAGATCCAGAGTTATCTGACAGGTGAGTGGACAGACGAGGAAATAGCTGACAGGAGACCGATAGCCGTTATGGTTCCTAATAACAAACCGGCTATGCCGCAATACGGACTTTCGCTTGCAGGAGTTATTTATGAGGCGCCTGTAGAGGGACGTATTACCAGGTTGATGCCAATCTTTGAGAACTTCGACGATTTGGACAGAATCGGACCTGTCAGAAGCAGCAGGGACTATTACGTTTATACGGCAATGGGATTTGAGGCGATTTATTGTAACTGGGGACTTGCGCGTCCGTATGTTGAAGAGCTGATTAACCGTCCCGAGGTATATAATGTCAGCGCGGCTGTGGAAGGCATACATAATCCGGCGGACGAAGCATTTGACAGAGTCAACCGCGGAAGCGGATATGCTTTGGAGTTTACCGGATATTTGATGGTAGACGGACTTATGAAGGCTGTGGACAGGCTGGGATATGACTGGAATTATGACAGTTTCCATGTACGTCCGTTCCTGTTTGCTAATGATGTGATTAAGGATTACCCCGATAATGAGAGCGCGACTATGATTTATCCGGGCGGCAAATCCGGCAGCAATTCCAGCGGATACGGCTCATATCACCCTTATTTTGAGTACCATGAGGACGATCATCTTTACTATCGTTATCAGGATGGCAAGGAGCAGATAGACGAATATAATAACGAGCAGCTTACCGTTACTAACGTTATCTTCCAGTATTGTCACGGAGAAGTCAGAGACGACCATGATTATCTTGCCTTTGGCGTTCACGGTGAGGGAGACGCTATTGTATTTACCAACGGCAAAGTAATTAAAGGAACGTGGTCCCGTGCAGCGGATTTCGAGCCGGCAAGATTTTATGACGAGAACGGTGAAGAAATCGTGATGAATCAGGGTAAGACTTGGATATGTAATATTTGGAAAGAATATGGAGAGTATGTAGAGTACGAATAAAATATATGAAATGGCTTAAATTCAGAATTAAAACATTAACGGACGCGGAAGACATTATTATAAGCGACTTATACGACATTGGGCTTGAAGGAGCGCAGATAGAGGATAAAGTGCCGCTTACCGCATGGGAGAAGGAGCAGATGTTTGTAGATATCCTTCCAACCGGAGCCGTTGATGACGGAATTGCATACCTTAGTTTCTTTGTGGAAGAAAAAGAGGACGGAAGTCTTAATATCAATGGTGAAACTACCGATAAAGACTCCGTCCTGAAACAGATAGAAGAGGAACTTGAAGACCTTAGGACGTTTATGGATATCGGCGAGGGTACTATAAGCGTTGAAGAGACAGAAGATATTGACTGGATTAACAACTGGAAACAGTTTTTTCATCAGTTCTATATTGACGACCTGTTGGTTATTCCCTCGTGGGAAGAAGTTGGCGAGGCGGATAAAAATAAAAAAATTCTGCATATTGATCCCGGGACCGCTTTCGGCACCGGAATGCACGAGACGACGCAACTGTGCATACGTCAGCTTAAGAAGTTTTTGACTTCTGAGACGACGCTTCTTGACGTGGGATGCGGAAGCGGCATTTTGTCAATCGTGTCGTTGATGTATGGGGCAAAGAAGGCTGTTGGAACGGATATTGATCCTTGCGCAGTTGAAGCTGTCAGACAGAATATGGAGGCAAACGGTATTCCGGAAGATGCTTTTACGATGATGATTGGAAATATCATTACGGAGAAAGCCATTCAGGATAAGGTTGGTTATGAATGTTATGATATCGTGGCAGCTAATATTCTGGCAGACGTCCTGCTTTTGCTCACACCGGTCATTATAAAGCAGATGAAAAAGGGCGGCATTTATATAACTTCCGGAATTATTCAGGAAAAAGAAGAGGTTGTTGTAAAAGCGGTTAGAGAGGCGGGACTCAAAGTGCTGGAAGTCACTCGTCAGGGCGAGTGGGTGTCGGTAACGGCGATGAAGGAATAATGGAAAGAAAAAGGTTATATGCAGGAGTCCTTGCGGTAATGTGGATGTGCATGATTTTTGCATTTTCCGCGCAGGAGAGCGAGGAATCCGGTGAAGTGAGCGGAGCTTTAAGTCAACAGATAGTAAGCTCCGTTGATAAATTTTTCCATATTAATCTGGACGACGAAGAACTGCTCCGTATAGCGGAGGCAATCGAGACTCCGCTTAGAAAAGCCGCGCATATGGCGGAGTATGCCGTGCTTTCCGTTCTGATATATATATGGATTGGAAAATGGCAGGCGGCGGTTGCCTTTGCAGCGCTTTATGCGGTAAGCGACGAAGTTCACCAGCTTTTTGTGCCGGGGCGCGCCGGAAGGTTTAGCGATGTAATTATAGATAGCATGGGCGCCTTGCTTGGAGTATTTATTTTTATGGGAGTGAAAAAATGTATCATTTCTTTGCGGAACCGTCGCAGATACAGGGAACAAAAATCATCATAACCGGAAATGATGTAAATCATATTAAAAATGTGCTGCGAATGAAAGTCGGAGACGAGATATCGGTAAGCAATGGAATTGATGAAAAAGAGTATCGATGCGGAATAGAAGAATTTAAAGAGGGCGAAATCATATGCGCCTTACGTTTCATTAAAGAGGCTGATGTGGAACTCCCATCAAAGATATATCTGCTGCAGGGAATACCGAAATCTGATAAAATGGAAGTGATTATCCAGAAAGCGGTAGAGCTTGGAGTCTATGAAATTATTCCGGTCGCAGCCGCGAGATCCGTAGTGAAATTCGATGAAAAGAAAGCACAGAGCAGAGTTGAAAGATGGCAGGGGATTGCGCAGGCAGCGGCAAAACAGAGTAAAAGGGCGCTCATACCCCGAATAAAAGGCGTCATGAATATGAAAGACGCCCTTGTTTATGTGGATTCGCTTGATGTGAAGCTCATTCCGTACGAACTTTCCGAGGATATGGGTAAAACCAAGCAGATTATAGAAGAAATTAAAGAGGGAGAATCTGTGGCGGTTTTTATCGGACCGGAAGGCGGATTTGAAGTAAAAGAAATTGAAGAAGCCGTGGCAGGGGGTTTTATTCCCGTTACACTCGGGAAAAGGATTTTAAGAACAGAGACGGCAGGTTCCACAGTGCTTTCATGGTTAATGTATCATTTTGAAAAATAGAATGTCAAAAGGCATAAAAATGTCATATATTACATTATAAAATAATATATTCGCATCATAAATAAATTATTCTTATAGGAGCTGTGTATGGAAGTATATTTGGACAATTCGGCTACGACCAGATGCTTTGACGAAGTAGCGCAGCTTATGGTGAAAATCAGTTGTGAAGATTATGGGAATCCTTCAAGCTTGCATCATAAAGGCGTTGAAGCGGAGCGTTATATACGACATGCGAAGGAAGTTATAGCCAAAATACTGAAGGTAGATGAAAAGGAAATCTTTTTCACATCAGGGGGGACCGAATCGGATAATATCGCTATAATTGGTACGGCAATGGCGAATCACAGGACGGGGCGCCATCTTATTACCACACAGATAGAACACCCGGCAGTCATACAGACAATGAGATATCTTGAAGACCAGGGATTTAGAGTGACTTACCTTCCCGTGGATAGAAAAGGCAGAATTAGATTGGAAGACTTGCAGGCGGCAATCTGTAAGGAGACAATTCTGGTATCAATAATGCACACGAATAATGAGATTGGGACATTGGAGCCGATTGAAGAAGCGGGAGAACTGATTAAAAGAATCAATCCCTCTACTCTTTTTCATGTAGATGCGGTTCAGGGTTTTGGCAAATTCCGCATTTACCCTTCAAGAATGAAAATCGATCTGCTCTCGGTGAGCGCGCATAAAATTCACGGGCCGAAGGGCGTAGGTTTCCTGTATATTAATGATAAAGTTAAAATTAAGCCGATTATCTATGGCGGCGGACAGCAGAAGGGCATACGCTCCGGTACGGAAAACGTTGCGGGAATTGCAGGTTTTGCGAAAGCTGCAGAAATCATGTATTCCAATCTGGATACTGATATGGATAGGCTTTACAGACTTAGGGAAATGTTTATACAGGGAATTTCACAGATAGACAGAGTCAGGGTAAACGGCTGTATGGGAAATGAAAGCGCTGCACACATTGTCAGCCTTTCCGTGAGCGGGGTAAGAAGCGAAGTGCTGCTGCATGCCTTAGAAGACAGGGGCATTTATGTTTCGGCAGGAAGCGCATGTTCCTCGAACAAGCCGCAGACATCTGCGACGCTGAAAGCTATCAGAGTGGAGAAAGACCTGCTTAGTTCTACGATACGCTTTAGCTTTTCCGTTTTCACGACCGAAGAAGAAATATTATATACCGTTAGGACGCTGTGCGATATTATTCCTGAACTCAGAAAATATTCACGACATTAGCGTAAAAGTTATAAATAGGATAAAAGGAGCCGGAATGTTTACATCATTTTTAATTAAATATGCCGAAATAGGCGTAAAAGGAAAAAACCGTTATCTCTTTGAAGATGCGCTTGTGAAACAGATTAAGCATGCCATGAAAAAATGCGATGGAGACTTTCAGGTACGCAAAACAGACGGAAGAATATATGTTGACGCTATAACTGATTTTGACTATGAGGAAGCAGTGTCGGCGCTTAAAAAGGTGTTCGGAATTGCCGGTATCTGTCCAGTGGTTGCCGTAGAAGACGAAGGCTTTGAGAAGCTTGGAGAAAGGGTAGTCAGATATCTGGACGAAGTTTATCCGGATAAAAATAAAACTTTTAAAGTGGCCACGAGACGGGCAAGAAAGAATTACCCGCTGAACTCCATGGAGATAAATGCGGAGCTTGGCGGGGTAGTTCTTGACGCTTTCCCGCAGATGTCGGTAGACGTGCATAAGCCGGAGATAATGCTCAATGTGGAAATTCGGGACAAGATATATATATACTCTGAAATCATTCCGGGACCGGGTGGTATGCCGGTAGGCACAGGCGGCAAGGCAATGCTGCTTCTTTCGGGCGGAATCGACTCTCCAGTAGCGGGATATATGATTGCCAAGCGCGGTGTCAAGATAGACGCGGTATATTTCCATGCACCGCCGTACACGAGCGAGCGGGCAAAACAGAAAGTAGTGGACTTAGCTAAAAAGGTTGCGCAGTATACGGGGCCAATTTATCTGCATGTTATAAATTTCACGGATATACAGTTGTATATATATGATAAATGCCCGCACGATGAATTGACGATTATCATGCGCAGGTATATGATGCGGATTGCCGAACACATTGCAATGGAATCTGAATGTCTGGGGCTTATTACGGGAGAAAGCATCGGTCAGGTGGCATCTCAGACCATGCACTCACTTATGGCTACTAACGAGGTGTGTACGCTGCCGGTATACAGGCCTTTAATTGGTTTCGACAAAATGGAGATTGTTGGTATTTCTGAGAAAATTGATACTTACGAAACTTCCATTCAGCCTTATGAGGACTGCTGCACGATTTTTGTTGCCAAGCACCCCGTAACTAAGCCGAACCTGAAAATAATAAGGAAACATGAAGAAAATCTGTCGGAAAAGATAGACGAACTTGTACAGACTGCACTTAATACGGACGAGCTGATTATTGTCTCTTAAAAGTCAAAAATGGCATCACATGATAAGGAAAAATATCTTGTGATGCCACTTGGACCTGCTGTTATAAAAGTCATAGATTATATCAGATAAGGCTTCAAAGCATTCATTATCTCTTCGGCATTATCTTCTGTATGGATATTCAGATCAATAGGCTTAGACAAGTCCAGACTAAAAATGCCCATGATGGATTTTGCGTCAATAACGTATCTGCCTGATACCAGATCAAAATCGTAATCAAATTTGGTAATATCATTTACAAAAGACTTGACTTTGTCTATGGAATTTAAAGAGATTTGAACTGTTTTCATCAAAACTTACCTCCTTTTTAATTACTTTCTGCTATAATACTAAAGGTTGGGAGAATAAAAGTCAATGATAAATCCATACAAAAATTGGATATTAGCATAAAAAGGAGCGCGGTTATCAAAATGGAAAGTATAGCTCTGCACAATCTGGGCTGTAAAGTCAACGGTTATGAAATGGAAATCATGCAGCAGATGTTAAGTGAAAAAGGTTATAAGATTGTGCCTTTTGAAGAAAAAGCCGATATATATATTGTCAATACCTGTACTGTGACAAATATTGCCGACAGAAAGAGCAGACAGATGCTGCACCGCGCCAAAAAGTTAAATCCTAAGGCGATAGTAGTGGCTGTAGGCTGCTATGTACAGACGGGTAAAGACGCGATAGAGAAGGATTCGGCAATAGACTTAGTGATTGGGAATAATCGTAAAAAAGACGTCGTGGAAATTCTTGAAGAGTATCTTGATACGCTGAAGAATGGCGTCCGCCCGCTGGATAAAAGCCTGAATAATAGGACTGTCATTGATATAAACGTTGATAACGAATATGAAGAAATGCGTTCTTCTCTGACAATGGCGGCGAATGAGGCGGCTCCGCAGGGAAGGGAAAATGCAAAGACTGTCACAGATAATCTGTGGGAAGGAGCGCGCACAAGGGCTTACATAAAAATACAAGACGGCTGTAATCAGTTCTGCTCTTATTGCATAATTCCCTATGCAAGAGGCAGGGTAAGAAGCCGAAGAGAAGAAGATATTCTTGCGGAAGCGTCTGAGATAGTAAAAAGGGGCTGTAAGGAAGTGGTTCTTACAGGTATTCACATCAGTTCTTATGGAGTGGACAGGGGGGAATCCGAGCTGCTGCAGTTGCTACATAAGCTGAATGATATAGAAGGTCTTAGGCGTATTCGTTTAGGCTCTTTAGAACCGGGGATAGTTACGGAAGAATTTGTAAAAGAAATTGCCGCGCTTAATAAGGTATGCCCGCATTTCCATCTATCACTGCAAAGCGGCTGCGACGAGACGCTGCGCCGTATGAATAGACATTACACAACCGGGGAATACTTGGAAAAAGTGGATATATTACGGAAATATTTTCAAGGGGCTGCAATTACGACGGACGTTATTGTAGGCTTTCCGGGCGAGACTGACGAAGAGTTTGAATGTACGGAAAAATTTCTCGACCGGGTACATTTTTATGAGATGCACATTTTTAAGTATTCTCAAAGACAGGGAACAAGGGCGGCATCAATGGAACATCAGATTCCCGACGAAGTTAAATCCGAGAGAAGCAATAGGCTGATAAAGTTGGAAAGCCGTCTGTCAGAGGAATACAGGCAGGGCTATATAGGCAGGGAGCTGGAAGTGTTGTTTGAAGAAGCCAAGGAGATAAACGGACATATTTATCAGATAGGACATACACGCGAATATGTTAAAGTAGCGTTAGAAACCGCAGAAGATTTAAGCAATCAAATTAGGGCTAAAAGGGTTACAGGGTTTCTGACGAAGGATATACTAATGTAAGCGGCATGAGCTCATGCCACACCCAAAATAGTAACAACTGTTATATATTTTTTAAATGAACGATTGAATTTTATTATTAGATAGAGTATGATAACATAAACAGCACTTATGGATATCGGCTTTGGGGTAGAAATGCAACTTAAAAAGGGGAGTGGCAAAGATGCAGGATATGGGAAACACACAATTTTTCAGAGTAGAGACGGAACCGGAGACTGGCGTAAAGATTGTGCTTGCGACAGTATACGAAGCATTGACTGAAAAAGGATATAACCCTGTCAACCAGATTGTGGGCTATATTATGTCAGGAGATCCTACTTACATTACAAGCCATAAGAGCGCAAGAAGCCTTATCATGAAGGTAGAACGTGACGAACTGGTTGAAGAGATGCTAAAGGAGTACATTAAAACATCTATTAAGAAATGATGCGGCTTTAGGTACAGATTATGAGAATAATGGGATTAGATTACGGCGCTAAGACTGTGGGGGTTGCCATCAGCGATCCGCTTTTGGTGACGGCGCAGGGAATTGAAATTATCAGAAGAAAAGAAGAGAATAAATTACGTCGGACGCTTGCGCGCATTGAAGAACTGGCTGTGCAGTATGAGGTGGGTGAAATTGTCCTGGGCTTTCCCAAGAACATGAACGATACGATAGGGGAGAGGGCTGAACTCTCGTTAGAGTTTCAAGATAAACTGGAGCGTAGGACGGGGCTGCCCGTGACTATGTGGGACGAGCGGCTGACGACTGTCGCAGCGGATAAAGCGATGATAGAGGCAGGCATCCGGCGCGAACATCGGAAGGACTATGTAGACAAGATAGCTGCGGTTTTGATTTTACAGGGGTATCTGGACTATCTTGCAGACAGGAAGAATGTTTGAACAGAAAGGCAAAACATCTTAATGGAGAAAATAGTTTTTAGACCGGAAGGCGGGGAAACCGCGGAATTTTATGTACTGGAACAGACAAGGATAGGCGGAATGGATTACATTCTGGTGACGGATACAGAGGAAGGCGATGGAGAAGCGTTGATTTTACGTGATATGTCACAACATGGGGAAACGGAAGCGCTTTATGAAATCGTAACGGACGATAGTGAACTTAATGCTGTTGCAGGAGTATTCGGAAGTATGCTTGAAGATATCGAATTATCTTAAGGATATATCGGGATACTGTGTACATGCTGAAATTGTGGAGAAATTGCGTGAAAAGAAGTCAAAGAAGAAAGGATGGATATGGAACATTTGAAAAAAATTGAACAGGAAAATGCTTCAAAGTTGAAGATTATCCCATTGGGAGGCTTGGAGCAGATTGGATTAAACATTACTGCCTTTGAATATGAGGACAGTATTGTTGTTGTGGATTGCGGCTTGTCATTCCCGGAAGACGAGATGCTGGGAATCGATTTGGTAATTCCGGATATTACTTATCTAAGGGATAATATCGAGAAGGTAAAAGGATTCATGATTACGCATGGCCATGAGGACCATATCGGAGCGCTGCCTTATGTGCTGAAAGAGATAAACGTGCCTGTGTATGCCACGAAATTGACGATGGGCATAATCGAAAACAAGTTAAAAGAACATGAGCTTATGAATAACACTAAGCGTAAAGTGGTTAAGTTCGGACAGTCGATTAATCTTGGAAAATTCAGGATTGAATTTATAAAGACCAACCATAGTATTGTAGACGCGGCAGCATTGGCTATTTATTCTCCGGCGGGAGTAGTGGTGCATACCGGAGATTTTAAAGTAGATTATACTCCCGTGTTTGGTGACGCTATTGATTTGCAGCGATTTGCGGAAATCGGCAAAAAGGGAGTTCTCGCGCTTATGTGTGACAGCACTAACGCAGAACGCCACGGATTTACGCCATCGGAGAAAACCGTAGGTAAGACATTTGACACGCTGTTTGCAGAACATAAGGATACAAGGATTATTATTGCAACGTTTGCGTCTAATGTAGACAGGGTGCAGCAGATTATTAATTCGGCATATAAATTCGGAAGAAAAGTCGTCGTAGAAGGCCGCAGCATGGTGAATATCATTGAAACGGCGTCAAATCTCGGATATTTGAATATCCCGGATCAGACTTTAATTGATGTGGAGCAGCTGAAAAATTATCCTAATGAAAGAACCGTAATTATTACTACGGGGAGTCAGGGAGAAAGCATGGCTGCGCTAAGCCGTATGGCAAGCAGCATACACAGAAAGATATCCATTGTACCCGGGGATACGGTTATCTTTTCGTCCAATCCCATACCCGGTAACGAAAAAGCGGTTACTAATGTCATTAACGAACTGCTGATGAAGGGGGCGGATGTTATTTTTCAGGACGTGCATGTTTCGGGGCATGCGTGTCAGGAAGAAATTAAACTTATCTATACGCTTCTGAGGCCTAAATATGCGATTCCCGTACATGGGGAATATAAACATTTGAAGGCGCAGGCAAAGATAGCGAATGAACTTGGCATTGATAAGGAAAATATTTTTATTTTACATTCGGGAGATGTGTTGGAGATTAGCGGCGAGCAGGCGGAGGTTACAGGCAAGGTGCCGGTAGGCGCTATTCTGGTGGACGGCCTGGGAGTAGGCGACGTAGGCAATGTCGTTTTAAGGGACAGGCAGCATCTTGCGGAAGACGGCATTATTATTGTGGTAATGGCATTGGACTCTTATGGCAGCCAACTTGTGTCGGGACCGGACATTGTATCGAGAGGCTTCGTATATGTCAGGGAATCAGACGAACTTCTCGAAGAGGCGAGACTGTTAGTTGACAGTGCGGTTGAAGGCTGCATTAACAAGGGACAGACCGACTGGGGCAAATTAAAGTCTACAATTAAAGATGTGCTTAGTGACTTTGTATGGAAGAAAACACAGAGGCGTCCCATGATATTACCGATTATTATGGAGGTCTGAAGATACAGAGGAGAGAAGTCAGCATGGGAGACAGCATTGCAGCAGCGGCTGCAGAAAATTTTATTAATGAAATCAGGAAATCAGATATATACAAAGAATATGATTATCAGAAAAACAGACTTAAGGAGCAGCCGGAGCTGTTTGAAAAGGTAAAGGAGTTCAGACGGCAGAACTTTGTCATTCAGATGGCGGAGACGCAGGGCGACGAGCTGTTTGACAAACTTGATGCCTTTGAAAAAGAGAATGAGAAATTCAGGGAGAACCCATTGGTAGACAGTTTTCTGCGGGCTGAACTTGCATTTTGCCGTATGATGCAGGAAGTGAACGTCCGTATTACGGCAGGGCTTGAGTTTGAATAATATTAAACTGCAAGCTCAAAGGGGAGGTTTTGAATGGACATAAAGCAGATAATAGGTTCTATTGTAGAGACTTGTATTAAAATAGTAGCAGTAATCTTTATTGTGATGTTCGTATATGATATAGCAGTAAAAGCTTATGACTATGGATACAGGGTATTTGCAGAAGAACCGATGACTTTCGGAGAAGGCAGAACAATAAGCATATATGTAAAGAGCGAGGATTCTGTAAAAGATATCGGGGTAAACCTTCAGGAGAAAGGGCTGATAAGGGACTCTAATTTATTTTATATTCAGGAGCTTCTTTCAGAATACCATGGGAAGATTCAGCCGGGGATTTATGACCTTAACACTTCCATGAAGCCAGAGGAAATGATGGCTGTGATGTCGGCAGGCTATGTAGAACCGGGGGAAGAAGACGATGATAGTCAATGAGCGGACGGCGGCGTTTATCAACTCTCTGGAGCCGGATAATACGCCGCTTTTAAATGAGATAGAGAAAGAGGCTAAGCGTGGAGGCGTGCCAATAATCCGTACCGAGACGCAGGGTTTCATCAAATTCCTGCTTGCACTGAAAGCGCCGATGTCAATACTTGAAGTCGGATGCGCCATCGGCTTTTCGGCATTATTGATGAGTGAGTATGCGCCCAAAGGCTGTAAAATAACCACCATCGAGAAATATGAAAAAAGGATTCCTGTTGCTAAAGAGAACTTTAAGAGGGCGGGAAGGGAAAACGACATTACCCTGATAGAGGGCGATGCGGCAGAAGTGCTGGAAGGACTGGAAGGCACATATGATTTTATCTTTATGGACGCGGCGAAGGGGCAGTATATAAATTTTCTGCCGCATGTACTGCGACTGCTGTCCGTGGGCGGTATTCTTTTATCGGATAATGTGCTTCAAGACGGAGACATCATTCAGTCCAGATATGCGGTCACAAGGAGAAACCGGACTATACATACGAGGATGAGGGAGTATCTGTATGAATTAAAACACAATCCGCAGCTTATTACAACGGTTATTCCGTTAGGAGATGGCATTACAGTGAGCGTGAAAACCGAATGATTGCGAAATTATTATTTGCTTTCACGAGTTTAGGCTGAATAACAGAAAATTTACTTCGTAAATTATCTGTACAAAAACGGAGCTCCAATGCCTGAAAAGCGGTAAGTCGCTCCTTATTTTGTTCCAGATAATTTACGAAGTAAATTTTCTGTTTTTGGCACTAAACTCTGGTTATTGAAATGAGAAACTGAAATGGGGGATTGACATGAGAAAACCGGAGTTGCTGGTTCCGGCGGGAAGCCTGGAGGTATTGAAGACGGCGGTTATATTTGGGGCTGATGCGGTTTATATTGGTGGGGAAGTCTTCGGACTGCGCGCCAAGGCAAAAAACTTTACTAAAGAAGAGATGGCAGAGGGCATTGCTTTTGCGCATAAATACGGCGTCCGTGTGCATGTAACGGCGAATATTCTGGCGCATAATAGCGATATAGAAGAGGCGGATGAGTATTTCAGGGAATTAAAGGAATTGAACCCCGACGCTCTCATTATTGCAGACCCCGGCATGTTTATGCTGGCAAAGAAAATCTGCCCCGAAATAGATATCCACATATCCACGCAGGCGAATAATACTAACTACATGACATATAGATTCTGGCATGAGCAGGGGGCAAAGAGGGTTGTATCCGCGAGGGAGCTGTCGCTTGATGAGATTAAGGAAATCCGCAGTAAGATACCTGCGGAAATGGAGATAGAAAGTTTCATTCACGGCTCCATGTGCATATCCTATTCGGGACGCTGCCTTTTAAGCAATTATTTTACAGGCAGAGATTCCAACAGGGGAGAATGTACGCACCCGTGCCGCTGGAAATACGCAGTGGTAGAGGAGACCCGTCCGGGGGAATACCTTCCCGTATATGAGAATGAGCGGGGGACATATATTTTTAATTCTAAGGACCTGTGCATGATAGAATATATTCCGGAAATGATAGATGCAGGCATAGACAGTTTTAAAATAGAAGGAAGAATGAAGACCGCGCTCTATGTCGCTACCGTTGCGCGCACATACCGCAGGGCAATAGACGACTATCTGGAATCAGAGGAAAAGTACCGCGCTAATATGGGCTGGTATCAGGATGAAATAGCCAAATGCACATATCGCCAGTTTTCTACGGGATTTTATTTTGGCAAGCCGGATGCGGCGACGCAGATTTATGATAACAGCACCTATGTAATGGGCTATATCTATCTGGGGATTATAGACTCTGTGGATGAAAAGGGACGGGCAAGGTTCAGCCAGCGGAATAAATTCTCTGTGGGCGATGAAATAGAGATTATGAAGCCGGATGGGAGAAATATTCCTGTGAAGGCGCTGCGAATGTATAATGAAGAAGGGGAGAGCGTGGAGAGCTGTCCACATTCCAAGCAGATTATCGATATTGAACTGTCGCATACTCCGGATAAATATGATATCCTGCGGGTGAGAAATTTTGTGTAATATGAACATATATTTTGTTTAAAATGACACATTTTTTGTAATTTATACAAAATTGTAATATGGGTATTGCATTTTAGATAAAACAAGAGTATCTTAAAGAAAGGTCAATGACCGCATACTAAACAGAATACAGGCATATTTTATTTTGAACGAAGATGTTCCAAAGTTTTTTTGGAGCATTTTTTTTTAAGAAGGGAAGGGTGTTAAAATGAGTGAAGTTTTTAATGTTGAAGAGATTTTCGGACAGAATCTGTTCACGCTTGGTAAGATGAAAGAACGCTTACCGAAAAATGTATACAAGGAAGTCGTAAAAGTCATGGACCAGGGCGGAGAGCTTTCCATGGAAACGGCTAACGTTGTAGCAAAGGCAATGAAGGATTGGGCGGTAGAGCATGGCGCAACGCACTATACGCACTGGTTTCAGCCGCTTACCGGCATAACGGCGGAGAAACATGACGCTTTCGTGGCGCATCCGGACGACCAGGGCAAGATGCTTACGGAATTTTCCGGCAAGGAGTTAATAAAGGGCGAGCCTGATGCGTCTTCGTTCCCTTCGGGAGGACTGAGGGCGACTTTTGAGGCAAGAGGATATACGGCGTGGGATATCACGTCTCCTGCGTTCTTAAAAGAATCCGCATGCGGACCTATCCTGTGTATTCCTACCGCATTCTGCTCATATACGGGAGAAGCGCTGGATAAGAAAACGCCGCTTTTGCGTTCAATGGAAGCGTTAAGCCAGCAGGCGCTCCGTATCGTGCGGCTTTTTGGCAACACTGAGGCTACTAAAGTAGTGGCGAGCGTAGGACCTGAGCAGGAATATTTCTTAGTGGATGAAAAATTATATATGAAGAGAACCGACCTTATGTTTGCCGGACGTACTCTTTTCGGGGCGCCCGCGCCTAAGGGGCAGGAGATGGAGGATCATTACTTCGGAGTTATCAGGGAGCGTGTCGGCGGGTTTATGAAAGACTTGAACGAAGAACTCTGGAAACTGGGAGTTACAGCTAAAACACAGCATAACGAAGTAGCGCCCGCGCAGCACGAGCTTGCGCCGATTTATGAGACTGCTAATATTGCCGTAGACCATAACCAGATTGTTATGGAGGCGATGAAGAGGGTTGCCGAAATGCACGGCATGAGATGTCTGCTGCATGAGAAGCCATACGCAGGCGTCAACGGTTCGGGTAAACATAATAACTGGTCTATAACAACGGATAACGGAGTCAATCTTCTTGATCCGGGCGATACGCCGAATGAAAATATACAGTTCTTGCTGGTGCTTGCCTGCATATTGAAGGCGGTAGATACACATGCCGACTTGCTCAGACAGTCTGCATCGGATGTGGGCAATGACCACAGGCTTGGGGCTAACGAGGCTCCTCCGGCAATTATTTCGGTTTTCCTTGGCGAACAGCTTGAAGACGTTGTCAGCCAGTTGATTGAGACAGGTGCGGCGACAACAGTTAAAGAAGGGGGCAAACTGCTTACCGGAGTATCGACGCTCCCTGACTTCCAGAAGGACGCTACCGACAGGAACAGGACTTCACCGTTTGCCTTTACCGGCAATAAATTCGAGTTCCGTATGGTCGGTTCGGCGGATTCTATCGCCAGCCCGAATACCACGCTGAACGCCATCGTTGCAGAGGCATTCTGCGAAGCGGCTGACAGGCTGGAGAAGGCGGATAACCTTGAAGATGCGATTCATGACTTGATTAAAGAGTACCTGACCAAGCATCAGAGGATTATTTTCAACGGCAACGGATACGCTGACGAGTGGGTTGAGGAGGCGCAGAAGAGAGGCCTGCCTAATATTAAGTCCATGATTGAGGCAGCAGGAACCATAACGACGGATAAGGCGGTAAAACTGTTTGAGAAATTCGGAATCTTTACAAAGGTTGAACTTGAATCCCGTGAGGAGATTATTTACGAAACTTATGCAAAGACGATTAATATCGAGGCACTGACGATGATTGACATGGCAGGCAAGCAGATTATCCCGGCTGTCGTTAAATATACAAAAGCGCTTGCAGATACCGTAAACGCCGTAAAAGAAGCGGGAGCGGATGCCTCTATGCAGACAGAGCTTTTAAAAACCGTCAGCGTTAAACTGGCGGCTATGCAGACAGCGCTCTCCAAGCTGAAAAAGTTAGAGGACGAAGCATCTGCAATGGACGATGAAAAAGCAAGGGCGTTCTTCTATAAGGATACCGTAAAGCCGGCTATGGATGAACTTCGCGCGCCCGCCGATGAGCTTGAAATGATAGTTGATAAGAACATCTGGCCTATTCCGACTTATGGCGAGCTGATGTTTGAAATCTAAAGCATGAGCAGAAAGCGATAAACATATAAAATTGGCTCTTCATCATATGAGGAGCCTTTTTCTTGGCATAGGTTTCAAAAAGTTGCTCAAAAAATAAAAATAACACTTGCAAATCAAATTAAGATGCTGTATAATTCCATGTTGTAACGCTGATGGGCTATCGCCAAACGGTAAGGCAACGGACTCTGACTCCGTCATTTCAAGGTTCGAATCCTTGTAGCCCAGCTAAAATAGCCTCAGTGAAGTGATTCGCTGAGGTTTTTATATTCACAATATGTTTTGTTAATGTGTTTGACATAAGTAAAAATGGGGGATTGATATGTATACATTCCAAAGCAGGATACGTTATAGTGAAGCAGGGACGGACGGAAAGCTGACGCTTGAATCCTTGATTGATTATTTTCAGGACTGCTCTACTTTTCATTCGGAAGATATCGGATTTGGCTTAGAATATCTGCAGGAGCGAAATCTTGCCTGGGTATTGTCGTCGTGGCAGATAGTTGTGGAAAGATATCCGGATATATGTGAGAATGTGGTAATTGGCACCGCGCCGTATGAGTTTAAATCTTTTATCGGGTATAGGAATTTTATGATGCAGACAGCAGCCGGTGAACGCCTTGCTTATGCCAACTCGATATGGAGCCTTATGGATATGGGGAAAATGATGCCTGCCAAACCGCCGGCTGAAATGCTGGAAGGCTATGTGCTGTCAGAGAAATTAGAGATGGACTATGCGCCCAGAAAGATAGCTGTGCCGGAAGGCGGCGTTCACGAAGAAACGGTTCGCGTGGGACTGCATAATCTTGATACCAACGGGCATATGAATAACGGACAGCATGTACGTATGGCTATGAGATATATCCCGGAGGATTTTCATATCAGGCAGATGCGTGCGGAGTATAAAAAACAGGCAATGCTAAATGATGCAATTATTCCGATTGTATCTTCAAATGCGGATGGAACCCTTTACACAGTGGTGTTAGGCACAGAGGGCGCAGCTCCATACAGCATTGTTGAATTTGCAGGAAACCGGAAATCGTAGAGAATAGAGCCGTAAGAAAGGTATGGTTACTTAAATGATAGCATTAGGAGAGATTCAGACATTGACGATAGTAAAGAAGGTGGATTTTGGAGTTTATCTGGCGGACAAGGAGCAGCCTGATGAAAAAATCCTCCTTCCTATAAAACAGGTTCCGGCAGACGCGGATATAGGCGGCGATGTCGAAGTATTTGTATATAAAGATTCTAAAGACCGTCCTATAGCGACTGTCAACAGACCGCTTGTTACTCTGGGGGGAGTGGCGAAGCTTAAGGTGGCTCAGATTGGCAAAAACGGCGCTTTTCTTAATTGGGGCTTGGAGAAAGATTTGCTGCTGCCATTTAAAGAACAGATAGGTCGTGTGGAAGAGGGCAAAGAATATCTGGTTGCCCTTTATATAGATAAAAGCAGCAGGCTGTGTGCCACTATGTATATTTATCCGTATCTGCGTCAGGACAGTCCATATGTTAAAGACGACAAGGTAACGGGAACCGTTTATGAAATCAGTGATAATTTTGGAGCGTTCGTAGCTGTGGATAACATCTATTCGGCGCTTATCCCTAAAAATGAAATATATGGAAAAATCAAATTGGGAGAAGCTGTCTCGGCAAGGATATCCGAGGTGAGGGAAGACGGAAAGCTTACCTTAAGCATTCGTGAGAAAGCATATCTGCAGATAGAACCCGATGCAGAGAGGCTGCTTGAGATAATCGACAGCTATGACGGCGTACTGCCTTTTACCGATAAGGCGTCTCCTGAGACCATTAAAAGGGTAACGCAGATGAGCAAGAATGAATTCAAAAGGGCGGTAGGACATCTTTTAAAGGAAAGAAAGATAGCGATAGGGGAAAAAACAATATACAGAGTCTAAAAAACCAAAGAAAGGGATATATCGCCGAAACGATATAGGGTGCAGCTTTTAAATGAATAATAAAAAAGTGAACTGGCTTTATCTGATAATAATACTTGCTAACTACGGATTAGTGGCTATGATGCTTGTAATAATGTTTCAAGGCAAAATATTTAATATGAGCATTATAGAGAGCCTTTTATTGGCGCAGGCGATTATGTTCGTGCCGGCAGTCTGTTTTGCCGTCGCATCGCGTGTGGACTCCGGCGGGGTGGGCTTTAATGAGATGCTTGGCTTTCACAAGATTAAGGTTTCGACGTTTTTCATGCTAATCCTGTTTACTATGCTGCTTTCACCGCTTACCTCGCTTATTAACAGCATCTCCATGCTTTTTGTGGATAATGCGGTAGATGCGATTAGCGACCGGGTGCTTGGGATGCCGTTTCCGGTAATGCTGTTTTTTATCGGAATTTTGGGACCGTTTTCTGAGGAATTTGTTTTCCGCGGAATTATATTCAGGGGATATAAGAATTCTGGTTCGATATTACAGGCGGTTATCTGGTCCGCCATACTGTTTGGGCTTATGCACCTTAATTTTAATCAGGCGGCGTATGCGTTTGTTCTGGGGATTATGCTTGCGTTTGCAGTAGAAGCAACCGGCAGTCTGTGGGCGTCAGTCATTATGCACATTGTATTCAACAGCCCGTCGGTAATAATAATGTATCTGGCTGATTTTATCAGTCCCGGTTTTTATTCGGAAGCCAATGCGGAAGAAATGCTGACTCAGTCCGACCTGATTGCAATGATAGGACCGGAGCTTATTATGGCGGCAATTGCGACATCGCTTGCTGTCTGCGTACTGGTCTGGATTGCCAAGAATGAGAACAGAGAGGAACACTTTAGAAATATTTGGGCGCGCCGCAAAGAGACTAAGGGGCATATAGTAAGCATTCCGCTTATTATTGCTATAATACTGTGTCTTATTTATATGATAGTGCTGGCATAAGCAAAATACCCCGCAGCAGGCTGTGGGGTATTTTGCTCTAAAAACGCCGCCTTAGGGCGCATGCTCAATTTAGATGTATGTGTCAAAGTTAGAACCGACAGCAGGATTGACTGAGCGTTCCATTGCAGCAGAATCCATCATGTTGACAAGCTGTTCACCGGTGGACGAGACGGCATCTAAAGATTTGCTAAGCATCGCTACACCGTAAGCAGTATTGGTCTGGACTGCTGACATTGACATGGATAATTTTGCAATATCCATAGTGACCACCTCCCTTTGATTCACTTCTAAATCTGATTTTATAGTATCATATATTCGTTTCCTTTACAAGTAATTACGAATAAGATATTATATAAGGGAAATAAAATTATTTATATCATTTATGGGAACGTTGTATGAAAAATATTAATCTGCTTGGCATAAAACTAAAGGATCGTTATGTAAAGGAAGCGCTTACATTAACTGACAGATTTATAGAAGAAGGCGCCGCGCATACGATATTATATCTGACTGCGCCTGTCATTATGGAAGCGGTTAAAGATGATGCCGGGAAAGAGCTGATTGAATCGGCAGACCTGACGTTATGGGGCGATACGGAAATACTCGCGGCGGCGGATGTAACTTCAAAGGCAAGATACCGTGAGGTTAAAGAGAAAGAGTTTATGAAAGCGTTTCTCTATAAAATAGCCAAAACGCATAAACTTGTTCTTGTGCTTTCCGATACGCATGAGAAGGCGGAGGTCTTGAAAAAGGAACTTTTAGAGATACAAGACGGTATTACCATAGCGGGTACTGTGGATATTTCAGAGACAGATGAAAAGCAGGAGGATATTATCAACGAAATAAACATGATAGCTCCGACCGTGATTTTTGTAAGGATGCCATTTTCCATGCAGCAGAAGTGGCTTGCGCGCAGCAGACAGTATATAAATACGGTTATGTGGGTTTGCATTCCGGAGGATTTCCGCTTTGCATGGAAGAGGGAAATGCCGATTGCCAAAATAGGAAAGCGTATTTTGAATTTATGGCTTAGCAGAAGAGTGAATCAATATAAAAAATAGAGCGGCGCTATCGCCCTCTGTTTTTTTGTACATTTTTCCGAATTAATTTTTTTGTAAAAATTTGTAATTTTATTAAAAAATACACAAAAAATTCACGTTTCAGGGTAGATTTTTTTGTTAAAATATATTAAAATAATGAACAGATGCTTTTTATAATGAAAATAGTCAGGCTTCAGTATTGTATAAATGTGCTAAAAATGTATTAACGTTATCATTAACACATTTTGAAGGGGTGTTGAACAGTGATTTCAAATCAGACTTTACAGAGTACGATTGACGGGCTCAGAACGATATCGCGCGTTGAACTGTGCATAACGGATATAGAAGGTAAGGTGGTTGTCCTAACTGCGAATGAAATGGAGAAGTGTGCGGATCTTGCTGCGGAATTTGCCAAATCGCCTGCGGATTCTCAGGAAATACAGGGGTATCAATTCTTTAAAGTCTATGAAGAGCAGAAACTGGAATACATACTTATTGCCGGGGGAATAGGCGAAGACGTCTATATGGTAGGCAAGATGTCTTCTTTTTTAATCCAGAATCTTATAGTTGCATATAAAGAGAGATTCGATAAAGATAATTTTATCAAAAACCTTCTCTTGGATAATATGTTGTTAGTAGATATATACAGCCGCGCTAAGAAACTGCATATTCCGACTAATGATAAAAGAGTGGTGCTGATTATTGAGGCGGATAAAGCGAAGGAAAACAATGTTTTAGAGATAATGCGCGGATATTTTGGCAGCAGCAGTATGGATTTCACTACGGCTGTGGATGAGAATAACGTAATTATTGTCAAAAGCCTGTCTGAGGGAGAAAACAGCAGGGAGATAGAGAAGGCGGCTGTCGGAATTTCGGCTTTTTTAGAGAAAGAGAATATAAAGAACGCAAGAATCGCATACGGCACGGCGGTCAATGAGATTAAGGAAGTAAGCCGCTCATACAAAGAGGCGAAGATGGCGTTAGACGTAGGTAAAATCTTTTTTGAAGACAGAAATGTAATCGCATATAGCGAGCTTGGAATAGGGCGTCTGATATACCAGCTGCCTATTCCGCTGTGTAAAATGTTCATTAAAGAGATTTTTGATGGCAAAAGCCCCGATGACTTTGACGAAGAGACGCTGACGACAATCAATAAGTTTTTTGAGAACAGCCTGAATGTATCGGAGACTTCCAGACAGCTTTTTATACATAGGAATACTCTTGTATACAGGCTGGACAAGCTGCAGAAGAATACGGGGCTGGATTTGCGTGTGTTTGAAGATGCGATTACCTTCAAAATAGCGCTTATGGTAGTTAAATATATGAAATACATGGAGAATTTTGAATATTAGACAGATAAATTAGGATTTGGCATGAATTGAGTTGTAAGTTGGGAGGAGCAGATATATCATGGATTCATCTGTAAAAAGGAAAAGGAAAAGACCATCGACAGATAACAGGAATGGTGAGATTATTTCGCTTACCAATGTCAGTAAGGCGTATTCGACCGGGGCGCCTGCCCTGAAGGAAGTAAATCTCCATATCAGTAAAGGAGAGTTTGTCTTTATCGTAGGCGACAGCGGTTCGGGTAAATCCACATTGATTAAGCTTTTGATGCGCGAGCTTACTATTACAAGCGGAGAGATTAAGGTTATGGGATATGACCTTACAAGGATAAAGCACAGGAAGATACCGAAATTCAGGCGTAATATCGGTATCGTATTTCAGGACTTCAGGCTGCTTAAGGACAGGAATGTGTATGAGAACGTAGCGTTTGCACAGCGCATCATACAGAAATCCAATAAAGAAATCAGAAGAAACGTGCCAAGTATCCTTTCTGTCGTGGGGCTTGCCGGAAAATATAAGGCTAAACCCAGGCAGTTGTCCGGCGGCGAGCAGCAGCGTGTAGCTTTGGCAAGGGCGCTGGTTAATGAGCCGGCAATATTGCTGGCGGACGAGCCGACCGGTAATCTGGATCCCAAAAATTCACTGGAGATTATGAAACTGCTTGAACAGATAAATGAGAGCGGAACTACCGTACTGGTTGTTACCCATAATAAGGAAATCGTCAATGCCATGCAGAAAAGGGTGGTTACTTTAAAGCGCGGCGTGATTGTGAGCGATGAGGAAAAGGGAGGATATATCGATGAGGATTAGTACGCTTTTTTACACAATCCGTCAGGGGTTTCGCAACATTTTCAGGAATAAGTCGTTTACGCTTGCTTCGATTGCCACAATCGGTTCCTGTCTGTTCCTGTTTGGGTTATTTTATTCAATAATCGTTAATTTTCAGAATATAGTTAAAAACGCGGAACAGCAGGTATATGTTACGGTTTTTTTTGATGAAGGGACAGACGATTTGAGAAAGCAGGAAATCGGTGAGCTTATTACAAGACGGACTGAAGTGTCAGAAGTTCATTATGTGTCTGCCGATGAGGCATGGGAGACATTTAAAAATGACTGGCTAAAAGAGTATTCGGACGGATTTACGGAAAATCCGCTTGCGAACTCCGATAATTACAGAGTCAATTTAAGCGATGTGTCTATGCAGTCTGCGCTGGTGACGTATCTGCTCTCTATCGACGGCGTAAGAAAAGTAAATCGTTTTGAGATGCTGTCTACGACGCTGACCGGGATAAATGCGCTGATAGCCTATATATCTGTGGGGATTATTGCAATATTATTGGCGGTTGCAATCTTCCTGATTCGGAACACGGTAACAATCGGAATTTCCGTGCGAAAGGAAGAAATCAACATTATGAAATATATAGGGGCAACGGATTTCTTCGTCAGGTCGCCGTTTGTTATAGAGGGTATGCTGATTGGACTGATTGGAGCCGCGATTCCTTTAGCGCTTATTTACTTTTTATACAATAAGATTATGGAATATATAATGTCAAGATTTGCCATGCTTGACAGTCTGCTCAGCTTTTTATCAGTAGGGGAAGTTTTCCGCATACTTATGCCGGTTTCACTTGTAATTGGTATCGGAATAGGATTTTTTGGTAGTTTTGTCACTGTTAAAAAACATCTTAGGGTTTAGCTTATGATAAAACATTTGAAGAAAATATTATGTATTATAATGTGTCTTGGCATAATCTTTCTCTTTCCTTCCGAACCGGCGGGCGCGGTCACTAATGACAGCATTAAAGAGAAAGAGGCGGAGATTGATGCTGCCAAGAGGGAAGTAGACAAGTTAAAGAGCAGCATGACTGATGTGGAAGCGGTCAAAAAAGAGCTGGAAAAATCCAAGAGCAATCTGACGGAATATGTAACACAGCTTGATACACAGCTTTCTAATATTCAGACTAAAATCGACGAGTACAAGACGCTGATTACGGACAAGACAACTGAAATAGAAGAAACGACCGCAGAACTGGATGCCGCCGTGCTTAGGCAGGAAGAGCAGTATGAGGAGATGAAGGCGCGCATCAAATTCATGTACGAATGTGGAGACACAATGTATTTGGAAATGCTTTTTTCATCGGATAACTTCGTGGACTTGATGAATAAAGCTGATTATATAGAGGCGTTGTCAGCCTACGACAGGGCGCAGTTAGACGAATACATAAGCAATACCGAACTTATTGCGCTGTGCAAGGAAGAACTGGAAGTTGAGAAGGCGATGCTTGAGGAGGCTAAACTTGCGGTAGAGGATGAAGAGACTGCGGTTAATACATTAATTGCCGAGAAGGAGACACAGTTAAAAACCGTAACAGCTGATATTTCTACGAAAGCTGAGGCAATTAAGGCATATGAAGCCGATATAGCGGCGGAAAACGAAACAATTAAGGCTTTGGAGAAAGCGGTTGCGGAGGAGAAGGCGAGACTGGCAGCGGAAAATGCTAAGGCAAGAGTCTATGACGGCGGCATGTTTTCATGGCCGTGTCCGGCATATAAAAGAATTTCCGATGACTTCGGATATCGTACAGATCCTTATACGGGCGCCCAGAAAATGCACAATGGGATCGACCTTGCAGCGCCGTATGGCTCTGTTATATATGCGGCATATGATGGAGATGTGGTTGCGGCGACATATAGTTCTTCTATGGGAAACTATATTATGATAGACCATGGAGACGGCTTGTATACCATATATATGCACGCTTCTGCGCTGTATGTATCAAAGGGGCAGAGCGTATATAAGGGGCAGTCGATTGCGGCAGTAGGAAGCACAGGGCGTTCTACGGGCAATCACCTGCATTTCAGCGTAAGGCTTAACGGAGAATATGTGAATCCGTGGAATTATTTAAAGTAATAAAGTAAATGGAGATGAATGATTTTGGATAATTACGGATATAGTAATAATAACAATATGAATCAGGGAGCGGCAAATAACTTGAACCCTAATATACCACAGGGACAGCAGCCACGGCAGCCGCAGGGACAGCCGCCGCAGAAAGCGCCTCAGGATACTCATACTCGTCAGACGAAAGGAATGTTTATTGTAGGACTCTTGACCGGCATAATGGCGAGTGTGCTTACGGCAAGCTGCATATTTGTAGGAGCAAAAGCAAATGATGCTTTTAAGATTACAAGCACCAGACAGGTAATTTCGGAAAAAGAATCGGGAGACGTAACCGCCGATGGAGTTGCCGGCGCCGATACGGTTTCTAAACTGGAAGCAATCGAAGATGTTATAGAAAAATATTATTATAATGAAGAAGATATTAATACGGATAAAATGATAGAAGGCATGTATGCCGGAATGGTAGATGCCTTAGGCGATCCGTATTCAGTTTATTATACCGCGGAGGAATGGGCGGAACTTATGCAGGATACGGAAGGGATATACTTTGGTATCGGAGCATATGTCGGACTGGACGAATTTAGCGGATACGGTAAGATTAGCGGAGTTATAGATAATACTCCGGCACAGGAAGCCGGACTTAGAGAAAACGATATTATTTATGAGGTGGACGGCGAATCGGCGTATGGACTTGAGCTGTCTGAAATTGTGGCAAAAATCAAGGGTGAAGAAGGAACCACGGTACATCTGACGATTTACAGGGAAGGCGAGTCCGATTATCTGGAGATAGACGTCGTCAGGAAAAAAATCGAAACCCCTACCGTTAATTATGAAATGCTGGATAACAAAGTAGGATATATCCAGATTACGGAATTTGATGAAGTAACTTATGACCAGTTTGTAGAAGCAATGGCTGTGATAAAGGGTTCCGGCGCTAAAGGGCTTATTCTCGACTTGCGCAGCAACCCGGGCGGAAGCCTTTCCGTGGTAGTGGATATCGCAAGGCAGATTCTTCCGAAAGGATTGGTTGTATATACGGAGGATCGTGATGGTGAACGTGTCGAATATGCTTGCGATGGTAAAAATGAATTGGAGTTTCCGTTAGTGGTATTGGTGAATGGTAACTCGGCAAGTGCGTCGGAAATTCTTGCAGGCGCCATTAAGGATTATGAAAAAGGAACGCTTATCGGTACAACCACCTATGGAAAAGGTATAGTGCAAAGGATACTTCCGCTTACTGACGGAACCGCGCTCAAACTTACAGTCAGCGCATATTATACGCCAAATGGAAATAACATTCACGGTATCGGCATAGAGCCAGATATAGAATGTGAACTGGACGCAGACGCATATTATGACGAAGGCATCGACAGTCAGTTAGAGCGCGCTAAAGAAGAGATGGCGGATATGATTAAGTAATAAAAATATGGAATTGAATATGGATTATCGGGGGAGCGTGCCTGTATCGGGCGCTCTCTTTATATTGGCGCATAATACGGCGCATTGGCAGAATGTGGGTACGCAATAGAAATGGACATGTAATAAAATAGAACAAATGTTTGCATAAGTCTGTACAAATATATAAATTTGTGATATGATAGGTAATGCTTATTTAAGGAGGTGCTTTTCTCCAATGGAATTTAGACTTCATAGTGAATATCAGCCCACAGGCGACCAGCCGCAGGCAATCGCGGAACTGGTGAAAGGCTTTAAAGAAGGCAACCAGTTTCAGACGCTTCTTGGCGTTACGGGTTCCGGTAAGACATTTACGATGGCGAATGTGATTCAGGCGTTAAATAAGCCGACTCTGGTAATAGCTCATAATAAGACTCTGGCGGCTCAGCTTTATAGTGAGTTTAGAGAATTTTTTCCTGAAAATGCTGTAGAGTATTTTGTCTCCTACTATGATTACTACCAGCCGGAAGCATATGTTCCTTCCACGGATACTTATATAGCCAAGGACTCTTCAATAAATGACGAAATCGATAAATTAAGGCTGTCCGCAACTGCATCGCTGGCGGAGCGAAGAGACGTAGTTGTGGTAGCAAGCGTTTCGTGCATATACGGTCTGGGAAGCCCCGATGATTATGAGGAAATGATTGTATCCCTGCGTCCGGGTATGACGAAAGACAGGGACCAGGTAATAAAAGAACTTATAGATATACAATATGACAGGAATGATATGGATGTGGACCGCGGCTGTTTCCGTGTACGCGGAGATGTGCTGGAGGTATATCCGGCGCAGGGCGGCGATTATCTGATAAGGATTGAATTTTTCGGAGATGAGATAGATCGAATCGCACAGACTGATCCGCTTACAGGGCAGGTTCATGCGACATTGGAGCATATTGCCATCTTTCCGGCTTCACATTATGTAGTTCCGCAGGAGAAAATTAACGAGGCGTGTAAAAATATTGAAAAAGAAATGGAAGAGCGCGTAAAATATTTTAAGGGAGAGGACAAGCTGCTTGAGGCGCAGCGAATTGCGGAGCGCACGAATTTTGACGTTGAGATGCTGCGCGAAACCGGATTTTGTTCGGGGATTGAGAACTATTCAAGACATCTTAACGGTATGCCGCCGGGCGCGACGCCGTTTACCTTGATGGACTATTTTAAAGACGACTATCTGATTATTATAGACGAGTCGCATATGACTATTCCGCAGATACGCGGTATGTATTCGGGGGACAGGGCAAGAAAGACGACTCTGGTTGACTATGGTTTCCGCCTGCCGTCCGCATTGGATAACAGACCGCTCAACTTTGATGAGTTTGAGCAGCATATCGATCAGATGATGTTTGTGTCGGCGACTCCGTCGGACTATGAGGCGGCGCATGAGCTTATGCGTACGGAACAGATTATCAGGCCTACGGGGCTGCTTGATCCACAGGTGGAGGTAAGGCCTGTAGAAGGGCAGATTGATGATTTGGTTACGGAGATTAATAAGGAAGTAGAAAAGAAGAATAAAGTCTTGGTAACTACATTGACGAAGCGCATGGCGGAAGACTTAACGGATTATATGAACGACGTCGGGATACGCGTGAAATATCTGCATTCTGATATTGATGCGTTAGAGCGTGCAGAGATTATTCGTGATATGCGGCTCAATGTATTTGATGTACTTGTTGGAATCAATCTTCTGAGGGAAGGTCTGGATATTCCGGAGATTTCTCTGGTGGCGATTCTGGACGCAGATAAAGAGGGTTTCCTGCGTTCAGAAACTTCATTGATACAGACAATAGGGCGTGCGGCAAGAAATGTTGATGGGCATGTTATAATGTACGCCGACCAGATAACAGAGTCGATGAACGCCGCCATAACGGAGACTAACAGAAGACGTGAAACCCAGCAGAAGTTTAATGAGGAGCATGGTATAACGCCGCAGTCAATCAGGAAAGCGGTGCGGGATTTGATTAGTATCTCTAAGGTAATAGATAAAGAAGATATCAAATTTGAAAAAGATCCTGAGTCCATGAGCCGTCAGGAACTTGAGAAGCTTATTAAAGATGTAGAGAAAAAGATGAAGAAAGCCGCTGCGGACTTAAACTTTGAGGCTGCGGCACAACTGCGCGATAAGATGGTAGAACTTAAGAAAATTCAGCGTGATATGGAGAAATAAAAAGAGCCATAAGGAACTTGTTAAATTTTTGATAGTAAATTAAAGTTTCATAATTATACAGAGATTCATATGAGAAAGGGGCAAAATATAAAATGGCTGACACAGTAAAGATGCGACCGAGGGAATATATTAAAATAAGGGGGGCAAGCGAGCATAACCTTAAGAATATAAATGTGGACATTCCGCGTAATGAGTTTGTGGTTCTTACAGGGCTTTCAGGTTCGGGCAAGTCTTCTCTGGCATTTGACACCATATATGCGGAGGGGCAGAGAAGGTATATGGAATCGCTCTCTTCCTATGCGAGACAGTTTTTGGGACAGATGGAGAAACCGAACGTAGAGAAAATAGAAGGGCTTTCTCCCGCGATTTCAATAGACCAGAAATCCACTAACAGAAACCCGCGTTCTACCGTCGGCACGGTTACGGAGATATATGATTACTTCCGCCTGCTTTATGCCAGAGTGGGAATACCGCACTGCCCTAACTGTGGCAAAGAAATAAAAAAGCAGAGCGTAGACCAGATGGTAGACCAGATTCTTAGTATGCCTGAGGGAACCAAAATCCAGCTTCTTGCGCCGGTTGTCAGGGGGCGTAAGGGTGAACATGCCAAAGTGTTTGAGAGAGCTAAGAAAAGCGGTTATGTCAGAGTCAGGGTGGACGGTAATCTTTATGAACTGTCCGAGGAAATTAAGCTTGATAAAAATATAAAGCATAATATTGAAATAATAGTAGACAGACTGGTTGTAAAAGAAGGAATTGAGCGACGACTGACCGATTCGATTGAAAACGTCTTGAGTTTATCGGAAGGGCTGATGCTTTTGGATGTAATCGGAGGTGAACCTGTTACTTTCAGCGAGAGTTTTTCCTGTCCGGACTGCGGTGTCAGCATCGGAGAGATTGAGCCGAGAAGTTTTTCCTTTAATAATCCGTTCGGCGCGTGTCCGGAGTGCTTTGGCCTGGGGTATAAGATGGAATTTGACGAAGATCTGATGATTCCGGATAAAAGCGTAAGCTTAAAAGATGGGGCGATTGTCGTGATGGGCTGGCAGTCCAGCGGCAGCGAGGGCAGCTTTACCAATGCGATTTTACAGGCGCTTGCTAAGGAATATAAATTCAGCCTCGATACGCCGTTTGGAGAACTGCCCGACTCTATTCAAAAGATGCTCATACACGGTACAAACGGCAGGAAAGTAGACGTGCATTATAAAGGACAGCGCGGAGAGGGCGTATACCCCGTGGCGTTTGAAGGCCTGATTAAGAATGTCGAGCGCAGATATAGGGAAACTGCCTCGGAGATAACCAAACAGGAATATGAGACGTTTATGCGGATTACCCCATGCCGCGAATGTAACGGAATGAGGCTTAAGAAGGAATCGCTTGCGGTAACTGTATGCGATAAGAACATCTATGAGATTACTTCCATGTCCATCAAAAATCTGCATGAATTTATTGACGGAATGAATCTGACTAAGCAGCAGGAGATGATAGGAAGGCAGATTTTGAAAGAAATAAGGGCAAGAGTCGGTTTTCTTATTGAAGTCGGATTGGAATATCTTGCACTTTCAAGGGCGACGGCATCTTTATCCGGGGGCGAGGCACAGAGAATCAGGCTGGCGACGCAGATAGGTTCCGGACTTGTCGGAGTCTGCTATATTCTTGACGAGCCGAGCATAGGACTGCATCAGCGTGATAATGACAAGCTTATAGCGGCGCTTAAGAATTTAAAGGACATGGGGAATACCCTGATTGTTGTAGAGCATGATGAGGATACGATGCTGGCGGCGGATCACATCGTCGATATAGGACCGGGAGCCGGCTCGCACGGCGGCGAAGTCGTGGCGGAAGGAACGGCACAGGATATCATGAATGTGAAAGAATCCATAACGGGGCAGTATTTGAGCGGCGAATTACAGATTCCGGTACCTGCGGCGAGAAGAAAACCCACAGGAAGCATTGTTATTAAGGGCGCGGCGGAAAACAACCTAAAAGGCATAGACGTGAAGATTCCGCTTGGCGTAATGACCTGCGTAACCGGAGTTTCCGGCTCCGGCAAAAGCTCGCTGATAAACGAAATATTATATAAGCGTCTGGCAAGGGACTTAAACAGGGCGAGAACCATACCGGGTAAGCATAAAAATATAACGGGCATAAAGCAGCTTGATAAGGTCATAAATATTGACCAGTCGCCAATCGGAAGGACGCCGCGCTCCAATCCGGCGACTTATACAGGGGTATTTGACCAGATAAGGGATTTGTTTGCCTCGACTATGGATGCCAAAGCGCGAGGATACGGTAAGGGCAGATTCAGCTTCAACGTAAAAGGAGGAAGATGCGAAGCGTGCAGTGGAGACGGAATCATCAAAATAGAAATGCACTTTCTTCCTGACGTGTATGTGCCATGCGAAGTTTGCGGCGGCAAGAGATATAATAGGGAGACGCTGGAAGTAAAATATAAAGGCAAGAGTATCTATGACGTGTTGGACATGACCGTGGAAGAGGCGGTGCCGTTTTTTGAGAACGTGCCTTCCATCAAGAAGAAAATTGAAACTTTATATGATGTGGGTTTGTCTTATGTGAAACTTGGACAGCCTTCCACTACGTTGTCCGGAGGCGAAGCGCAGCGTATTAAGTTGGCAACGGAACTTAGCAGGCGCAGTACGGGCAAAACCATCTATATCCTTGATGAGCCGACGACGGGACTGCATTTTGCAGATGTTCATAAGCTGGTGGATATTCTGCACAAGCTGGCGGATGGCGGCAACACTGTGGTAGTAATCGAGCATAACCTCGATGTCATCAAGACCGCCGACTATATTATCGATTTAGGCCCCGAAGGCGGAGACGGCGGGGGAACGGTAATTGCAGAAGGCACGCCGGAACAGATAGCGAAAAATCCCGATTCATATACCGGCATATATGTAAAGAAGATGCTGGATAGGGCAGAAACGAAGTAAGCTGGCATAAATTGACTTAAATTTTTAGAAATAAGGGGTTAAGTAAACTGATACTTGCGCCGATAAAAGTAATAGCATGGATGCTGATATCAGAACGGACGGAATCGTTCTGGTTTTGGCATCTTTTTTTAAAATTTTTTAAAAAATAAAAAATTTTATGAAAGCCCTTTGAAAAACTCTTTCTTTAGGTTATAATGTATATTGCTATTCGTGTCTTTATTTTCATTTGGACGGCAAAATGTTTACTTTGGCAGCAATTGGAGATTATGTAATTATAGATACAGCGTATACGGAAAGAAAGGGGATATAAAAATGCAGTATACAGATATAGGGATTGATTTAGGGACAGCGAGCATTTTAGTATACATCAGGGGCAAAGGGGTTGTGTTAAAAGAACCTTCCGTGGTGGCTTTTGACAGGGATACAAATAAAATCAAAGCAATCGGTGAAGACGCAAGGCTGATGCTTGGAAGGACGCCGGGGAATATCGTAGCGGTAAGGCCGCTTCGTCAGGGCGTTATTTCCGATTATCGCGTTACTGAGAAAATGATGAAATATTTTATTCAGAAAGCGCTTGGTAAGAAGACCTTTAGGAAGCCCCGCATCGCCGTGTGTGTACCCAGCGGCGTTACCGAGGTAGAGAAGAAAGCGGTAGAAGATGCAACTTATATGGCGGGAGCCAGAGAAGTTTCAATTATAGAAGAGCCTATTGCAGCGGCTATTGGTGCAGGAATCGATATTTCCAAACCCTGCGGGAATATGATAGTGGATATCGGCGGCGGTACATCGGATATAGCCGTTATTTCCCTAGGCGGCACGGTTGTCAGCGCATCTATTAAGATTGCCGGAGACGATTTTGACGAGGCGATAGTGCGTTACATGCGTAAGAAACACAATCTGTTAATTGGTGAAAGAACAGCTGAGGATTTGAAGATAAAGATAGGAACTGCTTTTAAGAGGCCTGAATTAGACTATATGGACGTCAGAGGCCGTAACCTTGTAACAGGGCTTCCGAGAACAGTCAAGGTTTCTTCAGAGGAAACGGAAGAGGCGCTGCATGAGACGACAGTACAGATAGTCGAAACTATTCACAGCGTGTTGGAAAAGACGCCGCCGGAGCTTGCGGCGGATATTGCGGACAGGGGCATTGTGCTGACGGGCGGCGGAAGCCTGCTGCGCGGACTTGAGGATTTGATTGCAGAGAAGACGGGAATTAACACCATGACCGCGGAAGATCCGATGACTGCGGTAGCGATAGGAACCGGCAAATACGTAGAATTTCTTGCAGGATATAGAGAAGATTGATTTCATAAGATATGAAAGGAAGAAAACAAGATGCTTAAGGGTTTATATACAGCCTATACCGGCATGATTAACGAACAACACAGAATGGACACCATGACGAATAATCTGGCGAATGCTACGACTAACGGCTTTAAGAAAGAAGGCGCCACAAGTCAGGCCTTTGACAGGGTGCTGGCATATAAGCTGAAAGATACGTCAGAGACTCCCAATCTTCCTAACCGGATTGGAACTATGTCGTTAGGCGTTAAAGTCGGTGAAAATTATGTGGATTATTCCGGAGGACCTTTTAAGGAGACCGGCAATTCGTTAGACTTGGCATTGTCAGAAAACGGTTTCTTTACGATAGAGTTTACAAATAAGGCGGGAGAGACTTCAACGAAATATACCCGTGATGGTAATTTTACCATGACGGCACGTGGAGAACTCGTAACTCAGGACGGCGATTTTGTATTGGCAAACGGCGGAAGGCATATAAGGCTTGACCCTAATCAGCCTGTGACCATTAACAGGATGGGCGAGATTTATCAGAACGATGCTTATGTAAGCACAATCGGGATAACCGATTTTGCAGACTATAATTATCTGGAACGCTATGGAGAGAACTATTTCCAGCCGGTAGACGGCGCGCGAATAGTGCCTGCGGCTGCAGAAGTTTATTCAGGATATCTGGAAATGTCCAATATGTCGGTTGTAACGGAAATGGTGAATATGATTACCATACAGAGGCAGTACGAGGCTAATCAGAAAGTAATTACTACATATGACAGTACGCTGGAAGATGCGGTAAATCAGACAGGAAGAGTATAGATATAAATTAAACGGATATTGGTGAGAAAAGGAAGGTAAGGGAAATGGTTAGAAGTTTATGGACGGCGGCAACAGGTATGAATGCGCAGCAGACGAATGTGGATACTATTGCAAATAATCTTGCAAACGTCAATTCGGCAGGATATAAGGCACAGAATGCACAGTTTAAATCGCTGCTTTATCAGACATTGCAGACTAAGACGACTACGGCTAACGGAGATCCCAAACCGACAACCTCGCAGGTAGGGCTTGGTGTGCGTACATCTTCCATCAACAATATTTTCACACAGGGGAGCCTGTTGGAGTCGCAAAGCGATACGGCGTTTGCAATTGCCGGCGAAGGTTTCTTTGCGGTAAGGGGAGAAGACGGAAATACATATTATACGAGAAATGGCGATTTCACATGGTCGATGGCGTCTAACGGCGGTCTTGTCCTGACTAACCAAGATGGGCTTCCGGTACTCACCACTACGGGAAGGGATATAACTTTGAACCGTAATTATGTAGCAAGCCAAATATTTGTAGACCAGACAGGAGAAGTGTGCTATCCTGATGAAAATAATAATCCACAGCCTATAGGCATGAAAATAGGATTATACCAGTTTAACAATGCCGGAGGTTTGGAAAGAGTAGGAGATACGCTCTTTGAGGTGACAGAGGCAAGCGGCGGACCGCTGAATGAAGAAACTAACGGTAATGTAAAAAAGAGTGAAGTCGTACAGGGATACCTTGAAGGTTCAAATGTTTCTGTGGCGGACGAGATGGTAAATCTTATTGTGGCGCAGCGTGCATATGAGATGAACTCAAAAGCGATTACTACGTCGGACTCTATGATGGATACGGCTAATAACCTGAAACGTTAATGATATGATTATTTAAAGAGGATATGTTATATACATTTTTTCGGAGGAATGATAAGTTATGGATATCGGCGGAATATCGAACTATACTAATTACTTGGAAGAGGCTAACAAGGCGTCAACTAAGGAACTTGAGAATAAACTGAATAGGGCTGCGGATGAAGACGCAGAAGACGAAGAGCTTCTGGAAGCCTGTAAGCAGTTTGAAGCATATCTGTGGGAGCAGGTTATCAAGGGAATGGAGAAAACTACGAAAGTATTTGGTGATGATGACGAGGAAGACGGATATGCGAGCAACATGACCGATTACTTTAAGGAAACTGCATTTCAGGAGATTGCCAAGCAGATAACCTCCGAAGAAGGAGGGGCTAATTCGCTTTCGCAGATGTTGTATGAACAGATGAAACGGAATATTAATCCGATTACGCCCGCTGATTTGAAAGCGGCAAATGACTAATAAAATTTTTTCTACGACAGGCTGCCATAAAAGGCAGCTTGTTTGCATATTATGAAAAGGTATGATAAAATAAAAGCATACTCTAAGGAAGATGTCCGGTAAGACCGGTAGACGGCATATGGAAAAAATACGGGGATATATTGAGCATATAATATACCGGAATACGGACAACGGATACACAGTTTTTGAACTGATTGTTGAGGGAACGAGTGTAACCTGCGTCGGCGGATTCCAGACAATAGGACAAGGAGACACCATAGAAGCGGAAGGCGGATATATGGCGCATCCTGTGTATGGCGAACAATTCAAGGTTGAAAGCTATAGATATGTAGAGCCTGATGATGCCGTGAGCATGGAGCGGTATTTGGGTTCCGGTGCGGTTAAAGGCGTAGGAGAGGCTTTGGCAGCGAGAATTGTTAAAAAGTTTGGAGCTGATACATTCAGGATTATAGAAGAAGAACCGGAACGGCTTGCCGAGGTCAAGGGAATAAGTGAGCGCAAGGCTCAGGAAATAGCGGCACAGGTATACGAGAAAAGGGATGCCAGAGAGGCAATGACTTTCCTACAGAAATACGGAATCTCAGGAGTGCTGGCGATTCGCATCTACGAAACATATGGCATGAATCTGTACGGCATTATGAGGGAAAATCCGTATCAGCTGGCGGAAGACATTGACGGTATCGGATTTAAGACTGCGGATGGGATTGCGTCAAGAATAGGCATTCATATCGATTCAGATTACCGCATTAGGAGCGGGCTGCTCTATGTATTGTCACAGGCGGGCGCGGAGGGCAACTGTTATCTGCCGGCAAGCATTCTGCTAAGTAAAGCCGGAGAATTGCTGGAATTGGAATCTGGCGTTATGGAGCCGCAGCTTCAAAATCTGGCAATGGATAAAAAAGTAGTAATAAAAATGCCGGACAAAAACGAAACTGATAAAAAAATATATGCAGCGTCCTACTATTATGCGGAACTTAACTGCGCAAAAATGCTGCATGATTTGAATATATCCGTACATGATGAAGAAGGCGCGGGACATAAAGAGAAGAAAGTGATAGAGAAAATAACCGCGCTTGAAAAGGAACTTAATATAGAGTTAGACGAACTTCAAAAGAAAGCTGTCTATGAGAGCGTAAACAACGGCGTTATGATATTGTCCGGGGGGCCGGGTACGGGTAAAACGACTACTATCAATATGATTATCCGCTTTTTTCTCTCGGAGGGAATGGATATCTTTCTGGCAGCGCCGACAGGCAGAGCGGCTAAGAGAATGACTGAAACTACCGGATATGAGGCCAGAACCATACACAGAATGTTGGAATTGAGCGGAGCGGTCACGGAAGGACGCAGCCTGGCGCGTTTTGAAAAAAATGAAGAAAATCCGCTTGAGGCGGACGTTATTATAATAGACGAGATGTCAATGGTGGATATTTTTCTTTTTCAATCCCTGTTAAGGGCAGTGGCAGTCGGGACGCGCCTTATAATGGTGGGGGATGTAAACCAGCTCCCATCGGTTGGACCGGGACAGGTTCTTCAGGACTTACTGGGGAGCGGATATTTTTCCGTAGTATTCTTGGAGAAAATATTCAGGCAGGCAAAGGAAAGCGATATCGTTTTGAATGCGCACCGCATCAACGCAGGAGAACATATTCCGTTGGACAATAAAAGCCGGGACTTCTTCTTCCTGAAGCGAAATGATGTAAACGTAATATATAAGCATATGATACAGCTTATCCTTGAGAAACTGCCGCCTTATGTCGGAGCGCAGCCGTATGACATTCAGGTGCTTACGCCCATGCGCAAGGGAAAACTCGGAGTGGAGACATTGAACGGTATTTTGCAAAGATACTTGAATCCGCCGTCTGATAAGAAAAATGAGTATTTGAATGGAGATATTCTGTATAGGGAAAAAGATAAAGTAATGCAGATAAAAAACAATTATCAGCTGGAATGGGAAGTGGTGAGCAGCTACGGAATACCTATTGATAAGGGGATGGGAGTCTTTAACGGCGATATTGGCATGATTGTGGAGATTAATGAATATACTCACAGTGTAGTCGTGGAATATGATGAACACAAAAGGGTGACTTATCAGTTTGCCCAGTTGGATGAGATTGAACACGCATATGCAATCACCATACACAAATCTCAGGGCAGTGAATATCCGGCGGTCATTATGCCGCTGCTTTCCGGTCCGAGAATGTTGTTTAACAGGAATTTGCTGTATACGGGAGTTACAAGGGCGCGAAACTGCGTTACTATTTTAGGGAGCAGCGAGACGCTGCAGGAAATGATTGACAATAATTACCAGAACAGGCGTTACAGCGGCCTGTCTGAAAGAATCAAAGAGTTAATGTAGGGAGCAAATCTAAAGAATGAAGGAAAATCCTTTCAAGTTTGTCTGTGGGGCGTTTCTGGATTTGATATATCCAAGAAGATGTCCTGTCTGTGATAAGGCGGTTAAGCCGTTTGGCGCGCTCATCTGTGATGAGTGTGCGAAGAAAATTGAATATGTTAAAGCCCCGCGCTGTAATAAGTGTGGAAAAGAGCTAAAAGATAAAAGGGCGGTTTTTTGCTATGACTGCGCCCATAAGGAACATAGTTTCGACAAGGGTATGGCGCTTTTTAAGTATCCAAGCGTGGCGCAGTCCATATATCGCTTTAAGTATTGTGGAAGACAGGAATATGCGGCATATTATGGGGAGCGGCTGGCAGCAGTCTTAGGACAGAGAATAGAGCAGTTAAACCCCGATGCGCTGGTGCCTGTGCCGATTCATCCTTCCAAAAAGAGGGTGCGCGGATACAATCAGGCGCAGCTTATTGCCAAGGAGCTTGGACGGCGGTTAAATATACCTGTGGAAACCGGATTGATAAAAAGAACCCGTAAAACGCGCCCTATGAAAGATTTATCTGCCATGGAGCGGCAAAATAATTTGAAAAGGGCTTTTAAAATTTGCCATAATGATGTAAAATTAAATACGATTATAATTATAGATGACATTTATACAACCGGAAGTACAATTGACGCTATGGCGCGCCTGATGCGCGAGGCGGGAATTGAACGTATTTATTTTATTGCACTTGCAATAGGAAATGGAATGTAGCTAGGAGGAAAAATTATGAACGTAAGAAATTGTAGAAAATGTGGAAAAATTTTCAATTATGTTTCAGGGCCGCCGATTTGCGCCCAGTGCAGGGAAGCGCTTGAAGCAAAATTCCAGGAAGTAAAGAACTATATTCGCGAGAACAAGCACGCGACCATTCCGGAAGTGGCCGAGGCTTGCGACGTATCAACCAATCAGATCCAACAGTGGTTAAGGGATGAAAGGCTGGAAATAGCAGAGGGTTCAGGATTCGTCCTGTTTTGTGAGAACTGTGAGGCGCCTATTCTTTCGGGACGTTTTTGCGATAAATGCAAGAATGAAATGGCTAATAAATTAAGCAGCAGCATCAAAAAACCGGAGCCACCGAAACCTGCGCCGAAGAAAGACCTTAAAGATAATCCTAAAATGCGTTTCCTGAATTAGTAGATTGGAGACTTTTCATGCTGAATGAAGAACGTGTAATTCTGATGACCAAGCTTGCCTCATACGAGGCTGGTGAAGGTAAGCGGAATGTGGCAATCGGCAATTACTTTCGCAGCGATTACATTGGCTGGCAGGTATTGAAATCCATTATAAGTGCAAGCATTGCATTTGTAGTGGTTTTTGCCGTGTATATTTTTTATGATTTTGAAGTATTTATGACGGATATCTACAGAATGGATTTGCTGGACTTCGGTAAGCATGTCTTGTTCTCATATGCGGGAGTAGTAGGCGCATATGCGGTCCTGTCATATATATACTTTTCATACCGCTACAGTAAGGCGCGCAAGAGCATGAGGCTATATTATATAAATTTAAAAAAATTATCCCATATGTATAGCAATTCAAAGCTATGACATACAGTTATGAGAGGCTGAATTAATGACGACATTGATTGTTGTAAAACAGTATATGAAACTGTTTTACAGTAAATATGAGGTTTATATAACTCCTATATTAAAATTTTTACTGGCATTTATTGCACTTATACTGATTAACGCTAATCTGGGATATCGGGCAGGCATTAATAAGATTTCGATTGTCCTGATTGTAGCGTTGATGTGTTCTTTTATGCCGATGAATTTTATTGTTATTATGGCAGCGTTGTTTGTACTGCTGCATCTGTATGCTTTCAGCCTGGAATGTACCGTTGTCGTAGGAGTAGTATTTTTGCTCATGTTTTTGCTCTATTTCAGGTTTTCGCCTAAAGATACCGTGGCGGTTGTACTCACTCCGCTTTGTTTTTTGCTAAAGATACCGTATGTGATTCCGCTTTCAATGGGATTGGTTGGAACTCCGGCGTCCGCAATGTCTGTCGCATGTGGAGTGGTTTCGTATTACATGATTAGCTATGTGCGTGATAACGCCTCTGTTTTAGCAGGAATGGCGGAGGAAGAGACGGTAGCGAGATTTAGGATCGTCATAGACGGCATCATTAATAATAAAGAAATGGTAGTGACGATAGCAGCTTTTGCGATTACGATTATACTGGTGTATATTATCCGCAGAATGAGCATTGATTATGCGTGGACAATCGCGATGGTAGCTGGGGCGTTAGTCAATATCATGGTTATCCTGATAGGGGATTTGATGTTTGATACAAACGTATCCGTGTTGGGAGCGATATTCGGTACGATAATTTCGCTCTTACTGACGGGCGCGCTACAATTTTTTGCTTTCCATGTGGATTACAGCAGAGCGGAAAAAGTTCAGTTTGAGGACGATGAATACTATTATTATGTAAAGGCGGTTCCAAAAGTGACTGTGTCAAGGCCTGAGAAACGTGTAAAGCAGATTGCACGGCAGAGAAGGGGTAGAAGTACCCATTAAATAAAAAATATTTTTTATGGGAAAGACTGACTATGCAGCAGATTAATACACTTATAAAAAATTATTTAGCAAAACTTTATATGCCTAAACTGCTCTGGACAGATGTTGCAGAGATTATAATGATTGCCTTTATACTGTATTATATTCTGCTTTGGATTAAAAAGACAAAAGCGTGGGCTTTGTTAAAGGGCATTTTTGTCATAGTAGTTTTTTTATTGATTGCGGTTATTTTCCAAATGAATACGATTCTGTGGATTTTCACGAATCTATTCAGTATTGCGGCGATTGCCATCGTCGTCGTCTTACAGCCTGAATTGCGGAGAGCATTGGAAGAACTGGGGCGCAAGAATTTTATTGCCCCCATTCTGTCGCTCAGCTCGTCTAAGGCAAACGAAACCAGACTCTCTGACCGTACCATAAACGAAATCGTAAAAGCGTCCGTGGAAATGGGAAGGGCCAAGACGGGGGCATTGATTGTAATTCAGAATGAGCAGTCGCTTATTGATTATGAGAGGACCGGCATTGATGTTGACGCTATTGTGTCAAGCCAGCTTTTGATCAATATATTTGAGCATAATACGCCATTGCATGACGGCGCCGTTATAATAAAGGATAATCGCGTTACATCGGCGACATGTTACCTTCCGTTATCCGATAATATGGGGCTCAGTAAAGAGCTTGGCACAAGGCATCGCGCAGGCGTCGGCATATCAGAGGCAACGGATTCCATGACGGTTATTGTTTCCGAAGAGACGGGAAAGATTAGCGTGGCATATAATGGAAATTTGCAACGTGGCCTTGATGCTGAGAAGTTAAGAGAACTTTTACGCAGCATCCAGAACAAGACGACAGATGATAAAAAACGTAAGTTGTGGAAAGGCAGGCAGAGGAATGAAGAATAAATTAACCAGAAATTGGGGGCTTAAGCTGGGTTCCTTCCTTTTTGCAGCTATTCTGTGGCTCGTTGTTACGAATATAAACGATCCTGTGGGGACATTCAGGGTATATAATGTTCCGGTTCAGATACAAAATGCAGATTTGATTACAAACAGCGGGCAGATATACGAAGTTTTGGACGATACGGACGTAATAGACGTGGTAACGGTATCCGCCAAACGCTCCATAATAGATTTATTGGACGAGAGTAATATAGTTGCAGTTGCGGATATGAATGATTTGACGAGCCTGAATACAATTACAATAAAACTCTCAACTAATAAGTACAATGATAAACTCGAAGGCATAATGGGGAATATCGACAGTGTAAAGCTCAATATAGAGAATAAGAGGACTAAGACTTTGCAGCTTAGGACATCTACGACAGGCACTGTGCGGGAAGGTTATATAGTAGGTGATATAACTGCGGAGCAGAACCTTGTGGAAATAACGGGACCGGAATCTATTATTTCACAGGTAAAGAGGGCTTCGGCAACCGTCAATGTGTCAGGGTTTACAAGTAATATCGGAACAGACTCGGTAATTAAGCTATACGATGAAAACGATAATGAAATCGTATCAGGAAGTATTGTTAAGAACATTAGCAAAGTGCGTATTAACGTGGAAATCCTTGCGACAAAGACCGTAGCGATTAATCTTAACACGACAGGCGACCCGGCAAAAGGATATCAGGCGACAGGCGAGGTTTCCTCAACTAAAGAGAGCGTGCTGATTGCCGGAAGGGCGAAAGCTATTGAAGACATTACCGCAATAGAGATACCGGAGACGGCGCTGGATATTACGGGTGTTACAGAAAGTTTGGAAAAGATTATAGACTTGCACAATTATCTTCCTGACGGCGTGATTTTGGCAGAGGAGAACTTTGATGGTAAGGTGACGGTAAATATTTCCGTAGAGCCGGATGTAGAGCGCGTCGTAACGATGCCGATAAGGGGAGTGCACATTATAAATGTGCCGGAAGGATATAACGCTGAAATAACAGAAGAAACAACGACTTATTCATTGACGCTGGTTGGCCTGCAGCGTGACGTAGACGCAGTGGATACATCTTCGATTGTGGGCGCTATAGACGTTAGCGCGTATATGGAAATCCATGATATGGAAGAAATGAGTGAAGGCGCATATCTGATGGAACTGGTATTTAATCTGGATGAAACGGTGACGCTTAAAGAGACGGTAAGGCTAAATGTTGAAGTGACAGAGTTGGGGGAATAGACTTGGAAATTTAGAAAGGAGAAGTTTTTAAATATGGGGAGAATGTTTGGTACGGATGGCGTAAGGGGGATAGCCAACGAAGAACTTACCCCGCAGCTTGCGATGCAATTGGGGCAGGCGGGCGCTTATGTGCTTTCTAAAGAGAATAAACATAAACCGACGATTATGGTCGGCTGTGATACGAGGATTTCAGGCGATATGCTTGCCAATGCTTTAATGGCTGGCGCATGTTCTGTCGGGGCGAATGCGGTTTATGTAGGAATCGTTCCTACACCGGCGGTCGCGTATTTGACAAGAAAATACAAAGTGGACGCAGGAGTCGTTATATCAGCGTCGCATAACACGGTAGAATTTAACGGAATTAAATTCTTTGACGGCAGTGGATATAAGCTTCCGGATTCTTTGGAAGACGAGATAGAGGCGCTTATACGAGATGGGATGCCGGATATCAAATTCCCTATAGGCGCCGGAGTAGGTAAGGTTAAGTACCGCACTGATGCCAGGGAAGAATATATTAATCATGCGATACAGGCGGTCAGAGTGGACCTTCAGGGTATGAAAATCGTAGTAGACTGCGCAGAAGGGGCGTCTTTTTATACCTCGGTAGAGGCGCTTAAAGAGCTTGGCGCTGAAGTGGTAGCGATACATAATAATCCGGATGGAATTAATATAAATGCCAACTGCGGCTCTACCCATATGAATGAGCTGCAGGCAAGGGTGGTATACGAGAAGGCGGACTTGGGGCTTGCATTTGACGGAGATGCAGACAGACTGCTGGCGGTAGACGAATCAGGCAAAGTAGTGGATGGCGACCAGATTATGGCAATAGTCGGCCTGCATATGAAAAATAACGGCAAACTTAAAAACGATACGATTGTAGTAACCGTTATGAGCAATCTTGGCTTTCTGATGATGGCAGAGAAAAATAACATTCAGATAGAACAGACAAAAGTCGGCGACAGATATGTGCTGGAAAGAATGCGTGAAATCGGTGCAAGTCTGGGGGGAGAGCAGTCGGGACACGTCATTTTTCTGGATGAGAATACGACGGGCGATGGACTCCTTAGCGCGCTTCATCTGCTGCAGGTAGTGGCGGAAACAGGGAAGACGCTGTCTGAGTTGGCGAAGGTAATGGAAGTTATGCCGCAGGCGCTTGTCAATGCCAAAGTTCCGAACCATAAAAAGGAAAATTATATGGATTATCCGGAGATTGCGGATGCGATAGACGCGCTTAATAAGAAGTTTGCGGGGGAAGGGCGCGTACTAATCAGGCCGTCGGGAACAGAACCGCTTGTGAGGGTTATGATTGAAGGCAAAGATAAGAGCATGATAGATGAAGAGGCTAAAAAATTAGCGGAGCTAATACAGAACATTCTATTGTGATATTTTATAAAAAATGATATAGTTATAAATATGAATTGGAGGTAATGAGGGTATGGTAAGTCAAAAGGTGGTTATAAAGAACCCAACAGGTCTGCATCTACGTCCCGCAGGCATCCTATGCAAAGAAGCTATGAAATTTAAATCATTGATTACGTTTTCTTTTAAAGAAAATACAGCTAACGCCAAAAGCGTGCTAAGCGTTTTGGGGGCGTGTGTCAAATGTGGCGATGAGATTGAGTTTGTGTGTGACGGCGAAGATGAAGAAGAGGCATTGAAAGCTCTCGTTGGTGCGATAGAGAGTGGTCTTGGCGAATAACACCATCTAACCTAAGCCCGTTGAATAAACGGGCTTTTTAAATGGAGGAAGGCATTATGTTAAATTATAAAAGATATCAAAAGAATCCTGTGGTGGATTATCCCGAAAGAGAATGGCCGAACAAGGAAATTGTCAAAGCGCCAATCTGGTGCAGCGTAGATTTGCGAGACGGAAATCAGGCGTTAATTGAGCCGATGCTTGTGCATGAGAAGATAGAATTTTTTAATTACCTGATTAAACTCGGATTTAAGGAGATAGAAATCGGCTTTCCGGCGTCGAGCCAGATTGAATATGATTTCCTGCGCCAGTTGATAGAGCGCAGAATGATACCTGACGACGTTCTGGTACAGGTGCTTACGCAATGCAGGGAAGAACTGATTGACAGGACATTTGAATCGATTCAGGGCTGTAAACAGGCGGTAGTCCATATTTATAACTCTACTTCAACCCTTCAGCGCGACGTGGTATTCGGAATGAACAAAGAGCAAATTATAGACATCGCCGTAGAGGGTACTAAGATGGTAAAAGAGCGCGCTAAGGACTTCCCCGGTAAAATTATTCTTGAATATTCACCGGAGAGCTTCACAGGTACGGAATTAGATTTCGCCTTGGAAATATGTACGGCGGTTCAGGAAACATGGGGACCGACTAAGGAAGAGCCGATGATTATAAATCTGCCTTCTACAGTAGAAATGAATACGCCGAATGTTTATGCGGACCAGATTGAATGGATGAATAAGCATTTTAAGGACAGGGAGAGCATTATCTTAAGCGTACATCCGCATAACGACAGGGGAACAGGCGTGGCAAGCACCGAACTTGCGCTGCTTGCGGGGGCTGACCGTGTGGAAGGAACTCTTTTCGGCAATGGAGAGAGAACCGGAAATGTGGATATTTTGAATATTGCTTATAATATGTTTTCTCAGGGAATTGATCCTAAGCTTGCGATTGAGCATATTAATGAAAGTATTGAGATTTATGAAAGATGCTGTAAGATACCGATTCACCCGCGTCATCCATATGCAGGCAAAATGGTGTTTACCGCATTTTCAGGCTCGCATCAGGATGCCATTAATAAGGGCATTAAGGCAATGAAAGAGCGTAACAGCCAGATATGGCAGGTCCCTTATCTGCCGATAGATCCGGCTGATATAGGCAAGGAATACGAGCCTATTGTCAGAATTAATTCACAGTCCGGCAAGGGCGGAGTTGCATTTATAATGGATACTTATTTTGGCTTTAAGCTTCCTAAGGGAATGCATAGAGAGTTTGCCGATGTCATTCAGGCGATTTCCGAGAAACAGGGTGAGGTTTCGCCGGAACAGATTATGGATAGTTTCCGCAGCGAATATTTGGATCAGAAAGAGCCTGTTCATTTCCGCAAGCTGCGTATGGACGACTTAAGCGGGGAGATAAAATCAGAATTTGATACCAGAGTGGTTGTTGAATACACAGACCATGATGTTCCTAAGAAGTTTGAAGCGGTAGGAAACGGGCCGATTGACGCGGCGAAGAGAGGCTTGCAGGAAGCGCTGTCCATTGACATTAAGATATTGGACTACGAAGAACACGCATTGCAGAGCGGTTCTAACTCGCAGGCGGCGGCATATATACATCTGCTTGATGTGAACAGCGGCAGGGTTACTTACGGCGTGGGAGTAAGCTCTAACATTACCAGAGCGTCGGTAAGGGCAATTTTCTCGGCGATTAACAGATTGGGACTTGGATAATAGATAATACAAGTATAAACTCGCAGACGGAGAAGGGAGTGTAGTTATCATGACAAAGGAAATTGAACAACTGGATGAGATTATTCGCGGCACAAACAATATTGTATTCTTTGGCGGCGCAGGGGTATCTACGGAGAGCGGTATTCCGGATTTTCGCAGCGTGGACGGTCTTTACAACCAAAAATATGACTATCCCCCCGAAACAATCTTGAGCCATACTTTTTACCGCAGGCATACCGCAGAATTTTATCGTTTCTACCGGGATAAGATGCTTTGTCTTGACGCGAAGCCAAATGCAGCGCATCTGAAACTTGCCGAGTGGGAAAGAAAAGGTAAATTAAAAGCGGTAGTGACACAGAATATTGACGGACTCCATCAGGCGGCGGGAAGCAAGGTTGTATTGGAACTGCACGGCTCGGTGCTGCGTAATTACTGCGAGGATTGCGGTAAGTCATACGATGCGGAGTATATTCTTAACTCAGAGGGTGTGCCGCGTTGTTCGTGCGGAGGCGGAATCAAGCCTGACGTGGTTTTATACGAAGAGGGGTTGAATCAGAACACCTTGCAGGATGCGGTTCGCTATATCAGTAACGCGGACGTCCTTATTATCGGAGGAACTTCCCTTGCCGTATATCCGGCAGCAGGGCTTATTGATTATTATAGCGGGAATAAACTTATACTTATTAATAAAACGCCTACACCGCGGGATAGCGCGGCGGATTTGGTAGTACAGGGCAGTATAGGGGAAATATTCTCACAACTGTCATAGAATATGGATAAGGGGAATAACAGTGGATATTCAAGTGGGCGATGTAGTGAAATTGAAAAAGCAACATCCGTGCGGTTCTAAGGAATGGGAAGTGCTGCGGATTGGAGCAGATTTTCGCTTAAAATGCCGCGGCTGCGGCCATCAGATTATGATTGCCAGACGGCTTGTGGAAAAGAATATAAAAGAGATTCACTCGAAGGAATAAAATATTTCCCATAAGGGCGTTGATAAAAATTAGCCAAAAATTTCATAAAAACAATTGAAAACAGTGGAAACTTATGTTATTATAATAAACTGTAGCATTATTTATAACATACAGTCAAATAATCCTTGCTCCCATAGGGGGCCAGAGACCAAAAGGAGGTAACAAGCATGAACAAATATGAATTAGCCGTTGTTGTTAGTGCGAAAGTCGAAGACGACGAGAGAGCAGCTATTGTAGAAAAGTGCAAGGCTCTTATCGAAAGATTCGGCGGACAAGTTACAAACGTTGACGACTGGGGTAAGAGAAAATTAGCATATGAGATTCAGAAAATGAAAGATGCTTTCTATTACTTCATTCAGTTCGACGCTGAGAGCAGTGTCCCGGCAGAAATCGAAAGCCGCGTTCGTATTATGGACAATGTAATCAGATACTTGTGCGTAAGACAAGACGAGAAATAGTAGAAAGAGGTAATTGATGAATAAAGTTATACTTATGGGGCGCTTAACCCGTGATCCTGAAGTGAGATACTCACAGAATGAGAATGCTATGGCGATTGCCAGATATACGTTGGCGGTAGACCGTAGATTTAACCGTAACGGAGATGAAAATACCGCAGATTTTATTAGCTGTGTTGCCTTTGGCAAGGCAGGAGAATTTGCAGAAAAGTATTTCCGTAAAGGAATCAAGATTGCAGTCTCTGGACGCATCCAGACAGGCAGCTATACCAATAAGGATGGGGTTAAGGTATATACCACAGATGTAATTGTTGACGAACAGGAATTTGCTGAGAGCAAAAACAGCAGTTCCGCAGGCGATGGGGGATTCGCCGGTGGCAGCAGACCACAGCCGGCAGATGCAGGCGATGGTTTCATGAATATTCCCGATGGAATAGACGAGGAGCTGCCATTTAATTAATCAGAAATTGATAGGAGGTAATTATATGGCTTATACTAAAACAGAAAAGCCTGATTTCGCTGCAAAAAGAAAAGGCGGGATGCACAGAAGGAAGAAAGTCTGTGTATTTTGTGGGAAAGATAATGTAATTGACTACAAAGATGTCAATAAATTAAAAAGATATGTGTCTGAAAGAGGAAAAATTCTTCCCAGAAGAATTACAGGCAACTGCGCTAAGCACCAGAGAGCGCTTACGGTAGCAATCAAGCGTGCAAGACATATAGCGTTGATGCCTTACGTTCAGGACTAAGCAGCGCTTAATATCAAAAGTGATTAGAGACTAACAATAAAGGCAGGGTAGATACTCTGCCTTTAGTTTTGGGTATATGATGCGTGAAGAGGCATTGAAGGTTTTTATCGGCGTGATAGAGAAAGGAGCGGGGTTGTGATATGGGGAACAATAGTGGTAATGAAAATGGTTTTACAAAAGAACATACCCTAATACTAAAAGGAATTCTGATTTTGATGATGCTCTTTCACCATTTGTTTTATCCTGATGAACTGCAGGAATATTCGGTAAACACATTTATAGAGGACCCGATATTGTTGCTTTCATTAGTCACTTGGTGCAAGATATGCGTTGCCGGATTCTGTTTTATTACTGCATATGGAATTACTAAGAAGTTTATGAGCATACAGAAGCTTAAGCTTAGTGATTATGCTTATGCAACGGCAAGCCGGCTGATTAAATTGGAAATGACGATATTTCCGGTGTACATAATAGCGATTCTGTATAAGACCCTTGTTATGCGGATGGATTTGGAATATGGTTACAATATTGCGCAGAATGTAATATATGGGCTTTTTGATATGCTGGGACTGGCAAAGTATGCAGGAACCCCGACTATAAACGTTACATGGTGGTATCTTTCATTAGCAATACTGCTCATTGTTTCAATGCCGTTTATTTATTGTGCCTACTCAAAGGGGCGATATCTGCTTATTGCGCCGATGTGTCTGCTTCCGGCAGTATTATTCATAAAGACGGAAGTCTTATATGCCGAATTGCTTCCTGTGGCGTTTTTGGGAACCGCATTTGCATATGAAAACTGGTTTGAAAAGATAAAGAAGTGGAATGTTTCATGGAAAAAAATACTATTGTTTGCGGCGATGGCTTTATGCGCTTGGTTTTCGTTTGAGTTGAACCGATATGTAAATTATACTTTAGCATGGATGCTTATATTTTTTCTCCCAATACTGGTTCAGGAATATATCTCATATGTCCCTGGATTAAGCCATGTACTAAAATTTATGGGAATACATGCGACCAATATTTTTATTATACATACGTTTATTTACCGTTACTTTTATGCCGAAGCCATATATGGCCTTTCCGATTCGTGGAAAATATATATGGCGGTATTGATGCTCAGCCTGCTGGTTTCAGCGATAATAGAGAGTGCTAAGGCGTTGCTTGGATACAGTAATTTGATTAATTTGTTATGTGAAAAAGTTAGAAGAAAATTGCAGTAATATGTCGAAATGTGCGAAAAACCACAATATATTGAGGTGGCGCATATTTCTCAAAAGTGATATACTTATTAGGGTTATGTCATACACAATAATTAAGAGGTTATGATGAAAAACAGCGTAAAACTTAAAGGAAGATTGAAGTCGTACTTACAGTCATCCCTATATTTAGGATTTTTACTGATAGCTATAAATGCTATTATATATCTTATTGAGTACCGCGCAGGAATATTGCTCACCTGCTTTGTTATTTTTTATTTTGCAATTATTATTTCTTTGATGTTCTATAATAAACCCATTATCATTAATGAGTTGATAAGCTTTGCCACGCAATATGGGCAGATACAGAGAAGGCTGCTTCGGGATTTGGATCTTCCGCACGCGCTTCTTGACGATAACGGCAAGATAATTTGGACAAACATTGCTTTTGAAGAAGTTGTAAATAAAGAAAAAGGATATCGCAAATCCATAGCGTCTCTTTTTCCGATGCTCACTAAAGACAAGCTGCCCGGAACCGGCGGTGAAGATGAGGTGGAAATCCGCCTTGATTACGGAGAACACAATTATGTGGCGAAACTTAAGAAGATTTCTCTCAAAGAGATGGCGGAGAACAGTGATATTATCGAGGCAAAAGGTTACGACGGGTATTTGATTGCACTGTATCTGTTTGATGAGACGGCATTGCAGATTGCCCTGCAGGAAGTAGACGATCAGAGCCTTGCGGTCGGCTTGATTTATCTGGATAATTATGAAGAAGCGTTAGAGAGCGTTGAGGAAGTGCGAAGGTCGCTTCTTATTGCGCTGATTGATAGGAAAGTAAATAAATATATTGCGGCCCTAGACGGCATCTGTAAGAAACTGGAGAAAGACAAATATCTTGTCATAATGAGGAAAAAAGCAGCATCATTGCTTCAGGAAAACCGGTTTGATATTTTGGAGGATGTCAAGACGGTCAATATCGGTAATGAGATGGCGGTTACCATCAGTGTCGGAGTCGGACTGAATGGACTTACTTATGCACAGAATTATGAATTTGCCAGAAATGCCATTGATTTGGCGTTGGGGCGCGGCGGCGATCAGGCGGTAGTGAAGATGCCTGAAAGCATCATGTACTTTGGCGGCAAGAGCCAGCAGGTAGAGAAGAGTACCCGCGTCAAGGCGAGGGTCAAAGCGCATGCGCTGAAAGAAATCATATCAGTAAAAGACGAAATATATGTAATGGGGCATAGCATGGGAGATACCGACAGTTTTGGAGCTTCTGTAGGTATTTACCGTATTGCTAAGACATTGGGTAAAACGGCGCACATTGTTCTTAATAATGTTACCGCGTCGATGCAGCCGATGGTTGAAATATTCAAAGACAATGACGATTACGAATCCGATATGATTATTAATAATGCGCAGGCGCTTGAAATGATTGGCGGCAATGCCGTCCTGGTAGTGGTTGACGTGAATAAGCCCAGCCTTACGGAGTGTCCGGAGCTGCTTAAGAGATGTAAATCAGTCGTAGTGCTCGACCACCACAGACAGGGTTCGGAAATAATCGAAAATGCAACCTTGTCATATACAGAAGCCTATGCCTCGTCTACTTGTGAGATGGTTTCAGAAATATTACAGTATACGAGCGATAATATGAAGCTTAAATCGGAAGAGGCGGCATGCTTATATGCCGGCATTATGATTGACACTAATAACTTTATGACGAAGACCGGCGTAAGAACCTTTGAAGCGGCGGCGTTCCTTAGAAGAAACGGCGCTGACGTAACATGGATACGTAAGCTTTTCCGTGATGATGCAGCTGAATATAAGGCTAAAGCGGACGCGGTAAGCCAGGCGGAAATCTACAGGCAGTCATACGCTATTTCCGCATGTCACGGCGAGCATTTACAGAGTCCTACTGTGGTAGGCGCTCAGGCGGCGAATGAACTTTTGAATATCAAAGGAGTGAAAGCAAGCTTTGTACTGACGCAGTACAATGGGCAGATATATATTTCAGCGCGTTCCATTGATGAGGTCAATGTACAGGTAATTATGGAACGCATGGGCGGCGGAGGCCATCTGACTATGGCAGGCTGCCAGCTGAAGGACAGCACTATAGAAGGCGGCATTATCGTGATTAAGAATACGCTTGATTCGATGATTGAAGAGGGAGAACTGGATTAGGATAAGGATTTAGGGCTACTGCAAAAGAAAGGTGTGAAAGTCAAAATGAAGATTATATTGACACAGGACGTTAAGTCGTTGGGCAAGAAAGGCGAGGTTGTAAACGTCAGTGACGGATACGCGCGTAATTTCATACTTCCGAAAAATTTAGGATTAGAGGCTGATGCTAAGAACCTTAATGATTTGAAACTGCAAAAAGCGGGCGAGGAAAGAAAGGCCAAACAGCAGCTTGAGGCGGCGCAGGAGATGGCTAAGCTGTTGGAGACTAAGGAAGTCGTCCTTACAATGAAATCCGGCAAGGACGGAAAGGCATTCGGCTCTATCTCTTCTAAGGAGATTGCAGCGGCAGCGAAGCAGCAATGCGATTTGGATTTGGATAAGAAGAAGATACAGCTGCCGGAAGCAATTAAATCGCTTGGAGTATATGAAGTGGGTATCAGGCTTCACTCCAAAGTGACAGGCAAACTTAAAGTAAAGGTTGTTGAAGGTTAGACACAGTATTAGTCAAAATTACAAAAGGATGGGATTGAAAGATGCCGCAGCCGATGGAAGAGGCTTTGTTAAAAAGAATATTGCCGCACAGTATTGAAGCGGAGCAGTCGGTCATCGGTTCTATGATTATGGATAAGGAAGCGATTGTGATAGCTTCCGAAATCATTACGGGAGATGATTTCTACAGCAAGCAGTATGGAATAGTGTTTGAGGCTATGATAGAACTGAATGACGAGGGCAGGCCGGTTGATTTAATAACTTTGCAGGACAGGCTGAAAGAAAAAGACGTGCCGCCTGAAGTAAGCAGCCTTGAATTTGTCAGGGAACTTATAACCACAGTGCCTACTTCGGCGAATATTAAATACTATGCCAATATAGTAGCTGAGAAATCCGTATTGCGCAGACTGATTAAGCTGAATGAAGAGATTGCGAATACCTGCTATGCAGGCAAAGAAAGCCTTGAAGTAATACTGGAGGATACGGAGAAAAGAGTATTTGATTTAGTACAGCGTAGGAATACGGGAGAGTTTGTGTCAATCAGGGAGATTGTCATGAACGCCATGGACAGAATTGAGCGGGCGTCGCACAATAAGGGCAATGTAACCGGCATTGCGACTGGATTTATTGATTTAGACTATCGGACTGCCGGAATGCAGCCTTCGGACTTGATTCTCATAGCAGCGAGGCCGTCTATGGGAAAGACCGCATTTGTGCTTAACATTGCGCAATATGTGGCATTTAAGCAGAACCAGACAGTGGCGATATTCAGCTTGGAAATGTCTAAGGAGCAGCTTGTGAACAGGCTTTTTTCGATGGAGTCCAAAGTAGACTCACAGCATCTTAGGACAGGAAATTTGTCTGATGATGAGTGGGAGAAATTGATTGAGAGCGCTGGCGTTATCGGAAAGTCCAACCTGATTATCGACGATACGCCGGGAATCAGCATCTCGGAACTTCGCTCCAAATGCCGTAAATATAAACTGGAACATAAACTGGAAATGATTATAATCGACTATTTGCAGTTGATGTCGGGAAGCGGACGCTCAACAGATTCGAGGCAGCAGGAAATTTCCGATATCTCACGCTCATTAAAAGCGTTGGCAAGGGAGCTGAATGTACCGGTTATTGCCTTGTCGCAGCTTAGCCGTGCAGTGGAACAGAGGCCTGACCACAGACCTATGCTTTCCGATTTGCGTGAATCCGGGGCGATTGAGCAGGATGCGGACGTGGTTATGTTTATCTATAGGGACGATTACTATAATAAGGATACAGAAAAGAAAAATATCGCGGAAATAATTATTGCCAAGCAGAGAAACGGTCCTATCGGCACGGTAGAGCTGGTATGGCTGCCGGATTTTACGAAATTTGGAAATTTGCAGAAATAAATATCAGGAAATTGAGCGGTACAAAAGAGACAACTCTGGATAGAGGATGTCTCTTTTATCGTTTCCGGCGCGGATTTTGTCGAAATATATCCTATTTAACAAGAATGGAGGTTTAGTATGGAATTAAAACAGGAGACACTATTGATTTCAGAGACAGCGAAACAGGTAGGGGTAGAAACTCATGTGCTTAGGTATTGGGAGGAAGAACTGCAGCTTCCAATCAAGAGAAACGATATGGGGCATAGATATTATACTGCTGAGGACGTGAAAAGGTTTAAGGAAATCAAGGTTATGAAAGAACAAGGGTTACAACTGAAGGCGATAAAGACCATTCTACAGAATGAAGGGCTTGAACTTGGCGGAAAAGAGGATAATTCCGACGACTTCCTGCTTGGTAAAAGACAGAAATTCGTCGTCTCTTTATCGGAAGATAGTGATAAAGAGGAAAAGGCGAAAAGGCTGCAATATTTACTCCAGCATATGATGGCTGAAACGGTAAAAAACGCCAATAAAGAACTATGCACTGAGATAAAGGAGAGCATATTAAAAGAATTGGATTATCAGTTCCGCATAAGAGAAGAACGTGAAGAAGAGCAATGGAAAAAAGAAGAAGAACATTTTCGCAAGATAGATGAAATGCTTCGCGCAAGATATAAAAGCAGGGAAAAGACGCCCAAAAACAGGGAAAAGACGCCCAAAAACAGGCGGGAGAATAAGAGCGGGAAGAAGGGGTGGATTGGCAGTTGATTTATAACGGCTGTCGTGCAATTATTTACTTTCATTGTTTCTAAGAGTATAATGGGAACATAAATGAAAGGAGACCGCCATCGTGAAACAAAAATTAATCTTATGTTTAATTATGATTTTTGTATGTGCGCTCCTATGTTTAGGTATGGTGTTTTCAAAGCAGGACAATGTTTCCGCCGCCACGTGCTGGTCGGGAAATTTATCTACAGTTATATCATCAACCGTACAAGTTGACAAAATTTCCGATATTGTCAGTAATTCTATTTCACAGGATACGGACAATATACAGGATGATTCTATAATAGAATATGCCAATCATACCACTGTTACCTCTCCTGTGGCTGTTATTTTGTACAGTGAAAAACGAAGCATGGAAGCGGTACATGACAGAATAATATATACTAGCATGTGTACTTATCCGGTTGTAACAATAGAGGGAAATGTAAAGGCTGCGGACAAAATCAATGCGGACATTCAGGCAAGGGTGGATGATTTTAGGTCGGACGATTCTTATCTTGAACAGGCCAAAGAAGAATATGAGGAATGGTATAATACAAATTCTTGGACCTATACTTATAGTGATAATATGCTGTTTTCTGTTGCCCGCGCCGACAGTAATGTGATTTCTTTCCTTGTTACATATGAATGGTATGGAGGCGGTGCGCATGGCTTGTACGGCTCTACAGGATTAAACTATGATGCGCGGACGGGTGAATTGGTTGATTTTGCAAATCTTTCGGATAATGCCGATGCTTTCCGTCAGGATACTCTTGCCTTCCACCAAAACCTTGCTGCTACAGATTCCTATAAGAACATAATGATACCGGATGGCTACGATTTAGAAGAAATACTTTATCAGGACGGCAGATGGTATCTATCTACATTTGGCTTGGTCTTTTTTACCCACCCCTATGAGCTTGGCGCTTTTAGCGCAGGTGAAATTGAATTTGCTATTCCTTATGCAGATTTAAAAGAAATGGGTTTTCAGGAAAAATACGCTTATGACGGTCCGGAAACCATCATTTTGCAAACTGAGGAAGCCTGTCTCTTTGATTTAGATGGCGATGGTCAGGATGAGGAAATCCAATTTTATATAGAGAAGCCGGGAAGCGCTACAACTCCGCTTCACTTTATCATTAATGGGATTGACTATGCTTTATCGCATGATGAGTTGGCAAGCCAATTTTCAAATAATAAATATATTTTCTGTTGGACAAAATGTTTTCTGTATGATATGGATGAAGAAGATGGCACAATGGAAATTGCATTTCAGATGAACATGGATGATTGGGACGAGGATGAAATGATGCCGACTACTTTTTTCTATCGCTATGAAAAGGATGGCTCTCTCGCTTATCTTGGCGAAGCAAAAACGGCTGTTACTGATCCGACAGCAGTATTTGATTTTATGCCGGAGTATGATATCATAATTGAGGGTAGAATTGTTTATCCGGGTTAAATAGAATTGTATGCCAAGTGAATATAATAAAAAAGCACCCAACTCAATTAAGCCGGATGCCCTTTTGTTTTCTGAATTGTTCTGAATTGATTAACCCTGTGAGATAGCGCCGGTCGGGCAGGTTCCTGCACAAGAACCGCAATCAATACATTTATCAGGATCAATTTCAAATTTGCCGTCTCCCATACTGATTGCCCCTACAGGACACTGTGCCTCACAAGCTCCACATGCTACGCAGGCATCTCCAATTACATATGCCATAATCTTACCCTCCTTATTAATAAATAATTATTAATTCACTCCCTATTTTAATATAAAAGATGGGAATATACAAGTCTGTCTTGCTGTTATTTCTCTTCATCTTTTTTCTTTTTCAACTTTATAAGGTTGCTTATAATAGCTATTCCTGCAACTACTACAAAAGCAATGGTGATAATTGTCTCCATGATATACCTTCCTTCTTACGTGTATTATTGTTCCGCACGGCGTTTGCGGACGCCTTCGAGAATTACTTCCTTCTTGGCGAGCAAGTCCTTCTTTTCCATCGCGGGTACTCCCTTTAATTTGTACTCGATGCCAAGCTTTTGATATTTGCTCTCGCCCATAGTGTGATAGGGCAGAGCGTCTAAAGCCTTCAGGTTTTTGAACTGGCCTATAAAATAACCGAGCTGGTATAAATATTTATCATCATCAGTCAAACCGGGAACGATTACATGGCGAATCCACATATCGACATTCTTCTCATCAAGATATTTAGCGAAAGCGAGAATGCCGTCATTAGGCTGCGAAGTAAGCTCCTTGTGCTTTTCGGGATCGATATGCTTGATGTCGAGCATTACGAGATCTGTTAAAGTCATTAATTTATCAAGCTTTGCAAGCCATTCAGGATTAGCATTAGGTTTATAAGCTATACCGGAAGAGTCGATACAGGTATGAATGCCTTTCTGTTTGGCAAGAGTGAAAAGGTCAAGAAGAAAATCAACCTGCATAAGCGGTTCTCCGCCGGTCACAGTGATACCGCCCCCTTTATAGAAGCTGATATTTCTTTCGTACTGCTCAATTATATATGCCGGTTCCATTAAGGTGCCGGCGTTCATTTCCCATGTGTCCGGATTATGACAATAAGCGCATCGCATAGGACAGCCCTGAACAAAGACGACAAACCTGACGCCGGGACCATCTACTGTGCCAAAACTTTCTAATGAGTGAATTCTACCCTGCATACTCCAATTCCTTTCTTAACAATGGTAAAATGTACAGAACCTTGAAATTGCTTCCAAGGTTCTGTGTTAATGTTAATAATTAATGCTGACGTTCATAAAAGCATAAGATACTTTGAGCATTAGATGCTTTCATGGAAGGTACGAGAGATAACATCTGCCTGCTGTTCCGGTGTCAGTTTGATGAAGTTTACTGCATATCCGGAAACGCGGATTGTAAGCTGAGGATAATTCTCAGGATGTTTCTGAGCATCCAATAAAGTATCTCTGTTTAATACGTTTACGTTAAGGTGATGTCCGCCTTTTGTTGCGTAACCATCCAATAATGATACAAGGTTATCTACCTGTGCTGTGTTTGTAGCCATTTTAAATTCCTCCTTATATTAATAACTATAATATTATACTATATTTATGCCGCTTGCGCGTCATGTTTAAGAGCTTAGTGAAAATCGTCCAAACCCTGTTCCAAGGTCGGTACGCTGCAGGCAAGGGGGGTTCTGGAGCAATCCGTACATCCCATAGTCTGCACATCTTTAGAATTATTGGACTTTTCATCAACATTGACATTCACATGTCCGACGCCTTGCGCCATACCGGAATCCAACATCTTAACAAAGTCTTCAATCATTTGCTTTTCATCCATAATAATTCCCCCATTCCTGCAATATATGCTCTTTTAAATTTTATTTGCTAAGATCTACTTCGATATCTCCTGCGAATACCTGATCTTCCTTACCAAGAGCGCCCGGAATGATGGTAAATGTATTGGAGATACCATCCTGAGCATCCTTGAACGGAAGTTTGGATACTGAAGATAAGGAAGCTACTGCACCGTGAGTATCACGTCCGTGCATCGGGTTAGCGCCCGGAGCGAACGGCTGTCCTTTTCTACGTCCGTCAGGAGTATTGCCTGTAGCCTTACCATAAGTTACGTTAGAAGTAATTGTAAGGATAGAGGTTGTAGGAACACCGTTTCTATAGGTGTGATGTCTTCTGATAGCAGTCATGAATTTATGAACAACTTCCTGCGCGATAGAGTCTACGCGGTCATCATCATTACCATATTTCGGGAAGTCGCCTGTGGTCTTGAAGTCAACGATAATGCCGTCTTCATCCCTAATCGGCTCAACCTTAGCATATTTGATTGCTGATAATGAGTCAGCTACGATAGACAGACCTGCAACGCCAGTTGCAAAGTAACGCTTAACGTCTCTGTCATGAAGAGCCATTTCTGCTCTCTCATAGCAGTATTTGTCGTGCATATAGTGGATGATGTTCAGAGTATTTACATATACATCTGCCTGCCATTCCATCATATCCATGAATTTGTCATATACATCATCGTAGTCAAGTACGTCGCCGACAACAGGACGATACTTAGGACCAACCTGTTTCTTGGTAACTTCGTCAACACCGCCGTTCAATGCATATAACAGACATTTAGCAAGGTTAGCGCGTGCGCCGAAGAACTGCATTTCTTTACCGATTACCATTGAAGATACGCAGCATGCGATACCATAATCGTCGCCATGTGTAACTCTCATAAGGTCGTCGTTCTCATACTGGATGGAAGAGGTCTGGATAGACATCTTGGCACAGTATTTCTTCCAGCTCTCAGGAAGCCTTGTAGACCATAATACTGTCAGGTTAGGCTCCGGAGAAGGTCCAAGGTTGGTAAGTGTGTGCAGATAACGGAAGCTCATCTTGGTTACTAACGGACGTCCGTCAACGCCAACACCGCCCAGTGACTCTGTTACCCATACAGGATCGCCTGCGAAAATCTGATTGTATTCAGGTGTACGTGCGAATTTGATGCAACGCAGCTTCATGATGAAGTGGTCAACAAATTCCTGAATTTCCTCTTCTGTGAATGTTCCGTTAGCTAAATCCCTTTCTGCATAGCAGTCAAGGAATGTAGAAGTACGTCCAAGGGACATAGCAGCTCCGTTCTGCTCTTTTACTGCACAGAGATAACCGAAGTAAGTAGCCTGGATAGCTTCCTGAACATTTGATGCCGGCTTGGAAATATCACAGCCGTAAGAAGCAGCCATTTCCTTCATCATCTTAAGAGCTACCATCTGCTCTGAAATTTCTTCACGAAGACGGATTACATCGTCTGTCATAACGCGTCCGGTAGAATCTTTCTGAGCCTGTTTGTCTTCAATCAGGTAATCGATACCATATAAAGCCACACGTCTGTAATCGCCAATGATACGACCGCGGCCGTAAGCATCAGGAAGGCCTGTGATGATATGGGAAGAACGGCAAGCTCTCATTTCCTGATTGTAAGCATCGAAACAGCCTGCATTATGTGTTTTTCTGTGTGTAGAGAAGAATTCGCTGATTTCAGGATCAACTTCATATCCGTTATCGGAACATGCCTTCTCTGCCATTCTAATACCGCCGTAAGGCTGGAGTGAACGCTTGAAAGGTTTGTCTGTCTGGAAACCAACAATTTTCTCTTTGCTCTTGTCCAGATAACCGGGGCCGTGGGATGTGATTGTGGATACAACCTTGGTATCCATATCAAGTACGCCGCCGGCTTCACGCTCCTGTTTCTGCAAATCAAGAACCTGTGCCCATAAGTCTTTTGTGTTCTGTGTAGGCTCAGCTAAGAATGACTCGTCGCCATCATACGGATGATAATTTCTCTGAATGAAGTCGCGCACATTGACTTCACTGTCCCATTTGCCGCCTACAAAATCTTTCCATTCTGGTCTCATTTTGAAATAACCTCCTATTTTAAAAATTTTTGAAAATATATTGAGCACCTAGTGCTTTAATATGTTTCCTCGGTAAAATTATTATATGTTAAAAGATGGAGCCTAGTCAAGTCGGGCAATGTACTTTTTCGCATACAAAATCAGATTTTTAATGTAAAATTTTGTGAAATATGCCATAAAGTTTTTGAAAGTCTTGCAGGAATTTATCTTTCAGATTATACTATATAAAAATTCAGATATACTATATAAAAAATTACGGAGGTATAAAATTATGGCAGAGATTACTAAGGAAATGACAATCGGCGAAATTTTAAGGGTTAATCCTGATGTCGCGCCTGTTTTAATGAATGCGGGAATGCACTGTCTGGGCTGCCCTTCAGCACAGGGCGAGTCGTTGGAAGAAGCGGCTATGGTGCATGGGATGGATATTGATGATTTGATGGCAAAAATCGAGGCGCTCTAATGGGCGCCTCAAATATTTGCTAATGACTGGATTGCTTTATTCTTAATAATCGGTTCGCAGTGTTCCTCTAAATAGGATTCTACGGAAGATGATGAAGGCTCCGGATGCCCATATTCAGAAAGGATGTTGCATAGGCGATGGTAATTTGCAGCAAGTTGGCCTGAGGGGTTGACTATTAGCAGATACATGCCATCATCCGCTCTTTTATATAACGAGCTTATGCCTTTGTAGAAGGTATTGGCAATATGGGCAAAGCGTATTATTTCATAGATTGAATCAAATGAGAAAATACGGCTTGAATATGGCCTCAAAGGGCTATCCTGTATGGGTGCATTATGAAGCTTGCCCGTTTCCACAGCCGCAGACGATTTGCTCTGGCGGTCAATCCTGCGCAGCATATCCAACATTTCATCAGTGCTTTCGGACAAAGCGTCAATGATTTCGGAATCATCGTCGTCATTATCACTTTCTTCGTGAACGGAAGGCGCAAATCTTGAAAAGCGGGTATCCAGTTCCTCGGGATCTTCCACTTTTGTTATAATGAGTACGATGCATTCGGCATTCAGCGGTATCGCCTCTATCATAAGAGGAATGTCCTCCGCTTCAAATCCAAATTCATAAGCCGCCTGTTGCATCATATCGCGGAATAAAGTTTTTGCTTTCTCCGTACCGTATGCCAACTCGCTTATTTTCAACTCCCTGTCTGCAAGGTCTTCCCTCGTCAGCGTACAGCGGATTTGATGTTCATTTACTTTTTCTATTTTCATAATATCACATCCTTACTAATAAGATACTGATACTTTCAAGTTGTGTGAATGGTTTGTGCAAAAGATGCTTTCTGCTTTACCATCTTATACTTTGTATTGATTTTAGTCAATAGTATGACAGCACTCTTTAAAAAAATTTAATAAATATTATATTGTTACAAAAATTTACTTGATTCTTTGTCAAACTTTGTATATAATAAAAAGGAGATGTCTCCCCGATAATAAGTTCAGGAAGGAGGCAATGCAAAATTTAATAAAGAAATCTGTTTCTTATACAATTATATAATTCTTTTGGTTATATATACATCTATATAGTATGAGAAAGTCTTACAGGCTTATGTGCCTGATCATAGAATAATTTTTTTCATTCGCTATTTTCACAATTATAATTCACAAGGATTGAAAAGGTTATACAGTTATTTTTATTTTTTGAGCATGTCGGGAACATCTTACGGATTACAACACACGTTTTTAAGCGGTTTTTGAAATTTGCCATATTTTGGATAATCCGTTACTGTATGTTATTAATGCCACGAAGTCCTTTTGGAATTTCACGGGTTTTCGCAGAATATGGTTAGACTGTGGTTTCGCGGATATAATAAATATATTATGAAGTCCCCGCTTCTTACCGTAATTTCGCAAAAACAGTCAAAAAAAGTAAAAAATCATAATGACGTTGAGGTTATAGTCTGTTATAATAAGGACGATTAGAAAGGAGCTGGATAGATGAAAAAGATAATTCCGGCGCTGGTTGCAATCGTCCTTATTTTTATTGTTGTGGCGGTAGCATTCGGTGCAAATATAATGGAAAAATACTCATATTCAGACGAGCGTGCGGACTTGGAAGAATATTTTGAAATCACGGGCGCTAATGATGTCCCGATTATTCTTCAGGACGAGCGGATAGAAGAACGTGCAAAAATATGGGATAACGTATGTTATTTCGACTTTGATACTGTGCATGAATATTTTAACGACAGATTTTATGAGGACAAGATTGAACAGCTTCTTATATATACGATGCCGGATAGCATTATAAGCACGCAGATAGGAACATCGTCCTGTCAGAGCGGTGATGGGGAGTATGAAGACTTAGGCTATGTTATTTCCAGATATGATGGGGATGTGCTTTATGTGGCTGTGGACTATGTGAAACAGTATGCTAACTTCTCATATGAGCTTTTTACCGAGCCGTACCATATGCAGATATATACGCAATGGGACGAAAGGCAGGTAGCCGATATTACAAAAGATACCCAGGTGCGGTATCAAGGCGGCATCAAAAGCGATATACTGACAGATGTATCCGAAGGCGACACGGTTATCGTGCTTGAAGAAATGGAAACATGGACTAAAGTAAAGACAAGGGACTCATATATCGGATATGTAGAGAATAAGAGGCTTACGGAAAAACGCAGCGAGACGCCTGAACCTGTAACGGATTACGTGGAGCCGGAGTATGCAAGCATTTCCAAAGACTATAAGATTAATCTGGCATGGCATGCCGTATACGGACTGGCGGACAATGATAAACTGAAAGACATGCTCTCTTCTACGAAGAGCGTTAATACTATTTCTCCTACATGGTTTGTGCTGACGGGCGTTGAAGGCGATTATACCAGTTTGGCCTCTAAAGAATATGTGGACGCCGCGCACGGGATGGGCTTGGAAGTATGGGCGCTTATAAGCAATATATCAGAAACGGAAACGATAGATATGTATACCCTTCTCTCTCGTACATCATCAAGGGCTAAATTGATAGACAACCTGATTAATACGGCGTTAGAGTATGATTTGGACGGTATTAACATTGACTTTGAGAGCATAAGCGAGGCGGCGGGTGAGGGATTTATTGAATTCATCAGGGAGCTTTCCATACCATGCAGGGCAAACGGCATAGTCTTGTCGGTAGATAACTATGTGCCTATGGGATACAATAACCATTACCACAGAAAAGAGCAGGGCGTAGTAGCCGACTATGTAATTATAATGGGTTATGACGAACACCACGGCAACAGTGAAGAAGCAGGCTCTGTAGCGTCGATTGATTATGTGGAAAACGGTATTGCCAAGACTGTGGAAGAGGTTCCGGCAGGCAAGGTTATCAATGCAATTCCGTTCTATACAAGGATTTGGGAGACGAACGGAGGTACATTAAACTCTCAGGCAGTCGGAATGGGAACAGCAGAAGAGTATGTTGCCAATCATTCGATTGAGGTAAGGTGGGACGAGGAAACCTGTCAGAATTATGGCGAGTATCAGTCCGACAATGGCTTTATCCAGATATGGCTTGAGGACGCTGACTCCATTCAGGTCAAACTTACTATTATGGACAAGTACAATATCGCAGGCGTAGCGGAGTGGAGGCTCGGTTTGGAGAAAGCATATGTATGGGACACGATAGAGGAATATGTGAATAAATAACACGCGATATATTACTGGTTCTAGTCACGGGTTTAGTCGAAGTAAACAACCTAAGGAGCTCCATGCCTGAAAAGCGGTAAGTCACTCCTTAGGTTGTTTATTTCAACTAAACCCTGGGTACTGAATCATGAAATTATTCACAGCATTGGGGCGACATGAGCTCATATGCTTCCTCTTGAGGCCCTTGTAAAACGCAGACCACTGCAAGTGGTCTTGTACTTCAGCGAGGTATTTTCGAGCTTAGTACCGTTGCGATTTTACACGGAGCGGGAGCGTGCTTCAAGAGGAAGCATATGAGTTCATGTCGCATTTACCTGTAAGTTGGTATTTACACCTAAATTTCTGGATTGGAGGATTTTATGTCAGATAGGTTTATCAGGACGGAAATGTTGCTAGGAGCAGAGGCAATGCTTAAGCTTAAGGATGCGCATGTCGCTATATTCGGTATCGGCGGCGTGGGCGGATATGTAACGGAAGGGCTTGTAAGAAGCGGCGTCGGGCATTTTGATTTGATAGATAACGATAAAGTCTGTACGTCTAACCTTAACAGGCAGATTATCGCTACGGAAGATACGATTGATAAATATAAAACAGACGTAATGAAGGAGCGGATTTTGTCAATTAATCCCGATGCGGAAGTGAATGTATACAAATGCTTCTACCTGCCGGAAAATGCAGACCGGATTGATATCAGCCGTTATTCTTATGTAGCGGACGCCATAGATACAGTAACGGCAAAGATAGAGCTGATTGTGCGGGCTAAAGAGGCGGGAGTGCCGATTATCAGCAGCATGGGTACTGGCAATAAACTCAATCCCACCATGCTTGAGATTGCTGATATTTATGAAACATCGGTATGCCCATTGGCGAAGGTCATGAGGAGAGAACTGCGCAAGAGGGGGATTGAAAGTTTGAAAGTATTATATTCTAAGGAAGAACCGTTAAAGGTTTCTGAGGGGCGTTCTGCCCCGGGCAGCGTTTCTTTTGTGCCATCGGCAGCGGGACTGATTATCGCTGCAGAAATCGTTAAAGACATAATAAAATAAAAATTTAAAATGGCGGTTGACTTTAGCATCGGGATAGAATTATAATATAATTCATACAGGAAAACTATGAAAAGGCGAATTGTCTTATTACATCAAATGTAAGTTGTATATATGTACAACGTGACATATTCGAGATATAAGCTGGAAAGGGGTATGCAGTTGGTATGAAGATTTCGACTAAGGGAAGGTATGCGCTCAGGTTAATGTTGGATTTGGCGATGTATAATACGGGCGGACCGGTAAGCTTAAAAGATGTGGCTAAAAGGCAGGAGATATCGGACAAGTATTTGGAACAGATCATTTCGGTCTTAAATAAGGCGGGTTACGTAAAGAGCGTAAGAGGCGCACAGGGCGGATATATGCTTAAAAAGCAGCCTTCGGAGTATACGGCTGGCATGATTTTGCGCCTCACGGAGGGCGATTTGACGCCTGTAAGCTGTGTCGGCGATGAAAAAGAAGAGTGTAAGAGGCGGACGCAGTGCGTCACAGTGAGGATTTGGGAACAAATATATGAAGCTGTCAGTAACGTAGTGGATAATATCACGCTTGCCGATATGCTTGAATGGCAGTCGGAGCTGACGGATTCATACAATATATAGTGCGGAAAAGGAGCATGGTTATTAAGATGGGAAGATTGATATATATGGATAATGCTGCTACAACGCAGATGTATAAAGAGGCGGTTGACGCCATGATGCCGTATTTTAGGGAATACTATGGAAATCCTTCGTCCATTTATACTTTTGCCGGAAAAGCGAAGAAAGCCGTGGAAGAAGCGAGGGCTGTGCTGGCAGCAGGCATAGGGGCGCGCCCGGAAGAGATTTATTTTACCGGGGGAGGCAGCGAATCGGATAACTGGACTCTAAAAGCGGCTGCCGAGGCATACGCGGAAAAAGGCAGACACATTATTACAAGTAAAATAGAGCATCATGCCATTCTTCATACGGCTAAATATCTGGAAGAGAAGGGCTATAGCATAACTTATCTGGATGTAGATGAAAACGGGCTGGTTAATTTAGACGAGTTAAAGGCGGCAATACGCCCCGATACGATTTTGATTTCCATAATGGCGGCTAATAATGAAATCGGAACAATAGAGCCGCTTGAGAGAATAGGTGAAATCGCCAAGGAAAGGGGTATTCTTTTTCATACCGATGCAGTTCAGGCGTTCGGGCATATTCCAATCGATGTAGATAAAATGAATATCGATATGCTGAGTGCAAGCGCGCATAAGCTGAGCGGACCGAAAGGAGTCGGACTGCTTTACATCCGTAGGGGCGTTAAAATCCGTTCATTTATCCACGGCGGCGCGCAGGAGCGGCAAAGAAGGGCGGGAACGCATAATGTTCCAGGGATTGTCGGCTTCGGCAAAGCGGCTTCGCTTGCGTTTGAAGATATGGATAAACGCAGCAGATATGAGACGGAGTTAAGGGACTATATGATTGAACGTGTATTAAATGAAATACCTTATTCACGGCTTAACGGAGATAGAACCGACAGGCTTCCGAACAACGCAAGCTTTTGTTTCCGCTTTATTGAAGGGGAATCTCTGCTTATTCTTTTAGACCAGAACGGCATCTGCGCTTCCAGCGGCTCGGCGTGTACGTCGGGGGCTTTAGAGCCTTCACATGTACTGCTGGCAATCGGGCTGCCGCATGAAATAGCACATGGTTCGCTCAGATTAACCATATCGGAAAGTACGACTCGTGAAGATGTTGACTTTACTGTAGATAAAATTAAGGAAATAGTCGGGAGACTGAGAAATATGTCTCCGTTGTATGAGGACTTTGTCAAGAAACAAAATTCATAACCAGAGTTTAGGTAAATGAACAAAATAAGGGGTGACTTGCCACCGCATCGGAACCCCGTTTTTGTTCATTTACCTAAACTCGTGAAAGCAAATGATAATTTCGCAATTATTTAATAACAAATGTTTTGGAAGGAGCAAGGATATCATATGTATAGTGAAAAAGTAATGGATCATTTTAATAATCCTAGAAATGTAGGTGAAATAGACAATCCAAGCGGTGTAGGAACCGTGGGAAATGCAAAGTGCGGAGATATTATGCGCATATATCTTGACATAGATGATGAAGGAATTATCAACGAAGCTAAGTTTAAGACGTTTGGCTGCGGCGCGGCGGTTGCAACAAGCAGTATGGCGACGGAGCTGGTAAAGGGAAAAACCGTGCAGGAAGCTTTGCAGGTGACAAATAAAGCGGTAATGGAAGCACTCGATGGACTGCCGCCTGTCAAGGTGCATTGTTCCCTGCTTGCCGAGGAGGCTATCCACGCGGCGTTGTGGGATTATGCCCAAAAGAACAATATAAAGATTGAAGGTTTGGAAAAGCCTGTAAATGATATTGAAGAGAAAGAAACGATATCGGATGGAGAATACTAAATCAGACATTATTCGGACATTATTTAAGGAATAGCAGTATTCTAAAGATGATATTTTGTACCATTCCTGCATAAAGTATAACAATACTATTATGTAGGAATGAGTATATGAAACAGAAGGAAAAACTTAAAATTGCTGCCGGAATTGCTGCGGTTCTGTTAGCTGTTACGGCACTGTATTCGATTTCATCTCCCCAAACTACGCAGACGATGTCTGACAAATTTATAACAAAAAAAGAAAAACCGTGTGTAGTCATTGACGCCGGACATGGAGGAATAGATCCGGGTAAAGTCGGCATAAACGGCGCGCTTGAGAAAGACATAAATCTGGAAATTGCCAAGAAACTGCAGCAATTTCTGGAATTGGAAGACGTAGAAGTGGTTTTGACAAGGGATTCCGACGCAGGACTTTATGATGAAAACGCTTCCAATAAAAAGGTACAGGACATGAAAAGACGGGTGGAACTGATAGAAACGACAAAGCCGATTGTAACTGTCAGTATTCACCAGAACAGCTACCATGAAGAATATGTGCATGGCGCGCAGACTTTTTACTATACGGGCGGTGAACAGAGCAGGATTCTTGCCGAGAAAATACAACGGGCGTTATTAAATGGCGTGGACAAAGACAATACCCGCGAGGCAAAAGCAAACGACAGCTATTACCTTTTGAAAAAAACTTCATCGCCGATTGTAATTGTGGAGTGTGGCTTTCTCTCTAACAGAGACGAAGCGCAAAGACTGGACTCGGACTACTATCAGGAGAAACTTGCATGGGCTATACATATGGGGATACTGCAATATTTAAACGAACTTTAATACATGCAATAGCCAAAATGGAAAATGTATGGTATACTGTACGCAAAAGATAACACAACAAGCAATGCGGAGGAAAATTATGATAGCAATCGGCAGCGACCACGGCGGTTACGATTTAAAAAGGGCGGTAATTGATTACTTTAACGCGCAAGAGATAGAATACAAGGACTATGGCTGTATGGATAAAAGCTCCTGCGACTATCCCATCTACGGAAGGGCTGTAGCTGAGGCAGTGGCTGACGGCACGTGCGAGAAGGGCATAGTTATATGTACGACGGGAATAGGAATCTCCATGGTGGCGAATAAAATACCGGGCATACGCTGCGCGTTATGCTCTGACACGGTGTCCGCCAGACTCACAAGGCTGCATAATGATGCGAACGTATTGGCGATGGGCGGCGGAATTATAGGAAATAATCTGGCGCTTAGTATTGTGGATACATTCCTGAATACGGAGTTTTCTAAAGAAGAGAAGCACATAAGGCGTGTGTCAATGGTGGATGACACATTAAAATAAAATTGGAGGAACTTATGGATTTTAAACGAAAGGCAGCGGGGATTGTTCTCTTAGCGCTGCTTTGCGCAGCGTATACTTGCGTCTATGCCTCAGAGTCAACTAAGCAGCAGCTGCAGCAGGCGCAGGAACAGCGTAATCAGACGCAGTCGGAATTGGACCAAACGATGGAGAATCTGGAAGGGCTTGAAGACCAGAGAGATTCTTTAAAGGGAACGTTGTCCAATCTGAATACGGAATTGTCTCAGGTAAGCAGTAACCTGAGCGATTTAGAGACCAAAATATACGCGAAGGAAAGCGAGATTGATGCGACTAATCTGAAAATTGAGCAGGCAAATAAGGATTTGGAAGATGCAATAGCCGTAAAAGATGCACAATATGAGAATATGAAGAATCTCGTTAAGTTTTTGTATGAAAACGGCGATATTATGTATCTGGAGATGATTTTTTCTTCAGGAAGCTTTTCGGATATGCTGAACCGCGGAGAATATATAGAGCAGCTGTCGGCGTATGAGCAGAGGACGCTGCAGAGCTATATAGATACGCAGGAAATGATTGAAGAAATAGCCAGCCAGCTTGAGCAGGATAAGGCATTGTTAGAGACTGATAAAAGCGAGCTTGACCAGTATAAAGTACAGGTCGTGGCGGAACAGAGCAGGGTATCGGGACTGGTAAGCCAGGCAAGCACCTCGCTTGCCATTACGTCCGACCAGATTTCCGATGCGGAAGCCGCGGCGGAAGCGTATGAGCAGCAGATTAAAGAGCAGGATAAGAATATTACGGCTCTAAAGGCAAAACTGGAAGAGGAAATTCGCATGACGCAGCTTGCGGCTCAGTCGAGCTGGCGTGACATTTCGGAAGTAACCTTTGCCGCAGATGACAGGTATCTTCTCGCCAATCTTATCTATTGTGAAGCCGGCGCAGAACCGTATGAAGGCAAGGTGGCGGTAGGCTCTGTGGTTATGAACAGGGTATTAAGTTCGGTTTATCCGAATACAATAGTGGGTGTTATTTATCAGAATAAGCAGTTCTCGCCTGTGGCAAGCGGAAGACTGGCGCTTGCCCTTGCGGAAGGAAGAGCGACTCAAAGCTGCTATCAGGCGGCGGACGAGGTTATGTCAGGCACGACCAATGTTGGGACATGCCTGTATTTCAGGACTCCTGTAAGTGGAGTAACGCCCAAATATACCATAGGCGGACATATTTTCTATTAAAGAGTATTTGCTATAGCTTGTTCAATCGGAGTTTTAAGCCTGCCGAAATCCCCGGCATATATGATTTGCAGCAGATTGTTAAGCTGTAGCAGGGCTCTCTTAAGGGTATCTTCCGATATGAGATTCTTTTCTAACGCCTCGGCAAGCTCATCCAAATCAACTACTTTTACGAAACCGTCCGGACGGACTTCTACATCGGCGAGAAGGTCCGTGACGATATATGTATTTGTCTCTCCAAAGTATTCATATTCCACAATATCGCAATACCAAAACATCAGTGAATTATCCTGACGGAGAAATTTGCTTACCTTAAAGCCTTCATTAAGATAATAGCAGGAATAGCCGTGATGAAGGTCACGTTTAGGCTTTAGTGAATTCCAGCCTGTGACGATTATTTCCTTATCTTGAAATAAGATTTTGTCGTCTTTTAACAGGATACATTCTTCCGGAATAATTCTTTTACGATATAATATGGGCTCTGACATGTTTTCTCCTGACTTTTACATTATTATATATAAGACGTTACACCGCATTATTTAAAAAGTCAACGATAAGTTCTTTTTTATGACATGTTTGGTGGAAATTTACTGGACAATCAGACAAAAAATGGATATAATTTTATTTATGGATATAAAAACCTTGTAAAGGAAAAAAAGTGAAATATAATAAAAATGTCTATAATGCCTTGATGATGGTAAGCCAGTTCGGTATTAACATGCTTGTTCCGATTTTTCTTTGTTCTGTTATAGGTATTTTCATAGATGAAAAATGCGGAACCGATATCTGGGTGATTATTTTATTTTTTGTCGGAGCGGCTGCCGGATTTAAGAATGTAATGAGATTTGCCAAGAAAATATATGAAGTCCCAGCCGAAACGCGCAGGCGTAAGGACAGGGGACAGAAAGATGAACGCGATGGAGAAGAGCCGGAAGATAAAAATTGATACAACACTCTTTGACTTGTGTCTGGGTATTTTTTTTTATGGGGTGACATTCCAGATAGTTATGCTGATATTTACGCGCAGCGCCGGATACAGCATTGGATTATGGATTGGCATTGTGCTGGGGATGCTTGGCGCTGCCCATATGTGGTGGTCGCTTAACAGGGGCCTTGATATGCCGGAGAAAGATGCCGTCAGGACAATAGGGGGACAGAGCATCGTAAGGTTTGCGGCGCTTTTTGCAGTAATGGCTGTGCTTTACAAAAGCGGATTTGCCAATCCTATTTTTACATTCTTCGGGTATATGGGAATGAAAGTGTCTGCATATATGCAGCCTTTTACACATAAAATCAGTTCCAAAGTATTTGGAATGTAATAATTTTAGTACAAAAGGGGGTGAGATTATGGGGCAAGGAATTCTAATGTCTGCTGATGCTGATATAGATTTTATGATACACGGAGTATTTTCGTATCAGCTTTTCGGTCAGACGGTCTGGATTACGACGACTCATGTCTGCGTACTGATTGTCATGCTGGTGATTATCGGATTCTGCATTGCGGCAAATAAGGTAATCAAACATGCTTCTGAAGTTCCGGGGACTTTTCAGAACATCGTAGAGATGGTTGTGGAAAAGCTGGACAATATGGTGAGCGGAGTTATGGGTAAATTTTCGCCCCAGTTCCGGAACTATATTGGAACAATATTTATCTTTATTCTTCTAAGCAATATTTCCGGATTGTTTGGACTGCGTCCGCCTACGGCTGATTACGGAGTCACTTTCCCGCTCGGTATCATGACTTTCACACTGATACTTTTCAACAAGTTAAGATACCAGAAGGTAAAAGGCTTTATTGCCGGTTTGTGCGATCCGTGGCCTTTCTGGGCGCCCATCAATATCATTGGCGACGTCGCCGTGCCGATTTCAATTTCGCTGCGTTTGTTTGCCAATGTTTTGTCCGGAACGGTCATGATGGCGTTGGTTTACGGTCTGCTGTCTAAAGTCGCAATTATATGGCCGGCAGCGCTTCATGTTTATTTCGACTTGTTCTCAGGCGCGATTCAGACTTATGTATTCTGTATGTTGACTATGACATACATTACAGACGCCTGTACGACAGACGGTTAAGCGGCAGATGATGGAATATCATAACGGCTGCTTTACATTATTAAGTTATTAAAATGCTTTAAAAGCAAAGTCATAATAAGGAGGAAACAGAAATGGAATTTAACAGAGAATTTATTTTAGGTTGCTCGGCAATTGGTGCAGGTCTTGCGGTTATCGCAGGTATCGGTCCCGGTGTTGGACAGGGTATTGCGGCGGGACACGCTGCATCAGCAGTAGGTAGAAATCCGGGAGCTAAGTCGGATATTACCTCTACCATGCTTCTTGGACAGGCTGTAGCAGAAACCACAGGTTTGTATGGTTTGCTTATTGCATTCCTGCTCTTATTCGTAAAGCCTTTAGCAAAATAAGAGCCTCTGGCAAAAAAATAAGTGAAAGGAGGCTTAAAGCTTGAATGCGATATTGAGTATGAATCTTGTATTGGCGGCGGCTGAAATGGAGCCGAGACTTTTCGACTTAGACCTTCAGTTGATTAGCGATGCAGTATTGACTATTATTGCAGTAATTGCATTGTTCTTTATTGCGTCGCACCTTTTGTTCAATCCTGTAAGAAATATGCTTCAGGCAAGGCAGGATAAGATTAAGGGCGAACTCGATAATGCTGCAAAGGATATGGCGGATGCAAGAGAGTTGAAGGCTGAGTATGAAGCCAAATTAAAGGACATTGATAAAGAAGCGGAGAACATCTTAAGCGAAGCAAGGAAGAGAGCATTAGCGAATGAAAACAAGATTGTTGCCGAGGCAAAGGAAGAAGCCGCAAGAATTGTTGAAAGAGCTAATGTGGAAGCCGAACTGGAGAAGAAGAAAGCGGCTGACGAAGTTAAGCGAGAGATGGTTGTATTGGCATCTTTGATGGCAGGAAAGGTCGTAAACGCGGCAATTGATACGACTGTTCAGGATAGTCTGATTGATGAAACGCTGAGCGAAATGGGTGAAAGTACATGGCTAAGCTAATTTCAAAGACATATGGAGATGCGTTGTTTGAACTAGCAGTAGAAGAAAACAAAGTTGACGAGCTGTATGAAGAGATACAACAGCTGCGGGATATCCTTAAGAAAAATGATGAATTTGGCAGACTTATGGAACATCCAAAGATTATCAAAGAAGAAAAACTTAAGGTGCTTGACAATGTTTTTAAGGGAAAACTTTCCGACGAACTGTTAGGTTTTATGACAATTATAATTTCCAAAGATCGTTATCAGGAAATAGACGATATTCTTGAATACTTCATTATGGAAGTGAAGAAGTATAAAGGAATAGGCGTCGCTACTGTTACCACGGCGGTTCCGCTGCGGGATGAACAGCGCGCGAAGATTGAGCGCAGGCTTCTCGACACAACCAAATATAAGTCTATGGAGATGCATTATAAACATGATGCGGCACTGATTGGCGGTATGGTAGTGCGTATAGGCGACAGGGTTGTGGACAGCAGCATAAAAACAAAACTAAATGAAATGCAGAGAGATTTATTAAAAGTTCAGATTTAAACTAATTATAAAAGAAAGGTGCGTATGATCCATGAATTTAAGACCAGAAGAGATTAGTTCAGTCATTAAGGATCAAATTAAGAGATATGCCTCTGCCCTTGAAGTATCCGATGTAGGAACGGTTATTCAGGTAGCGGACGGTATTGCTCGTGTGCACGGACTTGAAAATGCAATGCAGGGTGAATTGTTGGAATTCCCCGGCGAAGTATACGGTATGGTACTTAACCTTGAAGAAGACAATGTTGGCGCAGTGCTTCTCGGAAGCCAGCACAACATTAACGAAGGCGACATTGTTAAAACCACAGGCAGGGTTGTAGAAGTACCGGTTGGAGACTGTATGCTGGGACGTGTCGTAAATGCCCTTGGAATGCCGATTGACGGCAAGGGGCCGATCCAGACGGACAAATATCGTAAAATTGAAAGAGTGGCGTCAGGCGTTATTACAAGAAAATCAGTTGATACGCCTTTACAGACCGGTATCAAAGCAATCGACTCCATGGTTCCCATCGGAAGAGGACAAAGAGAGTTGATTATCGGTGACAGACAGACCGGTAAAACAGCGATTGTAATTGATACGATTATCAATCAGAAGGGACAGGGGGTTAAATGTATCTATGTGGCAATCGGACAGAAAGCCTCAACTGTTGCTTCTATCGTTAAAACATTAACAGAGTACGGAGCTATGGACTATACTACGGTAGTTGCCGCTTCGGCGAGTGAGCTTGCCCCCCTGCAGTACATAGCGCCATATTCAGGCTGCGCAATCGGAGAAGAGTGGATGGAGAACGGCGAAGATGTTCTGGTCGTATATGATGACCTGAGCAAGCATGCGGTGGCATATCGTACACTCTCATTGCTGCTTAAGAGGCCGCCGGGGCGTGAAGCTTATCCCGGAGATGTTTTCTATCTTCATTCCAGACTGTTGGAACGTGCGGCGAGAATGAGCGATGAGTACGGCGGCGGTTCGTTGACAGCCCTTCCTATTATCGAAACGCAGGCGGGCGACGTATCAGCATATATTCCGACCAATGTTATTTCCATTACAGACGGTCAGATTTACTTAGAGACTGAGATGTTTAATTCCGGATTCAGACCTGCCGTAAATGCAGGACTTTCGGTATCGCGTGTAGGTGGCGCGGCACAGATAAAGGCGATGAAGAAGATTGCGGCGCCTATCCGTGTAGAGCTTGCACAGTACCGTGAGCTTGCGGCTTTCTCGCAGTTCGGTTCGGAGCTTGATGCAGATACTAAGGAGAAGCTTGCACAGGGTGAAAGAATTAAGGAAATCCTTAAGCAGCCTCAGTACAAGCCGATGCCGGTACAGTATCAGGTAATAATTATCTATGTTGCGACGAATAAACATCTGCTGGATATTCCTGTAGAGGACATAACCAGATTTGAAACTGAGTTCTTTGAATTTCTGGATACTAAGTATGCTGAGATTCCGAGTGAAATTGCAGCGCAGAAGGTGATTTCGGACGAAACCGAAGAGAAGCTGAAAAAAGCCATCAGCGAATTTAAGGCGCAGTTTTAATCAGACTATAAAAAGCTTAGATAGAAAGTAGAAGGTGATGCTATGGCCTCAATGAGAGATATAAAAAGGCGGAAGGGTAGTATCCAAAGTACTCAGCAGATTACCAAGGCAATGAAGCTTGTTTCTACCGTAAAACTGCAGAAAGCCAAACACCGTGCAGAACAGGCGAAAGCATACTTTAACTGTATGTATGAGACAGTGACCTCTATGCTGGCAAAAACAGAGAACTTAAACCATCCTTATCTAAAAGGCGGAGAGTCTTCAAAGAAAGCCGTAATAGTTATAACCTCTAACAAAGGACTTGCGGGCGGATATAACTCTAATGTTGTGAAGCTGATTATGCAGAGCGGTTTGAAGAAAGAGGACCTACGTATTTATGCGATAGGAAAAAAAGGACGTGATTCACTGCATCGTAAAGGCTATGAGATAGTGGAAGAAGATTCCGACATTATCGAAGAACCGCTTTATGTCGATGCGATGGCGCTTAGTTCAAGGGTTCTGGATTCCTATGCAAAAGGCGAGGTTGGTGAAATTTATCTTGCTTATACCGGATTTAAAAACACAGTGGTGCATGAGCCCACTTTGTTAAAACTGCTTCCGGTAGAAGCTGAGAAAAAGGATGAAAAAGTACAGGATAAATCAAGTAAGGCGCTGATGAATTTTGAACCGGAAGACGATGAGGCGCTCGAACTGATTATTCCGAAGTACGTTACCAGCCTGATATACGGAGGTCTGATAGAGGCAGTGGCAAGTGAGAATGGTGCGAGAATGCAGGCGATGGATTCCGCAACAAGCAATGCTGAAGAAATGATAGACCACTTATCGTTAATGTATAACAGAGCAAGACAAGGCTCTATTACACAGGAATTAACAGAAATTATTGCGGGAGCAAATGCCATTTCGTAATATCTGACAGATGGCAAAGTATGAAAACAGGGAAAGGGAAAAAATATGGCAGAAGTGAAAAGTGGCGAAAGCCGTGGAAAACTCACTCAGATTATCGGCGCTGTATTGGATATCAAATTCGTTGAAGGAAATTTACCTGAAATCAACGATGCAATCAGAATTCCGCTTAAAGATGGAAACGAATTGATTGTTGAAGTATCACAGCATTTGGGTGATGATACTGTTAGATGTATTGCCATGGGTTCAACCGACGGACTTGTAAGAGGAATGGAGGCTATTTCAACCGGAGCCCCGATTACCGTTCCTGTCGGTGAGAATACTTTAGGTCGTATATTTAATGTTTTAGGTCAGCCGATTGACAACATAGCTGCTCCGACAGAGGTGGAGTATGAACCTATCCACAGGGCTGCTCCGAAATTTGAAGAACAGGCAACGGATACCGAGATGCTTGAGACCGGTATTAAGGTCGTTGACCTGCTTTGTCCTTACCAGAAGGGCGGTAAAATCGGACTGTTTGGAGGAGCCGGAGTAGGTAAGACGGTACTTATTCAGGAGTTGATTAGAAATATTGCTACAGAGCATGGTGGATATTCGGTATTTACCGGTGTTGGCGAGCGTACAAGGGAAGGAAACGACCTGTACTACGAAATGAAAGAATCGGGCGTTATCGATAAGACGACGATGGTGTTCGGACAGATGAACGAGCCCCCCGGCGCTAGAATGAGAGTAGGTTTGACCGGACTTACAATGGCAGAGTATTTCCGTGACAAAGGTGGAAAAGACGTATTGTTATTTATTGATAATATCTTCCGATTTACTCAGGCAGGTTCGGAAGTATCCGCTCTGCTTGGACGTATGCCCTCAGCAGTTGGATACCAGCCTACATTACAGACGGAGATGGGTGCTTTGCAGGAGAGGATTACCTCTACTAAGAACGGCTCCATAACATCTGTTCAGGCTGTATATGTACCTGCGGACGACTTGACTGACCCCGCGCCGGCAACGACGTTTGCCCATTTGGACGCGACAACGGTATTGTCGAGATCAATCGTTGAGCTTGGTATCTATCCGGCGGTAGATCCGCTTGAGTCTACTTCAAGGATTTTGGATCCCAGAGTTGTGGGAGAGGATCATTATCAGACAGCCAGAGGCGTACAGGAAATTCTGCAAGGATACAAAGAATTACAAGATATCATTGCAATCTTAGGTATGGACGAACTTTCCGAAGAAGATAAGCTGGTTGTTTCCCGTGCAAGAAAGATTCAGAGATTTTTGTCACAGCCTTTCTTCGTAGCAGGGCAGTTTACAGGACTGGAAGGAAAATATGTGCCGATTGCAGAGACTATAAGAGGCTTTAAAGAAATCCTAGAAGGTAAGCATGACGAAATTCCTGAAAGCTATTTCCTGAATGCAGGGAGCATTGATGACGTACTTGCCCGTGTGAAGTAGGGGGTGGGTTAGGCATGGCTGAGAATGATAATAAATTTACGTTAAAGATTATTACACCGGACAGGGTATTTTATGAAGACGAAGTATCCATGGTGGAGTTTAATACCATAGAGGGCGAAGTCGGTATATATAAACAGCATATTCCGATGACTATGATTATCGCCCCCGGTATTTTGACGATTACTCAGGATGGCGATATTAAAGAAGCCGCATTACATGCGGGATTCGTAGAGGTTTTACCCGATGGGGTGACGATTCTGGCGGAGATTATTGAATGGCCTACGGAGATTGATTTGGATAGGGCGCAGGACGCAAAAACACGCGCAGAAGACCGAATCAGGGAAAAAGCTCCGGGTACTGACATGAAGCGTGCCGAGATGTCGCTTAAACGTGCGATTGCCAGAATTGAAGCAGTAAAATAGTATAATTTTTATTAAAAGGGACAGGCTTAATTTGGCGCTGTCCCTTTTGACTGTAATAAGAATATATTAACAAACTTTTAGGGCTGCGCATATGATAAGATAAAAATAGCAATATTACAGAATAGGAAAGGAGTATAGCCAAAATGAATCAATCGAGGATTCTTCCTTTCTATATGGCATATCCGCTTCCCCTGTATTATCAGGAGGAAGATACCGTAACGCGCGATTTGGAATACTTACAGCAAATGTATCCTGCCGAAGCCAAACGCTATCAGAAAGTAATAGCGGAAATCTTAAATCAGATAGACTACGACGGCAGCGTCATATATGATGAATATCCTGATAAGTGGCAGTTGTATAGACTAACTAAGACAGTAATGGACAAAATAAGACGAATGGACGGTATAAATGAAGCAGTTCCGAGCCAAAATCCGCAAGCAGAAAACACCGGAACAGCGAGTCCGGCTGAGAACGATAAATATGGAGAAAACTTTGAAGACTTTGTTCAAGTGCTGCTTTACTATGAGATATATAAGAAAAGACACGCCAACCATAGGGGAATTTTAAAATTCTAGTTGAGCTTTTGCAGTAATCTGATTAAAATATAATCATGGAAAACTGTTTATATGCAGAGCAAAGAAGAGTTGGCCATAAGACCGGCTCTTCTTAACATAGGAGTAGGCTTATTAAATATGAAAAAAACAATTTTAAAAGGAGTTTATTTGCTGATAGTCTTTGCAGCAGCGCTGTTTTTTATCGGCAAAGCCATGAATAAAGGAAATACGGACATGACTACGGAAATGGGCGAAGCGACTTTCCCTATCGTCACCATGAACATAGGCGAGTATCAGGTAAACAGACTGCATGGCTATGCCAGAAGTATGGACACAAGGTATTTAAGGGATACCTTGCTTCCGGTCGGACTAGACAGAAACGTAGCTTTCACAATAGAAACATACGACAGGATGATTGATAACATCGCCTTTGAAGTAAGAAGCATCAACGGCGAACGGTTAGTGGAAAGTACCGTGGTGGGGGATTACGAAGAAACAGACAATACAATTCAGTGTGAAGTTACGCTTAAGGATTTAATCAGCACAGACGAGGAGTATATGCTTGTGCTTCTTTTGACACCCGCCGAGGGGGATACTATACGCTACTACACAAGAATCATACAGACTGAATCAATGTATATTCAGGAGAAACTGGAATATGTTTTGGATTTTCATAACCGCACTTTCGACAGGGAAGAGGCGGCTGAACTGACAAAATACCTGGAATCCAATTCAGAAGGGGATAATTCGACATTCCATAAGGTTACGATACACAGCAGCTTTAACCAGGTGACATGGGGCGATTTGAACGTAGAACAGATAACTGAACCGGTAGTCAATATTAAAGAGTTAGATGAGCGGACAGGCTCGTTTAGCCTTGAATATGATGTGATTACTAGGGATAAAGGAAAGAAAACTTACTATAAAGTCAGTGAATTTTATCGTATTCGTTATACTCCCGAACGCATGTATCTGCTGGATTTTGAAAGGGAAATGAACCAGATTTTCGATGATGAGGCAGATGTTTTTGCCAATGACAAAATCATGCTGGGTATCGTGGGCGGAGATGTAGAGATTAAAGAGAGCGACGGCGGCAACGTGTTTGCTTTTGTAGGCTCTAATAAGTTATATAGTTACAATGTGTCTGATGAAAAACTGGCGGTTCTTTTCTCGTTTTATGAAAGAGATGGAGATGTTACGGATTATAGAAACAGCTATAACAGGCATAAGATTAAAATTTTGAATGTGGACGAAGTCGGAAACGTTAAATTTATGGTATACGGATATATGAATAGAGGCAGACATGAAGGGGAAGTGGGCGTTTCCGTATATTTTTACAACAGCTTGAGCAATGTGGTTGAGGAGCTTGTATATATTCCGTATGACAGGTCTTATGAGTTGTTAAAGACCGATATAGAAAAGCTGGCGTATATAAATAAGTCGGATATCTGTTATATTATGCTGGAAGGGAGCGTTTATGCGATTAATCTGGCGGATAGAAGTTATTCTGTTATCGCCTCCGGACTGACTGAGGATAATTTTAAAGCATCTAAATCGAATAAGATGCTGGTATGGCAGGAAGGCGGGAATAAATATAACTGCACTACGCTGAAACTGCTTAATCTTAGTACGGAAACCGAGACGGAAATAAAGGCGGGAAGCGGAGAATATATTGCGCTGATTGGCTTTATGGAAGAGGACATGATATACGGTTTTGTACGGCAGGAGGATATTGAAAGCGATCACATGGGAATTACTGCGTTTCCGATGTATCGCATACAGATACAGGACGATGCAGGAAAAGTTTTAAAGACATACAATGAAAAGGGAATTTTCGTCGTAGACAGTTCCATAGAAGATAATCAGATTATTTTGTCGCGGGTAACGCGTGACGAGGAAACTATGGAATATATTCCTACGACAAACGATCAAATTGTGAGTACAGAGCAGGATCAGGCGCAGAGAAACCATGCTATAAGCGTAGTAATAGACATATACGAGACCATATGGGAAATTGAAGTTAAGGAAGACATCGATAGAAAAGCCTTAAAGCTCCTTACGCCTAAGGAAGTTCTTTTTGAAGGAGAGCGTGATATTTCCATTCGAAATAAGGAACCTCAGGAAGATACATTCTATGTATATGGGAAACACGGGATAGAAGGAATCTTTTCCGGTCCGGGTAAAGCTGTGATTTATGCTTATGCGAATGCAGGAGTGGTAGTTAATGCAGAAGGCGAATATATATGGAAGAGGAGTACGCGGAACGTCAGAAATCAGATTATGGCGATAGAAGGCGAGGCGGTAACAGAGTATAATACCAGCTTATCCGTCTGTCTGGATACAATCTTAAGATTCGAGGGAGTATCGAAACGGACCAAATATCTTCTCGAACAGGGTGAAACAGTTTCGTCGATTCTGGAGGCAAGCTTAAATGATATACAAATCCTTGATTTGACGGGATGCAGCCTAGATGCCGTTCTCTATTATGTGAACATGGATATACCTGTGTTGGCGATACTTAGAGATGGAAATGCAGTTCTGATTGTGGGATTTAATGAATTTAATATAGTAGTCATGGATCCGCTTACCGGCGAGGTCTATAAAAAAGGCATGAACGACTCTACGGAGTGGCTGACGGAAAACGGAAACCATTTTATTACTTACGTCAGGAATAAGCAGAATTAAAGAAAGGGCAGGGATATTTATATGGAGCAGCATAATATACCGCCTTTATATGATGAAAATTCGGAGATTTTAATATTAGGCTCTTTCCCCAGCGTAAAATCCAGAGAGGCGCAGTTTTTCTACAACCATCCGCAAAACCGCTACTGGAAGGTAATGGCGGCAGTGTATGAAAGCCCCGTTCCTGAGAGCATAGAAGAGAAGAAGGCGCTGATGCTGTCAAACCATGCCGCAATGTGGGATGTAATAGCAAGTTGTGATATCTTGGGTTCAAGCGACAGCAGTATAAAGAATGTGATACCTAACGATATAGGGAGACTCCTTAATGAAACTAAAATAGCGAGAATATATACAAACGGCGGTACTGCGCATAAGTATTATCAAAAATACATAAAAGGACAAACAAAGATGGAAGATATTATCCTGCCGTCCACAAGCCCGGCTAATGCACAGTGGTCGTTGGAAAGATTGATAGTGGCATGGAAAGCACAGCTTAAAGATATGTAACTGGAAATTAACAGGGAAGGAACGATTTTAAGTATGGAAAGGATACTGGGATATTTCAGAAAAACCGGCTGGAAGCGTTTGGCATCAATGGCAGTCGGTAATATATTTCTTGGGATAGGCATAAGCATATTCAAATTTGCCGGTCTGGGAAACGATCCTTTCAGCGGTATGGTTATGGCGCTTTCTGATAATGCCGGCATGCAGTACGCCCATTTTCTCTTGATTTTAAATGTATTCATATTCATACTGGAATTTATTTTCGGCAAGGAATACATTGGCGCCGGAACTATATTTAACGCGCTCTTTCTTGGATACATAACCACGATTTCTTATGAAATATTATTGCGTCTGTTTAGCGAGCCTAAGATACTGCCGGTCCAGATAGGGATTATGCTTATCGGAACTGTGGTTACCGGATTAGGGCTTTCCCTGTATCAGACGCCCAACGCAGGCATTTCGCCATATGACAGTCTTGCTGTGATTATGGCGAAAAGAATGCCTAAAATAGCCTACTTCTGGCACCGCATATGCACCGATGCAATATGCGCCCTTATATGCTTTCTGGCAGGTGGAATTGTCGGGCTTGGAACCCTTGTATCAGCGTTTGGCTTAGGACCTGTCATTAATTTCTTCGACGCTCATCTTACCCGTAAAATGCTTGGTGAAAGCGAAGATATTTTATGATTAGCCGTTCGCTGTTATTTCTGTCAGCTTTTACGCTATGCGAAAATATTTTTTCTGTTTTTTTCTAAAGCAAACATCAGAATCATTCCTAAGATGCCGCATGAAATGACTTCTCCCGCGCCTACAGTCAGAAAATAGTATGTATAGCAGTATGCCACGGAAACCCCTTCAATCAGCAGCCCATAGCCGTAAATCAGCACAAAAGGAACAATAATCGCATTGGCAAGGATTGGCGGTATAGGCGCACACCATTTCCATTTTCTGAGTGCATAAGTGCCTAACGCTCCGATAAGGGTAGCGAGACTACCGAAAATAATGTCCGGCAATGCGCAGCCTGTCAATATATTGGCAAGAAGGCAGCCGATAACCAAGCCGGGTATAGCGGCAGGCGTAAAGTAAGGTAAAATAGTGAGTGCTTCTGAAAAGCGGACTTGTATAGCATAGTTTGCGAGTCCGAAGGAATTGGCAATGAATGTCAACACCACATAGAGGGCGGCAATCATAGCCGCCTGAGATTGTTTTTTCATATTTAGTTATCTCCTTTAGTTTTGTTTTTTTCTGCGCCCATATGGGCGGTTCGGTCAGGAAGGTCTCGAACTGACCGGGCAGGCTTGTTAATTTAATTCGCCCGCATTATATCTTGCTATGATAGAATGTATACGCTCGACAGGATTGAGCAAATCGCTTATGGAACTGTCATGATTAAGGGTATCAATCAGGTAAGCGATGTACTTGCTTAAGTCGCAGTTTATATACCATTCTCTCTTAAGCAGTTCCGGCGTCTGATAGATAAGGTTGGTTGTCAGAACCCTGTCTATTATACCGCTTTCATATGATTTGTCAAATCTTTCCAGGCCTGATGTAAATAATCCGAAAGAGGCAAATATGAAAATGCGGTTTGCCTTGCGTTTCTTTAAGGCGGCAGCGACTTCAAGCACGCTTTCGCCGGAAGAAATCATATCGTCAATGATAATCATGTCCTTGCCTTCTACGCTGCTGCCGAGAAATTCATGCGCAACAATAGGGTTTTGACCGTCTACTAATTCGGTATAATCTCTTCTTTTATAAAACATACCCATATCAAGCCCCAGGACGTTGGCGATATAAATCGCCCGGCTTGTACCGCCTTCGTCAGGGCTTATTACCATCATATGATTATTATCGATGGTAAGTCCTTTTACGTTGGTCAATAAGCCTTTAATAAACTGATAGGATGGCTGTACGGTTTCAAAACCGTGCAGGGGAATTGCGTTTTGCACTCTGGCGTCGTGGGCGTCGAAGGTAATGATGTTGTCAACCCCCATGCTGACCATTTCCTGTAATGCAAGGGCGCAGTCTAAAGATTCCCTTGTCGTTCTCTTGGATTGGCGGCTTTCATATAAAAACGGCATTATGACCGTAATTCGTCTTGCCTTGCCGCCGACTGCGGCGATAATACGTTTTAAATCCTGATAGTGGTCGTCGGGCGACATGTGGTTCTCATGCCCGCATAAGGAATATGTAAGGCTGTAATTGGCAATATCCACAAGCACATATAAATCAGTGCCGCGGACTGACTGATTTATAACGCCTTTGGCTTCGCCTGAGCCAAATCGCGGAACTTTAGCGTTTAATATATAGGAATCCCGTTGATATCCGGTAAATGCGAGGCTGTCTTTATGCTCGCTTTCGCGTTCAGCCCTCCATTTTACCAGAAAATAGTCCACTTTTTCGCCCAGGGACTTGCAGCCTTCTAAAGGGATGATGCCCAGAGAACCGACGGGAATGGTTTCAAGATTTCTTTTTTCTTCACGTTTTGCCATGTAAATCCTCACTTTCTGTTTAGCAACCGTTTCTTATACATGCGAATATCAGGGCCTGTGCATTTACAGATTTCGTAATGGCTGGTTATGCGGGAAAAGATACGGTCTGAGTACCTGTTCCGCAGCTCTTCCAGAGAAAGATTAGTGGAGATGATTGTAGATTTCTTCCACATATGACGCTCGTTCAGTAATGAAAAGAGCTGGGCGGCAACAAACTGGTTCGTCATTTCCGTGCCTAAATCATCCACAATCAGCAGGTCGCACTGATAAAGGTCGTTATATCTGTCGCGCTGTTCTTCCCTGTTTTTGTAATCAAAGGAATATCTGGATAATAAGTCAAAAAGGCTTGAAGAACTAAAATAAATGACGGAATGTCCGCTTTCAATAAGTTCTTTTGCCACACAATTTGACAAAAATGATTTCCCTGTACCCACTGTACCATAAAAAAATAAATTATGATAGTCAGAATTGAAATTTTTAATAAAATTTTGACAGGTCGTAACGGCATTTCTAAAGTGTGATAAATGCTCACCATCATAATATTCATATGATAAGGTGTCAAAATTCTCACTTTGAAGCATTTCGCGGATGTTAGACTGTTCATATAGAAGCGTAATCATAGCCTGCTTGAAACAATGGCATTTCTGACCGTTGATATATCCCGTGTCATTGCAGTCCGGGCATATATAAACGGGCTTCAGATAATCTTCCGGAAGTCCGGCGTCAATTAAAAGACGGGCTTTTTCTTCGGCAATATCGCCGAGCCTGTCTTTTAAATCTTCTATTGCGGCTTCGTCGCCTTCCAGATACTTTTTGCCCTGCAGCACGGAAATAGCGGCTACGGAATCTTCTAATTCACGATAACCGGGAACGTTGTCATATACATATTCCATTTTGCGTTCCAATTCATGGCGGCTTTTTAATTGTTTATTTTCGTAGTCACGGAGTATGATATCATACTGTGTATTAGTAAGCGACACTTTATGGCTCCTTTTAGTAATCATAGCTTATTATAGTTTATCAGAGTTTAGGTAAAATGAACAAAATAAGGAGCGACTAGCCACCGCTTCGGAGCTCCGTTTTTGTTCATTTTATCTAAACTCGTGGTAGCAATTAATTGGTTCAATTACTTAATAACTCTTTTTCAAGCGCATCAAAATCATATTGATTTTGTATGAACTGGTTGAATTTATTAGTGGAAGGAATTTTGGCAGTTTTCGTTTTGTGAAAATTCTCTTCAACCTGCCGGATATCACTTTTATGATGTACTCCGGCTTTATACCAGCTGCTCAAGATACTGTCGGCATATTCAAAGCGGTGATTGTCTGTGGCAAGCACTGTTTTCTCACATGCTACCGAGATAACATCGTATTCAAAGGCAAATTCCTTAGTCCAGCGGTTTATGAAAGTTACCTCCGCCTGCGTAGGGGAGCTTGATTTGCCAAGGGCTTTCATAATATCATATACGGTCTTGTCATATTTATGCACATAGCGAGCCGCCTGCTTGGGAGTGGTGATGCCCTCCTGCGCCCAGTTTACAGCCACTTTCTCAATATATCTTAAATCTTTCTTGCCGTGGTCTACACAGTATTGTATCAGATAGTCTATTAAATCTTCGGAAAATCCAAGCTTGTCCGAGATAAAAAATATTGTTTTAATATCGGATACGCTTAAAGTCTTCTTAAGATACTGTTCAGTAATAAATAACAGGCGGGAAGCGGACTCGTCAGCTTTAAAAGCCGTTAATTCATCTAATGTATAAGAAGGCTTTTCATAAGGGTTGTTTTCGGACTCCGGCATTTCCACGATATTGACAGCAGGAGTCTCTGAAACATTCACATTCAAATCCAGTATATGAATACCCTTGAGGTTTCTGTTTTCGTCATAATCAAGCGTAAGCAGACGGTTTTTCTCCCAATATTTTAGAGCGCGGAGAACGTCTTTCTCCGTGTAATTGAACATATCCGCAATATCTGAAACGCTGGTGGTGCGTTTGGCGCTCATCATGCGCGTCAGATAAAGATATATTTTTATCTGTGCGTCATTGGCAGCTTTCATATATTCGTCAATAAATCGATTGGGAATAACTGTGGCATCCGTATAATTATCCTGATAGATAGTTAAACTGTTCATATTAAATCGTCCTGCTTTCTGCATCATAAGAAAATAAGTTATCATGTAGTCAGCGGGCAAAGATACGCCTGTACATTGAAAACATATGAATTATAGCATGGGAAAATTTAAAAAGATATAGTAAATATGCCAGAAAGAAAAAACAAACACGCGTTCATAACCTATGTGGACAATGTGGATAACAAAGCCAACTCAAGAATTTGCGATAAAAAATATCCACAGCCAAAAGAACGAATGAAAAGTCTTTTTGATGTGGATATTGTGGAAAATTATTTTCTAAGAAGGTTTTCCGCTATTTTAACGACATCTCCGGCACCCATAGTTATCAACAAATCATCTTTTGTGCAATTTTCCAAAACGAAATTTTCAATCTCGCCAAAAGAATGAAAATAATAACAACTGTGTCCAAGCTTTTCTATTTCTTCTTTAAGAGTCTCTGAACTGATGCCCAGGGTATCCTTTTCCCTTGCCGCATATATATCTGTGAGAATAATTTTGTCAGAGATAGAAAGCGCTTTTGCAAATTCGGGAAGAAACATTTTGGTTCTCGTATAGGTGTGCGGCTGGAATATGCACCATATTGTTTTGTGCGGATATTTTTTTGCCGCATTTAAAGTCTGGGTAATTTCTGTGGGGTGATGCGCATAATCATCTATTATGGAGAAACCGTTTACCTCGCCTTTATATTCAAAGCGTCGGTCTGTTCCGCTGAAATCTGACAATGCCTTTCTGATAATATTATTATCAATGCCAAGAAACTCAGCGGCGGCAATAGCGGCGCAGGCGTTTTGGACATTATAAAGTCCGGGAACGCGAAGGAAATATGGTTCATTGTCTTTGGCACCCGCTTTTATAATGGTAAATGAAGGATGCCCAAATTCGTCATAAGTAATATCGGCAGGAACATAGTCGCAGTCGGAAGACATACCGTAGGTTATAACCTTACACGAAAGCGATGACGTAATTTCCTCTAAATTGGAAATATCGCCGTTTATAATGAGAGCGCCGCCATCGCTGACAGAGGGCAGCAGTTTGGCGAACTGACGGAATGAATTGCGGATATCGTTAATGTCCTTAAAAAAGTCAAGATGGTCTTCTTCTATATTAAGTATAATCCCGATTTTGGGGAAAAGGCTTAAAAAACTGTTGGTATATTCGCATGCTTCCGTGACAAAATAGCCGGATTTTCCAAGACGGAAATTTCCGCCTATTTCCTTAAAAATTCCGCCGATGGATAAAGTCGGATCTGTTCCTGCTTCGAGCAGAATTGCAGACAGCATTGAAGTAGTGGTGGTTTTGCCGTGAGTTCCGCTTACGGCAATGGGGGTTTTATAATTATTCATTAATTGTCCGAGCAGCTGCGCACGGGTAAGAATGGGAATGTTGAGTTCTCTTCCTGCGGCAAGCTCAGGATTATCGTCCTTGATTGCGCCGTTGGTATATACAATTAAATCCGGCTGCGGATTGAGGTTTTCCCTGCTATGACCGTAATAAACGGCAGCGCCTTTGCCTGTTAAAGTTTCGGTAAGGGACGAACGCTGTCTGTCGGAGCCTGAAACCTTGAAACCTTCAGAAAGGAGTATCTCTGCAAGCCCGCTCATGCTGATGCCGCCTATCCCGATGAAAAAAACATGGACCGGATTTTCAAAATCAATTTGATACATGGTACATAACTTCCTATCTTCATATATTGTTATAAGTATTATACGCATTTGCACCAAAAAAAACAATGTCAATTTAAAAGTAAGGAATTTATATACGCTATCCAGTCATCGCATATTTTATCAGGATGGACCTTTTCTAATATTTTTGTCGCATTTTTTCCCATTGCCTCAGCTTTTTCCGGAGATGAAAGCATTTCGTCCAAAGCCTGCTGCAAAGGTTCTGCCTGCCCCGTGGGGACTAATATTCCGGACACTCCGTTCTCAATCAATAACGCCGAGCCTCCGCATGGACAATCCGTAGCAATGCAGGGGAGTCCAAGCGCCATCGCTTCTATCAGGGCATTTGGCATTCCTTCGTAATCCGAAGGCAATACGAAGACTGCGGCATCTTGCATTTCCTCTTGCAGCGCATCTGTAACACCCATAAAAAGCACGTTATCCTGTAAGCTGGAGCTGGAGATATATTCCTGCAGTTCTTCGTAGTAGTCTTTTTCCTGTATGTCTCCATATATTTTTAAGATATACTCAGGGTATTTTGTCAAAAGAGGTTGAAAGGCGCGAAGCAATAATAGTTGATTTTTTTGTCTGCTAATGCGTCCCACGGTAACAATTTCTTTTTTCCTTATTGCCATACGGGAGACTTTATCTTTTGCATCCAAAAACTTCTCCGATAACGGATTAAATATAATACGGGACTTCTTTTGAAATTTTGGAGAAAAAAAGTGCATTGCATCAGGCGTTTGGAATACGCATCCGGACGCTTTCCTTTCCATATGCCATGTTGGTATTTTATATGGGGCATAATCAACCTGTGGATCATTTCTTACCGATGTCAATAATGGGATTTTCATCCCGAACATCGCGAAAGCGCTTCTGAAATTTGCCTTATTGCAAAACGATATTACCAAGTCCGGCTTTTCTGCGCGGATACATCTTCTTAGTCTTGCAAAACGGAGCCATGCCTTATAAAGTCTGCTGCGGTTTGAATCCTTATCCGTCAGACCTACAGAAATCCGCTTGACTTGTTTGTCGATTTCATATTCGTTTTCAGAGTGCCATTGTGTTGTAAGTATTACCTCATGCCCTCTCCGGATAAAAGCATGGCTTAAAATACTTACCACATGCTCGGCGCCTCCGCGCCCCATACTGTTTATGTGGAATAAAATTTTCATCCTGTGTTTTCACTGCTCCTGTTTATTTTTGCTGAGTATATCTGCAAAGTAATTCTCATACCATTGTGCCAAAGTTTCTATATCATAGCCGGCATTGGCAATCGCCTCATACTGACAGCTTCTGTCGGAATCATTTCCCATCATAACTGCTGCCTGCGCCCATATCTTCGGCTCTTTTTCTATTGATTCATACTTCACTAAATCCTGTGTTACGACAATGTCTTTTGTAACGGTATCTGATACCAGGCACGGAAGGCCTGCTGCCTGTGCCTCAATAAGCGTCAGCGGCAGTCCCTCATAAATAGAAGGAAAAATCAGTACGTCAAAACAAGACGTAAAGTTTTCCACATCTTTCCTAATTCCTGTGAGAAATACTTTGTCCTCAAGCTCAAGGCGCTTTATCTCGGTTTCTATTTCCTGCCTTAGCAAACCGTCGCCCAAGCAAAAAAAACGGGCGTCTGCGTCGAGCCGGGAGATTTCTTTAAATATTTTTAATAAATACATGTGGTTTTTCGAGGGAATAAGATTAGCGATATATCCATATACCCGGCATTGTCCCAAATTAAATTCTTCACGTACTTTTCCGGATGCCTCTGCGCTATACATAAACTTTTTGATGTTAATCGCATTGTGAATTATTTGAAAGTTTCTCTTTCCGTACATCCATTGCCCCGCCTTTACAGAACAGGCAAAACGAGCTGAAACGGCTGCGCCCATCAGTAATCTTCCTAATTTGTGCAAAAGTTTCTGGGAATCCTGTTCGCTATGGGAATGGCATATAGTGTATGCGCCGCCTATCCTTGCTGCCAGCAGCTGTGGGGTAACTAGCGCATTTGCAGTGTGCCTGATGACGATTTTATATTGATTGTCTTTGACAATGCGGTAAAGCTGAACAAGATTCTGAATAGGCTTTCTTGTCAGTCTGGGGAGTTCATATGTTTTACCGCCCATTTGATTTATTTTTTCTATATAATCGTTTGGTTTTCTTGCGTGGACGGCAATATCAAACTGAATCTTTTCCCTATCGATTTTTTCGTAAAGATTCATAATAAAGTTTTCCATTCCGCCGGGGTACATTGCGCCAACAATATGAAGCGCTCTTATAGGTTCTGACATATGAATTGCCCTTTCAAATCTATTAGTTCTAATTTCTGCAGTTACATAATATAGTATCATGTACAACCATATTTTTCTATACTTTTTTATTTTTATGAAAAATAAACAAAAAAATTGCAAAATTTGCTGAAATAATGTAATATATGAATAAGAGAACCGAGATAAAATGATAATAATTTTGTAAATAATATTCACTTTCATATATAATTGTGTTATACTATATGTGAAAAAGACAAGTAGTCTCTAAATTGTTTAAAAAAATATGTGATGTGCTTACACGTACGCGTTTTTACCTTGAAGGCGCGGCGTAGATATATAAACAAGAGGTGAGGATATGATTAAGAAAGAAATGATTGCCATGCTCTTAGCAGGCGGTCAGGGAAGCAGATTAGGCGTGTTGACCTCCAAGATGGCCAAACCTGCAGTGTCGTTTGGAAGCAAGTACAGAATTATTGATTTTCCTTTGAGCAACTGCATTAATTCGGGGGTTGATACGGTTGGCGTCCTGACACAGTATCAGCCGCTTCGTTTAAATACCCATATTGGCATAGGCATTCCGTGGGATTTGGACAGAAATATCGGAGGCGTTACGGTTCTTCCGCCGTATGAGAAAAGCTCTAACAGCGAATGGTATACAGGTACAGCGAATGCGATTTACCAGAACATTGCATATATGGAGAGCTTTAATCCGGAATATGTGCTGATTCTTTCCGGAGACCATATTTATAAGATGGATTATGAGGTAATGCTGGGTTTCCACAAACAGAACGGAGCAGACGTCACGATTGCGGTTATGCCGGTGCCGATGGAAGAGGCTAAGCGCTTTGGCATCATGATTACTGATGAAAATCATAAAATTACCGATTTTGAAGAAAAACCGGAGCATCCGAGAAGCAATCTTGCGTCCATGGGTATATACATATTTAATTGGAAAACCTTGAAAGAAGCGCTGCTGCTTAATGCGGAACAGCCGGGGTTGGATTTTGGCAAGCATGTTATTCCCTACTGCCATAAGAACGGCTCGCCGCTTTACGCTTATGAATTCAATGGATATTGGAAAGACGTAGGAACACTCCATTCATACTGGGAAGCGAATATGGAGCTTATAGATATTGTTCCGGAATTCAACTTATATGAAGAATATTGGAATATATATACTAAATGTGAGATTCTTCCACCACAGTATATCGCGCCTGACAGCGTAATAGAGAGAAGCATTATAGGTGAGGGTTCGGAGATATATGGACAGGTATATAATTCGGTAATCGGCTGCGGCGTTGTGATTGGCGAAGGGACTGTCGTAAGGGATTCCATTATCATGAATTCTACACAAATACAACGCGGATGTGAGATAAATAAAGCGATTGTCGCCGAGAATGTCGTTATTGGTGAGAACGTGAAGCTGGGCGTTGGGGAAGAAAGCCCTAACGAAACGGATCCGAATATTTATAATAGTGGTATAGTGACGGTTGGCGAGAACAGCGTTATCCCCAGAGACGTATCCGTTGGGAAAAATTCGGTTGTATTCGGCGTGACAACTGATAAGGATTATGATAACGGATACTTGCCAAGCGGTAAAACATTGATTAAGGCAGGTGATGAGCAGTGAGGGCAATAGGAATTATTTTAGCGGGCGGTAACAATCACAGGATGAAGACGCTTACCCGGAAAAGGGCTGTTTGTGCCATGCCTATTGCAGGAAGCTACAGAGGTATTGACTTTGCACTCAGTAATATGACTAATTCCCATATAAACAAAGTGGCAGTCTTTACACAGTATAATGCGGGGAGTCTGAACGAACATTTGAGTTCTTCCAAGTGGTGGGATTTCGGACGTAAGCAGGGCGGACTGTATGTCTTTACACCTGCGGTAACGGCGGAAAGCAATGCGTGGTACAGAGGCACGGCGGATGCGATAGCCCAGAACTTAGCATTTCTGAAGAACAGTCATGAACCGTACGTTGTTATTTCTTCCGGTGACTGTGTTTATAAGATGGATTATAACAAGGTTCTGGAATATCATATTGATAAAAAGGCGGATATTACCGTGGTATGTAAGGACATGGGACCGGATGCCAATGTGGAACGTTTCGGAACAATCAAGATGAACGAGGAGAGCCGCATAGAGGAGTTTGAGGAAAAGCCTGTGGTTGCCAAATCCAACACGATTTCCTGCGGCATCTATGTAGTCAGAAGACGGCAGTTGATTGAAATGATTGAGAAGAGTGCAGAGGAAGATCGCCACGATTTTGTAAAAGATATTCTGATTCGCTATAAAGACATGAAGAGGATTTTCGGATACAAAATCAAAGAATATTGGAGCAATATAGCGACCGTTGACGATTACTTCAGGACCAATATGGATTTCCTTCAGCCGGATATCAGGAATTATTTCTTTAAACAATATCCTGACGTTTATTCTAGAGTGGACGACAATCCGCCGGCTAAATATAATGTGGGAGCCAGAATCAGAAACAGCCTGATTTCGAGCGGCTGTATCGTGAACGGCACTGTGGAAGATTCAATTATCTTCAAGAAGACTTATATAGGGAATAACTGTTATATCAAAAATTCAATTATTTTAAATGACGTTTATATTGGAGATAATACGCATATTGAGAATTGCATTGTTGAAAGCCGGGGAACAATCCGTGCCAATTCATACTACAGGGGGGAAAACGGTATAGAGATTGTTGTCGAGCATAATGACAGATATGTTATCTAGTTTAACATAAAAACAAAAGTTGCTATTGATTACAAGCTACGTGGCTTGATGGGTATGACTTGTGTGGAAAAGCTTGTGAAAACCGACAGGTACCTGTTCGGTATCATATGATAAGGAGGCTGAGCTTCATGAGAATTACTGATGTCCGCGTGCGTAAAATGACTCAAGACAGTAAGATGAAAGCAATCGTCTCAATTACAATTGACGACGAGTTTGTAGTGCATGACATTAAAGTAATCGAAGGTGAAAAGGGACTTTTTATTGCTATGCCAAGTAAGAAAGCGACTGACGGGGAATATCGGGATATTGCACATCCTATTAATTCCGCCACCAGGAATCGTATTCAGAAGATAATTTTGGACAGCTATGAAAAAGCGCTTTTGGAACCGGACGACATGTAATAGTGCATATGTGTAACTGAATGCTTGAGGGGAAAGGATGCAGCCGCATCCTTTTCTTATGATATGGGATATTTAGCGATTTTCTTGTTTATAGAGGAGCAGGGAATAATTATGTATATTATTGCAGGTCTGGGCAATCCGGGCAGAGAATATGAGAATACAAGACATAATATGGGGTTTATGGTGATTGATGAGGCGGCAAAGAACTATAACATCAGTGTAACTGAAAAAAAGCACAAAGCGCTCATTGGAAAAGGAATCATAGGCGGGCAGAAAGTTATTCTTGTAAAACCGCAGACTTTTATGAATCTCAGCGGCGAGAGCATACGTGAAGTAATAGATTATTATAAAATAGAAGAGAAAACGGAGCTGATAGTTATCTCAGATGATATCAGCCTTGCTCCCGGCGCAATACGCATCCGTAAGAAAGGCAGCGCAGGCGGGCATAACGGACTTAAAAATATTATCCTGCATCTGGGACATGACGAATTTCAAAGAATACGTATGGGAGTAGGTGAGAAACCTTCTGGATACGACCTGATAGATTATGTTTTGGGGCGGTTTGGGGAAGAAGACATCAAACTCATAAAAGAGAGCGTAAAAGAAGCGGCGCAGGCAATCGAAGTAATGATAACAGACGGTCCCGATGCCGCAATGAATAAGTTCAATAAAAGCCGGAAGGATGAAAGGGGTATGATTTGTTAAGTGAGAGCATTGATTGCTCCCTTAGAGGAGTTAGGAGAGTACGATGAAATAAGAAAGACGCTTAAGCAGAAACACGCCGCTGTAATGCTTAGCGGCTGTGTTGACTCCGAGAAGCTGCATATGGTATATGGCCTTAGCGATGGTTTTCGTAATAAAATCATCGTTACTTTCAGCGCCCTGAAAGCGAAAGAGCTGTACGAAGACTATAAGTTTTATGATAGAAACGTAATGCTTTATCCTGCCAAGGATTTGATTTTCTTTCAGGCTGACATACATGGAAACCAGCTTACGATGCAGCGCATGAAAAGCTTAAGAAGGCTGATCGAAGGAAAGCCTACGACGATTATTACGACTTTTGATGCCCTTATGGCTCCGCAGATTCCATTATCCATACTGGAAGAGAACGTTATCCATATCAATAAACAGACGACGGTTGACGAAAATGAGCTGTCGCTTAAGCTTGCCGGGCTTGGATATGAGAAGAATTATCAGGTGGAGGCGCCGGGGCAGTTCAGCATAAGGGGCGGTATTATAGATATTTTTGATTTGACGGAAGAGAACCCATACCGTATTGAACTTTGGGGAGAAGATGTTGAGTCAATCAGAAGCTTTGATATCTTAAGCCAGCGTTCGCTTGAGCAGCTGGAAGACATATCCGTATACCCTGCCGCAGAGATTATTTTAAGCAGGGAAGAACTGCTTAAAGGACTTGGAAAAATTGAGGAAGAATCCAAGGAATATGCCAAGAAACTGCGTGCGGATATGAAGACCGAAGAGGCGCACAGAATTGATGTGCAGATAAGGGAGCTTAAGGAAAGTCTGGTAGAGTTTGGCGTTTCACTAAATGCGGTAAATCTGGACAGCTATATTCGATATTTTTATCCGGAACCGGCGGGATTTCTGGATTTGTTTGATACAGAGTCCGGCTGTATATTCATAGACGAACCGATTCGCGTCAAGGAACATGCGGATGCGGTAGAGATGGAATTTAGGGAGAGTATGGTACACCGCGTCCAAAAAGGATATATTCTTCCGGGGCAGATGGACGTCCTTTTTGGCAGTGGCGAAGTTGCGGCAAAGCTGGCGAATAGGCGAGTTGTAGCGCTTTCCATGATGGAAGGGAAAAACCCGCTGTTTAAATCGGAGAATAAATTTTCCATTAATGTAAGGAGCATACCTTCATATAATAACAGCTTTGAATCATTGGTAAAGGATTTAAGCGGATATAAGAAAAAAGGATACAGGGTATTGCTTTTGTCAGGCTCCAGAACAAGGGCTAACAGGCTTGCCGATGATTTAAGGGAAGAAGGGCTGAGCGCTTTTTATACTGACAATCCAGATAGGGAAGTGCAGCCTGGGGAAGTCATGACTTATTATGGAAGGGTTATGAAGGGGTTTGAGTACCCGCTTATCAAATTTCTGGTGATTTCCGAGAGCGATATTTTTGGAGCGCAGAAGAAGAAAAAGAAGAAAGCGCGGCAGTATGAAGGACAGAAGATAAATGACTTTTCCGAGCTTAAGGTTGGCGATTATGTAGTGCATGAGAGTCATGGATTGGGGATTTACAAAGGCATCGAAAAGGTAGAAGTAGAGAAAATAGTCAAGGACTATATTAAAATAGAATATCGGGACGGAGGCAATCTGTACATATTGGCAACAGGCTTGGACGTAATACAGAAATATGCGTCGGCTGATGCCGGAACTCCCAAGCTGAACAAACTCGGTACTCAGGAATGGGCGAAGACCAAATCTAAAGTAAAAAGCGCAGTCAACGAAATTGCGCAGGATTTGGTAAATCTTTATGCCGTCAGGCAGCAGAGAAACGGATATCAATATGGGGAGGACACTGTATGGCAGAAAGAGTTTGAAGAAATGTTTCCTTTTGAAGAAACCGAAGACCAGTTGAGCGCAATAGCCGATACGAAGGCAGATATGGAAAGCACGAAGATTATGGACCGCCTGATATGCGGCGATGTGGGTTATGGCAAGACGGAGATAGCGATTCGTGCCGCTTTTAAAGCGGTGCAGGAAGGCAAACAGGTAGTATATCTGATTCCGACCACGATTCTTGCGCAGCAGCATTACCAGACTTTTGTCCAACGTATGAAGGACTTTCCCGTGCGAATTGATTTGCTCTCGCGTTTCCGCACGGCTGCCGAACAGAAGAAGACAATAGAAGACCTGCGTAAAGGCATGGTAGATATAGTTATCGGAACGCATAGGGTGCTTTCAAAAGATGTGGAGTATAAAGATTTAGGGCTGTTGATTATTGACGAGGAGCAGCGTTTCGGGGTATCGCATAAAGAAAAAATCAAAAAAATGAAAGAAAGCGTGGATGTATTGACGCTGACCGCTACGCCGATTCCGAGAACCCTTCATATGAGCCTTATCGGAATCCGCGATATGAGCATACTGGAAGAGGCTCCGGGCGACAGGCTCCCTATACAGACTTTCGTATGCGAATATAATGAGGAAATGGTACGCGAGGCGATTGTCAGGGAACTGGCAAGGGAAGGACAGGTTTATTATGTCTATAATAGGATAAACCATATTGCCGATATTGCAGCAGGCGTAAAGAAACTGGTGCCGGAGGCGGAGGTGGCTT
>JAMPEU010000099.1 GCA_023664865.1 Butyrivibrio sp. | reverse complement strand
CTGTTAAATCTGGTAAAGTCGTCGTCGCAGAAGCTTCTGGTAATTTCCCTTGCCCTGTCAGGCCTGAAATTAAAGAAGATAATGGAATCGCCGTCTTTAATGGTTGCCACGGGTGCGCCGTTTTTCATGACTATGGTAGGCTTTACAAATTCGTCTGTCTCGTCTCTGTCATAGGACGCCTGAATGCCTTCCGTCGCGCTGTTTGCCTGTAAGCCTTCGCCTTTTGTCAACGCCAGATACGCTTTTTCCACTCTGTCATAGTTGTTATCCCTGTCCATCGCATAATAGCGTCCTGTTACTGTCGCTACTTCGCCGACGCCGATTTTTTTCATTTCTTTTTCCAAGTCTTCTACGAAACCCTTGCCGCTTGCCGGTGGGGTGTCACGTCCGTCTAAGAAAGCATGTACATATACTTTAGACAGTCCGTTTCTCTTTGCCAGTTCCAGCAGACCGTATAAATGGGTATTATGGCTGTGTACACCACCGTCGGATACAAGTCCGTACATATGCAGCGAAGAATCATTCTTTTTGCAGTTATTGACTGCGTCTAATAATGCCGGATTTTCAAAAAAAGTACCGTCCTGAATTTCTTTGGTTATTCTGGTAAGCTCTTGATATACGATACGTCCTGCACCCATATTCAAATGACCTACTTCTGAATTGCCCATCTGTCCATCAGGAAGACCTACCGCCATGCCGCTGGCATTTCCTTTTACAAAAGGACATTCCTTCATGAGTTTATCCATTACAGGCGTTTTAGCCTGTGCCACCGCGTTGCCCTGTGTCTTCTCGTTCAGACCATACCCGTCTAAAATCATTAATACTGCCGGTTTCTTTCCCATTTCTTTTTCTCCCTCTTTCTTAAATACATAATACAACTACAAGTAACAGTTCTATCATATTATTCATAAGTTGCCAAAATATACATTTTAACCCACAGATAAACTGTCACCATTCATACTATCACATCTATGGTTGATTTACAAACATATTTAATTTAAAATATATAAAAACCCTTGAAAGGAATAGCTTATGCCGCAGACACTTTCCATCTCATATAAAGGCATCGATTATACGCTGCCGTATAATATTATCAGAAGCAAACGAAAAACTTATTCCATCTCTATAGATGAAGACGGCAATATTATTTTCCGTGTGCCACTGCGCGCCGAAAATAAAGATATCATGAAAATGGCAGAAGAAAAAAGCCATTGGATTATTACCCATTATCTGCAGATTATTGAAAAGAAAAACAACAGGCAGCCTTCCGATTTGTCAGATGTGCAAAGGGCAGCGCTTGAACGCCGTTATATAGAGGCTGCGCGCGAATACATCCCCAAACGCGTCGCTTATTATAACCCCATGACCGGCGGTTCATACAATAAAATCAGCATACGCAGTCAGAAAACAAGATGGGGCAGCTGCAGCAGCAAAGGCACGCTTTCCTTCAATTGGCGTTTGATGCTTGCGCCGCCTGCCATACTTGACTATGTGGTAGTACATGAGCTTTGCCATCTTACCTATATGAACCACTCTGCCGAGTTCTGGAAACTGGTGGAATCGGTTTTTCCCAATTACCGCGTAACAAGGAAATGGCTTAGGGAACACGGAAACGAGCTGACACTTTGATGCCAGCTCATTTAATGTAACCTTATTTACTATTATGACCCTATTTCTATTTTGACTTTTTCTTTGTCCTGATGCGTAAAGCGGCATATCTGTTATTATTATTTGCCTCTTTTTTGCCGCTTGACTTGCCCGTCCTGCTTCTGTATGGTTTTTCGCCAAAATTATCCTCATACCGTCTGCCTTTATCAGACCAATTTCTGTCATTTCGGTTTCTGTCGCCTTGGTACTTATCGCTATAACCTCGGTCGCCACGCTCCCTGTCTCTGCGGTCCCTATCGCCGCGCTCCCTGTCTCCGCGGCTCCTATCGTTGCGTTCTCTGTCTCCACGGTCTCTATCACTGCGGTCCCTGTCTCCACGACCTCTGCCGCCGCGGCGTTTTCTCTTCTTGCCCGGAATCAAATCCGCGAAGAAACTTTCCTGCTTAATGTCTTCAATATCTTCGCCCATCTTCATCTTCATAAAAGCAGCCGCATACTGCAATATGCTATATTCGCCCAAAGAGCTTTTTGCTTCCAAAAGGCGTATCGCCCTGCTTAAATCCTGGCTTGCAATAACTTCTTCAGCCTCCTTAAGAATCTTATCGCCTTTCTTCGCCATTATATCCGTTGCCGCAGGAATCTTTCTTTCCTTAATCTTCGTATTGCAGACACGTTCAATATTGCGCAATTTATAAAGCTCCTTGTTAGTAACCAAGGTAAAAGAGCGCCCTGTCTTGCCCGCACGCCCCGTTCTTCCAATGCGGTGCACATAATACTCAATATCTTCCGGAATATCATAGTTGAAAACTGCTTCAACATTGTCGATATCAATCCCTCTGGCGGCAACATCCGTTGCAATCAGTATTGCCGCATGTCCGCTCTTAAAAAGGTTCATCACGGTATCACGCTGATTCTGTGAAAGATCTCCATGCAGCCCTTCCGCCGCATATCCCCTTCCTTTTAACCTTTCTGTCAGTTCATCAACCATTCTTTTCGTATTGCAGAAAATCAGGCTCCGGCTGGGATCATAATAGTCAAGCAGGCGGCAGATTACTTCCGTCTTCTCTTTATATGGTATCTGATAATATGCCTGTTTGATGAGCGGTATTGTAATTTCCTTGGGAGTCATCTTCAAAAATACCGCATCTTTCTGATACATATTTGTAATATCCAGAATAGGCTTAGGCATCGTTGCCGAAAAAAGCCCGGTCTGGCGTTCTTCAGGAACTTCCTTCAAGATAGTCTCAATATCTTCGCGGAAGCCCATATTCAGCATTTCATCAGCTTCGTCCAAAACCACTGTATGCACCTTGTCCAATTTAAGGGTATGACGGCGCATATGGTCCATGACGCGCCCCGGAGTACCGACCACAATCTGCACACCGCCCTTTAAAGCCCTAATCTGTCTGTTGATATCCTGCCCGCCGTAAACCGAAAGCACCTTAATTCCATACATATACTTTGAAAACTTACGCAGCTCATCCGCCGCCTGCATGGCAAGCTCTCTTGTAGGACATAAAATAATTGCCTGCAATCCCCTTTCGTCAGGGTCTATTTTTTCAAGAATAGGTATGCCAAATGCCGCCGTTTTGCCTGTTCCCGTCTGCGCCTGCCCTATTACATCCCTTCCTGATGCGAATAAGGGAATCGCCTCCTGCTGAATAGGCGTCATGTTTTCATATCCCATCTCCTCAACCGCACGTATAATTCTTTCATCAATTCCTGAATCACGATATTTTACTGCTGCCTCCGCATTATCGTCGTCTTGCTTTTCCTGTTTGCTTGCCTCTTCTTCAGTCCATTCAACTTCTGTGTTCTTTTTTAAATCTTCCATGTCGTACTACTTACCTCTTTTTCCTTTCATAATAATCTCCCATTTAATAATTACTAAACTCTATTGTCTAAACTAATTATAGCAACCACTTTATCCCTTTCGCAATTCTCTCGGGTACATCCGTAAAATGTTTTCCTTCGTTCATCTCCAAAACAGTCTTAATGCCGTCGTTTCTATATTTTTCCTCAAGCTGCTCTGTACATGCTAAAACAGTCTGCATTATTCCGCGTGCAGACGAAGCCTCTTTGTCTCCTAATGAAAAATACATTTTATCGGGATTACGTTTGAAGGTATGGCATTTTACATAATCAGTAAAACCGCCATACCATAATGAACCTGATACCGAACCAATACCATCAAATATAGCAGTATGGTAAATTGCATATACCACAAATAATCCGCTAAGAGAATAGCCTACCAAGTACCGCTTATCTATATTCAAGGCAAACTCCCGCTCTGCAACAGGAATAAGCTTTTCCGTTAATACGTCAAGATAATCATCAGCTTTTCCGGCAAATTCTTCCCCCTTCGCAAATATTTTATTATGCCGCCAAGGTGTTAAATCCCTATTCCAATCAATCCCGTCTATAGCAATAAGGGCAAAATTCCTGTCAGTCAATTTAAATATCTCTTCTGCGTCCTGTGCATCAGCATGTATATAAACAGCATTCAGCATATCTTTATTCTCCGGCAGATAACAGGTAAGCCTATATTGTCCTAATGTGATAAACATATTTTTCTCAAACGGCTGACCGCCTTATTTCTAATCAGGCACTCCCCATGCTCTTCCAAGTATGTCAACGTCTCCGGCGTGGGAATAATTATATTGGAAAATTCAACAGCTTGAACGCTGATTCTGTTATAATTATTTCTGGACAGCCGCATTTTTTCTACTACGAGATAATATGTATCCTCAAGTTTATACAAGGTGCTGCGAACTGATAATTCCTGCGGAATCGAGGCACAATAACGCAGTAAATTATTCATTGATGCGAATACAAAAGCGCGGCAATTTTCATCTGCGATATTCCCATGTTTCGGTTCTTTATCATGAATAGGTATCGCTGTTTCATGCGTATTGTCTTGGCTAAAGCCTGCCAGAACCTCTTTAAGATGTTCTAACATATTCTGAAATCCCGCTATGCTTGCATCAGAAAAAGTAATTACAAGCCCCTCGTCGCGCATCGGCGTAATCTGCATGGCAATGTTATCGCCCCGCAGCCTGTACCCGACTTCATCATGCGCTCTTTCCACTACGTCGCGCAAGAATCCTTCGCCTTTTTCATTGCGCTCAAAAATATCGGCAAGGGTCAAGCCGTACTCTTCCATATCTTCTTCTGAAATGATACATTGAATTGTCGCTTCATTAATTTTCTTATATTTCATTTATCCCAACTACCTTCTATCTATAATTTCTCTAAATATAACAGCAGTGTCATGTTACCCACGCATTCATTATAGCACAAAAAATTTCAGAAAGAAAGAGTCTATTAACGCTTTGTTAAGAATTCCCATCGCG
>JAMPEU010000098.1 GCA_023664865.1 Butyrivibrio sp. | reverse complement strand
TCGGTAATAAAGGATAAAAAGATTTGGGAATATCCAGTGGCGATGGAGATTATTTTTGAAGAGAAAAGCGTGAGCTTCCGTGCCGAACATCTTTATAAATGGGACGTGTCATTTGACGAAAGTACGGATAACGAAAGCACGGATAATAAAAATGCAGATAACAAAAGCACAGACTATAAGAACGCCTTTAAACGTTTTTTATATAACTCCTTGTGTGAAGAAACAGGAATCTCTTTGCCGTGGGGCAATCTGACGGGAATAAGACCGACTAAGATCGCCATGAGTATGCTTGAGCAGGGAAAATCGCCTGTTGAAATCACCAAATACATTCAGGATAACCATATGGTCAGCTCTGAAAAGACCGCGCTTGGAATAGAAATAGCAGAGCGTGAGAGGGCGATACTTAGCAGACTGCACCGTAATGACGGTTACAGCCTGTATATAGGGATACCGTTTTGCCCTACTACCTGCCTCTACTGCTCGTTTACATCTTTTCCCATCAGCATTTGGAAAGAGCGAGTGGCGGACTATCTGACTGCGCTTGAGAAAGAAATCGACTATCTTGCTAAAGCGTATAAAAATAAAATACTTGATACGGTCTACATAGGCGGCGGAACGCCTACTTCCCTTACAGCGCAGGAATTAGACAGACTGCTTGGCAAGATAAAGTCAGCGTTTGACTTTTCTACTGTGCAGGAATTTACTGTGGAGGCAGGCAGACCGGACAGTATCACTAAGGATAAACTTAACGTAATGTATAAGCATGGAGTAACAAGGATATCCATTAATCCGCAGACCATGAAAGAAGACACGCTTAAGCTGATTGGCAGAAGGCATACGGTAGAGCAGGTCGTCGAAGCGTTTAATATGGCAAGAGAAACAGGATTTGACAATATTAATATGGATATCATCCTGGGACTTCCCGGGGAGACGGCAAACGACGTAGAAGACACTATTAAAGAGATAGAGAAGCTTGCGCCTGAGAGCCTGACGGTTCATTCACTGGCAGTTAAGCGGGCGGCCAAGTTAAGCGCGTGGATAGAAGAAAACGGGATATCAACCATGCGCAATACCGATGAAACCATGAGGATTGCCAAAGAAGGCGCAGAGCGCATGGGAATGAAACCGTATTATCTTTACAGACAGAAGAATATGTCCGGCAACTTTGAAAACGTTGGCTATGCGAAAGAAGGAAAATACGGAATCTACAATATGCTTATTATCGAAGAAATGCAGACCATAGCAGCCTGCGGCGCGGGAACAATCACTAAGCGAGTTTATCCTAACGGGCTGATTAAGCGCTGTGACAACGTGAAAGATGTGGAACTCTACATAGAAAAAATCGACGAAATGATAGAGAGAAAGCGAGAGCTGTTAAACGATTAACAATTTGATTACACTTTACAATTAAAAGCTAACGAAGGTAGTGCAATTATAGGTGCAATCGTTCATGATTGGTAAAGCAAGCATCTTGACATATTGCGCAATATCTAATAGAATGAAGAGAAGTTTATTGTTCTGATTAGTAAATTTAAAATGGGGAGGTAATAAAAGTTGTCATATACAAATTTAAAAGATTATGCCAAAAACATGGATATTCATGAAGGCGATACGGTTTTTATATCATCAGATGCAAGAATTATGATGTGGGATGCATTGACTAACAAAGTAAATGCAGACTTAAATCTTTTTATCGATGGTATCTTAGAACAACTCGGGGGGGGACGGCTATATTTCCAACGTATAACTGGGATTTTTGCGGAGGGAAAACGTTCGATTATAAATCAACTCCATGTATGACTGGAACCTTAGGTGCACTTGCATTAAAAAGGAAGGATTTTGTCAGAACCAAACATCCAATTTATTCTTTTGCTGTATATGGAAAATATCAGTCTGAATTTTTTAAAATGGAAAATAAGGATTCTTTCGGATTAGATTCACCATTTGCCTTTTTTAAAGAACATGATGTAAAGAACTATATAATAGATGTCAGTCTTCAAGACTGTTTTACATTTGTTCATTTTGCAGAGGAACAATCCGGAGTGGTAAAGCATAGATATGTTAAGGATTTTACTGCAGGATATATTGATGAAAACGGTATTGAATCTAAAAAAACATATTCGATGTTTGTAAGGAATCTTGATTTAGATGTAAGGACTACAATTAATCCGATAGAGAATGACCTTATAAACAGAAATGCAGAAAGAATATTTTGTGTAAATAATTCAAAAATTAAAGAGGTGCATTTAGGACAAGCTTATAATGTGCTTCTAGAGGATATTTTACATAACAGGTCAAGAAAATTGTGTACGTATAAGAACCAGTAAAGGGAGGTTGACATGAATTCTTCAATTAAGGGAAAATTACAGGATGTGTTTAGGGATATTTTTGGAGACGACAAAATTCAGTTGTCAGAAGAAATGAATGCACAAGATATCGAAGGATGGGACAGTTTGAAACATATATCAGTTTTGGCGGCTGTTCAGGATGAATTTAGCATATCATTTGATATGGATGAAATTATGAATATTGATAACATAGGCGATATGATTAAGTCAATCGAGGGGAAAATAAAATGATTCCCGAGACATGGAAACTACATCATATTGGATATTTAATTTCTAACATGGAAAAATCCATATCGTCGTTTTTATTACTTGGTTATGAAGCGGATTCTATTTTCTATGACGAAGAAAGAATGGCTGATTTTTGCTTTTTACACAGCAATTCGGGAATAATCGAACTTGTTGCACCCAAGGAAGAATCAGAACTCCATCCTTTATTAAAGCAGTATAGAAATGCGCCATACCACCTTTGCTTTGAGGTTGAAGATTTAGACGAATCGGTTGGCTGTTTGAAGAGTCATGGTTTTTTACTGTTTAAAGATAAGCAGAGGGCAAATGCCATTTCAAAGACGGCTCAAGTCGTTTTTTTAATGCACGCAAGTCTTGGCATCATTGAACTCGTTAGCAGCATTGAGGAGTGATTCGTGCTTATGAATGAATTTAATTTTCCAATTAAAACGAGCGTCCTTCTTCGCAAAAAAACTTCATTGAAAACAGAACTATTGAAGGCGGGAAAAAACATGATTGAAAAAAAGATAGCTGTTCTGGGTGGCTCTACAACAAATGAACTTGTAGACCAGATGGAATTATTTCTTTTAAGTCATGGAATAAAAGCCACATTCTATCAGTCTGAGTATGGAAAATATTATGAAGATGCTGTATTTGGAAATGAAAGGCTGGATGCTTTTTCACCGGATATAGTATATATACACACTAATTGGAGAAATATTAACGAATTTCCGCCAATTGTAAGTAGTGACGATGAGGCTCAAAATCTTTTGCAAAAAGAATTTGACAGATTCGAGAGCGTCTGGGAATCCATAGAGAAAAGATTTGGCTGCCCCGTCATTCAGAATAATTTTGACAGACCGGATTACAGGTTGTTGGGGAACAGGGACATATGGGATTTACGAGGGAGAAACTATTTTGTTTCGGCTCTTAATCAGCTTTTGTACAGATATGCAAGGGAGCATAACAATTTTTATATCAATGATATAGAGTATATAGCCTCATATGTAGGGATGGATAAATGGAACAGCCCTGTTTATTGGCATATGTATAAGTATATATGTGATTTAGACTCTATCGTTCATATTGCTTTTAGTGTAGCTAATATTATTAAGTCACTTTATGGAAGAAATAAGAAACTGCTTGCAGTTGATTTAGATAATACCATATGGGGCGGAGTGGTAGGCGATGATGGCGTAAACGGCTTATTGCTGGGGAATGGAACTTCCAAGGGGGAAATTTATTACGCAATTCAAGACTACCTGAAACAGCTCACGCAAATAGGAGTAGTTCTTGCTATAAATTCAAAGAATGATTATAAAAATGCAATCGACGGTCTTCACCACCCGGACAGTATCCTTAATGAAGACGATTTTGTATCAATAGAGGCTAACTGGGAATCTAAAGATGTAAATTTTGTGAAAATAGCGGAATCTGTTTTGCTTGGGATGGATAGCTTTGTCTTTATGGATGATAATCCTGCCGAACGTGCAATTGTTTCAGAAAATGTTCAGGGGGTAACAGTTCCTGAATTTGACAAGCCGGAAAATTTTATTAGTCTTATTGACCATGGGGGATATTTTGAAACCACTGTTTTATCTGAAGAAGATAGGAATAAAACGGTGCAATACAAGGCAAGGGCAATGGCAAAAGAATCGAAGGCTGCATATTCCGATTATGGAGAATATCTTGACAGCCTTAAAATGAAAGCTGATATCCGCAGATTTGAAGATGTATATATTCAAAGGATTGCACAGCTTACCAATAAGTCCAATCAGTTCAACCTGACTACGCTTAGATGCACAGAAGACGATATAAGGAAAATGCAGGAAGATTCAGGCTGTCTGTGTTTTTGTGGAAGGCTGACAGATAAGTTTGCCGATAACGGAATAGTGACTGTAGTCGTGGGGCGGATTGAAGGCAATAAGCTGAATATGATACTATGGCTGATGAGTTGCCGGGTACTGAAACGGGATTTGGAAAATGCGATGTTGAACGTGATAGTGGAAGATGCCAAGAAGCATAATTTAGATACTATTATTGGCAACTATTATCCGACGACTAAAAATGGAATGGTGAAGGATTTTTATCAGTCAATGGGATTTAAGAAACTGGACGAAGATAACGAGGGTAAATCCAGATGGTTATTAAAACTGAGTGAATATAATAAAAAGGTATGCCATATGGAGGTAGAAAGCAGCCTTTAACAGTCGCCTGGTCGCTTGAAAAATAAGGAAAAAGATAGTACAATAGTGTGAAAATAAATTTTTCAGGCGAATTTGTTTTGCAAATATTTTTTGAACGGAGGAGTAAGATGGCTTTAAGCAAGAAACCCATAACCGGAATGAAGGATATCCTTCCGGAAGAAATGGAAATCAGAGATTATGTAAT
>JAMPEU010000097.1 GCA_023664865.1 Butyrivibrio sp. | reverse complement strand
CTTTGGCGGATTATGTGCATGGATTGGGTTTGAAATTCGGCATTCATATCATGCGCGGCATTCCGCGCAAGGCGGCACATGAGCATTGTCCTGTTATAGGAGCTAAGGAAACGGCGGATATGATTGCTGACCCTTCTTCCATCTGCATCTGGAATCCGGATATGTACGGCGTAAGGGATACGGAGGACGGACAGGCTTATTATGATTCTCTGCTTGCAATGTATGCCGAATGGGGCGTTGATTATATAAAATGCGACGATATCTGCGACAGCAGATTGTACCGCACGGAACATTTTTCCGGTTGGGAAGAAATGAGAATGCTGCATAACGCTATCTTAAAATGCGGCAGAGAGATTGTCTTAAGCCTTTCTCCGGGACCGGCGCAGATAGATCACGCATGGGAGTATTGCAAGTATGCCAATATGTGGCGCATTACCGATGATTTCTGGGACGAGTGGAATCTGCTTAAGGCTATGTTTGCACGCTGTGAGATGTGGCAGGATCATGTGCGCGCGGGCTGCTTTCCTGATTGCGACATGCTGCCGTTAGGTACGCTGGGTAAGGGCTTTGGCAATGAGTGGAAAAGCAGATTTAATAGAGAAGAGCAAAAAACAATGATGACTCTCTGGTGCATGTTCCGTTCACCGCTTATGATTGGCGCGGAGCTTACTCTGCTTGATGATTGGACTTTGTCTTTGCTGACTAACCGGGAACTGCTTGCGTTTATGAAAGACGGCTGTGTGGGGACTCAGCTTGTGCGGACGGATAAAAAGGTTATATGGAAAAATAAAAATACGCTTGACGGCAGCGTGAGTGTGGCACTTTTTAATATCAGTGATGAAGATATGGCGATATCCGTAGCGGTTGCAGAACTGGAGGAAGGATTACCAGCTGACGAAGATAAAACTTTATATGAGTTATGGGATAAACAAAAGAGCGCGTCGGTTAGCGGGAAGATTGAAGCTGTGGTTCCGGCGCATGGGGTGAAGGTGTACAGGGTGTCGTGAAATTATAAGGTGAAACTATAATTGTGCTGACAAAGCAGTGTTGCGTTTATACAATGCAAAACATTGTAACGCGAAAACAACCATTTTATTGACAATGCCTGCACTCTGCTATTAATCACAATGGCATATCATTTGAAGTCAAGCGTCCTGCACCGAATGTGGAAACAATTAATGTATAGGGCGAAATACACAAAATGTTATGTATAAGATGAACAGGAAATGAATTGGATGAATAAAACAATCGGGTTTTGAAAGGAGTAAATAAATGGAGTATATTCGTATAACCACGGACAATATGGCAGGATTAAAAGCGCTTCAACTCGCTTACAAGCAGAAGATTGAAGAGGATAAACCTACGGATGAAAACTTTGAAAGCCTTTACGAGGCTGTTTCAAAAGGACAGATAATTTTTTATGGGTGTATTGACGAGGGTAGATTGGTTGCCTGTTGCTCCATCACACCGACTTATTCCACATTTAACTACCAAGCAGGGGGCGTGTTTGAGGATTTCTACATTGTTCCGGAATACCGGCACAGAGGAATTGCCAGGCAGTTAGTTGAATTTGCTTATCGGGAAAGCGGCGTAGCCTCTCTTACCGTTGGATGCGCGGATTGTGACGTTAAAATGTATCAATCGTTAGGATTTACTATTCCGCTTGGGAATTTGTTTGCATTTGAAAGCTAAAATCCAGTCTGTATGTATGGACAATGGCGGTGTAAGGTTAGCGCTGGGGGATGGACTGTGTGCGGAATATATTAAAAGCGTTGAAAAAAAGGAGTTAAAAATGAAATGTACATGCGTGCAATGCGGTAAGACGTTTGAACTTAATGATTCTGAAATTGAGTTTTACCGTAAGAAAAATCTGCATTTGCCTAAGAGGTGTAAGGAATGTAGGCAGAAGAATAAACAAAAATCATCGCCAAATGCAGCTGATAATTTAAGTTCACGCAATAGCTATAACGGTTATAATGCACCATTAAATCGGAAACCTGATAATAAAAACAGTAAATGGATATACGCTGTAATTGCTGTGGCTGTACTGCTGCTTATTCTGGGCATAAAAGTATCGAGGAACTTTTTTGACACATATGTCGATAGTAATATATATTCGGAAGAATCCACGCAGTATAGTTTCCGTAACACCGGGTTATTGGAAGAACATTACCAGAAACACGGAGTTGAGATGGGATTTTCATCTTCGGCGGAATATCAGATGGCGGCAAACGCAGTAGTGAATAATGAAAATTCTTTACATAAACTTGAGGCGGAAGACGGCGACGATGTATATTATTTAGTGGAGACTAATGACTTTGTCATTGTTTCTACAGATGGATATATCAGGACATATTTCCGCCCGGATGGCGGAATCAATTACTATAATAAGCAGTAAATGAAAGGGCAGGGAAACAGGGGTTATGAAGTTAAGCATTGAAAATAAAAAATACACGCTCTTAATTCTGCCGCTTGCCGGCGTAGTAATGGGGATATTGATGTATACTCTTTGCATGTTGTGTATGAAGTATGGCTATAGACAGGAATTTTTTGCATTAATTGGAGCGGCGGTTCCGGTACTGGTAACAGGCGGAATTAATCTGGCTGGCTTTATGAGAACTGTGGAAGCGCTTAAAGGCGGAAATTCCGTAGAAAAGCGGCTGGAAATGCTTAAGGAGAACCATGTCGGCATTTATTCCGTGATAGCCATTGGGGCATATTATCTGTTGTACGCGGGCGCGCTGGTTATGGTTCAGAATGACAGGCAGTTATTGCTTTTGGGAGCAGGATATGTCATATCCGTGACTCTGGGCGGCATGGGGGCGGTCTGGTTTCCGCAGGCGAAGGTAAAAGACGGCATATATGCTTTTGCCTCAAACTCTGAAAAACGTGTATTTAAGATATTTTTGTGTCTTATCTTGGTTCTGTGTTTCGGGACATGTATTGCGTTTTCGCCGATAATGGGGATGCTGGAAGCGCTGCTTTGCATGTGGATATGGACATATTACTATTATATGTCTAAGAAACGTTTCGGTGGCGTTGCCGTGGAACTGACAGGATATTTTATAGCAATATGCGACCTTGCCGTGGTTTTGTTTGTCGGGATAGTCGGAAGAGCGATTCTATAGAGCAAACTTGGAAATGCAGCGTAGAGAAAATTGAAAAGCTGGAATTGGGGACGCAATTTAAGCATAAATAGGAATGGGACAGATGGAGAGAAAGAAACTGGTAGTTGGGATTTTGGCGCATGTGGACGCGGGAAAGACGACTTTAGCGGAAAGTATGCTTTATTTAAGCGGAATTATACGGAATACGGGCAGGGTTGACCATGGGGATACTTTTCTGGATACTTATTCGCAGGAAAGGAGCAGGGGTATCACCATATTTTCCAAGCAGGCGGAAATCAAGTGGAAAGACATGGACGTGACGCTCTTGGATACGCCGGGGCATGTAGACTTTTCAGCGGAAATGGAGAGGACTCTGCAAGTGCTTGACTACGCCGTGCTGCTTATAAGCGGCGCGGATGGAGTACAGGCGCATGTGATGACTTTGTGGAAACTGCTGGAACGCTATGATATTCCGGCTTTTATTTTTGTCAACAAGATGGACATGCCGGATACCGATAAAGACGGTCTGATGCGGGAAATACAGGAAAAATTGAGTGAGCAGTGTGTGGACTTTAGTGATGCACCGATGGCGGATATGGGTATGGTTGATGCGCCTATAGAAGGTGCGGACTTAATCGATGCGCCGGATGCTGATGCGGATAAGAATGCTGTTTCTGCGCAGACGGAAAAGTTTATAGAAAGTATTGCGGTTTGCGACGAAAATCTGCTGGAACGGTATTTGGAATATGGAAACCAAGCTGTGGGGAGAGAGGATATCACGGCTTTGACAGCCGAGAGAAAAATCTTTCCTTGTTATTTTGGTTCGGCATTAAAAATAGAAGGCGTGGAAGAACTTTTGGACGGGCTGGAAGCATATAGTAAGCGGACGGCTTATCCCGATGATTTCGGGGCAAGGGTATATAAGATAGGAAGAGACGAAGCGGGAAACCGCCTTACATATATGAAGATTACCGGCGGCTGCCTGAAAGTAAAGCAGACGCTTTGTGGCGAAGGCAGTGAGAATGGCGGGAATGGTGAGTTAAAACGCTGGGAAGAAAAGGCGGACCAGATACGAATTTATTCCGGCGTAAAATATGAGATGGTAAAAGAAGCCAAAGCCGGAACCGTATGCGCCGTTATGGGGCTTAGCATGACTTTTGCCGGAGAAGGTCTGGGAATAGAGCAAGGGAATACGACTCCTATCCTTGCCCCTGTCATGACTTACAGCGTCAAGCTGCCGCCGGAGCAGGACGTATATGTAATGTATAAAAAATTATGCCAGCTTGAAGAAGAGGAGCCGCAGCTTCATATAGTTTGGAAAGAGCAGGCGGGTGAGATTAATGTCCAGTTGATGGGCGAGGTTCAAATTGAGATATTGAAAAACCTTATAAATGAGCGTTTCGGGGTGGCGGTAGAGTTCGACGAAGGCAGTATCGTATATAAGGAAACGATTGGCAATAAAGTAGAAGGAGTGGGACATTTTGAACCTTTGCGACATTATGCTGAAGTACATCTGATTATGGAGCCGTCTGAGGCGGGGGGCGGGCTTATCTTTGAAACGGTTTGCAGCGAGGACGAACTGGACAGGAACTGGCAGCGGCTTATATTGACGCATCTTAGGGAAAAAGAGTATATAGGCGTTCTGACGGGTTCTCCGATTACGGATATGAAGATAACGCTGGCAGCGGGCAGGGCGCATTTAAAGCATACCGAAGGCGGGGATTTCAGGCAGGCTGTGTACCGCGCAGTAAGGCAGGGCTTGCATCAGGCTGATAATATTCTCCTTGAGCCTATATATGAATTTAGGCTTGAACTTCCTACTGCTATGATAGGGCGCGCCATGTCGGATATACAGGCTATGCACGG
>JAMPEU010000096.1 GCA_023664865.1 Butyrivibrio sp. | reverse complement strand
GCGAAGGCGTTTGCGCTGCTTAAAGCGAAGCTTTATGATATCGAGCAGCAGCAGAGGCATGATGCAGAGGCGGAGCTGCGCAGAAGCCAGATAGGTACGGGAGACCGTTCTGAGAAAATAAGGACATATAATTTCCCGCAGGGGCGCGTGACTGACCATCGAATTAATTTGACATTATATAAACTGGATAAAGTAATGGACGGCGATATTCAGGAAATTCTTGACGCCTGCATTGCAGCCGACCAAGCGGCGAAGTTGGCGAAGATGAATGAGAATTGAAGGGAAAATAGAAAGCAAGGATAATTGAAAATGGCTTCAAAGGAAGAAAAAATATTTATAAATGAATTAGAGATGGCTAAGAAGCGCGACCACAAAATTTTGATTACTGAGGCAGCTATTGAAAAAATTCCATTAGTTAAATATAAAGAGATTCCAGAAAGTGAATATTTGATGTTACAGGAATTAGCGAAGGAAGTATTGAAAGTTTCCAAAAATGATAATGATTCAAATGAGGTAGCGCTTACTTACAGCCTTGATTATAGAAAACTGATTGCAGAAGGTAAAGAGTTTATGGGGGTTGCTTTGGGTGATGAACATTCGGTTGACCCTTGTATGAATGCAGTATCATATCTTGTTAAAAAAGATTGTTATAATAGAAGAAAAGCTATAGAAATATATAATCATGCAGTTAGTGTGCATAATGATGGGAAGAACATACAAGACTACCAACAAGCAGTAGCTTATTTTCTGTCAAATTGTTATGAAGCGAATATTGTATATGAAGACAGATAGGAGGTATCGGCATGTCAGAAAGGTTTATTTTGAGTGAAAAATTAGAAGATAATAAAGTGGCAGCCGAATGGGGAATAAAACAGGCAGAATTAATTAAAAAGGGTGAAGAGATTACTCAGAGGCTGGTGGCAAAATATATACCTATTATTTTGTCACGTGGAGTACAGAATACAAGCGGCGAAGATGAATGAGAATTGAAGGGGAAACATAGGATTGTAGGAAGAATGTAAACAAGGAAGGAGTGTTGTTTGTGAACGAACGAATGACTTGGGAGCAGATACAGATGAAATATCCGGACCAATGGGTTGGACTTGTGGAAGTACGATATCAAAATAATGATGGGATTTCTGTTGAGTCTGCTATTGTAAAATATGCGGATAAAAATAAATCAGAATTGACAAGATTGGTATTAAAAGGAGAAATTATTGCTCGTCATACGAATCCTGATGGACACATACAACTGGGTATGGTGGGCGTATTATGAAACAATATACATTGAGATTGGATAAAACAAGACAAAGACCGGTAGTTATTTTAAATAATGGACTTACTGCCCTATTGGATACAGGAGCTTATATTCCGGTATGGACAGATGATGAAGATATACTTATATCTGAAATGGGGGCGGTTCTTGTGAAAAAAGATGTTTCATTATCCGGCTTTGGAGGTTCAACGCTTGGTAATTTGTATAAAGTAAATTTGGATATTGGCGGTATTATGTATCCGGGAATGAATATTATAGCAAATAATGAAATAAATGCTACTTTTAATCTCATATTGAGCGCAACAATGTTTGAAGGTCTTATCTACCAAATTGATACGGTAAATCATATGCTGAATATAGAAATTCCTGATTGGGAGAGCAATGTACGCAATTTGAAAGTAGTGAATGAAGACGGTAAAACTTTTGTACTATGCACTTCGGCTCAACCCTCAGTAGAGCCGACTTTCCCGCACGGTCATTGTAAGAAGATGTAAATATGTTATCCTAATGTAGACAGCCGCGTATATATTAAATGCCGGATGCGAAAGGAGACATATTTATGAACTTTGGTAAAAAAATGAAAGAACTGCGGCTGCAAAGAGCCGTAACACAGGAACAGTTTGCTGCATATTTAAACATTTCGCCGCAGGCGGTTTCTAAATGGGAGAATAATGTTACGCTGCCGGACATTCAGCTTTTGCCGGAAATATCCGTATATTTCGGAGTTACGATTGACGAACTGTTTGAAATGACAGACCAAAAGCATCTGCAGCGCATTGAGAACATGGTGGATACAAAGAGTGTTATAGACAAGGCGGATTTTGAGTATGCACAGAACTTTTTACAGAATAAGCTGGCACAAAAAGAATGTATGCCGCAATGCCTGACGCTAATCAGCGCCCTTTATAATTCAAAAGCGGCGGAATACCATTCTTTAGCGGAGTATTACGCCAAGGAAGCATTGCTGGTTGAACCTGAAAACAAGGATAATCATGTAAATCTGTGTGAAGCGCAGCGTGGAACATATGCCGACTGGTATATGGCAAGCCATACGGAGCGCATCATGTTTTATCAGGATTTTGTCAGTAAAAATCCCCAATATGCCAGAGGCTATCTGTGGCTGCTGGATGAGTTGATTGCTGACAACAGGTGCGACGAAGCGCAGGAAGTCTTAGACAAACTTTCAACTATGGATTCATCATGCCGTATCCCACTCTATCAGGGTCAGATTGCATGGGCGAGGGGCGAGCATGAGCGCGCATTGGAAATATGGAAGAAAATGTCAGAACAATTTGCCGACGACTGGCTTGCACAGCTTAACATGGCGGACAGCCTGGCACATATGTGCCGTTATGATGAGGCGGTTATTTATTATAAGAAGGGGTTTGAGCTGCAGCCTAAGCCGCGCTATACAGACTCATGGCTTTCCATGGCGCAGATATATGAGATTCAGGGAAAATACGAAGAAGCGATTCAGGCATGGGAGAATGTTGCATTAATATGCCGTGAAGAATGGAATATAAAGGAGGGCGAGGAGATTGACCGTCCCGCACGGGAAATAAGCAGGTTAAAAGAACTTATCGACAAGGGTAAATAGAGCCGTATATTACATGACGCAAGAATTTGTCCTAAAGTCGATGCAAAATTTTCTTTTTTCGATATTGACAAGGGATAAAAAAGCTGATATCTTATTTATTGTTATTTATATAAGAGCAGTTTTGGTACTGCCAATATCTAGGGAGGAAATAGACAGATGAAAAAGAAACTTTCAATTATTCTTGCATGTATTATGGTAATGAGTGTACTCGGAGGCTGCGGAGCTTCATTTGATGCAGCAGCATATGTACAGGCTTTATTGGACAATTCTTATAAGAATGATTCCAGCCAGCTTGTATCAATGAAGATTGCAACTGCTGAAGAAGCAGCGGAAATCTATGAAGAGGGAATTGACGCAGAAGTAGACGCAATGGTTTCAGGAATGGGTGAATCTCTTTCAGCAGAGCAGGAAGAAGAGTACAGACAGGTATTTAAAGATGTTCTTGCAGGAGCTAAGTATACTGTTGATAAGGCTGAAAAGCAGGACGACGGTTCTTACATCGTAACAGTAACATATGAGCAGTTCAATGTATTTGAGCCGGCTATGGAACAGTACATGAATGAGATTATTAACGGAAGCGCAGATATGATGGGCGCAACCGAAGAAGAGGCAATGGAGTGGATTATTAATTTACTTAAAGATTGTATTGCAGACTCTATTAAGACAGCAACCTATGATGAGCCTCAGACAGCTACTGTTAAGGTTTCACTTGTAGATAATGTTTGGACGCCAAGTTCAACTGACCTTGCAAATCTTGAAGAAATATTCTTCGATCTTGATGATGCAAACAACGCATTAGGTTATTAAATTAATATTAAGTAAAACAGAAAAATAATTTACATATCCCCATCGGAGTTTTCCAATGGGGATTTTTGTAATATAATAATTAAAAGGATTGAATTATGCAGTTTATTTAACAGAAAGGGTGGGTTGCGGTGATGGAATACAGGCTTAACAAAAGAACAGGGGATAAAATCAGCGTAATTGGCATGGGGACGAGTTATATCTCGGAAGCATCGGAGAAAGAGGCGGTAGAAGCGCTTGAGTATGCGTATGAGCATGGAATTAATTACGCGGACCTTGCTACCGCAGGGGCGAAAACTTTTACATATTTTGCGCAGGCTCTGGGCGACGTGCGCAAAGAAATGTTATATCAGATACATTTTGGCGCAAATTATGAAACGGGGGAATACGGTTGGACAACTAAGCTGGATACGGTGAAAAAACAGGTGGACTGGCAGCTTAAGACCTTGAAAACGGATTATATCGACTATGGATTTATACACTGTATTGATGAAGATAAGGACTGGACTTCCTATCAGAAAAATGGTGTATTGCAGTTTCTGCTGGATATGAAGGCAGCAGGCGTAGTGAAGCACATTGGTCTGTCTACGCACACACCGTCTATTGCGCGTAAGGTGCTGGATACAGGCTTGGTGGAGCAGCTTATGTTTTCAATAAATGCGGGATATGATTATCAGCATGGAGATTACGCTAACGGAAGCGCGGGCGAAAGAATGGAATTATATCGTTATTGTGAAAAAGAGGGGATAGGTATTTCTGTTATGAAGCCTTTTTCCGGCGGACAGCTTCTTAGTGCTGGGACGTCTCCATTCGGTATAGCGTTATCGCAATATCAATGTATACAATATGCACTTGATAAGCCGGGAGTATTGACGGTGCTTCCGGGTATAAGGAATGTTGCAGATGTGAAAGAACTGCTGGGATTTTTTGATGTGGGGGCGGAAGAAAAGGATTATTCCGCGATTGCTTCTTTTACACCGCAGGACGCGGCGGGAAGCTGTGTATATTGTAATCACTGTCAGCCATGTCCGGCAGGATTAAATGTGGGCTTGATTAATAAGTATTACGATTTGGCAAAAGCGGGCGATACAATGGCGGCAGAGCATTATAGTAGGCTGGACCTTCATGCAGATGACTGTATCGGGTGTGGACATTGTGAGTCTCGCTGTCCTTTCCACGTATCGCAGATATCGAGAATGAAGGAGATTGATGAATATTTTAAGACGCTTGGATAGGTATTTTATGAGCTTATGGGAAAGGGACACGGTTGGTTATTAAAATGATTAAATCAAAGATAAGAATGAC
>JAMPEU010000095.1 GCA_023664865.1 Butyrivibrio sp. | reverse complement strand
GGCAGATGGAGGAAAGCCAGAAGGAACTTGAAGAAAAGGAATTTACGGCTAAATCAGGAGGCGGTGCGGTCGAAGTCACTGTGACCGGAAAAAAGGAAATTACTAAGGTTAAGCTGTCACAAGAGGTAGTGGATCCGGAAGACGTTGAAATGTTAGAAGACCTTGTAATGGCGGCGGCTAATGAGGCGCTTCGCATGGCGGAGGACGCGAATGCGGAGATTATGAATAAAATGACAGGCGGATTCGGCGGAGGTCTTCCCTTCTAATGGATTTATATAGCGGACTTATAAATAAGTTAATAGAAGAACTGTCAGGACTGCCGGGAATTGGAGCCAAAACCGCGCAAAGGCTTGCCTTCCACATAATTAACATGCCAAAAGAAAGGGTGGAGCGGCTTGCCACGACCATGATGGAAGCAAGGGATAATGTCAGGTATTGCCAAGAATGTTTTACGCTGACAGAGCAGGATATCTGCCCCATATGCGCCAACGCCGGGAGAGATCATAAAACGATAATGGTAGTGGAGAACACGCGTGATTTGGCAGCATATGAGAAGACCGGAAAGTTTACGGGAGTATATCATGTACTGCATGGCGCGATTTCGCCCATGCTTGGCATAGGTCCGAACGATATCAAGCTGAAAGAGTTAATGCATCGCCTGCAGTCAGACATAAGCGAGGTCATAATCGCTACTAATTCAAGCTTAGAAGGCGAGACTACTGCAATGTATATCAGCAAGCTTATCAAGCCGACAGGGGTTAAAGTTACCAGAATTGCAAGCGGCGTGCCGGTAGGCGGCGACTTGGAATATATTGATGAAGTGACTTTGCTGCGCGCATTGGAAGGGCGTACTGAACTTTAGATGGAAAACAGCTTAAGGGCAGTTTCGCAGACTGGTGCGAGCGGCAGTTGTGTAAAATGATGATTATATAAAGGATTAAATCAGAGAGGGATAAAGTATGGGTATGAAGAAAGAAGTATTTGGAACGACTGTAGACGGCAAGGAAGCATATGCTTTTACATTAGAGAATGCCAACGGCATGAAGGCGAGAGTAACCAACTTTGGAGCTATCCTTATTAATTTGTATGTGCCGGACGCTAAAGGCAACGTGGAAGACGTTGTGCTGGGATTTGATAAGCTGGAGGGTTATTATAAAAACGGCAGTTTCTTCGGCGCGACTATCGGACCAAGCGCTAACCGAATCGGCAATGCGAGTTTTCAGATTGATGGCAAAACATACAATGTTGATGTCAACGATGGTGTAAACAACCTGCATAGCCATATAGAGTTAGGATATCATAAGCGTGTGTGGGATATCGCTGATGAAGGAAATAACAGCGTAACTTTTGCACTTGAAGCTGCGGACGGCGATATGGGATTTCCGGGCAATAAAAAAATAACGATGAGCTATACGCTTTCTGACGACAACAGCCTGAAACTGGCATACCATGCCGCGTCTGATGCGAATACTCTGATTAATATGACGAACCATACATATTTTAATCTGAACGGACATAAATCGGGTAAAATCGAGAACCATATATTGACTATCCATGCAGAGAACTACACGCCCGTGCTTGCGGGCGCTATACCTACCGGAGAGATTGCAGGCGTTAAAGGGACTCCGATGGATTTCACAAGTCCGAAACCAATCGGGCAGGACATTAACGCTGATTTTGAACAGCTTAAGCTGACTCAAGGGTACGACCATAATTATGTGGTTGATAATGCTGACGGAAGCCTTAAGGAGATTGCCATGGTAGAGGAGCCTGTGAGCGGTAGGAAGATGAAAACCTTTTCCACTCTTCCGGGAGTACAGTTTTATGCCGGCAACTGCATAGGGGAAGAACCGGGTAAAGACGGCGCACAATACGGGCCTAGAATGGGAATGTGCCTTGAGACTCAGTATTATCCGGATACCATCAATAAACCGCAGTTTCCTTCTGCAGTTTTTGGCCCTGGCAGAGATTATGACGCGGTAACTGTGTATCAGTTTGTATAATTTAATAATATTTATTCTCCTACGCGCGATTTGATAAATTTCGCAATCCTTCTGTGCTATATTTAGGAAAAGTATGCCTTATATATGGCACGGAGAGGGTGTGATGGTTAGTCATGGAAGCATCGGATATTGTGATTCACAGAGGCGAAAAGGAAGAAAAGTATCAACTGTATGTAGAAGATTACGTTATGTCTTATCTGAAGAACTACAGAACCCAAGGCAGAAATAAAATCTTTTTCTATGGAGAACGAAAACTTAAGGGAAAGAAATACTATATTTACGGAGCCGGACGGCAGAAACAGATATCTTATTTTGAAAAGTATGAGCTTTTAGATGAGATAACATGTCATTATGTGATGGACATGCCGGTATTTTCCGTAATAGAAAAGTCCGGAACTTATGAACTGGCAGGGTACTATATTTTCTACCAAAGCAATGACGCCATGCAGAGCTATATGGTAGAGCAGAGAAAAGCTGCGGCGCCAGAAGAAAAAGAAGAGAATAATGTCGAGACGTACATAAAAAACAGAAACCGCAGCATGACAGGTATAGAAGGTGAAAATACAGACGCTGCGGACCTAAAAGGCAAAAGACGCAGCAGAACTGACATAAAGAAAAGGAATCAATATCAGGGCAGGATTGATGCACATGAGAAGGTCAAGAATGGGAATGCCCTGATAATTTTACAGTTATCGGCAATTTTTGTCATAATTGCAGCGATTGTGATTAACTCAACCAATAGCTATGATAAGCTTAAAGACTTAGGCCAGGCGGCGGTAGAGGTCTTCTTCGTCATGGAAAACCAGGACGTGGCGGAAATTGACGGTACATCTGAAAGTAATGATAAAGCTGACGGTGAAACCGGAGTTTTGGAAACGTCGAATGAAACTGTTCTGCGGCTTACGGATTTGGACGAGGAATTTGCTAAAGAGAATAATACGGCAAAGGATGAGAACGACAGCGGTGTAGAAACGCAGGGAAACGAAAGTCAAGCAAGTGGAAGTCGAGAAAATGCAGCGCTGGAAAGTGATGAGCAGGAAGATGGACGCGATATGACAGATGACAAAACATCGTCAAGCGAGCAGGCGTTTTCCAGAAATATTACGGAATACTACAGGATTGAAAAGGGCGATACTCTTTATACTATCAGTATAAAAATATATGGAGATTCTTCCAAGGTGGCTGAGATTTGCGAACTTAATCAAATTACGAATCCGGACCATATTGAATCCGGTCAGAAAATCTTGTTGCCATAAGAAGAAATAATGTTAAAGAGGAATAACGTATGGCAAACGTTAGGGATTACTTTAAAAAGAAGGAAAAACGCGAGGATAAGGTAAAAGGACTCAGCTATAGAGAAAAAATAAAAAGCCATAAGTTTATGATTTTTTATCGCACTGTACTAATTCTGATTCTCGCTGTGGCTATTACGGCAGCGTTGATTATTCAATGGAAGAATAAGATATATACTGAGAGCGTAGTCGTTTCCTCCATAGAAACGACGATTCCGAAAAATGGCAGGATAGTACCGTTTTCGGGATACATATTGGCGTACAGCAAAGACGGAGCAAGCTGCATAGACGCCAAAGGAAATGTGGTGTGGAATGAAACTTTTGAAATGCAGAATCCAATGATTGATATATGCCAGAATGTAGTGGCAATCGGTGACTATAATGGAAGAAACATATATATAATGGATACAACCAGCATACTTGGGCAGATTGTAACCAATAAGCCTATCAGGAGTTTCAGCGTGGCGTCAAACGGAGTGGTTGAAGCTGTTCTGGACGATTCCGATGTTACATGGATTTATCTCTATAATACTAAGGGAGAAGAACTGGTTTATTTCAGAACGACTATGAAGCAGAGTGGATATCCTTTCAGCGTTGCCATTTCTCCTAACGGCAAACTGGTATGTGTGTCTTACCTTTTTGCGGACAGTGGAGAGGTAAAATCCAGCGTTGCGTTTTATAATTTCGGATTGGTAGGTCAGAACTATACATACAATTTTGTCAATGGTTATGACTATCTTAATTCAGTAGTAGGATATACGCATTTTCTGGACGACAATACGCTGTTTGCAGTGGCTGACGACAGAATCATGTTTTTCGGCGGTTCGGAGATACCTTCCGGTATTGCGGAGCGTCTGCTGAATGAAGAAGTGCATTGGATTTATTACGGTAAAGAATATGTGGGTTTGGTATTCATAGGAACGGACGGCAGTAACAGATACCGTTTAGATGTATATAATAAATCAGGGCAGTTAAGCAAGTCTATAGACTTTGATATGGACTATATTGATATTGTTTTTGCTGACGAACAGATTATTATTTATAATGAATCGGAATGTAAGGTTTATAATCTGGATGGTCTGGAAAAGTATTCGGGACGTTTTGAAAAGAGCGTCCAGTTGCTTATTCCTACCTCGACTCCCTACAGATATACGCTGGTAACGGAAGACTCTATAGATACGATTGAACTAAAATAGCAATATTTAATGTACATATACTGGAAAGGTGTTGGATATTAATTTGAAGATTGTTTTTTTTCTGGCTGCTTTTTTATTGGCAGCATGGAGAATGAGAAAAGGATACGATAATGGAATGATGCAGGAAATAGTCAATATTATTTCTATTATCGTTTCAATTGTGTGCATCGCGCTTATATTTTTGATTGTTACCAGCGTGAGGGCAAAGACTTTCAGCACTTTGACCGTATGTGTAATCGGACTTATTGGAATAGGTATTATTTTTAAGCTGTGCAAACTTGTTTTTGCACCCATTGCCGCTATTACAAATATTTCAATTATAAGCTGGCTGGATAAGATAGCGGGGGCGGTTCTTGGCTTGGGAGAAGCGGTTATATGCGCATGGGTTTTGTATCATATATTGGAGTATTTTGATATTTATATAAATCTTTGAAATCCCTTGACAAATAAAGGAAACAGGTGATACAATAAAATTCCACCGCCCGCAAAAGGCGCAGCCTTAAGGGAAAAG
>JAMPEU010000094.1 GCA_023664865.1 Butyrivibrio sp. | reverse complement strand
CCGCATGAGATGACTTCTCCCGCGCCTACGGTCAGAAAATAGTATGTATAGCAGTATGCCACGGAAACTCCTTCAATCAGCAACCCATAGCCGTAAATCAGTATAAGTGGGACAATGACCGCATTGGCGAGGATTGGCGGTATAGGCGCGCTCCATTTCCATTTCCTGAGTGCATAAGTGCCTAACGCTCCGATGAGGGTGGCAAGGCTTCCAAAAATTATGTCCGGCAATGCGCAGCCTGTCAATATATTGCTAAGAAGGCAGCCGATAACCAGACCGGGTATGGCGGCAGGCGTAAAATAAGGTAAAATAGTGAGTGCCTCTGAAAAACGGATTTGTATGGCATAGTTTGCGAGTCCGAAGGCATTGGCAATAAATGTCAATACTACATAGATGGCAGCAATCATAGCTGCCTGGGATTGTTTTTTCATATTTGGTTATCTCCTTTAGTTTTGTTTTTTTCTGCGCCCTATGGGCGGTTCGGTCAGGAAGGTCTCGAACTGACCGGAGTTCCAAAGATTAATTATAGATGAATAATGGAAAATGTCAAGGTTTTAAATAGTTAAACACTGTTTTAAGTATTTTGGCTTAATGCTATAATTTCCTGGATTATTTTGGAAATATCCTGCTGTTTATTTTTTGGAATCAACAAGAGCTGATGATATATTTTTTGAGAATAGTCTGTTGATTCATTTTCAAAAACTTCCATATTGTCCAATAGCTTGCTTATAGGTACTTCAAGTCCCTTTGATATGCGGTATATGCTCTCGATAGTAGCGTTTTTTTCCCCGCGTTCTAATTGCCCTATGTAAGTAGGATGAAGATTACATATTTCTGCAAGCTTTTCCTGGGTTATATTTTTTTCTTTTCGGTAATAACGAATGCGCATTCCCAATTCTACAGCGATATCCATAGTAAATAGCTATTCCTTTCGATTTTTATAATTAAAATTTTAATTGCATTATTTCTGCTATGAAATATAGACTATAGTATATAGAAAATGCTTTTCAATATACTATTGACATTAAAAGAGAAAAATATATACTATAAATATGATTTTGGCAAAGTTTGTATTATAAATGCGAAGTATAAGGATAAAAACAATGCTGTTTAATACACCACAATATATTCTATTTTTACCCATAGTAGTGATTATTTATTACATTTTACCGAATAAAATACGGTATATCTGGCTGCTTATTGTAAGTTATTATTTTTATATGCAGTGGAATCCATTGTATGTAATTTTGCTTTTTTCCTGTACACTGCTAACTTACGCGGGAGGGAGAATTATATACCAATTCACGGAATACAGTACGGATAAGACTGGAAAAGAAACAATTAAGATTCGGAAAGAAAAAAAGATATGTTTGGCTGTATGTATAGTATTAAGTTTAGGTATGCTGGCATATTTCAAATATTTTGATTTTGGAGTCCTGTATTTGAATAGATTACTTAGATTATTTCATCTGGGGGAAATGGTTTGGACTCATGATATGGCTCTTCCAGTTGGAATTTCATTTTATACGTTACAGGCATTGGGATACTTGGTTGATGTATACCGCGGCAATATATGTGCGGAAAAAAATTTTTTAAAATATGCTTTGTTTGTATCATTTTTTCCACAGCTTGTGGCAGGTCCGATTGAACGCTCTAACAATCTGCTTAACCAGTTAAATAAACCACATAAGTTTGAATATGAAAATCTGAGAAAAGGATGTATTTATATACTTTATGGATTATTCTTGAAGATGGTTATTGCGGACAGAACATCTATAATAGTGGATACCGTATATGATGGTTATTATGCCCAGTATACAGGCTTTTATATTGTTGTTGCGACTTGTTTTTTTGCAATTCAAATATACTGTGATTTTTATGGATATTCTACAATCGCAAAAGGCTCGGCATTAATTATGGGAATCCATCTTATGGATAATTTTGAAGCTCCATATTATGCAAAGAGCGTAAAGGAATTTTGGCGCAGATGGCACATCTCGCTATCAGGATGGTTTAGGGATTATCTTTATATACCGCTTGGTGGAAATAGAAAAGGGAAAAAGAGAAGGGTATATAATCTTATGGCGGTATTCGGAATAAGCGGGCTTTGGCATGGCGCAGCATTGTCATATGTAATATGGGGGCTGTTAAATGGGGCTTATCAGGTCATGGCCGAGGCCTTTATGGAAATAAATTTGAGCATGCAGAAATTCTTTAATAAATTAGTGCCGGGACGGATTGTGAAAAAAGACCATATTGATAAAGCTGATAATGAAGCGGGATATTTTAGTAAAAATCTGTTTAGAACCATGATAACATTTTTAATGGTAACATTTACATGGCTGTTTTTCCGGGCTGGAAGCTTATCTGAGGGCGTTAGGATTATTGTTAAAATGTTGTCTGATAATAACTGGATGATTTTTTTTGATGGTTCGCTATATAATCTTGGCGTGGAAAAGAATTATATGCAGATTCTTATGGCGTCAATAATGCTTTTGTTTATTGTGGACTGGCATAAATATAAAGGGCTGGATATGGCAGAGTGGCTGCTTAAACAGGGATATTTTTTTAGAGTGTTGATAATTATGGTTCTATTATTTGTAATTTTACTATATGGCTGTTATGGAGAAATATATGATATACAGCAGTTTATATATTTTCAGTTTTAAAAAGGAGAAAAGATTTGACATGGATACTGGCAATATTAAACCGCATAATATTATATTAACAATTTTAAAAAGAATAGCAGGAGTTCTGGGTGGAATATTTGTTTTTATAGTTATATCACGGGGACTGAATTATATTTATGTGGATACAGAGGAGTGGCAGCGTATCGTATTACATGATTTTTATGAAAATAAAGGAAAAATAGATAACGTATATCTTGGTTCGTCGCATGTGCATTATGATATTAATCCCCTGATTTTAGATGAAATGAATGGGAAATTTAACTTTAACTTGTCTACATCTTCACAGAATTTAAATGCATCATATTATCTTTTGAGGGAAGCTGATAGATATAATTCTCTTTCGCATGTTTATCTGGAATTATATTATTATTGCAGTGTATACGATAATTTTGCCAGTCCTGATTTTGCAGATCCGCTTGATTTATGCAATTATAAAGATTATAGATGTATAGATAACATGAAAAATTCCTTTAATAAAATTGAGTATATATATAAATGTTTCGAAACGGATAGATATGTTGATGTATGTTTTCCGTTTGTAAGATACCGCAGTCAGCTGGGAGATTGGGATTATGTTAAACGAATAATGGCGAAGAAGAGCAGAGAAGAGTATTTAATGTATGAAGGCGGTAATGACTATGGTGAATTGGGGTATATACAATATGGGCATAGAGGATATTGCTATTCTACTGTAGAGTATAAGGACGAACAGCGACTGTTTTCTCAGAATCGAATTTTAAGTGTAAACCCAATGAGTGAGAAGAGTGAGGATTATCTCAAAAAAATTATATGTTATTGTCAGGAGCGGGATATTCCGGTCATACTTTTTGTTTCTCCGATGGATGAATTACGGCTTATAAGTACGGAAAATTATGATAATTTTGTTAAGCAAGTGAGTGGAATAGCGGCTGACTATGGTGTGGAATTTTACGATTTTAATCTTGTAAAGGAAGAATATCTTCCAATCCAAAAAGGAGAGTATTTTCTTGATGCCGGACATTTAAACAACAAGGGCGCGGATATGTTTACAAGATTCTTTCATGAAACAGTGTCAAGAAGTATGGCAGAAAATGAACAATATTTTTATGATTCGTATGCGGAAAAACTTAGTAATAGTTCCCCACGTATATATGGATTGTATTATAGGGAATCTGATAATGATTGTAATTTCAACATATATCATATAGCGTCAAACCGTATAGAAGGTATGGAATACAGTGTTATAATTGAATCGGATTCAGGGGAGAAGTATACATTACAGGATTTTTCAGAGAACAAGGAATTCACATTGCCGGTAGAAGAACACGGTAATTGTACTGTTAAAGCCAGAATGAAAAATACACTGGATGATGTGCAGACTTTGGTGATACAGTATTAAAAATCCAATGTCTGCAAATCTCCGTTAATATACAATTAATTTAACTCGCCCGCATTATACCTTGCAATGATAGAATGTATACGCTCTACAGGATTGAGCAAATCGCTTATTGAACTGTCGTGATTAAGGGTATCAATCAAATAAGCGATATATTTGCTCAAGTCGCAGTTAATATACCATTCCCTCTTAAGCAGTTCCGGCGTCTGATAGATTAGGTTGGTAGTCAGAACCCTGTCTATTATACCGCTCTCGTATGATTTGTCAAATCTTTCCAGACCTGATGTAAATAATCCGAAAGAAGCAAATATGAAGATGCGGTTTGCTTTGCGTTTCTTTAACGCGGCGGCAACTTCAAGTACGCTTTCGCCTGAAGAAATCATATCGTCAATGATAATCATGTCCTTGCCTTCCACGCTGCTGCCCAGAAATTCATGTGCGACAATAGGGTTTTGGCCATCTATTATTTCAGTATAGTCTCTTCTTTTATAGAACATACCCATATCAAGCCCCAATACGTTAGCAATGTAAATAGCCCGGCTTGTACCGCCTTCATCGGGGCTTATTACCATCATGTGGTTATTGTCGATAGTAAGCCCTTTTACGTTGGTCAGCAGCCCTTTAATAAACTGGTATGACGGCTGTACGGTTTCAAAGCCGTGTAAAGGAATCGCGTTCTGCACTCTGGCGTCGTGGGCATCGAATGTAATGATGTTATCAACCCCCATGCTGACCATTTCCTGCAATGCAAGGGCGCAGTCCAAAGATTCCCTTGTCGCCCTTTTTGATTGGCGGCTTTCATATAAAAATGGCATTATTACCGTAATACGCCTTGCCTTGCCGCCTACTGCGGCGATGATGCGTTTTAAATCCTGGTAATGGTCGTCGGGTGACATATGATTCTCGTGTCCGCATAAGGAATATGTAAGGCTGTAATTGGCAATATCCACAAGCACATATAAAT
>JAMPEU010000093.1 GCA_023664865.1 Butyrivibrio sp. | reverse complement strand
CTTATGTTTATAACTGATATTCCGACGGCGAAATGCTGTCTGTTTGCCTTGCTGATAGCTCCGGTTTCAGCGGCAGCAGAGCTTTTTGCACATAACGGCAACGATACTGTCAGCGTTCCTGTGGCGATTGCGGTTGTGCTGTCACTTTTATCGTTGGTTTAATCATTTTAAAAGCATTTCCCAAAGAAAAATAAACAATATGTCTATACGCCTTGACAAGAGTCCTATTTCGGACTTATAATTTTATGCAAAGAGTCCGAAATAGGACTACTTGATAGAGGCGGGAGACATTTATGGAACAGAAAACAAATAATACGGTAAATAAATATGAAAAGAAAATAGTTACCATACCTAATATACTTTCCTTTTTCAGATTATGTTTAATTCCTGTAATTGTATGGCTTTACAGTATAGACAAGAATTATGTATGGGCAGGGTATATTCTGATTTTGTCGGGAATAACGGATATGGCAGATGGCTATATTGCCAGATATTTTAATATGATAAGTAATTTTGGCAAGGTGCTTGATCCCATTGCCGATAAGCTGACACAGGGGGTTATGTTGATATGCCTGTTGCTCCGATTTCCCATGATGATAGCGCCGTTTGTCCTGCTTATAGTAAAAGAAGCATTTATGGGTATAAGTGGTATTTTGATTATAAAAAGGACAAGGATTGTATGTGGCGCACAGTGGCATGGTAAAGCAGCCACATGCTTATTATATGGCATGATGATACTGCATGTGTTCTGGCATGAAATTACGCCACTGGTTTCTATGATTTCCATAGTAGCCTGCACATTAATGATTGGAATTTCTTTTGTACTTTATGGAATACGGAATATAAGAATTATGAAACAAGCGAAAGAGAATGAATAAGAAAATCTTAAGATTAAGTTGATATTAAATTGTAAATGGAATATTAGACTTGATGATAATACCTGAATAAAAAGAAGGGCTGGGTACGAAATTGGAAGAAATTATAGGCGTTAGAGGGATACTGCTTTTTTTCATTTATTGCGCTTTAGGGTGGATATGGGAAACATTAGTTTATTCTATTTGCGAATGTAGGTGGGTAAACAGAGGATTTTTAAGAGGTCCGTGGCTTCCTGTTTATGGCTGTGGTGCATGGACAGTTCTATTATCCACATGGATAGTACGAAAAAATATGATTTTGGTTTTTATGGTTGGCATGGTCAGTGCTACAATTTTGGAATATATGACGGGTATTCTGATAAAAAAACTGTTTGATATGAGATATTGGGATTATAGTCGTAGACCATTAAATATAAAGGGGCATATATGTCTGCCCATTTCATTAGGCTGGGGAGTAGTAGCTGTTTTACTGCAGAAAGTTAATCCTATGATTGTAAAACTAATTGTTCAAATTCCACAGACAGTAATAAAGGTTATTTGTATTGCATTACTTTCTCTATTTGTTATTGATGTGATAAAATCTGTGCGGGCTGCATTTAAAATGAAAGAGTTGCTGAATAAGATGTCTGATAGCCATAAATCCATGCAGGCGGTTGACTAGATTAAGAAGTGGAAATATCCCTGAAAAATTATATCCTATATATTGCATATTTTCAGAAAGGTATTATAATACATTCCTGAAAAGAAGTAAATTATTAAGAAGGATATGGTTTCATGAACAAAGATTTAACAGTAGGAAATCCACAAAAAGTATTATGGAAATTTTGTCTGCCATTGTTTGGCAGCATTATTTTTCAGCAGCTCTATAATATAGCCGACAGTCTGGTTGCAGGCAAATTTATCGGGGAGAATGCGCTTGCGGCTGTGGGAAACAGTTATGAAATCACGCTGGTTTTTATTGCCTTTGCATTTGGGTGCAACATGGGCTGTTCCATTATCGTTTCGCAATTATTTGGGGCAAAGGATTACGGCAAGTTAAAGTCTGCGGTATCAACCGCCTGTATTTTCAGTGCCTTTCTATGTCTGCTCTTGATGGTTACAGGCATTTTAGGCTGCGGCTCGCTGCTTCGTTTAATCAGGACGCCGGACGAAGTGTTTTCTGATTCAAAGCTGTATCTGGATATTTATATATGGGGGCTGCCGTTTGTATTTTTTTACAATATTGCAACCGGAATTTTCTCTGCATTGGGGGATTCCAAAACGCCGTTTTATTTTCTTGCAGTATCCTCAACCTCAAATATTGCAGTTGACATTTTATTTGTAAAAGCATTTAACATGGGTGTTGCCGGCGTCGCATGGGCGACTTTTTTATGTCAGGGAATCAGCTGCATTCTTGCCGTATGGACCGTGTGGATAAGAATTAAAAAAATCCAGGTGACGGGTAAACCAAAATTATTTGACATAGACCTTCTAAAAAAGATTGTTGTAATAGCGGTACCAAGCTGGGTTCTCATAAATATGAACGTATTAAGGAAGGCTTTCGGGCGGGAATTAAAATGGTATGGTGCCTGTGTATACCATTCTGCATTATTTATATTTTCTGTGGGAGATACCTTCTTCTTTTGTTTATGGAAAAGAGTTCCGCAGCAGCGCTTATGACCGGAAGACAGTTTTTGTGGATATTGTCACCATTCTATTTTGTCGTGTCTGCGAAATTGGCTGCAGACGGTGTACTTAGGGGATTAAGCGCCATGCGTAAGTTTATGCTTGCCACCTTTACGGATTTAATCCTTAGAGTCGTGCTGGCTTTTGCTCTTGCGGATTTGACAAAATCTGCCACAGGCATATGGTGTGCATGGCCGATTGGCTGGACAATCGGATGGTTCTTTCCATTTATTTTTACAGGAAAGAATATCAAAACATAAATGGGGTGCATCAGAAACCGCTGTGACAGGAGAGTATATATAAGTATAATAAAAAGGTTAAAAAGAAAGATAAAAAAGATATGTGAAAACCAGATAAAATGTGATATGCTCTACAAATAAAATACTTCATGCCATATAGTGTTAATGTTTAAAGCGAGGGAATGGAGGTTTACAATGGTTAGGACGTTTCAGGTTCATAATGTTAGGAAATGCAAGGAAATTACGGGAAGGCTGTGGGAGTTTGAAGCCTGTCAGGGAGAGTTTAAAGGGATGAAATATCAGGTGGCGACTCCAAGCTGCTGGGAGAACTATCCGGATTTCACAGGCTATCGTGGAGAGGGTATTTACCGTATTGTGTTCTGTGTAGGTGGAAATATCCGTCTTGAATTTAAAGGAATCAGCCATACGGCAACAGTATTTCTGGATGGAGAAAAAATAGCCGAGCATTATAATGCGTATACGGCGTTTGATGTTATTGTGAGAAATTTAGAGAATAAAGAGCATTTGCTTGAAATCAAAGCAGACAATCGTTTTAGCCAAGAGAGTGCGCTGCATATCCCTAATGACTATATGTCTTATGGCGGGGTAAGCCGTCCGGTAGTCTTAGAAGAAATAGGGAATGTTTATATTAAACAGATACATATCACAACAGTCAAAAAAAGCAGTGATTACATGAAATGGGGCGCATTGGCGGAGATTGTCCTTGAAAATATCACAGATGGGGCGCAAGAGGCATCGCTAGAGCTGGAATTAGCAGGAAAGAAAATCTCTTTAGGTTCTTTTATAGTGGCTGGGAACAGCACACAGGTTTTAAAGCATGAAGAGCTGTTTGATGATGTTACTGCATGGACGCAGGAGAATCCGGCATTATATACGGCAAAGGCGGTTCTTTATCAGGAAGGCAATGCAGTAGATGATTTGCTGGACAGGTTTGGATTTCGGATGATAGAGGTGGATGGAAAAAGTATTTTATTAAACGGTAAGAAAATATATATAAAGGGCTTCTGCTATCATGAAGACCATCCCCAGTTTGGCTGCGCGCTTCCATTTGCTGCAATCGCGGCTGATATTGAAACCATGAAGTGCCTGGGTGCAAACTCAATACGGGCAGTCCATTATCCCCATGATGAAATTTTCCTTGATTTATGTGACGAGCAGGGGATTCTGGTATGGGAGGAAAACCATGCCAGAGGATTGAGCCTTGAAGATATGGAAAACCCTAATTTTGAGTTTCAGGCTGAACAGGTAATCAGAGAAATGATAACGGCACATTATAATCACCCATCTATTTATATTTGGGGAATTTTAAATGAGTGTGCCAGCGATTCCGAGTATGGGAAAGAGTGTTATGAGAAACAGTTTAGTCTGATTAATGAATTGGATACTTCAAGGCCGCGCTCTTTTGCAAGCTGTAAATTCAAGACAGATATCTGCTTTGGCATCCCGGAGATAGTTTCTTATAATATTTATCCATTGTGGTATCACGATACTCCGCCGTCAGAATATTTGGACGATTTATATCAATGGATACAACAGGAAACTGATGGAAAAGGAAAGCCGTTTCTTGTTACGGAAATAGGTGCAGGAGCCATCTATGGATTCAGAGCCCCGCATAAACCCAAATGGAGCGAGGAATATCAGGTGGCCGCCCTTATGGAACAGATAACGGCGGTATTAGATAATAAGGACTGCAGCGGCGTATATATCTGGCAATTTTGTGATGTACGCATTAGTGAAGAGTGGTTTTCAAATCGCCCCCGAACGATGAATAATAAAGGAATTGTAGATGAATACAGGCGGCGGAAACTTTCTTACGAATCGGTAAGGGATTTATTCTACCGGCATATCAGCAGTTTCTAATAAATCCTGTGCATGGTATGTGCGCATCCGGATATAGTCCTGCTGAAAGTAAATTCCAAAAATTCATTGTAAAAATACAGAAATTGTTCTAAACCGGTATATCTGATATAATATCTTGTGGAAGTCGTTGCTTCCATGGGACTTAAAGGTTAGTAAGTAAATGGAGGAAGAAATGAAACGGACAGAATTTACAGGATATGATGAGATTAAAACGGAAGAAATTAATGCGGCGATGCAGTATGCGGCGGGAAGCGTCTTTGAGAACTTAAAGACATTTACGGATAAGTTTCAAAATGCATACAGTGAGAACGGATTTTATCAGCCGATTGATAATAACTACTGGACTACCGGGTTTTGGACAGGGGAAATATGGCTTGCTTATGAGTATGCAAAGGAGCATGACGTT
>JAMPEU010000092.1 GCA_023664865.1 Butyrivibrio sp. | reverse complement strand
CGTATCTATAAACTTTCTACATTCTGAGAAATCTATGATATCTTCTATTCGGGCGTTAATTTCAGCCTTAGTCATACCAAGAATAGCGCCATTCATATAAATATTTTCACGTCCGGTCAGTTCCGGATGAAATCCGGTTCCTACCTCCAGCATACTTGTAATACGCCCATTTATTCCTATTCTCCCTTCCGTCGGCATTGTTACCCTGGACAGAATCTTAAGTAACGTAGATTTTCCCGCACCATTTGAACCGATAACGCCAACCGCTTCACCCGTTTCAATTTCAAAACTTATACCATCCAATGCATAGAAAGACTCTCCTATTCTCGTTTGGTCTGTTCCGATTAATGTGTTAGGATCCTCTTTCCCCCGCTTTCTTGCCCACCAGCTCTCAAAATCTGCAGAAAGGGTTCCTCCGCCTATGGTTCCCAGGCGATACTGCTTTTTTAAATTCTCAACTTTAATTGCTATATCTGACATTTTCCGCACTCCTATACAGTATCCATAAAAGTTCCTTCGACCCTGTTAAACAGCAGTAAGCCCACCATAAAAATTAATATGGTCATGAGTATGCTAAGCAGCCAATAAAAATCCTCAAACTTTCCCACACCAAGCAACGCATATCTGTAATTCTGTATAATCGCTGACATCGGGTTGATTAGAATAACTGATTTCAGGATCCCATGAACCTCTGATACCGGGTATACGACAGGCGTCAGATACATCCACAGGTTCAGGCCAAATCCCACAAGGACATTCAGGTCACGGTACTTAGTTGTCAATGATGAAACAATAATACCTATCCCAAGTCCAAGCACTGCTGTCTGAAGCATAAGAATCGGTATAATAAAAATCATTCTATTGGGATGGATTTCATATCCGGCGCAACTATATATAATCATTGTTACTATACTCATAACAAATATGATAATCATATTTATAGCTGCAAATATTACCGAAGAAATCGGCATCGTTAATCTTGGGAAATATACTTTACCCATGATGCCTGCATTATTAACAAAAGTGGAAGAAGTCGCATTTACACAGGCGGAGAAATAATTCCACAGGGTATATCCGCACAAATAAAACAAAAAATACGGTACGCCGTCAGAACCTATACCCGCTATATTCCCAAATATAATTGTCGATATAAACGAGGATAAGAGCGGATTAATAATAAACCACAACGGACCCAATATCGTCTGTTTATATTGCGAAGTAAAGCTCCTTTTTACAAATAAAAAAATCAAGTCTTTATATCTAAAGACTTCTCTAAGCTTTAATTCATACCATTTGCGCTTCGGGGTAACTACAATGTCCCAAGACACATCTTCAAAATTTACCATATACTCTCCTTATGCCTGCGGCTTGACTCCAGCCTGCCTCTTTACCTTGTTAAACGCCCGGTTCAATATATTGCGGTATTTATCAATTTTTTTATTTTTCACCAGCCATCTTTCATATTCTTCCGGCGACTTGGCAAAATATTTATATTTATTCTCAATCTTTATATTAGAATATTTCTGCACCATATTCTGTTCTGACTGCCATAATATATCCAAATATATCCGCTCAATATAATCATAATGTCCACTTGCAATATCCCGGTATCTGTCTATACAATAATCACAGTACCGCTTAATTACAGCCGGCATTACTTCTGTCCAGTTCATATTACCGGCAAATTCCACTCGGTCAGCCAAAGCTTCCAAAGTATTATCTATCCTTACCGGCGTCATATGCGATACTATGGATCCATCCCGTATCGTATAAAAGTACAGCGGCTTGTCTATTACAGCCACTTTCCTGCATTTATAGAATATCCTGTGAATAATATATTCGTCTTCATGAAGCCTGTCCTTCGGATACCTTATGTTTTCAAATATTTCCCTTTTATACAGCTTGTTCCATGCCACTACAAGGGGAGTCTCTATATCGCAAAGAGCCTCCGCCCCACTTAACAGCCTTACATTTAATTCGTCCTGTTTATATTGTCGTTTTCCGAAATCTTTATCTGTCCGTTCAAACCAGCAGGTTACCACATCCGCCTCATGCAATTCCATAGCATCCTGCATCAATTCATACATCTGTGGATGTATCCAGTCATCACCATCAACAAATGCCAGCAAATCCCCATGCGCCCTGTCTATCGCATAATTTCTGGCATCGGAAAGACCGCCGTTTTCTTTATGCAGTACCATAATTCTATTATCCAGTTCCGCATATCTGTCACATATACGCCCACTGTTATCAGCAGAGCCGTCATCAACCAGTATAATTTCCAGATTGTGATAAGTCTGTCCAATTATGGACTTTATACATTTTTCTATATATGCTTCTATGTTATATATGGGAACAATGACACTAATCAACTTTTGCTTTTTACTCATCAGATTCCGCGCCCCATATTTTATTTCTTATCTTCAACATCAACAGACTCATGTTCCTGCGCAGCCTTCCTTTTCTAAGCCGCTTATAAAAATGATAATTCATATCTATGACATCATTCGGAATGTCTGCATTACCACTATTATATACAGACAAATCATAGTAATCCCCATTTCCCACGCCATAATTGGAATTTACTATGATACCTACATATCCTTTTGCCCAGTCCTCAATCTTCATTCCCTGCATAACGGATATGATATGATGTTGTTTTAAATGAAAACACTTAAACAATGGCTCAATTATGTGTATCGGAATAATTTCCGTCTTCTGAAGCCACATACTATACCATGTAAACTCATATGGCGCAATCTCAATCAGATTCTTATAGCTATATCCATGCGGCCGCATAAAATCATTTCGTAGCGATTCCAGAACCCTCCCGGAGAAAATCTGAAACCCATGACAAGTCAATAAATGATATGGATGATAATCCAGTTCATTCCCTATCTTCTCAATCCAATCCATGCGCCCATTCCAATACAGCCTGTTATAGTAGATATCTGCTCTCAAATCATTATCTTCCTTAAGTGCAGTATATGGTGTTTCGTCATCATACATAAAGTCTTTCTTATAAAAAGGACGTATGAATACTGCATCAGAATCTATACACATATAATTAGCACATAACCCAGTCTCCCAAAACGAAAGCTTATAAATCTCCTGGTTCAAATATCCTGCACTCCATATACTATCCTTCACAAAGACTTCTTCACATATATCTTCCTCTGGAATAACATGTACATCTGCTCCCTCTAAATTTTTGAATAAATATATGTCGGTTTTCGGGCATGCAATATATAACAGAATCAGCTCTGCATTATATTTTCTATATGTATCTATAAGTCTGACTGTCCTATCATAATCTACACTGTATGTCTTAAGGAAGAATGCAAAGTTGTCCACTATCCTATCATCTCTCCAAATGTTTTAATATTATCACTCAATATCCGCCTTTTTAACTCATGTTCTGCGTGCCTGCACTTCTCAATCAGCTTGTCCCTTTCTACTTTGTCAGAAGCTGTCTCCGCTATATAACGTGCCATGGAATCAACATCGCATAACAGCTCCCCTATGGTATAGTTATTGTAATATTGAAGAAACGGTGAATCAAGCATCAAAACTGGAATTTCTTCAGACAATGCATCGCTCAATATTCCGGAAGCAGTAACCATATACTGGTTATGATCATACGGCAATAACACATAATCCAGCCGTTTCCGTTCCTGTTCCAGTTCTTCATTGGATACATAGTCCTGCTCAAACATTCTTGTAACATTTTTAAGGCATAGTATCGGGTTATCCTGTTCAGCCATTACCCTGAACAGCACCTTGCCATTATCATATTTCTCATTATATATATTTATTATGTTATATGCGTTCTGATTAACGCCCCCCCCATACACTCCTATTGTTAGTCTGTCATTACTTGGTGCGCTATAATCATTGGGATTATATAATGGATGATGCAAAAAAATAAATCTGTTTAAGATTTCCCGGTCGATTTTTCCACTCAAATATTCCCTGTATCCTGGGGCATACACTATAAAATGGCAATTACATGAAATGCATTCATTAATGCACTCTTGTACGGACATTTCCCTTCTGCTTTCCGGCTTTCTGCCGGTCAGGGCGTTTTTTACCTTCTGCCAAAAAGCATATGACCCATTCTTAATGTTGGCATGGTATTCATGGGCGGCTTCTTCTAACGCTGCATGTAAAGCGACATAAAAGACTCTATCATTATACTTTACACTGACATATGCTACTGCCCGGATTATTCCTATATTGCAGGATAAAAGTATTATCTTTTTCTCCTCGGCTTCCTTCTGTATGATGCCTGTAAGCAATTCTATATATTTGTCACTATGCGCTAAACTATCGAATCTCCAATCTTCAAACTCTACCGCATTCGCTATTATTTCTATATCTTCATTCGCTGTTAATGCCCTCAATTCCTCTATGTGAGCCTGTTCCGCATATACTTTTATCTTTTCATCCGGTAAAACACTATTGCAAAGCTCTATCATACCGACATTTATCCTAGTATGTTCCCATTTCTTGCATTGTATTTCTATAAACAACATAATTCGCCCCTCCAGACACGAACAACTGTCAAATCATGTGCTACTTTCATTCACATATCCTCTTATCGCTTTTTTAATAGCATCCTTTTCTTTACTTCTTTCTGCTATAGTCTCAGAATCCGAGCTATAGTACAAATAGAAAATTCCTCAATAACCTCATCTTTAATAAACCCTGCCGTTACATTACCATCTTCCATAACGCAAATATTTTGTTTGTCAACTGCATCTGACAGACTGATTTTCAACCTGTTTTTATGATTTTGTCAACCGCGTTCTCCTTTATCGCCATTTTGTCAACCAAATTCTTCGTAATAATCCAGACGCGTCTTGTCTCCTTTTGGACAACTACCTCTTCTCCCCCAGCGTCACCAATAAATACCCCTGTCTACAATCGTCCTCTGTTGGATTTTCTTTCAGCCACTGTTCCATCGCTTTCCGTAGCCAAAACTTTTGTGGCAAAAACTCAAGCGCGTGTTCAGCACCTATCGTATATTCCCTGATAACATGGAATCCTGCATGCTCGAACTCACTCTGCAGAGTATATTGCGGAAGTTCCAATCCATATTCCCATGTTCCATTTTGCTCCATCATTGCTTTGCCCGTCCGGTATGCTATTGAAGCCGCATTGGGAATAATTGAAACCATT
>JAMPEU010000091.1 GCA_023664865.1 Butyrivibrio sp. | reverse complement strand
CTTGAGAGCAATAGGGAAAAGCTTGAAAGCAGCCAGCGGGAGCTTAACAGTCGGCGCAGGGAATTAGAAGAGAGCAGGAGACAGCTTGAAGAAGGCAAGGCTTTTATGACCGAAGAGGCATACGCCGCGGCAGATGAGCAGCTTAAAGAAGGAGAGACGCAGCTTGCCGCAGGTCAGCGGCAGATTAATTCGGCGCTTAGCCAGCTAAACGATGGCGAAGAGCAGCTAAGCGATTCAGGCACCCAGCTTGATGACGCGCTGCAGCAGGTAATCGACGGAGAAGCGCAGTTAGAAGAAGCAAGGGAAAACGCGTACGAACAGGCTGATATGAGCGGAATCCTTACCGTTGATACCGTAAAGTCCCTGTTAGCGGCACAGAACTTTTCGATGCCCGCAGGCTATGTTACGGAAGAAGGGATTGACTACCTGGTAAGAGTGGGCGATAAGCCTGAGGATATAGAAAGCCTTAAGAAGATGCCTATTCTTAATCCTGAGATGGACGGAGTAGACATTATTACCCTTGAAGATGTCGCAGATGTGTTTATAACCGACAACAGCGGTGAAATATATGCAAATGTAAATGGTGAGCCGGGTATATTGATTACGCTCCAGAAACAGACCGGATATTCCACAGGCGATGTTTCCGACAGGATTCTTGATAAGTTTGCGGAACTTCAGGAAGAACGTGAAGACTTGATTTTAATCACGCTTATGGACCAGGGCATATACATAGACCTTGTTATGGACTCCATCATAAATAATGTGTTGTTCGGTGCGATTCTTGCAGTTCTGATTTTGATTTTGTTCTTAAAAGACTGGCGGCCGACGGCTGTGGTGGCATGTTCTATTCCTATAAGCCTTATTGCAGCGATTGTATGTATGTATTTCAGCGGAGTTACACTGAACGTTATATCCCTGTCGGGACTTGCGCTTGGAGTAGGTATGCTCGTGGATAATTCCATAGTCGTAATTGAAAATATATATAGAATGAGACATGAAGGGCGTTCAGCTAAAGAAGCGGCTATAGAAGGCGCAAGAGAAGTGTCCGGCGCGATTATAGCGTCTACGCTCACGACCGTCTGCGTATTTCTTCCTATAGTATTTACGGAAGGCATTACCAGACAGCTATTCTCGGATATGGGACTGACTATAGGCTATGCGCTGCTTGCCAGTCTGATTGTAGCGATGACCGTAGTGCCGGCAATGGGCGCAGGCGTACTTGCTAAGACAAAACCCAAAAAGGAAGGCAAAGCTTTTGGGGGTCTTTTAAAAATTTATGAAAAAGTTCTTAGTTTGTCGCTTAAATACAAGCCGCTTGTATTGATGATAGCGCTGGGGCTTCTGGTTGTAAGCATAATGGCAGCGTTCTCTAAAGGTATCGCGTTTATGCCGGATATGGACAGCACACAGATGTCTATGACATTGACTATGCCTAAGGACACGCCGCTTGCACAGACCGGAGAAGTGACGGATAGTATAATAGATAAGATAAAGGAAGTAGAGGAGGTAGTTGATGTAGGGGCTATGGCAAGTTCCTCTTCTCTGGGAATGTTGTCAGGCGGAGGCTCCGCCACTAACGAAACCAGCATCTATATTTCGCTTAGTGAAGATAAGAAAAGAAGCAATGAAGAAATCGCCGCACAAATTAATGCGGACATTGCCGATATCTTAGCGCAAAATCAGGCGGAAGGCTCGATAGAGACTTCAACTATGGATATGAGCGCCTTAGGCGGAAGCGGAATAACGATTCAGATTAAAGGACGCGATATAGATACGCTGCAAAATGTTGCAAAAGACATAGCGGCAATCGTAGAAGGAGTAGAGGGTACGGCGGATGTGTCGGATGGTCTGGAAGAATCTACAGGAGAGTTAAGGATTATCATTGACAGGGATAAGGCGATTGAGCATGGGCTTATGGTTGCACAGGTATTTGCACAGATTCAGCCTAAGCTTGCAGAAGCTGCGAGCGCAACCACCTTTGAAACCGATGTTAAAGAATACAGCGTGTATGTAAAAAATGCCGAAGATATGGAATTGACAAGGGAGCTTGTCAAAGATTTAATGATTGAGAGAACCAAACAGGATGGCACAAAGGAAGAGGTGAAACTTTCCGATATCGCGACATTTGAAGTGACACAGGCGCCTAAATCCATAAACAGAAGCGAGCAGAGCAGATATGTTTCGGTAAGCGCGGCTATTGCAGACGGATATAACATAGGTTTTGTATCCGAAGACGTTGAAGCGGCGATTAAGAACTACAATATGCCGGCAGGATACAGTTATACAATGAGTGGTGAAAATGAAATGATAACAGAAGCGATGGATCAAGTATATTTGATGCTTATTCTGGCCGTGATATTCATGTATCTTATTATGGTATCGCAGTTCCAGTCGCTGCTTTCGCCGTTTATCATATTGTTTACGATTCCGCTTGCCTTTACCGGCGGTTTCTTAGGGCTTTTTATCACAGGAAGCGAAGTCAGCGTTATAGCTTTGATAGGATTCGTCATGCTGTCGGGCATCATAGTTAATAACGGTATCGTGCTTGTTGATTATATCAATCAGCTCCGTGCGGGCGGCATGGAGAAACGGGAAGCAATTATCACAGCCGGAAAAACCAGGATGCGTCCGGTTATGATGACTGCGCTGACTACGATTCTGGCGTTAAGCACCATGGCGTTCAGCAACGACATGGGCGCGGATATGTCGAAGCCGATGTCGGTAGTTACGATTGGCGGGCTTGTATATGGTACGCTGCTGACCTTGATAGTTATTCCTTGTATATATGATATCTTTATCAGGGGTAAGAAAGAGAAGGCGGAAATAGAGGAAGTTTAAGAATGGATATTATTATAAAAGCCTATTGGTTATGCTGCCGATGGGCTTTTAAGTATTTAGTGGAAAAATCTTGATAAGTTTTGCGATGTTGAGATATGGTTTGAATTACAGTAGAATTTAAAAAGTGATTTTGTTATAATGAAAATTAGATAGGTGTATTCAGTGAGATTATTATATCTGAAACAGCGGATAAAGTGTAAAGTTGACGTTTTAGTGGAAGGTAAGTTACTATTCACAGTTGTTGAGGGCATGAACTCATATGTTTTCATGAGTGGCACGCTTTCGCTCCATGGAAAATCGCAGCGGTACTAGGTTCAAAAGCTAAAAAGTAGCTTTTTCACCAAGGACCGGCGTTTTCCAAGGACCACTCACAAAAACATATGAGTTCATGCCATATAGGCTGTGAATAGTAATGAAAGTAACACAATTTGATTTAGCGTTTATATATAAATAACAATTATCAGGAGAAATATGTATGTACACAGGAATACGGTTTAGCGGATATAAATTGTTTTCAGAGGAAAATATTATAGAATTTGATAAAATAACAAACATAAATGTAATTATAGGAAAAAACAACAGCGGAAAATCAAGCCTGCTTGATGTTATTGAAATGGCATACGATGAGACTGTTTTTAAAAGACAAAACAGGCAGATTGGTTCAATAAGTGTGAGTACACCATTTACAAGAGATATGCTTCAAAGTATCTTTTCAGGGTATATGAGTATTGATGGGTGGAATATAACAAATTATTGGGAAAAGGTAGAGGGAAAAAATATATGTATTGAGTTTGGTGGAACAAATAATTTGAAAAATCCAAGTGGTTATAGGGCAAGAAACACAGATGATATTCCTATGGTAAGGCAAGGCTACTTTCAGAATGCGATAGCTGTTTTTGAAAGAGAAAAGAAAAATTATAAATTTAGACGTTTATCCGCAGAAAGAAATATTGTTCCGGAAAAGGAAATGGATTTAGAACTTTCCAGTACAGGAGAAGGCGCTAGTAATTTGGTTCGAGTATTCTTGAATGACAGTGGCTATGATGAAAGTGTGATAGAGGTATCGTTGCTTAATGCATTAAATAAAATCATGTATCCCGAAGCAGAGTTTGAGAGTATACGAATCCAACAAGAAAAAATCAGCGGGGAATACGTTTGGGAAATATATCTTAAGGAAAAGGGAATGGAACGAGTACCCTTATCGAAGTCTGGGAGTGGAATAAAAACAATTATATTAGTTTTACTTAATCTTATTGTAGTCCCATGGCAAACTCAAAATAGTGGAATAACAATAGTATATGGTTTTGAGGAATTAGAAAATAATTTGCATCCTGCAATGCAAAGAAAGCTATTTGATTATATTTATGAGTTTGCTGTTGAAAAGAATATATACATTTTTATAACGACACATTCCCATGTTGCTATTAATACATTTTTTGATAAAGAAAAGGCGTGTATATATCATGTGGTAAAAGAAAATAAAGGAGCTGTTTTAAAAAGGATAGAATCATATATTGATAAAACTGAAATCTTGGATGATTTGGATATAAAGGCAAGTGATATTTTACAGGCAAACGGGATAATTTGGGTAGAAGGACCTTCGGATAGAATATATATTAAAAGATGGTTGGAAATATTCTGTAATAATCAATTTGAAGAAGGTAAACATTATCAATTTTTATATTATGGTGGGAGATTGCTGTCACAATACTCGGCAGAAGAGGAAACAGATTTAATTAGTATAATTACTACCAATAGAAATGCAACAATGGTAATGGATAGTGATAAAAGAAATCAAGCCACATCATTGAATGACACGAAGAAAAGAATAATTGAAGAATTTGATAAATTAGGTATGTTTTGCTGGGTTACAAAAGGAAAAGAGATAGAGAATTATATACCTAAAGAGGCTATTGAAAAGAAGTTTGATACACAGGTTAGAAAGCAATGCGAAAAGTATGAATTGTTTCCTGATTATATAGAGCTATATTATAAAAATTTTAAAAATAAGAAGGTGCCGTTTGCAAATGAGATAAAGGATTATATTACGAAAGAAAATTCATCATCAATGTTAGACTTGGAAAGTCAGATTAAAAAACTTTATAAAAGTATTAAAAAATGGAATGAATGATAAGGAAAAGATGGTAAATACCAACGGAGGAAAATCAATAATGACCGAAGGAAAAGACTTATTGCAGGTATTGTGGAGCGGTGCAGATGTACTCAGAGGAAAAATGGATGCTAACGAGTACAAAACATATCTTTTGGGATTGGTTTTTTATAAATATTTATCGGATTCATATCTTGCAAAAGCGTATGATCTTCTTGAAGATGGAAATCCTGATAGCCTTGAAGAAGCACAGCGAATATATGAAG
>JAMPEU010000090.1 GCA_023664865.1 Butyrivibrio sp. | reverse complement strand
AAATAATTTATTTCAAAACGTGAGTTGTACAATATATACAAAACATAAGCAGGGTACTATGTCGCCGTAGACCACTGTAAGTGGTCTTGTACTTCAGCGAGGTTCTTTCGAGCTTAGTACCGCTACTGGCGACAACGTAGCGAAAGCGTACCCTACGTTGTTTTGTATATATTGTACAACGTGATATTAATAGCACATTCTCTCTATCTCACCTTATATAAATATATCACATAACTCCCATCCGCGGAAGAAAAATTATCCATAAGCTCAATTCCCGCTTCTGCTGCGTTACTGATTTCCAATCTGGAAAAAATATATTTTCCGCCAAGCGCCTTAAGCGCATCAGTATCGATATATATGTCATAGTCGGTAGCATAAATATGCTTGCCAAAATTGACTATGCTTGCATCCGTACCTGAATACAGATAAGCGCGCGCCCCCCAGTCGTCAAAATATATCCTCGACGCCTCCACCCTCTCAAGCGCAGGCGCTATTATCTTCCTAAATTCTTCCTTGTATTCCTGGGAATAAAATCCCAAATATCCGTCCAGCGTCGCTATGCCGTTATATTCCAGCACGGCGGGATGTATGCCGTACGCCACGGACCACTCGTCGTCATAGTTAATCTTTTCTTTAATTTCATTAAACAAATCCACGGCATAAAACTGCTCATAATCAAGCGCATCCGCCTCATATCCGTGGATAAATTCATATGCGCGGTAATAGCAGGTATTATAAATATCATTATATCTGTTAGGCGTCAAAATTACAATAAGCGCCGCCACACATATAATGAGATTGGCAATCCATGTCTGTATAATGCCTGAATCATACAACCTGATTAAAATCAGAAAAAGCGCCGCATACCATAGGAACGGATTAAAGAAACTTGTCCTGTCAAACTGAAATCCCTTAAGCGGGGGGAGCAGCGTGGCAATTATGTCCCGTACAAATTCAAATTTATACAAACCATATACAACACAGTTAAACACAATGAAAAGCATCACAAAATTAAATCTGTCATGCAGCATGTCCTTTGCACGCTTTTTCCATATATAATATATATTGTTACCCACAAAATAGATAAGGCAGATAGGCAATACAAACAGAGTATGCTCGCCGTCCGCATGAAATACGCCGTCTTTAAAGAGCGCAAAAACATCTGTCAAAATCTCTCCAAACGATAAAGCAGGTTCTATCATGGTCTTGCGGATTGTTATTTCGTTGCTTAAAAGCATTTGTGCAAACAGTCGGTACTCGCATATGACAAAGCCAAGCGCAAGCACAAAAAACGCCCCAATCACAGACCATGCCGGTTTTTTATCCTTAATTGAAAGCCATATGGCGACAATCGCAATATAACCCAGAATGAAAATTCCTATATATGAAAAATACGATATAAGAGGATAAAAAAGCAGCGCCAGATAAAGACGTGCCGATGGTTTTCTGTATATCCTTATCAGCAGATACGCGGCAAGCGGAATTGACGCAAAGGCAAAACCAAACGCCGGAAAAAAATTGACAATACCATATACAAAACCTGTCATATACACTATAGGCCTATAGGCATTATACTTATCGGGATAAAGTTCTTTAAGAAGCAGCTTAAATGACACTAACCCGATAACAGCCTTTAACAATAAGCCGATTATATATGCGGTAAAGGAAGGAAATATCATATAGAGCATGGTGTAAAGCGACAGCTCCGAAGGCAGATTATCCCTGCTGATTCCGCCAAGAAAAGGCACATCTGCGCCATGTGTCCAAAATGTGCCTGTGTTTTTCATCATCTGAAACTGCGCGACAAACAAATCCAGATTGTCATGTATGCTGATATAACTTTTTTCACCATAGTATAAAAAGACTCCGCCTTCAAAAATCAGAAATCCTACAATTGGAAATATGAACCAATATTTTGTCAGCCACAGAAACCATTTCTTCTGTTCCAGTCCCCTCATAACTCTTTCCTTCCTGTCAAAAGCCGGAGTGTCTTATGTCTCCGGCTTTTAAATTTTATACTGTCTTAAATTTTATATTACTTAAGTCCTATGTTCTGCACAGTCTTAAATTTTGGGGTTTAGACCTGCGCTACATCTTTCATTGAGAAGCTGATGCGTCCCATCTTATCTTTACCGAGGCAGACAACCGTAACTTTATCTCCAAGCGTCAATACATCCTCTACATGGTTGATTCTTTCCTTCGCAATCTTGGAAATATGAACCATGCCTTCTTTTCCGGGTGCAAACTCTATGAATGCCCCAAACTCTTTGATGCTTACCACAGTTCCCTTAAATATCTGACCTGCTTCAAAATCTGTGGTTATTATCTTAATCATATCAACCGCTTTATCCATCATCGCTTTATCGGTTCCGCACACTGATACCTGTCCATCGTCAGTAATATCAATCTTAACGCCTGTGCGCGCGATAATCTCATTGATTGTCTTACCACGCTGGCCTACAACATCGCCAATCTTATCAGGATCAATCTGAATGGATATAATCTTCGGCGCATACTTGCCGACTTCTTTTCTGGGTTCTGCAATAGCAGGAACCATACAGTTAGCCATGATAAACTCTCTTGCGTCACGGCATCTTGCAATCGCGCCTTCTACGATAGGCCTTGTAAGTCCGTGAATCTTGATATCCATCTGGATAGCCGTAATGCCGTCATGCGTGCCGGTAACTTTAAAGTCCATATCGCCGAAGAAGTCTTCCAAGCCCTGTATATCGGTAAGAAGTACAAAATCATCGTCTGTCTCGCCTGTAACCAGACCACAGGAAATACCTGCAACCATCTTCTTAATAGGCACTCCGGCTGCCATCAAAGACATACATGATGCACATGTAGATGCCATTGAAGTTGAACCGTTAGACTCAAAAGTCTCGGATACTGTACGAATTGCATATGGGAACTCTTCCTCGGAAGGAAGCACAGGCACAAGCGCTCTTTCCGCAAGCGCTCCATGTCCGATTTCCCTACGCCCCGGACCTCTGCTCACTTTAGTTTCCCCCACGGAATATGAAGGGAAATTGTAATGGTGCATATATCTTTTTGAAGTTACGTTTTCGTCAAGCCCGTCCACTTTCTGCACTTCTGACAAAGGCGCAAGCGTACATACGTTGCAAATCTGTGTCTGTCCACGGGTAAACATCGCCGAGCCATGCACCCTGGGAATAATATCCACTTCTGCTGCAAGCGGACGAATCTGTGTAAGCTCACGACCGTCGGGACGCTTGTGGTCTTTTAAAATCATCTTACGCACAGTCTTCTTCTGGTACTGATATACAGCCTCGGAAAGGACTGCAAGATAATCTTCGTTTTCTGCAAAAGCTTCTTCCAACTTCTCAGTAATATTTCTGATGTTCTCCTCACGAACCTGTTTTTCGTCAGTGAAAACAGCCTTCTCCATCTCTTCGGGAGTAACGATTCTTTTAATCTCCTCAAACATTTCATCAGGAATCGCACAGCTCTCATAAGCATGTTTCGGCTTGCCGACTTCTGCAACTATCTGATTGATAAATGCGATGATTGTCTGGTTGATTTCATGCGCTTTATAAATCGCTTCAATGATTCTTGCCTCCGGAATCTCATTTGCCCCGGCTTCAATCATAATAACTTTCTGCGCGGTAGATGCAACCGTCATTTGCAAATCGCCGCTTGCCCACTGCTCCTGAGAAGGATTGATGATAAATTCGCCGTCAACCATTCCTACCTGCGTCATTGCGCAAGGTCCGTCAAACGGAATATCTGAAATACATGTCGCTATTGATGTACCAAGCATCGCCACAAGTTCAGGACGACATTCGGGATCAACACTCATGACCATATTGTTTAAAGTAACGTCATTTCTGTAGTCTTTCGGGAACAGGGGACGCATAGGCCTGTCGATAACACGGCTTGTCAGAATAGCATTTTCAGACGCCTTTCCTTCCCTCTTGTTAAATCCTCCCGGTATCTTTCCTACTGCATACATTTTTTCCTCATACTCAACACTGCAGGGGAAAAAGTCAATTCCGTCTCTCGGCTTATCTGACGCGGTTGCGGTAGATAATACCGTCGTATCTCCGTACTGCATAAAAGCGCAGCCGTTTGCCTGCTTGCCAACTCTGCCGATGTCCACGCGAAGCGTACGTCCGGCAAGTTCCATTGTGTAACTCTTATACATAGTCTTCTCTCCTTATTAAAATATGTCTTTCACCCATTTAAATGCTTTATAACAAAAAATGAAAGGCGGAAAGGCTTATAAAAGAACCTTGCACCGCCTTGTATTTCTTATTTTCTAAGCCCTAATTTCTCAATCAACGCACGATATCTCTCGATATCTTTATTCTTTAAATATGCAAGCATACCACGTCTCTGACCTACCATTTTCAGAAGTCCCCTTCTGGAATGATGATCCTTCGGATTAGCCTTAAGATGGTCGGTTAATTCCTGAATCCTCGCAGTCAGTATGGCTATCTGTACTTCCGGTGAACCCGTATCGCCTTCCGCCCTGCCATATTCCTTGATAATTGCTGTTTTCTTTTCCTTTGAAATCATATTTTCTCCTCTCTTTCCCGACAATAATTAATCTACTGTCCGTTTACCGCCTGATACCAAGAATGGGCTGGAGTACCCTGCTCTGAGTATCGGCTGAAATTCATACCTTTGTATTCTATCACATAAATAATCACTTTGCAACTATAATTTCTCAATCCTGTAAAATCCGCACAGTTTTCAGCGGCGTTTTATAATACACATTGGAAATCTTAATACCGGTTTTCGGATTGCTGGCATGGATTACCTGTCCGTTTCCTATGTAAATGGCAACATGGTTGATTGTCTGTCCGCTTCCGTAGAAGACCAAATCGCCCGGCTTTGCTTCCGAAAGGCTGATTTTGGTTCCGCAGTTTGCCTGTGAGCCTGAATAATGCGGAAGTGAGACACCGTATTTCTTATATACGCTCAAAACAAAACCCGAACAATCTGCGCCGTTTGTTAAGCTTGTGCCGCCCCATACATAAGGATTGCCAAGGAACTGTTTCGCATACTGGCATAAGTCTACGCGCACATCCGATACGCCCTGTCCGTAAAGAAGTTCCGTCATGGTTACAGCGGTACTTAATTTAGCATCCACCTGAACGAATTCTGCAAAAACGTATACTATTTCATCATCTAGATATACTTTAATCCAATCGCCTAAAGATTCCACCACTTCAAGTTCTTCACCCTTAGGAAC
>JAMPEU010000008.1 GCA_023664865.1 Butyrivibrio sp. | reverse complement strand
CTAAAACCGACACACCTGTTAATCCGTCAAGAGCAACCATAATATTCCGCCTGTCCGCCCTATCCGCAAGAATGCCGCCCAATGGAGAAAGAACAATTGTTGGGATTATGGCAACAGACAATATCCCAGCAAATATAGCGGCTGAACCCGTTACTTCCAACACATACATAGACAGTGCAAGTTTCAATATGAAATTTCCGAATAATGATGTTGACTGCCCTAAGATAAGAAGCACAAAATTCTTTGTAAACAATTTTTGTGTCATAGCCTATTTTCTCCTTTTTCTGAAATATCATCAATAAATTTTTCTGTAAATGATACAGCTTCTTCACTGAAAATCGGCAGTCCCATATGGTCTAATATTTCTATTACACAACGGTATTTATGATGTAACTCTTCCGCCGTTGCAGGAAATACCGTCGGTGTCAGCCAGAAGTTGATGAGCGGTAGAAGTTCGGAAAGCTCTTTTGTGTATTCTGTTTTGATAGAGCCATCTTTTTTTCCTTCCTCTAACAATTCTAACCATAAAGGAGTCAGTACACGTCTGTTTTCTTCTATTGCTGAGGTTAAAATATGTGAATCTTTTAGGATTGAAATTGCCTGCGTATTCAGATGATTGCGTTTTTCATCGGATTGGTTTAGCACAAGCAACGCCCTAATCTTTTGTAGTCCATTCAAATCATCACGTTCTTTAATTGCAGCAAAAGGGTTATTTTCAAAAAACATCTGATTTCCTAATGCGTGCATAACTTCTTCTTTACTTTGAAAAAAACGATAAAACATTCCTTTCGCTCCGCCTGCCATGTTCATAATATCGGAGATTGAAGTTTTCTCGTATCCTTTAGAAATAAACAAGTTCTGTGCAGCATTTAAAATTTCCTTTTGCCATTCATTTGGTGATTTTTTAACAGGTCTAGCCAATTTTTAGCGTACCTCCTTTGTAAATAATTATTGACTTACGTTCAATAACTATCCTATCACTATTCTAAAACTTTTGCAATAGCTATAAATATTATAATGCTGATAAATAAACTAATTGATTTTGCAGTAGGAATTTTATACAATTTTATTTGGAAAATATAAATGCAACTTATATCAAAACTTTCTACCGGTGAATATGTTAATATACTTCCTACAGGGAGGAAAAAGATTTGTTTGAATGGAATGAGACTGTGCAAAAAATGATAGACTGGGTAGAAACACATTTGACACAAAACCCTTCTCTTCTGGAAATGTCAAGTCAAATTGGGTATTCACCGTATTACTGTTCCAGTCGTTTTCATGAAATTGCAGGAATGACATTTAAAAGCTACGTTGCAGGAAGAAGGCTTGCCATGGCAGCATTGGAAATCAGAGATACCGATGCCCGTATTCTTGATGTGGCGGTTAAGTATGGATATTCCTCACAGGAAGCTCTGACGAGAGCTTTTATGAATGCCTTCGGATGTACACCGGCGGCATATCGGAAAAATCCCGTTCCCATTGCCCTTTCCAATTTAAAGGTCGTCTTTTTCCCTGAACATTATATCAATAAAGGGGGACCTACTATGAATCAAACATTATTAACAGAAGCGCATACTCGTGTAGAGCATATACCGGCGCATAAGTATGTCGGCATACGGGATATTGACGCTGCCGATTATATGAGCTTTTGGGGCAGGCATGACTGCGACAGTATTTGCGGAACGATAGACAGTATGAGCCATGTCTCGCACCCGATTGTTACCTGTCATACGGCGGGCTGGTTTTATGAAAACGGCAGGAAAGGCTATTTCTATGGCTTCGGCGTACCTGCGGATTATCAGGGGGCTATACCGGAAGGTTTTGAAGTAAGAGAAATTCCGGCAAGCGATTATCTTGTATTTTTCCATCCGCCTTTTGATTATCTGAAAGATTGCGGTGAAGTAATGGGAAAAGTCGAAACTCTGGCTTGGAATTTTGATCCCAAAACTAAGGGATATGAGTGGAATGAAGATGTCTGTCAGGATTACCAACGCCATTATCCGGAAGTAATCGGCTATGAAGTTCTTCGCCCTGTCCGAAGAATAAAAAGTTGACAATGATACTCCTAATTGGTATAATTTTGCTACTTTAGGGATAATTCCCAAGCAGATTAATATTATAATACCAGGAGGGATAAGATATGGGAGCAACAAAATATTCGGGAACACAGACGGAGAAAAACCTTGAGGCTGCATTTGCAGGGGAATCACAGGCAAGAAATAAGTACACTTATTTTGCTTCAGTGGCAAAAAAAGAAGGTTATGAGCAGATTGCAGGCATATTCTTAAAGACAGCGGAAAATGAAAAAGAACATGCAAAGATGTGGTTTAAGGAGCTGAAAGGCATAGGTGATACAAAGGAAAACCTTGGCGCAGCAGCAGACGGCGAAAATTTTGAATGGACGGATATGTATGAGAATTTCGCTAAAACTGCGGAAGAAGAGGGATTCCCTGAACTTGCCGAGAAGTTCAGGCTTGTAGGCGCTATTGAGAAACACCATGAGGAAAGATACCGTGCGCTGCTTAAGAATGTGGAGACGGCAGCAGTATTTGAAAAGAGCGAAGTGAAGGTGTGGGAATGTCGCAACTGCGGACATATTGTTGTTGGGACAAAAGTGCCTGAAGTATGTCCGACATGCAATCATCCGCAGAGCTATTTTGAAGTTCGTGAAGAGAACTACTAAATTAATTTTTCTATATAATATAGATATTATATAGCCTTTAAGGCGTCTTTCATGTTTTTTACATATTCTCCGACTGGAGCTGCCGCAGCCTTTCCGTATTGGGCGACAAGCTTGATGATGGCTGAGCCTACGATAGCGCCGTCGGAGATAGACGCCATTTTTGCAGCCTGTTCGGGAGTGGATATGCCGAAGCCTACCGCACATGGAACAGAGGTACTTTCGCGTATCAGCTTAACAATGGCGGGGATATCGGTTTTGATTTCGCTCCGCACTCCTGTAACGCCCAGACTGGACACAATATATATAAAGCCTTGGGCTTTGCTTGCAATCATAGCTATGCGGTTATCAGACGTAGGCGCGATAAGTGAAATAAGGTCTACTCCGTATTTTTGGCAGATATCGTCAAATTCTTCTTTTTCTTCAAAAGGAAGGTCGGGAAGAATTAGCCCGTCTATCCCTATCTCGGCGCAGATGCCGATAAATTTTTCCGCACTGTATGAAAAGATAACATTGGCGTAGGTCATGAATACCATCGGAATCGAAATTTCTTGACGCAACTGCCTTACCAAGTCGAAAATTTTATCTGTGGTAACGCCGCCGGATAAAGCGCGAAGATTAGCATCCTGTATAACAGGTCCTTCTGCGGTTGGGTCTGAAAAAGGAATGCCAAGTTCTATCAGATCCGCGCCGTTTGCCGCCATGCTTAAGACGATTTCCTTCGTCGTATCAAGATCGGGATCTCCGCAGGTAATAAAAGGTATAAATGCTTTGCCGTGTGCAAAAGCTTCTGATATTCTACTCATTGATATCCTCCCCTCTGTAGCGCGCGATTGCGGCACAGTCTTTATCTCCGCGTCCTGAAATAGTAATTACCATGATTTTATCTGATGAATATTCAGGCGCAATTTTCATAGCGTGTGCGATGGCGTGTGCGCTTTCAATAGCGGGAATAATGCCCTCGGTGCGTGAAAGATATTCAAAAGCGTTGACCGCCTCGTCATCAGTAATCGGAACATACTTAGCCCTGCCTGTATCATGCAGCCAGGCGTGTTCGGGACCGATGCCCGGATAATCAAGACCTGCGGATATCGAATAAACAGGGGCGATTTGTCCGTATTTATCCTGACAGAAATATGATTTCATACCGTGGAATATACCCAGCCTGCCCGTATTTATGGTAGCGGCGGTTTCAAATGTATCGATTCCGCGTCCTGCTGCCTCGCAGCCAATCAGTTCAACTGATTTGTCTTCTATGAAATGATAAAAAGTTCCCATCGCATTACTTCCGCCGCCCACACATGCCATAACTACATCAGGAAGTCTGCCCTCTTTTTCTGATATCTGCTGCTTAATTTCGCGGGATATGACCGACTGAAAATCCCTTACGATAGTCGGGAAGGGGTGAGGACCCATAACGGAGCCTAAGCAGTAATGTGTGTCGTCGATACGGCTCGTCCATTCGCGCATTGCTTCGGAAACCGCATCTTTAAGGGTTGCGGTGCCGGTTTTAACAGGAATAACGTCAGAACCAAGAAGACGCATCCTATATACGTTAAGCGCCTGTCTTTTCGTATCTTCTTCGCCCATAAAGACTACGCACTCCATACCAAGTAACGCCGCCGCGGTAGCGGTCGCAACTCCGTGCTGGCCTGCGCCTGTTTCCGCAATAAGACGGGTTTTACCCATCTTTTTGGCAAGGAGCGCCTGACCTAAGACATTATTAATCTTGTGGGAGCCGGTATGGTTTAAATCTTCCCTTTTTAAATAGATTTTTGCCCCGCCTAAATCCTTCGTCATTTTTTCCGCATAGTAAAGACGGCTGGGGCGGCCTGCATATTCGTTGAAAAGATAAGTAAGCTCCTTATTGAAATCGGCATCGTCTTTATATCGGTTATATGCTTCTTCCAGTTCGATTACGGCGTTCATCAGAGTTTCGGGGATATACTGTCCGCCGTGGACTCCGAAGCGCCCTTTAGAATTTGACATAATCTGCCTCCTTTATAAAATATTAGATGGTAGTCACGAGCTTAGTGTAAAAAACAGAGCTCCGAAAGCAGAAGAAATATAAATATTTCGGCTAGTCGCTCCTTATTTTGTTCATTTTGTCTAAACTCTGTTGCGTACCACCTCTATAAATTCCTTAATTTTATTGTAGTCCTTACGGTGCTCTGTCTCCACTCCTGAGCTGGTATCTACTCCGTAGGGCTTAGTGATATCTATCGCAGCCTTTACATTTGCGGGATTTAAACCTCCGGCTAAGAAAAACGGCTTATCTATATCCCGTACTAAAGACCAGTCGAAAGCTTCTCCCGTCCCCAGCCCGTTGTCTAAGAGCAGATAATCGGCAGGATAGGCAAGCGCCTTTTTAATATCATCTTCTGATTTAATAATAAATGCTTTGATAATGGGCTTACCGCACAAGCGTTTAAGCTCATTAGCATAAGCCGCGTCTTCGTCTCCGTGGAGCTGGGCGATTTGAATGGTTTCATTCCGCAAAAGCGCAGCCACACTTTCAATAGGCTCGTTCACAAATACGCCGACACTTATAATAGAAGGAATTAAAAGCTTCCGCAGATGTGCGGCATATTCGGGCGTAATATAACGCCGTCTTCCTTTTAAAAATACAAAACCGATATAGTCAGGCTTTAATTCATTCACATAGGAAATATCATCTTCCGATTGAAGACCGCAAATTTTAATCTTAGTCATAAAAACCTCATTTTATTAAACCTGCAAATTTATGCACATAAACTATAATAACGTCTGTACAAACTATTGTCAGGCTACATTCCCTTTAAAACTTCAAGCATAGCCTTTTTGTCAGCGGCGCGCATAAGCGTTTCGCCAATCAGGACTGCGTCCACATGGGCGCGTTCCAAAGCTTCCACATCTTCACGGCGCTGTATTCCGCTTTCTGCAACAAACAGAACGTCTTTAGGAACGATTGAACGGAGCCGACCGCTATTATTTATGTCAACCGAAAAATTTTTCAGATTTCTGTTGTTTACGCCTATGATACGTGCGCCTGAATCTATGGCGGAGGCAATTTCTGTTTCATCATGGGCTTCAACCAGTGCCGACAGCCCTAAGCTGTCGCAGACTTCAATGTAATACTTCAATGTTTCGGTAGGAAGCAGCGAGCAAATCAGCAGGACCGCGGCTGCGCCAAGCAGCTTAGCTTCATATATCATGTACTCGTCCACAGTAAAATCCTTGCGGATGCACGGTATGGAAACTTCCTGCGCAATCTCCTTAAGATATTCATTCCTGCCAAGAAACCATTTAGGCTCTGTCAAAACGGAAATACACGCCGCGCCCGCTGCCTCATATTCGCGGGCAATGTCAATATAAGGAAAATCTTCTGCAATCATGCCCTTTGACGGTGAAGCCTTCTTGCACTCACAGATAAAACTTATGCCTTCGCTTGAAAGAGCCTTTTCAAAAGGAAACCCTGTATTACAATTTTTGTCAAGAGCCTGACGTTTTATTTCTTCCAGCGAAAGAACTTCCTTCGCCACGCGTACCCGCTCCCTTGCATATTCCGCTATGCTATCTAAAATATTAGCCATATTCACAATCCTTTTCTATTTATTGCTCTCCGCCTTAAACGCCTCCAACACAGCAAGCGCTTTCCCGGAATCAATAAGCTCTCCCGCAAGCTTCACTCCGTCCGCAAGGCTTTCCGCCTTTTCTGCAATGTAAAGCGCTGCGCCTGCATTAAGAAGAACGGCAGTACGCTTAGGTCCTTGCTCACCTTTGAGTATGGAAATAGTAATCGCCGCATTTTCTTCCGGCATTCCGCCTACAAGTTCTTCTTTTTTACAACCGGTAAGCCCGAAATCTTCCGGCGTTATGGTATAGGTGCGGTACTCGCCCTGATTAAACTCACATATATAAGTAGACGAACTGGCGGAAATTTCATCCATCTTATCCATTCCATAAACCACCATGCCGCGCTTAACGCCCAGACTGGTAAGCACTCTTGCAAGCGGCTCTACCAAAGACTGGTCGTAGACGCCCAAAAGCTGCCTGTTAGGGGAAGCCGGATTGGTGAGTGGCCCTAAGATGTTAAATACGGTACGGATTCCGAGTTCCTTACGGATAGGGCCGACATATTTCATCGACGTATGATATTTCTGTGCAAAGAAGAAACATATACCGGCTTTTTCAAGCAGCTCGACGCATTTTTCGGGAGACTGGTCGATATTTACACCCAATGCTTCCAGACAGTCTGCCGTACCGCAGCTTGAAGAAGCGGCGCGGTTTCCGTGCTTGGCTATTTTTACTCCGCCCGCTGCGGCAACAAGCGCAGAAGTGGTAGAAATATTAAAGCTATGGGCTCCGTCTCCGCCAGTGCCTACGATTTCCAAAACGTCCATATTATGCGTTACCTTAGTGGCATGGTTGCGCATGGCAGCGGCGCAGCCGGCGATTTCGTCAACCGTTTCAGCCTTAGTGCTTTTGGTAGAAAGGGCGGCAAGAAAAGCGGCGTTCTGCGTAGGCGTGGTTTCCCCGCTCATTATTTCATTGATGACCGCGTATGCCTCATCATAGGTCAAATCCTGCTTATCCACGATTTTGATAATAGCTTCTTTAATCATTACAGTAATCCTCCATTCTTTTAAATAATTCTTGTTGTATATTGATATTTATATATTCTCTTAATTCCTTACAAAGTGCTAAAATTTAAATAATGCGTTGTGAAAAGCATCCTAATCATTTAAAAAGTTTTTAACTATGGCATATCCGTCCGGCGTGAGTATGGACTCGGGATGGAATTGCAGCCCATATACAGGATAGTCTTTATGCTGCACTGCCATAACTTCGCCGTCGTCCGTCCTTGCCGTAATGGTAAGACATTCGGGCAGGGTTTCTTCAATAAGCGCGAGCGAATGGTATCTTGCTACGGGTATGCTTTCAGGCAGCCCGCTGAAAATAGGACATTCCTTATCCAGCTTGGTTACGGACTGCTTTCCGTGCATAAGTTCTTTGGCGTAGGATACCGTGCCGCCATAAGCCGTGCAGATAGCCTGATGCCCCAGACATACGCCCAGGATGGGGATTTTACCGCCAAGTTCCTTAACTACGTCGATACAGACTCCCGCATCTTCCGGCTTGCCGGGACCTGGAGAAAGGACGATTGCGCTAGGAGCCATCTGCTCTATTTCCTTTACGGAGAACGCATCATTGCGGATTACCTTTATATCAGGATTCATAGAGCCTATAAGCTGAAACAGATTATAGGAAAAGCTGTCATAATTGTCTATTAATAATATCATACTAACCCCCCTTACTCTGTATCTTCGGCTGACTTTAACGCTTTGACAACTGCTGCCGCTTTATTCAGACATTCCTGAAATTCCGATTCGGGAACTGAATCCGCCACAATACCTGCGCCGCTGCGGATGAATACCTTATTGTTCTTTTTATAGGCGATTCGGATTGCTATACAGGTGTCCAGATTGCCGGTAAAATCAAGATAGCCTATAGCGCCGCCGTATATACCGCGCTTATTGTTTTCCAAATCATTGATAAGCTGGCACGCCTTAATCTTAGGAGCGCCCGACAATGTTCCCGCCGGAAGAATCGCGTCTATTGCCGAAAGAGCGTCTTCATTGTCGCGGATTTCACCCCTTACGGTTGAGCCAATGTGCATGACGTGGGAGTATTTTTCTATACAATGATACTTCTCAACTTCGACTGTTCCAAACTTGCTGATTTTACCTATATCGTTTCTGCCAAGGTCCACTAACATATTATGCTCCGCAAGTTCTTTAGGGTCGGCAAGAAGCTCTTCTTCCAATGCCTTGTCTTCTTCGGGGGTTTTGCCCCTTTTGCGCGTTCCCGCCAATGGAAACGTGTGCAGGACTCCGTCTTCCAGCTTGACAAGCGTTTCCGGGGAAGCGCCCGCTACCTCTATATCGCTGCTGGAAAAATAAAACATATACGGAGACGGGTTCAAAGTACGCAGCACCCTGTAAGTATTAAGCAGGCTTCCCTCAAACTCAGCTTCCAGACGGTTTGATAGGACTATCTGGAAAATATCGCCCTCTTTGATGTGGTGTTTAGCCCGCTCCACCATTGAACAATATTCTTCTTTTTTAAAAAGCGGAGTAAAATCAGTAGTGCATCTGCCGGGAACATCTGCTGCCGGAGAACCGTTCCTTATAAGCTCCGCCATCTGCTTAAGCTCAAGGACAGCGCGGTTATACTCGGTATCTACACTATCAAGGTTTATATTTACAATTAATATAATTTTCTGCCTGAAATTATCAAAAGCTATCACCTTATCAAAAAGCATAAGGTCTACATCTTTAAAGCCCTCCGTGTCGGCAGCGTCCAGATTTAGCGAAGGTTCTGCATATTTCAGGTAATCATAGGAAAAATAGCCTACCAGACCGCCTGTAAAGGGCGGAAGGTTGGAAAATCGCGGGCTTTTATGCTCCTCAATAACCTGACGTATATATTTTCCCGGGTTGTCAGTCTCAAACGATAATGCGCCGACTTTCATATGTCCATTCTGACAGGTGATTTCCAGACTCGGCTCATATCCCAAAAAGGTGTAACGCCCCCATTTCTCATGGTCTGAAACAGACTCAAGCAGATAACAGTGGCTGGAAACATTTTTGAGGATACGCAGAACTTCAATAGGTGTTCTGATATCGGATAAAATTTCCATACTGACAGGAGCGGTCTTATACTCGTTTTGCTTTTGCAGTTCTTTTAAAACATTAAGTTCAGGTTGAATCATATAATCTCCTTTTTAACTAAAAAACGCCCTTGACAAAAATTGTCAAGGACGAATATTAACTATCCGCGGTGCCACCTTGATTTACAGCAAACACTGTACTCTTAACGGGATACCACCCTCGGCGGGCCCATTTGATGACTTGTTTTCCACCCGCTCTCAGCTTATCGGGCTCTCTGTAGGAGCATTATCACCTTTACTTCCGCGTCAACGGTTTTGGTGCTATTGAATTTTTTATATAATAACGCGGCGCGGGAAAAATGTCAATTATTTTTTTATTATTTTCCTATCTCGACGGAACCAGCCTTATAATTCTTCCTGCAAATTCGTTGAAGTTCTGTGTCTGTAAGATAACGCGTCCCGGTCCTGTGAGCTTGGTTAAGAATAAACCTTCGCCGCCTAAGAAGATATTTTTAAGGCCTTTAACCGTCTCAACTTCATACTGTACTGACCGCTCAAAAGCTACTACATTACCGGTATCTACCTTAAGCACTTCACCGGGCGCTAAGTTTTTCTCTACTTTATTTCCATCAATCTCAAGGAAAACCATGCCTGTTCCGCTGATATCCTGAAGGATAAAGCCTTCGCCGCCGAATAAGCCTGCAGAAAACTTCTTAGTGAACGTTACGTTTAAGTTTACGGATTCCTGAGCGCACAGGAAAGCGCCCTTCTGGCAAATCATGCCGCCGCATGCGCCTACATCGATTGGAAGAACTTCGCCTGCCACCGTAGAAGCGAAAGCAACCATGCTGCCGGGACGTTCAGCCTTATATGTAGCCATAAAAAGCGACTCGCCGGAAAACATTCTGCCGATGCTCTTTCCAAGTCCGCCCCTCATGTTGGAATCCATAGTGATTCCTTCGCTCATCCAAGCCATACCGCCCGACTGCGTATACATTGATTCTCCCGGCGCATCAAAAAGCACCTCTACTGCCGGCATTGTGTCTCCGATAACTCTGTACTGCATTGTAATTTCCTCCCTCATAAAAACATATTTTTTGACATTACGTGTCGCAATATTTCACGCATTTACAGTATACTAGATTAATCCCCTTTCTTCAATCAAATATTTTTGTCGGAGCGTGGGTGGGGAAAATTATATATTTCCGGCAGGAAGGAGAAAATATGGCAGATGTGTATGGATACATTCGCGTCAGCAGTTATGACCAGAATGAAGAAAGGCAGCGGATTGCCTTACAGGAGATGAACATCTCTAAAAAAAATATTTTTATGGATAAGCAGTCGGGAAAGGATTTTGAACGTCCGTCTTATAAACGTATGTTGCGCCGTATGAAAAAGGATGATTTGCTTTATGTAAAAAGCATAGACAGGCTGGGGCGCAATTATGGTGAAATATTGGAGCAATGGCGCATTCTCACCAAAGAAAAGGGAATTGACATTGTGGTGTTGGACATGCCTTTATTAGATACCCGCAGGGGAAAAGACTTGATGGGGACATTTTTAAGCGATATTGTACTTCAAGTGCTGTCTTTTGTAGCGGAAAATGAGCGGATAAATATCAGACAGCGTCAGGCGGAAGGAATAGCTGCGGCAAAGGCAAGAGGCGTGAAGTTTGGACGTCCAACAGTTCCCTACCCTGATAATTTTGCGGAAATACATAGGGATTGGCGGGATAAAAAAATGACACTCCAACAGGCAGCGGCTGCCTGCGGAATGCCGGTTGGAACATTTTATGGAAAAGCAAGAAAATTTGAAAATCCAACTTAATTACACTATTTTCTCGAAATCATCCGCGCCGTGCTTGCACCACGGACATACGAAGTCGGGCGGAAGTTCCTCGCCCTCGTATACATAACCGCAGACTGTGCAACGCCAGCCTTTTGAAGTCTCCGTTTTAGTTGAAGACGGTTTGGGTTTAACTGCTTCGTGGTAATAAGAGTAAGTCATCGCCTTTTCATTGGAAATAACATCGGCGTCCAATACCTCAGCAAGAAACATCGTATGCGTGCCTAAGTCATAGGAGTTTATAACTTTGCAGTCAAAGTAAGCGGTAGTATGCTCGGTTAAGTATGGCAGTTCCTGTTTCGTCATGGCAAAATTAACGCCTACAAATTTATCAACTTCCCTGCCGCTTTGAAAGCCGAAATGCTGAAAAAGGGAAAAAGGCGCGGTTTCGGAAAGTACCGAAATCGATACGATTCCTGACTCCCTAACAATTTCGCCTGTAAGGTTGTTCTTATTTATTGCAAGAATAACCCGCTTCGGATTATCTGCAACTTGCGTTACCGTGTTGATGATGCAGCCGTTCATTTTCTGCTCCGATTTTGAAGCCGCTACATACAGACCATAGGATAATTGGAAAAAAGCTTTCTGGTTCATAGTTATTCCTTTCTGATTGCACATAGTATAATTCCCGCGAACAACAAGTCAAGTGACTGCTTGCACATGGGGTTGTTTATTTGGTTGAAACTAACCAAAAGAGGTATATATTCATAATATATTAATATTGATATTTTTGCAATTCTCATTTTATATTTGTAAAAACTGCGCTATTAATATATTATTATAGAAGAAATATTTTATTTTATACTTACATGCAGCAGGGTTTAAATTGAAAATTAAAAATTCATGTATATCTAAATGTGCTGTGCAATATTTGTTCAGTCATAGCAGATGTCATTGGCATATAAATCCACAGGTTGTGTAAGAATGGGAGATTATCATGAAATTTAATAATGCGGAAGAGAAAAGAAAATATATGTTGGAGACGCCTGTAAGGACGCTGGTATGTTCGCTGGCGGGACCGACCATTTTAAGTATGTTGATTACTTCGTTTTATAATATGGCGGACACGTTTTTCGTAGGGAAAATCAATACGCAGGCGACCGGAGCCGTAGGCATTGTGTTTTCCATGATGGCGGTTATCCAGTCAGTCGGATTTTTCTTCGGGCATGGTTCCGGCAATTACATATCCAGAAAGCTTGGCTCGCAGGAACTTGAAGAGGCGGAGAAAATGTCGTCGATAGGATTTTTTTCTGCGTTTATCGCGGGGATAGTAATGATGGCAGCAGGCTTGATTTTTGTCAGGCCGCTTGCATATGCGCTCGGTTCTACGGATACGATACTGCCCTATACCATCTCTTATCTGGGAATAATTTTGATAGGCGCGCCGGCAATGACTTCTTCGCTGGTTCTGAATAATCAGATGCGTTTTCAGGGGAGCGCTTTTTATGCCATGATAGGGATAGTGTCAGGGGCGGTACTCAATATTATTTTGGATCCGCTGCTGATTTTCACATGCGGACTGGGAATCGCGGGAGCGGCGTTAGCTACGGTAATCAGCCAGTATGTAAGTTTCATTATCCTTATTATTATGATAAAAAAAGGCGGAAATATCCAGATTCGTTTCCGTAATTTCAGGCCGAGCCTTCATTATTATAAGGAAATTATACGCGGCGGCACACCTTCGCTGTGCAGACAGGGGCTTGCAAGCGTGGCGACAATCTGTTTGAATCATGCGGCGGGCGTCTATGGCGACGCGGCCATCGCTGGAATGTCCATTGTGTCAAGGGTAGCGATGTTTGCCAACTCTGCGCTGATTGGATTCGGACAGGGATTTCAGCCGGTATGCGGATTTAACTACGGAGCGGGAAAATATGACAGGGTGCTTGAGGCATTTTGGTTCTGCGTAAAATATGCGCTGTTATTCTTAATCGTTATAGGCGGCGCGGGAATTATTTTTGCGCCGGAAGTGGTAGCATTGTTTAGAAAAGGAGACCCGGAGGTAATCGTGGTCGGAACGGCGGCGCTGCGGTATCAGGCGGCAGCTTTTCCGCTGAACGCATGGATTGTAATGTGCAACATGATGTTACAGTCGATAGGAAAAGGATTGAAAGCGTCAATAGTCGCCTCGGCAAGACAGGGGCTTTGCTTTATTCCGCTTATTTATATTCTTCCACGTTTGTTTGGGCTTACCGGAGTGGAGATGTGCCAGGCGGTATCAGACGTATTGACGCTGGCGATATCAGTGCCTATAGGACTTAGCGTAATCCATGAGATGCAGAAGGGCAGGGAGTAGAAGTTATCCCGCGGGATTATATTTCTATTGTCCGAAACCCCATCTGCTTGTACTTTTCAACATGCGTTACCAAGATAACGGTTTTTCCCATGCCGTTTAACGATTTTAATAATTCCATCACCCTATCCGCATTGTTTGCATCAAGCGAACCTGTAGGCTCGTCTGCTAATATGATGGAACATTTTTTAATCATTAGCCTTGCAAGGGCAACCCGCTGCTGTTCTCCGCCTGAGAGCTTGTATACTTTTTTATCTATAACGTCTGATAAGCCTACATACGCTAAAGCTTGCTCCACTGTATATTCAGCGCGGGTTTGTTTTTTTACCATTTCCAGATTTTCCCGCACGGTTTTTGCTTCAATCAGCGCGAAATTCTGGAATAAAAATCCGACTTCGTTTTTTAAATATTCCCGCTGGTTTTTCCTAAGAAAAATATCCTTATGGTTTACAAGGATTTCACCGCTATCGATTTTTTCCAATGAACCTATCATATTGAGAAGGGTTGTTTTTCCGCAGCCGCTCTCTCCCCAAAAGACAACGAACTCTCCGTCACCTATAGTTAAATTAAAATCCTCAAACAGTTGCTTTTCATCAAAGCTTTTAGATAAATGCTTAATCTCTATCATTATATAAATCCGCCTTTCAGTGTTTTTTGTATACTCTCTTTTTCCATATGGAGAAATTTACATGTTATCACAGATAATTCAATAAGCATTAAACTTAAAATAACGACGCACACAATACCGATGTGGGCGAGGCTAAAGATTGTATAGAATATTACTGCCGCAATAATTCCGATAACTCCAGATACTAAGGTCAGTATCAGCTGCTTTTTAATTCTTCCTATTACGGAATAGCCGAGTATCTTCTTTACCATGATTTCGAGGCGGTTCGTTTCAAATTCTAAGCGGATAATGGCGAAACTCAGACACAATTCTACCACGCATTGGAATAGCAGAAGGAGCATATTCATAAACGCCCCTCTTTTCAGATTGTTCAGTTCATGTTCAAAAGTAAGCCATACGTTTTCCAACACATATCTGTATTCATACTCCGTGCAGAAATTTTCCAACTCCGCAATGTCCGGTTTCATCATAACCTTACTGAAATCTAATTCAAATATAGACTGACCTTCTTCAATCGGTCTGGCGTCTTCGATACAGTTATTGTAAATAATCACAGGGCAATATGACCTGACATAGCCCTTGTATACATCATAATTAATTATATACGCGCGGTCGCTGTAGTAAATTGCCTGCGCGTCTTCTCTTTGCAGATTGGCAAAGTCCGCTGAAATGCCGATTAGGAAATTTAATGTTTCGTCAGACATGGTTTCCTGCTCCGGAATCAGCACACATGCCTTGCTTTTACTGATTTCGTCCGCCACGGAAGGCAGATTTTCACACAGATAGTCTTTCATATTGGCATTTATACAAATTGCGAGCTTACTCTGGTTCGTTATGTCATAACTGCCGTTACCGCATGCAAACTGCATATCGAACTTGGAAAAATAATTTCTGTAAAACCATGTTTCATCGGTATTGATTGAATCCTTGAATCCGGACGGTCCTGCTAAAGTTAAATAAAAATATTCTTTACGCGTTTCATAGAACTCCCTTTGCTTTTCCATTTCAGAATAGTTTACCCATAGGGCGATTGTTGACGCTGCGGAGACGGCAAGTGCGAAAGTAAGTATTGTTTTGAGGACATAACTTACATCCAGAAGTTTCTGAGACATTTTTATTCCTGAGAATCCTAACTTGATATCGCAGCGCAGCAGTGAAGCATAAATCAAAACTGAGCCTAAGATAATAACAGCTAAGGCTGCTGCCGCATAATTTACCAAAAACAGACAGTGATATGTACGATAGACAATTAATGACGTAAGCAAAAAGCAACCGCAATACCACAAGGCATCCTTAATGGAATGGCATAATACGATTATGCCTATGGATTCGCCCAACGATAACCGTACCACGATTTCTTTTCTAATCCTTACAGTTTTATAATATGTCAATAGCCAGATTAGAACGCCGACTGCAAACCAAATCCAAATAAGCTGTACGAGGGTTTCACGTATGCTGTCCCTTTCTTTCGGGCGTGGCATACTGCCGCCGTAAGTATCGACCAAAGCAGCTTTATACTCTATAGCATTTTCCGTCTGCCCCAAGAGATAATAACCTTCAGCGTCTTTTATCATTAATTCCCTGTCCAGTTCTTTTGTCGGATGAAAAAATATATCCGCCCATCCTGAAAGAAGGCTGCCGTAATGCCCTTCTTTTAACTGGTATTCTTTGGCAAACATTTCTTTGGCGTCGTTACTGCAATAAATGTCTACCTGTGTGTAATAATCTCCCATGATACGCTTATCTATATAAATGACTTCTAATCCGTATCCTTTTGCAGATTCAAAAATCTGCTCCTTCATCTGTTCTGTATTAATTTCTTCCTTTACATAAAAAGAAGTCTGCCAGAAATCATCAAAAGCGTATAGGAATATTTGAAAAAGGTCACAACTGATACATAATGCCGCGGCAATTAGTAAGCCGCTGAATAAATACCTGACAAACTTCATTACAATAGCCGCACCCCTTTCTTGCTCCGCAAATTTGTGTACCCTATGGCAACTCCAAAATCCCCCACATATCATATGCAAGGTGATATAAATTCTCTATTTTATCCAGATTTTGTTCGTACAATGCCCTGTTTTCCGGCGTGTCGTCTAATAGGTTCATATCTTTATCAAGCGTCATGTTCGTACAGATACTATGCGTTGAATGACCATTATTATATGTAGTTGTCGTGATAATTCCAACCATTATTTCATAATCATTGATTCCGTGGGGCCAGATAATCAAATCCGCAGACACCGCCTCGTCCTGATTATCGTCTGACGTGATATATTCGGAAATATGCAGATTTCCCGTGAAAGATAAAAAATGAGGTTTAAATACGCTATAGGTATATCTGTCTTTTTGCAGATATGATTTGCTGACCCCGACTGTAGTGCCGAGTTTTTTGCGAAACGGCTCATAGCGGTATGTCACATATGCGCTCCATACCGCGCTGTATAGAATGAATATAGTGGCAAGGACAAATAAAACTTTTTTCCATTTTTTATCAAGCATGATATTTTTCTCTCATCTTCATGTTACTTTACAGGCATTTGTGAAACTCGTTACAATAAATGATTTTGTATAAAAATAATTTTACTAATCATATCAATTTATAACCGTGTAGTCAATATATCTCATTGACATTGTATCAGAACGATATAAATCTGCTGTTTGCAGATGCTTTTTCTGCCAATAAAAAACAGACAAAGGAGAGATTGTTATTTATGACAAGAAAAAATCACAAATCGCCTTATCGAAAGGTTATAACCGCGCTGGTGATATTCTTAACCGCCTTGTCAACGCCGATATCCGTATTGGCTTATCAACCGGTTTCAGTCTACCGCAATGTGCCGTCTTATGAGGTTAATGACGGTATAGGCGATATGTATATTGTGTTTGATGAGGCACAGTCTCCTTTTGAGCTGGATTATATTTTGATGCAACTTGATTTTACATTGTCGCCTGACATAATAATTGATGAATATGGTAATCAGTATGCTATTACTGACATGGACGAAGAGGCTGCCCGTTCATGCTCCCACGAATATATAAATACAAGCAGATATCACCATGAACAGCAAGGTAGTGGTTGTACTATGTATATTTATAAAGGAATCTACTGTAAGAAATGCGGTTTTTGCCTGCAGGAGGGTCTTGACAACCAGATTGATTATGTTAAATGTCTGCATTAAGTGTTCTTAATTTATAGAGACTGTTACATTATTGGCGTAACAGTCTCTTTTCACTGGCGAAGGCTAATAGTCTTCACTTACCCGATGTGCAATATATACGGAAAAGTTAAAATTCCTGATATTCATATTCTCTGAATCATTAAAAATTCTCTTGTAATAATAATAGGTAAGGCGGTCATTTGTATTTGTATCTACATAGGAAGTATCTCCTTCATCAAACACGGCGGATTCCTTCATCATTTCCATAGGAAGACTAAGATATGGATTGTATCTTTTATCCAGTATAATCGGTGCGGCATCCGCGGACAGGCTTGTGATATAGGCGTAACTGTAGCCGATATTATCAGTTTGTTCATAACTAAACGGCGGGTTCAGATTATATAAGGCAATCCAGTAGTCCGGGTGGGCGAATGACAGTCCGATATAAAGGACAGTCGTAACCGCAACGCTATAGAAAAACAATGGAAAACGGTGGAAATATATATAAGCGGTTACGCCGCACATCAGTAGAAATATGACCACAAGCGCCCATAAAACAAAAATACGCAGGAAAGTCAGATTATATTGCGCGATATACATAAACATCCTTAAGGCGCTCGAAAGAATCATAATAAAGGTGCAGCCGCTTATAATAGTAAGAATTACTTTTAATATCATGTTGTCTTTAAAAAGTCCGAGACAAAGCAGTACAATGATAAGGTTCAGTATACATACGGCGAGAAGCTGGAAGAAACCCTGTCTCGCGTAGGCGGAATAAGTATAGCCGTCGGGCAGCTGCATATTTCCGATAAATAAATACAGGATTTGAACCAGGCTGAACATAAGATAGACTACCGATAACATTCCGGTGACGACTATCGCGATTAAAGGCTCAAAAACTCTTTTATCTGTGTCTTCTTCAGAAACTTTCTTTTGGCATAATGCGGTCAACAGCGCATAGGATACGAAAAATACAACGACAATCAACAGCGTTATTTTAAAAAGCTCCGAAAAACTTTCCGCAAAGCTGAAATCCAGAAAGAGTTGGTTTAGCATCTTATGAAATACGATATCCGCGCTGCATAACAAGGCAATAATGACTGCAAGCAGCGGAATGGCGATTGCCACGCCGATTAAAATATAGATAAAATTGTTATTTTTTTCTTTAATTGATTGTTTTTGGGCATCAAAAAAAGAAACCATGTCTTCAAAGGGGCTTAAAAGGCAGGCAAAAATACCGCCGAGGGTACGGCCAATTGCGCTGACATATTTAGATATACTCCATGACTTATCCTGATAAATAGTGTGCAGCATAAGGATAAGGCTTAAAAGGAATATACCGGCTTTGTTTAAGAGAAGAAGCTGCAAAGAAGCCGTGCAGCAGTTGGAAATTCCCAACAGTACAATGCTAACGACGTAAAAAAGACTGCTTTTTTTGAATGGAACCCCTAGCTTTTTCATAGATAAGAAGAAATAACAAAGGGTTCCGATAACGAAAAAAGGGTAGGTAATCCCCGAAGTGTTTTTATATAGGCATAATGCGTAGAAAACGGCATAAATTGCGCTAGCAAGACCAAAGAATGGGAATTGACGCTTCATGTTTTTCGTCATAATGGTTTCTTCGTCCGGCTCGGTTATTGACTGATACATTTGAGTGCTTGGGTAAGGCTGTTGTGTCCCCTGTGCGTAGGGAGTTGGTGTTGAAAATTGTTGATTGTTCATGGTAATCCTCCTAAAATAATGAATTGTCTGTTAAATTGTATATTTACTGTGTTATTTCCGGCGGCTCGTCTTCATCATCGACATACTGAATGATATCGCCGGGCTGACAGTTAAGCGCCTTGCAGATTGCCTCCAGCGTGGAGAAACGTACTGCTTTAGCTTTGTTATTTTTTAAAATGGACAGATTGGCAAGGGTAATGTCCACTTCGCCGGCAAGCTCCGTGAGGCTTTTCTTGCGCATCGCCATCATAACGTCGAGATTAATTATTATTGACATGGCGCCCTCCTATATAGTCAAATCGTTTTCCAGTTTATAAGTTACAGCCTTATCGAAGACCTGTGCAAGCACTTTGCTGAACAGCCCCGCGATTACGAATACCAGAATTAGAATCAAGACGGACGGCGTTATATAGATAAAAAGCCGACACGCCATGATAATTGCAATAAAGAAACTGTAGATGCTCATTTTTTCAAGGCTTCTTACGTTTTCCCTGATAAAGCAGTCGTCATTTATCACAGACTTAAACATTTTGCGCAGCTCGCGGACAATCAGTAAGGCGAATATGCCCGCAAGGAAAAATACCACCAGAATAGAATAATAGTTATCGGCAAAGTAAGTGTTGAATCTGCTGTAGAGTTTAATGCTAAGAGGTAGGGTTACGATAACAAGTATGCCTGAGTAGTTCATAAAATCTAATAGGTATTTGGTGAATAGGGTAAGTTTGTCTTTCATGGGGATAATCATGCTCCTTTCTCAATTTGTGCATTGCCAGTAAAAATATCATGCCATAGGGCATTTCTTATATCATTTTCCATAATATAGCATAGCCGAATCTGATTGTCAATAAAAATTTATTGAAAAACAATAAAAATTTATTTAGGAGCGATAATGCACGGAGAATTACTGCATGTACTTATTGATATTTGGCGTTTATGCGATTATAATAAGTTCAATAGTTCAGCATTGGGATGATTTAAGTTAGCTGCATCTGAGATTGTATATTAACAGTGGTTTGCCTTTTCAGAGTAAAAGTTCCGAAATATAACTTATGACATTATAATATACGATAGAGGGAGTCTGATGTACATATGAAAGAACATATCAAACAACAAGTTATTAACGGGTTATACTACCTTAAGGATTCTATGAAATGGATTGTTTTTGCGGCTGTTTCAGGAGTCGTGGTGGGAGGAGTCGGGACGCTGTTCTCCTTCTGCATGGCGTTTGTAACGCAGACGCGTGCGAAGAATCCGTGGATTGTCTGGCTGCTGCCGATAGGCGGTGTTTTGATTGTAGGGGCATACAAGCTCCTGCGCGATGAAGACAGCACCGGAACTAATTTAGTATTATCGTCGATTCACTCCGGGGATAATCTGCCGCTGCGTATGACTCCGCTGATTTTCTTCTCCACTCTGATAACGCATCTGTTCGGCGGTTCTGCCGGAAGAGAAGGGGCGGCGCTGCAGATTGGCGGGAGCATTGGCAATAAGCTGGGCATCTGGTTTCACTTTGATGATAAGGACAGGCACGTTATGACTATGTGCGGCATGAGCGCCGCGTTTTCGGCATTGTTTGGTACGCCGATGGCTGCCGCGGTATTCTCGATGGAAGTAGTGAGCGTAGGCATTATGCACTATTCCGCGCTTGTACCCTGCGTGATAGCATCGTTTATCGCGCACGGCATTGCTGAATATTTCGGCGCGGAAGCTGAGTTTTTCCCTGTTGATGCTGCACCTGCATTTACAGTCAGCTCGGCGGTAAAGATTTCCGTGCTGGCGATTCTCTGCGCCTTTGTGAGTATACTGTTCTGCGTACTGCTGCATCAGGCGGGGCATATGTATAAGAAATTTTTCAAAAACTCGTTTGTAAGGATTATTGCAGGCGGCTGTATAATTGCCGTGTTGACATTTATCGTGGGCGACCAGCGTTATAACGGTTCGGGCATTGATGTGGTTGCGGTCTGCATGAATGGAAATGTCGCCCCGGCAACTTTCATTATGAAAATGATTTTTACGGCACTGACTTTGGGCGCAGGATATAAAGGCGGAGAGATTGTTCCGTCTTTCTGCATCGGAGCGGCGTTTGGCTGTCTGTTCGGAAATCTGATTGGATTTTCACCGATGCTGTGTACCGCGGTTGGAATGGCGGCTGTATTCTGCGGCGTAACCAACTGCCCGCTTTCGTCGCTGCTTGTAAGTTTTGAATTATTCGGCTATGCGGGAATGCCGTATTATTTGCTGGCGGTAGCGTTCAGCTATATGTTTTCAGGCTATTATGGGCTTTATCATAGCCAGAAGATTATGTATTCCAAGAACAAGACGAGTTATATCAATAAAATGGCAAAATAACAGTTCAGCCAGAGCATTATGAAATGGGAAGCGCGGAACGCGCGATTTTGCGAATGGCGTGGGCTGAACGGATATATATGAGAAAGCGAGGAACTCCAAATGTCCAACGTAAGCGATAGTGTCAGAAAAGAATTTAAAAAATCCGACGACATAAGAGATGCCGGCTTGGTTACGCCTGATGATATAGTGCGGTATGATGATATCATGTATGGCGATAACCCTAAGTGGCAGTTATTAGACGTATACCGCCCGAAGGATAAAGAGGGGATGCGGCTGCCTGTGATTGTGAGCGTACACGGCGGCGCATGGGTGTATGGCGATAAAGAGCTTTACCAATATTATTGTATGAGTCTGGCGCAGAGGGGATTTGCGGTAGTAAACTTCACATATCGTTTAGCGCCGGAATATAAATTTCCTGCGCCATTAGAGGATACGAATCTGGTGTTTACATGGGTTTTGAACCATGATAAGGAATATGGATTTGATACGTCGCATATATTCGCGGTCGGCGACTCTGCAGGAGCGCATATTCTCGGACTTTACACAGATATCTGCACGAATAAGGAATATGCGGCGGAGTATCCTTTTAAAGCGCCTGACGGATTTGTGCCTGCGGCGATTGCGCTCAACTGCGGCAAATATGAGATGACGCTAGAAGGGGATTTCACGGACGAGCGGACGAAACTTTTAATGGCGGATTTTCTGGAAGAACAAGGAAACCCTAAAGAGCTTGAATTGATTAATGTAATCCGTCATGTGACGGAAAAATATCCGCCTGTTTTTCTCATGACTTCCGTAGGGGACTTCCTAAGAGAACAGGCGCCGCTCATGGCAGCCAAGCTTGCGTCCTGCAATGTGCCTTTTGTTTACAGGTTCTATGGAGACTGTAATAATAAACTCGGACATGTATTCCATTGCAATATGAAGTTGGACGCAGCTAAGCTGTGTAATGATGAAGAGTGTAACTTTTTCAAAGAGTTTCTAACAATTTGAGAATGCGGCTTTTTAAGGTTGATGCTTTACTGCTTACTGTGGTGCTTATTTAAGCAGCAGCCCTACCGGACAGTGGTCGGAACCCATTATTTCTTTGTAGATAACGGCGTCTTTAAGCCTGTCCTTGAGGCATTCGGAGGCTACGAAGTAGTCGATGCGCCAGCCTGTATCCTTTTCCCTTGCATGGAAACGGTAGGACCACCATGAATAGGCATTTTCCAAATCGGGGTAAAAATAGCGGAATGTATCAATAAGCCCCGACTCTGTAATAACCGTAAATTTTTCGCGTTCTTCGTCTGTAAAGCCCGGATTTTTGCGGTTGGTTTTCGGGTTTTTAAGGTCGATTTCCTTATGCGCCACGTTTAAGTCGCCGCAGAAAATGACAGGCTTATTTTTTTCAAGCCCTTTTATATAAAGAAGAAAATCATCTTCCCATTTCATACGGTAAGACAGCCTTGCAAGACCGTCCTGCGAGTTGGGCGTGTATACCGTAACCATATAGAAATCCGGAAATTCAAGCGTGATTACGCGTCCTTCGTGGTCATGTTCTTCTACGCCTATTCCGTATGTAACGGAGAGCGGCTCATTTTTAGTAAAAACCGCCGTACCTGAATAGCCCTTTTTCTCGGCATAATTCCAATACTGATAATAGCCGGGAAGTTCCAGATTAATCTGCCCTTCCTGCAATTTGGTTTCCTGAAGACAGAAGATGTCAGCATTTTCTGCATTAAAGAAATCCATAAATCCCTTGCCCACGCAAGCCCTGAGCCCGTTTACATTCCATGATATTAATTTCACTATACTTCCTCCTCGTATAATATATTTTAGATTAGCTAATTACAAAACTAACCATTTATAAATGAGATTGTATACTTTGTGCAATCAGGGAAAATATTCCAAAATATACTCTCCCTCTATTTTCTCCGTCAGCTCATACATGCTTTGAATCGCATCTTTATAATTATCCAAGGTCAGCCTTCCTTCGCCCGCTATCATTTTATCACAAAGCAAGTGGTTAATGTCGGCTGAAAAATGGATAGGGTCCATATAATTATCCAGATTTACAATAATCTCTTCTTCGCCCTGATAAAAATAGACCTCCGTGTTTTCGTACTGCAAAATGGCGGCAACCGCCTGCTCTTCGTTATAAAGATAGGCGTCGCGTTCCCCGCTGCGGCAGTTGTAGTCCCACCAGAGCATCGAATAGGGCGAGAAGAAAAATTTAAAATTAGTTTCGGGGTGCGCCTCTATAAGCGAGGTCAATAATTCTATGTTTTCGGCAAGCTTATCCGCGTGACGGGTTTCCTCATACATGGGGGTGACGGTTGAAGGTCGTCCGTAAAAACCCAGAGTCTGTTCTGCATTGAAACTTTTATCCTGCGCCCAGTTGTAGGAAGTCCCTTCGTCATAATCCTTTTGCAGGGAGAAAAAGAGCATGTAGGGTATTTTTTCCATTAATATGTCTTTGTTAAGGACATAAGGCACATCGTTAAGGTAATTCGTATCATACAGATACATCGGGCAGCCGGTAAGCTCAAAAGTAGTCTCCGTATCGGCGCAGAGGGAAGGCGGATCAATATTATAAAAAACATATTTTATGTCATGGCTCTGATAAGCAATATCAAGCAGATAACATAAATCCGCGGTTGCGCCATATGAGCGGATAGCCTTTATCGCCGTGCAGTCAAAACCGTCGCTGAACCAGCGGTTGTTATAGTTTTCGCATACGGACGAACCGACTATAAGGCTGTCATAGTCGAAGTTGCGTAAAGTTCCGACGCATTGGTATTCTTTGTCCGTAAGCACGCTTTTAAGCCCCGGAAGCGGTTTGTGGTATTGGTAAAAAGGGTCAAATATAACAATAACCGCGATTATGGCAAAAAGTAATGCCGCACTTCTTATAAAAAAAGATTTAATAAACTTCTGCTCCATAACAAACAACTCCTTCCGGCGTTCCAAGACATAGGCAGTTACGCAGATGCCTAATCTTTATAAGCTTAATTAAAAATTGAAATACAAAAATGTGCTGACCTGCGATAGTGAAATAATGCACCATATAAAAATAATACATATGCCCCAGCATTTACCTGAACTTAAAATTCCGTCTTCTGCAATCTCCCGCGCATTTTTGCGGAAAATAAGGAAAAACGACAGCAGCAGATAAAAGACAAGGAGCAGTACAAATGCATAATTTATCATATTTGGCGCGATAACCTGCAAAGCCTTTTTTACAATATAAAATTCGGCAATATCCATCTTTGCGGCGATGTCGAAAACTTTCCCGGTATATTTAAACCCGGCAAGGTTTTTAAACATCTGAACTGCATCAGGAAGGTTTTCGCTGCGGAAAAATACCCATAACAGATTAAAGACGGTAAAGGTGACAAGCCAGCCGAGCCACGCCGGAATGTGATATTTCGAGGGACGCTTTTCTTCCCGTCCTTTGACGCCGACGATTCCCAGATTGTCCCAGGCAACCAGAACGCCATGCAGGACGCCCCATACAACAAACGTCCACGCCGCGCCATGCCATAGCCCGCTTAATAAAAAGACTATAAGAATATTTATAATCGTCCGCAGCCTGCCTTTTCTATTGCCGCCAAGTGGAATATACACATATGTGGTAAAAAACCTCGTCAGGGTTATGTGCCATCTTTGCCATGCTTCCTTGAATGAACAGGACTTGTACGGTGAGTTGAAGTTTGCCGGAAGGATAATATTGAACATTCTTCCCAGCCCCATAGCCATATCGGAATATCCGCTGAAATCAAAGTAAAGTTCAAAAGCATAAGCCAGAATGACAAGCAGCGCTGAAACCGCGTCAAGATAATAAACTTGCTCAAAGCCGTAGTTGGCGACAAGCGCAAGAACGTCCGCAATCAGAACCTTTTTACCAAGTCCGAGGACGAAAAGAATGATGCCCTGCGCAAAGCTGCGGGCATTAAATCTGCGGTTAGCAACATTCTCAAGCTGAGGAATCATTTCCGTGTGCAGTACGATAGGCCCGGCAATCAGCTGCGGGAAAAAGGTGACGTAAGCCGCGTAGGTAATAAGCGGGTAATGCCCTGCCCTATCCATACACCTGTCTATGATATAAGAGAGCTGTTGGAAGGTGAAAAAGCTTATGCCAAGCGGCAGCAGGATATTTTTAAGCGTAAAATCCGCATGAAAGACGGCGTTAATATTTTCTATAAAAAAGTCATAATATTTGAAATAAAAAAGCAGCCCCAGATTAAAGATGATTCCTGCAAATAAACAGAAACGACGCTTTATCCGCGCCCATAGCGCGTTTTTATCCAGAGTAAGAAGCAGACTTAATAAATAATTGGCAGCGATGCTTACTATAATGATTGCAAGGTAAGACAAATTAAAGTATCCGTAGAACCACAAAGACATAGCGGTTAAAAAGAACTTCGCAGTCTCATAACGCCTATAGTGGTTTAGTGCATACCAGCCGATTAGCGTAAGCGGCAGAAATATAAAAATAAATATAAAAGAGTTAAACAGCATATGCGCTCCCGGTAATATATTTTAATGTGGAAGAGGGTTATCACTATTCATGCCGCCAGGCAACTATGAGTGATAACTAATAGTTATTAATGCAATATAATAATGATTTATTAATATGGAATAGTATACCAAATAAGGAAAATGGATACAATGATAATATTCCCATAATAATGACTGGATAATAGTATGAAAAATAAATTTTTTACATGCAAGTTGAGTAAGAATGGGGATTATTATAAAGAAGCGGAGATGTAAGTATGGTTAAAAAAAATATAGTTAAAATTTTTTTAAGCGCATTCCTTCTTATGGCGATAACAGGCTGCAGCGAAAGCACGCCGACAGGCGAGATGGTACGGAATAATGTAACTATTATAAATCATTTAGAAAGTTTAGATTTCTTTTATTATTTTGACATGATTTAGACATAATTTCCTGCTACACTATTTATATCAAAAAGAAGCTGTGGGGTTGTTTACAGGGGGTACTCGGTTCCAATAGCTTCGCCAAAAAATTATTTAAATTTATATAGATTAAACAAGCTGCCGCCCTGCAATTTTAATTGTGAAAGCGGCGGCTCGTTTTTTACCAATTCATAATCTCCTTTATTTCCTGAATCAGTCTCCACGCTGACCTGCAGTGAGTGCCAAAATTCGGGTGGTAATCAACTACATAACCGTCGCTTTCCTGCTGCATCTCAAATTTCAGAGAATGAATATTTACATCGTTAGTTTCATTTTTATATGCGGCAACCGCCTTTTCTATATAAGGATATAACCGCTGGTTCATAATTCCGTATGTACAAAGCAAAACGGCATCGGGGTTATTCTTGCGGATTTCTTTAAGAAAGTCCAGATAAGAGGCTGCGAACTCTTCCTGCCTGTCTTCCTTATCCTGACAATAACTGTCGTCGTTAGTTCCCAGATTAATTACAACTAAGTCCGGTTTAAAAGCTGAAAAATCCCAATCAGCACTCATAATCTGCGTATTTTTATAAGTTCCCCTTGAAAAACCTATCATATGGTAGTATGGCGGAACCAGTTCGTCTTCTAATTTTTCATCGGATTCAGTATATCCGGAGATAATGCCGTGTCCGCTGTATGATACCATGCTGTAATCTGATTGCAGCGCCTGCGCGGTCAGATAGGCGTAGGCTTTAGTTACATCTTCTGTTTCGGTAGAAAAAGTATGTTCCAAATTGTTGTCGTCCACTCCGTACCCGCAGGTGATTGAGTCGCCGATAAACTCTATGAGGCGTGCCTTAGGCGGAGTCGGTGTAATCGTTGCATTTGAATTTGTTATAAGCTGTTTTATTCCGACAATTGACATGGGAGCTTCGGACAGCTTTATCACTTGTACATGATATGTATGCTGTGACGCCGTATCAATCAGCGTATATTTCTTTTCTGCTGCCGTAACCATATCGTCAATAACGCGCACACCGTCGATTATAACGCCGATACGAGCTTTGTCCTGAATAGGGGCATCTGCAGCGGACGCATTGTCGTCGCCTAATATCAGCAGTTCCAGATGCTTTCCCTGAAAATCAAATTCAATGCCGCTGCCCGAAAGCGCAAGCCAGAGTATGCTATCATGAAAAAGAGTCCTTCCTACATGCTTAGCATGGCTGCAATCAGCCGCAAAATATTGAAGTGTTGTCATATGTATGTCCTTTCCGGCATGGCATTATTCTAGGAATGTCAGCCATACATCTTACAATGTGTACTGCTTTTGGTTATATTATGTGCGACTGGCTGGAAGGTGTCAAGATATAAAAAATATATATTGCAATCAAGCGAGAAATTCTTTCAGAAGCGTTTCCAACTCCTGAGCCTCTGAACCGGAAAGTACGGGCATTGTAGTTATAGGCGCGTTCGTCGGAGAAACGCTTTGGTCAGCATTATTATCAGCTTGATTTTCAGCAGGATTATCGAATGTCGCTGCCGTTAGATTATCATGCGGCTTGACTAAGATGTCCGCCTGCACCGCTGTCATAGATGCGCCATCGCCCTGTAAGGCAGCCGCATTATCGCTCTGAATAAGTTTCAAATCAAGAGAAGTCTGTTCAAGGCGGCTTGACAGATGGTTCTCAAAAAAATCAATCAGATTAGTGCGCAGCGCATTTGTCTTTCCTGCGATGTCTACAAGGGAAGAAATCGCAAAATAGCAGTATAATCCCAGAAAACTTACTACATAATAAGGAACAATATATATGACGGATTCGTCTGCAGTAATTTCCCGGCAGGCGGCGATTCCGGCAATAAGAATAGACAGCAGGACAAGCTGTCCCGACAGATGTTTCAGGGTGGATAATGAAATGCCGTATATTTTTGCCTTATTTATGTACTTGTCCACAAATACCGGGACATTGGACATGCCGTCGTGTAATTGGCAGCAGCTTGAGAATTTCAGCTTTAGCTGCTGCAGGGTTTTATTTTTGGTAGAAGACATATTTTCCGTTTCCCGGATAAGTTTATGGCAGAGCACACCCATGCTGATTTGGCATATTATACTTAATAAGATTAGGATTATTATAGGAATCATAAATTCCGGCTGTTTAAAGATAATTTGAATCATATTGCTGTCCATACTCCTTTCATTGTGGCTAAGCGGCTGCTCCATGGCTTATCCATAAGTCCTGCAAATATTATAGAACAGAATAAATTGCAATCTCAATAATTCCGCCCCTGTAACCCGTCCAAGAATTTATACGGCTTTCGACAATACAGGGCGTATCGGCTTCCAGAATTTGTCTGATTATGTCGCTAAGGACTGGAAAGTAGATTTATTTTATGGTATAGTAGAAATAATTAATTTATGGGGAGGGCTATCATCATGAAGTATAATCCACAAGGAGTATGTTCTAAGGCGATTGATATCGAAGTAGAAAATGGAGTTATCAAATCCGTTGAGTTTACAGGAGGCTGCAATGGCAATACGCAGGGTATTTCCAGACTGGTTGTAGGCATGAGGACGGAAGACGCCATCCAAAGGCTGAAAGGAATAAAATGCGGGTTTAAGAATACATCATGTCCCGACCAACTGGCATGCGCTCTTGAAGCAATGGCGGAAAATGCGAATTAATATTTATAGGAGGCTTTTTTCGTATGGGTAAAAAAATCGTATTGACCGGCGGCGGTACTGCCGGACATGTTACACCAAATATTGCGATTATGCCAAAGCTAAAGGAGCTGGGCTATGAAATTTTTTATATGGGTTCATACGACGGCATAGAGAAGAAACTGATTGAAGATTTTGACATTCCGTACTACGGGATAGCGACGGGTAAATTCCGCAGATACTTTGATCCTAAGAATTTTTCCGATCCGTTCCGCGTATTAAAGGGAATGAGCGAGGCAAAGAAATACTTAAAAGCGATTAAGCCGGACGTCGTTTTTTCCAAAGGGGGCTTTGTCAGCGTACCCGTGGTACGTGCGGCGGTGTCTTTGAAAATTCCTTGTATCGTGCATGAGTCAGATATGACGCCGGGACTTGCAAATAAGCTTTGTATTCCGGTAGCTAAAAAGGTGTGCTGCAATTTCCCAGAGACACTGAAAAATCTTCCCGCAGATAAAGCAATCCTTACCGGTTCGCCGATTCGCGAAGAACTTATAAAAGGGAAAAAAGAGGCGGCATATGAGTTGTGCGGTTTCGACGAATCCAAGCCTGTCATAATGGTTATCGGCGGAAGCCAAGGCTCGGCGGCAATCAATCAGGCAGTCAGAGATGCGCTGCCGGAGCTGCTTGAAGATTTCCAGATTGTACACTTGTGCGGTAAAGAAAAGATGGATAACCTTCTTTTGACAACCAAAGGCTATAAGCAGTTTGAATATATTAAATCGGAGCTAAAGGACATATTCGCGATGGCGGATATCGTCATTTCCAGAGCGGGGGCAAATGCAATTAATGAACTGCTCGCGCTTAAAAAGCCGAACCTTCTTATTCCATTGCCATCGGCAAGCAGCAGGGGAGACCAGATTTTAAACGCGAAGTCGTTTGAGTCCCAAGGGTTCAGTATCGTGGTGGATGAAGACGATTTGACGGTTAAGCTTTTGGTGGAGAAGGTTCAGGAACTGTATTTCACCAGAATGACTTATATTGACGCTATGCGTAAAAGTTCGCAAAGGGATGCAATCGGCACTATTATTTCTGTTATCGAGGAAGTGGCAGCAGGCGGCAATGATAAAAAACAATAATTGTGAAGGCGTTGAACAGTTACAGGAAATAAATATAAAGTGAGGACATTATATGGCAAAAGACGATAATCGCCGGACGGAAGAGCAGCTGCGGGAAAAGGCGGCAGAAGGCTATTTTGTAAGGGATGTGGAAAAAGACCGTGTTTACTGCCCTACTGGAGAGATACTCAGGAAGAAATGCGCGAGGAAAAACGGAGATATAAGGTACGCAAACAAGCGTGCCTGTAAAGAGTGCAGCGTAAAAGCACAGTGTACAAGGTCTCCGTGGAAAGAAATCGACTTTCCCGACGGGGCTGTAGAGGTGAGGAATTTAAACTGGCTGCGCGCGATAAAAGCCGGTAATTTTAATCCTTGAAAAACATTACAGGCAATGCTACACTTAGAGTAATAGTAAACGACATGACAAATGTCGTTTACTACAGTTATAAAGAACCAAAAAGGAGAGATAAGTGATGGGAAAAATTACATTTGATTATTCTAAAGCGGCTTCATTTGTAAAAGATAATGAAGTGGAATCAATGAAGAAACTTGCCTTGGATGCAAAGGAAGTGCTTGTAGGTAAAACAGGCGCGGGGAACGACTTCCTTGGCTGGATTGACCTTCCGGTTGATTATGATAAGGAAGAATTTGCAAGGATTAAGAAAGCGGCGGCTAAAATCCAGAGCGATTCGGAAGTGCTGCTGGTAATCGGCATCGGCGGTTCATATCTGGGTGCAAGGGCGGCTATAGAGTTCTTAAGACACAGTTTCTATAACGTAGTGGATAAGTCAATTCGTAAGACGCCGGAGATATATTTCGTCGGCAATTCAATCAGTTCCACATATATTAAGCACCTGATTGACGTAATCGGCGACAGGGATTTCTCCATAAATATGATATCCAAGTCAGGCACGACGACAGAGCCTGCGATTGCATTCCGCGTATTTAAAGAGATGGCGGAGAAGAAATACGGCAAAGAAGGTGCGGCAAAGAGAATTTATGCCACAACCGACAAGGCGAAAGGCTCGCTTAAAAACCTTGCCACAGAAGAGGGTTATGAGTCATTTGTAGTGCCGGATGATGTAGGCGGCAGATTTTCCGTGCTTACGGCAGTCGGACTGCTGCCGATAGCGGTTTCGGGAGCGGATATTGATAAATTGATGGAAGGCGCGGCGGAAGGAAGAAAAATTGCGCTTGAAGCCGGGTTTGAAGAAAACGACGCTTTAAAGTATGCGGCGCTTCGCAACATCATGTTAAGAAAAGGCAAAGTAATCGAGATTCTTGCCAATTATGAACCCAGCGCACACTATGTTTCAGAGTGGTGGAAACAGCTGTACGGCGAGTCCGAAGGAAAAGACCAGAAAGGCATCTTCCCGGCAAGCGTGGACTTGACGACTGATTTACATTCAATGGGGCAGTTCATTCAGGACGGTTCAAGGACTATGTTTGAAACGGTATTGAATATTGAGACCAGCAGGGAAGAGATTTTAATCGGAAAAGAGCCCGTGGATTTGGACGGACTTAATTACCTTGCGGGGAAAAGCGTGGATTTCGTAAATAAGAGCGCGATGAACGGAACTATTCTGGCACATACCGACGGACAGGTTCCTAACTTCGTGGTTAATGTTCCGGAAGTAAATGAATTTTATTTAGGCGAATTGTTCTATTTCTTTGAGTTTGCCTGCGGCGTCAGCGGATATCTGCTGGGGGTGAATCCGTTCAACCAGCCGGGCGTGGAAAGCTACAAGAAGAATATGTTCGCGCTGCTCGGCAAGCCGGGATACGAGGCGCAGAGGGAAGAACTGCTTAAGAGATTATAAAGATTAGATATTGAGGACGGGAAGATGGCAGACAAAAAATTAGTGGAAGAAATAACATCTATGGAAGATGATTTCGCGCAATGGTATACCGATGTGGTAAAAAAGGCGGAATTAATCGACTATACAAGCGTAAAGGGCTGCATGGTGTTCAGGCCGGCGGGATATGCGATATGGGAGCTTATACAACAGCAGCTTGACGCAATGTTCAAGGCGACAGGCGTTCAGAACGTATATTTACCGATGTTTATACCGGAGAGTCTTTTGAATAAAGAGAAAGACCATGTAGAAGGCTTTGCGCCAGAGGTGGCATGGGTGACGCATGGCGGACAGCAGCCTTTACAGGAGAGATTGTGCGTAAGGCCTACTTCGGAAACGCTTTTCTGCGATTACTATAAGAATACCGTGCAGTCTTACCGTGATCTGCCGCAGTTATGCAATCAGTGGTGTTCTGTGGTGCGCTGGGAGAAGGAAACCAGACCGTTTTTAAGGAGCCGTGAGTTTTTATGGCAGGAAGGGCATACGGCGCATGCGACCGTGGAAGAGGCGGAAGAAAGAACAATTCAGATGTTGAACGTGTATGCTTACTTTTGCGAGAATGTTCTTGCTATTCCCGTTATAAAAGGACGCAAGACCGATAAAGAGAAATTCGCAGGCGCGATTGCCACATATGCAATAGAGGCGCTTATGCACGATGGAAAGGCGCTGCAGGCAGGAACCAGCCATAACTTTGGAGACGGTTTTGCTAAGGCGTTTGGAGTGCAGTTTACCGATAAAGATAATAAATTGAAATATGTGCATCAGACTTCATGGGGCATGACGACAAGGCTGATAGGCGCCGTTATCATGGTGCATGGCGATAATTCGGGACTGGTTCTTCCGCCGAAGGTTGCGCCTACGCAGATTATGATTATTCCGATTCAGCAGAAGAAAGAAGGCGTGCTGGATAAGGCGTTCGAGTTAAAAGACAGGCTGAGTAATTTCCGTGTAAAAGTGGACGATGCAGATAAGAGTCCGGGCTGGAAATTCTCTGAGCAGGAGATGAGGGGAATCCCGATTCGTATAGAAATCGGACCGAAGGACATTGAGGCGGATAAATGCGTGATATGCCGCCGCGATACCGGCGAGAAATTAGAAGTTCCCCTTAGCGAACTGGAAACAAGAGCCGGTGAAATCCTTGATAAGATGCAGACGGAGATGCTTGAGCGCGCCAGAGCGCATAGGGATAATCATACCTACGTGGCAAAAGACATGGCGGAATTTCGCAAGACCTTTGAAGAAAAGTCCGGCTTTGTTAAAGCGATGTGGTGTGAAAGTAAGGAATGTGAAGATAAGATTAAAGAAGAACTTGCCGTTACCAGCAGGTGTATGCCGTTTGAGCAGGAGCAGTTAGCGGACGTGTGCGTATGCTGCGGCAGACCGGCAAAGAAAATGGTATATTGGGGAAGGGCGTACTAAAAGAGGGCGTCTAATTCCCCATTTTCAAAGATGATATGCGACTCCGTTTTCTCTTCGTTCCTAACTTGGAGAAAAGGAGTCATTACTGTAATGCGTCTTCCGCAGCCGGGGCAGCGGTACATGCTTGCATCGCAGGCATAATAGCCCGGCGGGATTTGCGCTATATTCATAAGCGGTTTGAGATTTTTCAGATAATAATCGGCGTCTTTATGTTCTGCATAATGTCCTACTGTCATGGGCATCCAATAAAGCCGCTTGTACATCGCAGCCATTTCGGCTTTGCAATTTCTACACCAGTTAATTTTAAAATGCTTTGTAATCGCACTAAATACTCCCATGCTACGCCTGCCCTTCTTAATTTGCCGGTTTACCGGGGGTTTTGTGCAGCCATAGCCGCATTGTTAAGAGCCGCCGCCATCATGTCAGCTTTGGAGATGGCTTCCAGGACGTTGTTGCTCTTCATGCTCCAAACTTTGTTGGAGATAAATGTATTTACCCTGATTTTTATTCCGTCTACGATAAAAAGAAAACTTACGCGGCTTGTACCGCCAATGTGATTGCCGTCGTCAACCCAGATTTTCGTGATTCTGTTGGCGGGAAGTACATAAAGTTGTGAGGGATTCCATTTAAAAACTATGGCGATTTTGCCGTTTGCTATATCGATGGCGACTGCGCAGTTGTCGCTATTAAAAGTATGGTTGCGGTTAAAGCCTGTCGCATCAAGTTCTTTGAACTTTTCATCTTTTTTCTTATCATATACTTTCTTGATTCCGAGTACCCACCATAAGATTGATGCAAGAACAGAAAGCATCATTATGGCAGAGGCTATTTCTGATGTTAGGAAGAATATGCCGATAAATGTCATAAATACAATCGCGAGTATCGGGATACAAATACATGCAAGTAAGTAGGGTACGCTTGTTTTTTTAATCTTTTGCGGTTCCATAGTTTCTCCTTTTTGTGTTTAATATTTTACGTTGTACAATATATACAAAACAACGTAGGGCACGCTTACGCTGCATTGCCACCAGTAGCGGTACTAAGCTCGAAAGAACCTCGCTAAGTACCGACGGTGGCAGAGCACCCTACTTATGTTTTGTATATATTGTACAACTCACGCTATGAAGAATGAATTTTGCAATTATTATATAAATTATAGCATATCTGATTTTTGGTGACAATAAGCGAATTAATGTAAGATGGCTGAGAGATTGTGATAAATTAGAGTATAATCAGCTTAGAGTATAACCGTGAAAACGCTGCCGCCATCGGCGGCGTCTGATACTGTGATGCTGCCGCCATGCGCCTGTATGATTTCATAGGCGATGGAGAGTCCCAGACCGAAATGCTCTTTAGAATTGCGGGATTTTTCTGCGCGATAGAAACGGTCGAAAATCTTCTTCTTATCTTCATCGGGAATCCCGATGCCGTTATCGGTGACGGAGATATAGAAGTGTGATTTATTATAGGAAAGGGATAGCGCTATTTTTCCCCCTTCCTGAGTATAGCTGATGGCGTTTTGTATAAGGATGGCGATAACTTGGCTGATTCGCTGTGAGTCGGCAGGGTATGTCGGCAGAGGTTCTTCCGGCAGACTTACAGCAAGGTCGATGGATTTTTGCTTTGCCAGCGGCAGAAATGATTCGTAGGAATTAATAACCAGCGTATCCATTTCTACAGGCTGCATTTTGACAGGAAAATGCTGACCGTCAGAGCCAAAAAGGGTGAGCATATCGTCGAGCAGGGCGGACATATGGAGGGTTTCTTTATTTATCGTGTTAAGAAAACCGTCCAGTTCTTCTTGCGAAGCATTGCGGCAGCACTCGGCGGTTGACAGGATAACGGCAAGCGGCGTGCGCAGCTCGTGTGACGCCGAGGCGATAAATTGGATTTGATTTTGTTGGTTTTCCAAGATGGGCTTTAAAAGCCTGCCTGTAAAAAACCATGCAAAAGCGGTAAGCAGCAATATTGCGGCAATGTCAATAATAAGGAAACGGAAACGCTGTCCCCGGAGCTGGCTTTTCAACGCATATTCAGAAGAAAGCACAATTATCTCTAGCGTGGATTTATCACCGAGCCTGATTACTCCCGCAAGATAGTCTGTACCCGTGGAAGGCGAGGTGAAGGTATAGTTATAGTCGATTTGCACTTTAGAGCCGTTGCTTGAGTAATAAACGCCGTAATCGGCGGCGGTTGTCTGCCTGATATCAAGAAATTCATCAAGGAGCAGGCTTTTGGAAACGCTTTCACCTAAGTCGCTTAAACTGTTGTAGAGAAAAGGGATGCCGTTATCAATAATAAAGAATATATAATTGTTCTGCGCCTCCATTTTGGAGAGCCATTCCATAGTGATTACGTTTTGATGCTCAAGATTAGTGGCAATTGTATTAATATCGTTTTCAAATGACTGAACCTGATTTTTATTAAGGTTCTGCTCCGATATATATAAGTAGGCGAGCGACATAACAATCATGATAGCGGCTGTGCTTCCCGCGCATAATAGAGTCAGGCGCAGATGGACTTTTTTAAACATAATGGGGTTTCCTTTCATAAAATTATTATTGCTGTCACGAGTTTAACCAAAATAAACAAAAACGGAGCTCCAATGCCTGAAAAGCGGTAAGTCGCTCCTTATTTTGTTTATTCTGGTTAAACTCTGGGTATGGAAATAGAGTTTTGCGATTATCTGCCATTATTGTAGGCTATATCCGATACCGCGTATAGTCAGGATTTTAAGGCGGCTGCCCGTTATCTGTAAGCGTCTGCGCAGGAAATGGATGTAGTTGTCCAGATTGCCGTCTTCAACATCGCTGTCCGGTCCCCAGACTTTAAGCAGTAAAGTGTTTCTTGGGAGCGTCTGCCCTCTGGCGCGCAGAAATGTTTCAAGAAGGGCGGATTCCCTCTTGGACAGGGTGCAGCAGCCGGAAGGACCTGTCAGTATGCACTCGGCTGGCTGCCATGTAATATCCTCGACCGTCAGCGAGTCATTTTCGGTTATGGTATGCGGTCTTCTGGCGACGCAGCGGATTCTGGCAAGAAGTTCTTCAAACTCGAAGGGCTTGACAAGATAATCGTCCGCGCCTAAGTCCAGTCCGCTTACTTTATCGGATAAAGAGCCTAACGCCGTAATCAGAATGACGGGCGTGGTAATGCCCGCCTTTCTCAAAGCTGATAAAACATCAGTTCCTTCCATATGGGGCAACATTCTGTCTAATAATATAATATCATAAATATTCTGTTCGCCATAGTAGAGCGCCTCTTCACCATCAAGGCAGGCGTCCACGCTGAAACCTTCCGATTCCAGACGGTATGCAAGGGCGCTGTTTAGTTGTTTGTCGTCTTCGGCAAGTAAAATCCGCATAATGAGCCTCCGTTCTTACTCAATCTGTAAGCTCGAGTATCTTTTCGCAAGGCGTGAGTCTGTGTTTGGCTGATGCTATTATATTTTATCATAACATAGGAATCTCTAATTATTCTCTAAAAAATTTTTATAATTCTTCATACTGGTATGCCCTTGTACCCTAATGCCTTGGTAATTGCCGCGATATGGAATGTTGTCATGCGTTTTCCGTGGTAAGCGTTTAAGCCGATATTGTGAAAAAAGCCAGTATTGTGTATAATGATAATGAGATGGGAACAATTGCAGACAGGGGTGAGGTATCATATGAACGAGAATAAGGCAGGGCTCGGATATCAGGATTTTGAGGAAGTAAGGACAAAACATATATTTTATATCGACAAGACGGATTTTATCAGGGAATGGTGGGAATATGCGGATAAAGTCACACTGATCACGCGTCCGCGCAGGTTTGGGAAGACGCTGAACATGAGTATGGCGGAGTGTTTTTTCTCCAATAAGTATGCGGGCAGGGCTGATTTGTTTGAAGGATTGTCCATATGGGAGAAAACATCTCCTGACGGGGAATATAAATATAGGGAATTGCAGGGAACGTTTCCGGTAATCTTTTTGAGTTTTGCAAATGTCAAAGCAACGTCATATGAAGGGATGATATTCAGAATTGGCCAGGTAATCACTGATTTATATAATAAAAATGAATATTTACTGGAAGGAAATCTGTTGAATGAAAAAGAAAGGGAACACTATCAGAATATAAAACCTGGAATGAGCAGTGAACTGGCTATGGATGCCATACACTTAATGACTGGATTCATGCAGCGATATTATAATAAGAATGTGCTCATTATCCTGGATGAATATGACACACCGATGCATGACGCATGGATTTTTGGATACTGGGAAAAGGCGGTACACTTTTTTAGCGGTCTGTTCAATTCCACGTTTAAGACAAACGAATACCTTGAACGCGGGCTGATTACGGGAATTACAAGAATCGCAAAAGAAAGTATTTTTACAGGCATGAATAACCTCAAAGTCATAACAACCACATCTGACAGGTATATGACATCTTTTGGATTTACGGAAAAAGAAGTCTTTACGGCGCTTGATGATGCCGGATTGGGGGAGCATACAGCAAAAGTAAAGAGGTGGTACGATGGATTTACATTTGGCGCCTGTACAGACATTTATAATCCGTGGTCAATCGTATCATTTATTAATGAAAAAGGAAAATACGATACCTACTGGTCAAACACAAGCGGAAATGCTCTTGTAAACCAGCTTATAAAACAGGGAAGCCCGAACATCAAGCAGACAATGGAAGACCTTTTGCAGGGTAAAAGCTTTGAGGCTGAAATTGATGAAAAAGTTGTGTTTGACCAGTTGAATGGCAATGCGGATGCAGTGTGGAGTCTTTTGCTTGCGACAGGATACTTAAAAGTGTTGGATGTAAAAACACAGGATTCGGACGAGGATGGAATTGGTGGGGAAGGCGATACATGGTACACGCTGACGGTCACAAACATGGAAGTAAGACGGATGTTCCGTAAAATGGTAAAGGGATGGTTTAAAAATGATGCAGAAGTGTACTACAGTGAATTTATCAAGGCATTTCTGATAAATGATTTAGATGGAATGAACGAATTCATGAACAAGATTGCATTGCACAGTTTTTCAAATTTTGATATTGCTAAAAATGTATCCGAAGAAGATGCACCTGAACGTTTTTATCACGGTTTTGTACTGGGGCTGATGGTCGAACTTGCCGGAAGATTTGAGATTACATCAAACAGGGAAAGCGGATTTGGACGTTATGACATCATGCTGACACCGAAAAACAGAGAGAAGGACTGCGCATATATAATTGAGTTCAAAGTGCATAAGCCTTTGAAAGAAAAAGACCTTGAACAGACTGTTGCAAATGCCCTTGCACAGATTGAGGAGAAACGGTATGATGCAAAACTGACTGCGGAAGGGATTGCCCCGGAGCGCATCAGGAAGTACGGGTTCGCATTTGAGGGGAAAAAGTGTCTTATTGGATAAATATTTTCAAAAAATTAGCTTTTTCAGAAGAAGAAATGGAAGAATTAAAAATTGCCAGAGAAAAGCCGATTGTTTTTGACAAGGATTGCCCTGAAACTACGCCGGAAAGAGCCATGAAGTTTAGAAGAGTCAATCCGCCAAGAAATAATAGTGTTAAGAGGGCATAAATGGAATAAATTCTGTTAGATGTATAGTAAAACAAAATAATTAAGTCCTGCCACAGCAGAATACACGCTATTAAACCGGAAGAAGTATATAAATTACTCCTTCCGGTTTTTATATTAGAGATTTCTTAGAGATTAATCTGCTATAACAATGATAAAGCAAGTTGAAATTTGCTTTCACGAGTTCAGCTAAAATGAACAAAAACGGAGCTCCAATGCCTGAAAAGCGGTAAGTCGCTCCTTATTTTGTTACAGATAATTTACGAAGTAAATTTTCTGTTTTTTGACTAAACTCTAGCTATTCAAATCAAAGAAATGAGAGGAGCAAGTATATCAAAATGAAAATGAAAGCAAAAAGAATGTCGGCGGCGCTGCTGGCAATGGTGATGTTAGTCATATGTCTGGCGGGCTGCGGCAAAACAGGCGCAGATAATAGCACAGGTAATAGTAATAATACGAGTGGAATAAATGCAACAGGTGCGCCGGAAGAAATAATTCCCGAAAACAGCGGGAGTGGGGACGGCACACAGACGCCGCAGCAAACTGACGGAAATATCGCTATGGGGCGGTATGTGGAGACTGTTACGGATATGTCGGATAGTCTTGTCGGATTTAACAGAATGTATAAATTGAATGACGGTAGAATTATTATTGCCGACGCGGACGCAAGATTTCTGATTTCGGAGGATAACGGCGAGACATGGCAGGAAGATAATTTTGCATGGCATACCAAGCTGCTTGAGGAGAAAGTCTATATTAGCGCAATCGCCTTCGGAGCGGACGGTACTGCCGCGGTTATACGCGCCAGCGAATCAAACTCGGAAGAGTCAGGGATTTTTAAGATGGATTTGTATATTTTTAAACCGGACGGAACGGAAATCATTGCAGCTCTTCCAGCGGAGGGAGATAGCTATTTCCGCGGTGTAGGAGTATCGGACGACGGAAGGGTTTTTGCCGGTGTTCTGGGTAACAGTAATGTATATGAGGTAAAATCCGATGGAAGCTGCGAGCTTTTTGTGACGCTGCAGGAGAGCGGTCCGGAGTATATCCGTTTCTATGGCAGTCTTATGCTGATAGATGGGGCAAGATACAGCGCTCCGCTGCTCTATGATATAGAGAAGAAGGAATATGTCAAAGATGAATGTTTGGAAGATTTCATTAACGAGTATTATCCAAGCGGCAATGCTTTCAGCGGTGAAGAAACTTATGCGGTGCATTATTTTAACGGCGAAGACGGAGTTATGTATATAGCAGGCAAAAAAGGCCTGCACCGTCATGCGATAGGCGGCAGCACGGTTGAACAGCTTATCGAGGGCAGCCTTAGCACATTTGGCAATCCCGCATATGGCATATATGGTATGGTTATGCTGGAAAATAATGAATTTCTTACTATATTCAGCGGCGGCAGGCTTGTGCGTTATACTTACGATGCTAATGTGGCGACTGTGCCGAGCGACAGGCTTAAGATATACAGCCTGAAAGAAAATGATACCGTGCGTCAGGCGATAGCATTATATCAGACCATACATACGGATATTTCCATCGAGTATGAAGTCGGCATGGAGACAGGCGGCGCGGCGACCAGAGAGGACGCGATAAAGAGCCTTAATACAGAGATTATGTCGGGAAATGGTCCGGATATCCTGATTTTAGACGGCTTGCCGATGGACTCATATATTGAAAAAGGCTTGTTGACCGATTTAAGCGGAATTTTAAGCAGCTTAAGCGGCGAAGACGAAGTATTTGAGAATATCGTACAGGCGATGAAAAAGGGCGATAAGACGTATGCAATGCCCTGTGAAATTCAGATTCCGGTTATAGCGGGAGATGAAAAATATATATCAGGAGCAAATGACCTGACCGGTATAGCAGATATGGCGGAAAAAATCAGAGAAGATAAGCCGGGCAAGGATTTGTTTGGTATTTATTCGGAAAAAGGAATATTGCGCTATTTTGCAATGGTGTGCGTTCCGGCATGGACTGTGGGCGGCGAACTTGATAGAGAGGCAATAGAGGAATTTCTGGCGCAGAGCAAGAGAATATATGATGCGCAGATGGAAGGCGCGTCTACGGAGAAAGTTAAGCAGTATGCGGATACTAATGCATATTGGGAGAAAAACTTTGACGAAACGCGGGAAGAATCACGGTATTTTAGAACAAGTATAGATGGGCTGAGCTATACATGTGGAATGCGGGAACTGGTATCGGGGGCAATGGCAGACATTGTATTCAGCGGATATGATGATCTTCATTCTATAAATAAAGTGAAAGGATTTGAAGAGAGCAAGTGGAAGATGATGAACGGACAGAGCAGTAATGTTTTCTGTGCCAAAACTCTGCTTGGCATAAGCGCGGCATCAGGAAATTCCGTAGCGGCGGAAGAGTTTGTGCGGCTGTGTCTGGGCAAAGAGAACCAGTCCAAGCTCTATTACGGCATTGCGGTAAATAAGTCGGCGTTTATGGAGAGCTTTGCAGTTGATGAAAGCTGGCTGGGCGAAGATGGGGCTTATGGATATATAGGCGGTGGTGATCCTGACGGAATTGAGATGACATTTGTAGTGTATCAGTCTGACGAAGACGATATAGCAGCGCTTAAGAAATGTATGGAAGAACTGCGCACTCCGTATATAGAAGATGTTACGCTGGAGGATGCGGTTTACCAGACGGGCGCGTCATATTTAGGAGGGCATATGAGCCTTGAGGAAGCGGTGAATGAGATTGAGAAGAAAATTTCAATCTATATGGCGGAATAGAATATTCTTCCTGTTTATGACGCCCAGCCTGCTTGGAGTAGCGGTTTTCGTGCTGGTTCCGTTTTTAGACGTGATAAAACGTTCATTTACTACGGCAGTTACTAACCGGTTTACCGGAGTGCAGAATTACCGCACGATTTTTGCTAATCATGCGTTCAGGCTTGCGGTAAAAAACACTTTCCGCTTTACCGGAATCTGCATTCCGCTGTTAGTCATAGTCGGGCTTATGATTGCACTGCCGCTTAGTAAATTAAAGAATAAGGGCGTTATTAAATCCCTGTATCTGTTTCCGCTCGCCATGCCGACGGCGACGATTGTACTCGTGTGGAAGATGTTTTTCTACAGGCAAGGGTTTCTGAATCTTGCGCTGACGCGGTTAGGAGAGTGGAGCGGACTGTGGGGCGAAGTGAATACGGATTATCTGGGGAGCGGCGCAGCCTTATGGGTACTGGTGTTCAGCTACCTGTGGAAAAACACGGGCTACACGGTAGTCCTGTGGCTTGCCGGAATTATGGGTATTCCTAATGAAATGATAGAGGCGGCAAAGGTAGATGGTGCGTCGGGGGTACAATGCTTTTTTAGGATTATGCTCCCCAACCTGCTTGGCAGTTTGTATACCATAGTGATTCTTTCGTTTTTAAATTCGTTCAAGATATATAGAGAAGCCTATCTGGTCGCGGGGGCTTATCCGCAGCAGGATATATATTTGCTGCAGCATTTGTTTAATAACTGGTTCGTTGGGCTGGACTTTGATAAGATGGCGGCTGCAGCGGTCTGCGTGGGCGGGTTTTTGTTTGTGGTGATTATGGTGTTGCAGCGGATGTGGGATAGAGAGACATAGTAGAAGTTAGGTGTTCAGGTAGAAAACGGGGTATGTGGTGGAATGCGACATGGACTCATATGCTTCCACTTGAGGCACGTTCTCACTCCGTGGAAAATCGCAGCGGTACTAAGTTCAAAAGCCGAAAGGCAGGCTTTTTCACTAAGTACCGGCGTTTTCCAAGGACCTCAAGAGGAAGCATATGAGTCCATGTCGCCCAACAACTCATCAATACATTGATATCAATGATATAAGTTAGGAAGTTTTAGAATGATACTTGTTGGAGTATTAGGGAAATAGATTTTATAAATATATGTGCAGAATAAATAATTGTGAAAAATTACTATTTCAAAGTGTGAGTTGTACAATATATACAAAACATAAGCAGGGCGCTCTGCCGCCGTCGGTACTTAGGTGCTGTATTTTAGCACCTTATGTACCGCTACTGGCGGCAATGCAGCGGGAGCGTGCCCTACGTTGTTTTGTATATATTGTACAACGTAGCCTATTAAAGAGTGTTGTTTAGCAAATGCTTAATGTACAGGATAGAAAGAAAGGAGAAGTGTGGAAGTGAAGAATATTAAGAATATTAAAAACATGATAAAAACCGAAATAACCACAATAACTCTTCTTATCCCCGCGCTTTTCACTTTTCTCCCTATTATCCTGCTGATAACAGGCTCCGTGATGGGCGATGGAGAGTTAAGGCTGTATCTGACGCCTGTTTTTGCGGGCGGAGAGGAGTATATCGGCTGGAAAATCGTGCCGGATTATCCAACCTTTGAGAATTATGCCAGTCTTTTATTTATGACGCCGCAGTTTTTCGTGCTTTTCTGGAACTCTATTAAAATAACGGGCTGTATCCTGATAGGGCAGCTTATAATCGGCGTGCCTGCGGCGTGGGCGTTTGCCGTATATAAAGTAAAGGGTTCAAGGCTGTTGTTTGCGTTATATGTCGTGCTTATGCTCCTGCCTTTTCAGGTCACGATGCTTTCAAGTTATCTTGCCCTTGAAAGTCTGGGGCTTTTAAATACGCAGCAGGCGGTTATCCTGCCCGCGGTATTTTCAACTTTTCCCATATTCCTTACATATGGCGGGTTTCGCTGTATTCCGCCGCAGTTGTTCGAGGCGGCAAGGATAGACGGAGCCGGAGAAATAGGGATTTTTATAAAATTAGGGATGCCGCTGGGAAAAAGCGGGCTGCTGTCAGCGGTGACGCTGGGTTTTCTGGAATATTGGAATATGATGGAGCAGCCGATGGCGTTCATAGAGGATAAAGCGTTGTGGCCTTTGTCCTTATATCTGCCGGAGATTACATGGGCGCGGGCGGGCTATGCTTTCGTGGCATCGCTTATTACGCTTATCCCGGCTGTGTTTGTGTTCGTCTGGGGGCAGGACTATCTGGAACAGGGGATTATTTTTTCGGGGTTGAAGGAATGAAATTATTTAGTGTCACGAGCTTAGATGAAATAAACAAAAACGGAGCTCCATGCCTGAAAAGCGGTAAGTCGCCCCTTATTTTGTTTATTTCATCTAAGCTCTGGGTACAGAAAAATTGTAGTTAAGGAAATATGAAGAGTGAAAAGCAGGAGGAAAATAGCGTGGAAAATAGGAAGAAAAAAATGGTAGTGGGCTTTTTGATATTTCTTGCGTTTATGTGGCTGTGTACGGTTATTTCCAAAAGCATATATGTGTCACGGCTGCCTGTAGTTACGACGGAGGGCATCGAGCAGAAATATGTGGAGCATATCGTGGAGGCGGAAGGGATAGTCATTGCGGGAAATAAGAACCCTATCAATGCCATGAGCGGGCTGCGCATAGACAGAATTGACGTGACTGTCGGCGATAGGGTGGAAGAAGGCGATGTGCTTTTTACAATAGATATGGAAGACTTGGAAGAGATTATGGAAGGCAAGCGGCAGGAGATTGCCGCGCAGCAGCTGAAGATATCCGGGCAGCAGACGCAGATTTCCGAGAAACAGCTGCAGATTGATACGCTTGCTCTCAATAGGGAGATTGCGGCTGTGGAGAAGATAATAGAGGCGCAGCGGGCAAAAGAAGATTATGACGCTTTGGCAAGGCATGAAGATACATTGGTCGGGAGAGCGTCGAATGAGGTAAGCGAGGCGGAAGATGCGTTGGAAAACTACAGTGAGGAAGACGGGCGCAGCGAGGAAGAGCTTGAAGACGCCCTGCAGGCGGCGGCATATGCGGAAGGGGACGCCAAATGGAATAGGGCTAATAATATGAAGGAGGCGCAGCGGCGGATAGATGATATAAACTTCCCTGATCAGGTGGATACGACGCTTGAGGCATGTCAGCTTGAAATGTCGGACTTGCAGGCGACGCTTGCCGGTTTACAGGAAGAGCTGTCTGTAATTCAGGCGGAACTTGGCGAGTATCAGGCAATCAAAGATGCGGAAGGGCAGATTAGCGCCGAAAGGGAAGGGTTAATCACGGATATTTATATAAGCATAGGCAGCAGGACGCCTGATACGGCGGTAATGCTTTTTGCCGATGATACCGTACCCTGCCAGTTTAAAGCCGTCATTGATAAGGAGCAGAAAAAATATATCGGGCTGAATGACATGATATCCCTGAAACTGGACGGTAGCAGTAAGAGCGAGGACTTTAAGATAGATTATCTGGTTGAGAGTGATAGTGTGCCGGGCAGCTATGAACTCTATGCGAATCTTCCCGACGGAGTGGGTACGCCCGGACTATCAGGCACAATGAGGCATTCCGAACCCGGTGAGAAATATCCCTGTTGTATAACGCCTGCCGCAGTCCACCAAACATCAGACGCCAGAAATTATGTGTATGTGGTGAAGGAGCGGGAAGGGATTCTTGGCATGGAGTATTATGTGGAGCAGATATCCGTAAAAGTGCTGGACGAGAATGAAAACTGGGCGGCGTTGGAAGGGGCGCTGGACGATAGCAGCTGCATAGTCGTTTCGTCAACGGCGGAAGTGAAGAATGGAGAGGTTGTCAGGTATTGACAGACCTCTTCTTTTTTGCTTTGAAATAATTGTCCTACTATTGACATATTTGTCCCAACAAACTACAATTGTATATAAATCAATAGGTAATGCCAGATTCAAGAATAGAATAATAATTACCTGGTATGAGATTTATAGGGAGATAATGCGTTATGAAGAAGAAGAATGTAATTAATCTGGTAAAATATTATGCTGAGAAGAATGACGCCGCTTTTCGGAGCGAAGCTTATGAGATAGCGAAAGATTTCGACCAAGCGGGAGATTATCAGCTTGCAGAATACATTATGTCATTAATGTCAAATGTCAACACTTTTGTTCCGCAGATGTCAGAGAATGAATCTGCTTTTTTTGAAAAAATTGAAGCAAAAGAGGATATGCTGTTACTTCCGGACGAAATTACACAAGACCTTCTGGGAGTTGTCAATGCTGTTGAGAGACATATAGGCATTAACAAATTTCTTTTTCAAGGTGCGCCGGGTACGGGAAAGACAGAAGCAGTAAAACAATTAGCACGGATTTTAAATAGAGAAATATATATGATAGATTTTTCTTCCGTGGTTGACAGTAAATTAGGGCAGACGCAGAAAAATTTGTCTGAATTGTTTAAGGAAATTAACGGGTTTGTACAGCCTGATAAGGTAGTTGTGCTTTTTGATGAAATAGATGCACTGGCGCTTGACCGTACAAATTCAAATGACCATAGGGAAATGGGGCGCGCGACGTCGGCGTTATTAAAAGCATTTGAGCGCATGAATGAAAATGTGGTGCTTGTAGCGACGACGAACCTATTTGAACATTTCGATAAGGCTCTTATAAGAAGGTTTGACAGCGTTATTGATTTTAACAGATATTCAGAAGACGACCTGATGGACATAGCCGAAAAAATGCTTAACAGATATTTAGATAAGCTGAAATTAGGAAACCGGGACATAAGACTATTTAGAAAAATAATGAAGTTATCGGATAAAATGCGTTATCCCGGCGATTTAAAAAATCTGATTAAAGCATCAGTAGCATTTAGTGATATACAGGACGGCATGGATTATTTTAGACGGCTGTATTATGCGGTCTGCGAAGAAAAACCGGAAAATTTGAAACTTTTGCAGGAACAAGGGTTTACAGTCAGGGAAATAGAAATATTGACGAAAAAGTCAAAAAGCAGCGTTTCAAGAGAGTTGAAGGGCGGTGAAGAAGATTAATAATATATTACAACTAAAGGGAAGATTTGAAAAAAGAAAAAACGATGCCGGATTCGGTCAGGCAAAACTTCCGGCAAACCAAAACGTAACGTCCCTGCATTTAAATGAACTTGCAGAGCAACTCAGGCGAATCAAAGAATATTGGAGTAAAAATCGGGATATTGAAGGAGCGATTGTCAGCGTACATTATATCCGCGTTGTTGCGAAGAGCAACCGTTTAAGAATTTTGCTCTCTGAAAAAGGCAAATCTCCGGCGGAATCAATTCGTGGGGCAAAGTTTGCGACAGAAACCACTGCGAATGGAAGTGAAATCCATAAACATATTTTTACTCATTATGTTCAGATAGACGCAATAGACAGGGCAATAAATAATTTAGTCCTTGCGTCCAAAATCATACAAGAAGATTATAGCGGGAAAATCACTGCAGAACATACTGAAAAGTTGGGGAAGGAATATCCGTATACACGTCAGGATATGAAAAAAACGAATTTTTTATATACTGTCTTAGATGCTTTTTTTGTTGAATATTTCGATATAGATATGAATGACGAGCCTGTTACAGAAGAGAGCATTATCACTATATATAAGACAAATGTTGAGACAAAAAAACTATTAGCGAAGTTTGGCATTAATATTTTGGAAACAAGAATTATTGATGGGACAACGATTTTGCTATCGCCTGATGAAGCTCAATTATTATACAGTAAAGCGCCATATTTGATTGCTATGAGTGTTAGAGACTTTTCGCAAATAAGGCTGGAAGATATTTCTGATGAAAAGATAGAAAAAGATAGTGGGATAATCATACCAAAGCCCACAAATGAGCCTACGATAGGCGTGATAGATACTCATTTTGACGAAAACGTGTATTTTCATGAATGGGTGGAATATCGAAATATGCTGCCGCCGGAAATCGACTTGGAAGTGGAAGATTTTTATCACGGAACGGCAGTAACATCTATCATAGTAGACGGTCCTAAAGGGAATCCGCGGCTGGACGATGGCTGCGGAAGATTCAAGGTGCGGCATTTCGGCGTTTCCAGACAGTCAGGGTTTAGTTCATTCGCAGTTTTGAGAAATATAAAAGATATTGTGGCAGGCAATAGGGATATAAAAGTATGGAATTTGTCATTAGGCTCACCGGAGCCGATTAAAGATAATTTCATTTCCCCCGAAGCGGCGGAGTTAGACCGTATTCAGAGTGAATATGATGTAATTTTCGTGGTCGCAGGAACAAATACGCCGGATGGAAAACAACATTCGGATATGAAAGTGGGTTCACCGGCGGACTCGCTAAATTCGATTGTGGTAAATTCAGTAGATTTTGAAGAAAAACCGGCATCTTATGCAAGAAGAGGTCCTGTGCTTTCCTTTTTTCATAAGCCGGATATTAGTTATTATGGGGGAGACGGCACAAGGCAGGATGAACAGATTGCCGTCTGCGTTAATGATTTGGGGGCGGTATATAGAGTCGGAACATCATTTGCAGCGTCGTGGATATCCAGAAAGTTAGCATACCTTATTCATGTCATGGGACTCAGTCGGGAAATTGCTAAAGCTTTAATTATTGATTCTGCAGCCGCTTGGAGAAGTAATGGAGCAGTATCGGATACATTAGGCTACGGCGTCGTACCCAGACGCATTGAAGACATTCTTAATACCAAAGATGATGAGATTAAGTTCGTCATAATGGGAACGGCAGAAGATTATGAGACATACACATATAATCTGCCTGTTCCGGTAGTTAATGGTAGGCACCCATTTTATGCGAGGGCTGTATTGATTTATTTTCCGCCTTGCGATAGAAATCAGGGAGTTGATTATACGAGTACGGAAATGGATATTCATTTCGGCAGGGTAAAAACAGTTAGAGAAAAATCCACAATTTATTCTATTGATGATAACAAACAGACCGAAGAAGGACAAATTATTTATGAAGAAGAAGCCAGAAGCATCTATCGTAAGTGGGACAATGTGAAACGACTCTGCGAAGAAATAAAGGAGCGTGCCGTGCCGAGAAAATCATATGATGCCGGAATGTGGGGGCTTGGCATTTACACAAAAGACCGTACAACGCCTAAAAATAGAGAGGCATTGCAATTCGGCGTGGTAATTACGCTTAAAGAAATGTATGGAAAAAACCGCATAGATGATTTTATCAAGATGTGCATGGCAAAAGGCTGGATTGTCAATAGGCTTGATGTCGAGAACCGGTTAGATGTCTATGCGAAAGCGGAGGAAGATGTGGAGTGGGAGTAAGGAATAGGAATATATAATTTAAAAATATACGAAAACTATATAATTTGTGAAAAGGAGAGGAAATCTTATGAATTATAATTATAAAAATATGCTTGAATATCTTAATTGTAATAAGTGCAGCAGCATGAACATTTGTTTTTTGCGGAGAATACCATTATATCGTTATCCGGAACATGTGCAGAATTTTGTAATAAATATTCCGCGATATGTTTTTACATATCAACCACAAACAAGATTATGGTATACAAAACATCAAGAAATTCAAGAATGTATAGTACAATATTATGATGCCAATAATTGTAGACTATTAGGCAATGAAGCGCATTATCTAACGATTGAAGCACAACGGGATAGTGACAGAAAAAGAATTAAAGAGTTGTTAAAAAAATATTTAGATGTAGTGGCTAAAGCCACAGAGGATACAAAGCCGGAAGTGTCAATTATGTTTGATGGAATTGGCTTAGTATTGGCATCTGATTATTTAGAAGCTGTGGGTAAAATTTTCTCTATGCTTAAAACTATGGGCTATCTTTCAGAGTGTCAAGATTTCCAAGAAACTGCCCTAAATTTGCGCAGAACAGGCGTTCTCGAAAGAGGTAAATAAAATTTCGCAATAAAGTGCGAAAAACTATTGCGACGACCATGAGATTGCGCTATAATGAGTGGTAGGTTCTTGTGACTTACAGAATGCCGAGTGATACCAGTTGAAATGGGTTAGAGTTGGAGGACATATATGTCAGTTTCATATAATAGATTATGGAAGTTGCTGATAGATAAAAATATGAGCGTTGCCGAAATGCGAAGAGCTGCTGACATCGCACCAAACACGGTCACGCGGATGAAGAAAGATCAGGAAGTGACAATGACGGTGCTTGAGAAAATATGCGAGGTTTTGGATGCGGATTTCGGTGACATTGTGGAATATAAAAAATAGCGTTTGCGGAGGATTCCTATGTTAAAAGATAATAGTATGACGTATGTGACGCTGTTTAGTTCGGCTGGTGTTGGCTGTCACGGTTTCCAGATAGAAGGATATCACTGCATTGCTACCAACGAGATCATCGAACGGCGGATGCAGGTGCAGCGTTGTAATCATAAATGTGAATACGACTCTGGCTATATTGTCGGCGATATCACATCCGATGAGATTAAGCAGAGAATTTACGATGAAATCCACAGATGGGAGAAAAAAGGGAATGACCGTGTGGATGTCATCATTGCTACGCCGCCTTGTCAGGGCATCAGCGTCATTAATCATAAAAAGAATAACAAAGATATAAGCAGGAACAGCCTTGTAGTTGAGTCTGTTGAGATTATCTGTCAGATTAATCCGAGGTTCTTTATCCTTGAGAATGTCATGGCGTTTCAAAAGACGCTCTGTATCACGCCTGATGGGCGGACGGTATCTATTGGCGAGTATGTCAGGGAGGTCCTCGGAAAGAACTACATCATTTCTGGGCGGATTCTGAACTTTATGAATTACGGCTCGAACTCCTCGCGGACACGGACATTGATGATTGGTGTGGATAAGGAGTATCGGAATAACATCACGCCGTATGACCTTTACCCGGAGTTCAGACCAGAGAAGACGCTACGGGAAGTAATTTATGATTTCCCAAGGTTGGAATGGGGCGAAATCTGCACTAAAGATTTTTACCATGCGTTCCGTACATATAAGCCTGAAATGCGTGAGTGGATTCACGACTTAAAGGAAGGTGAATCCGCATTTGACAATGCTGATCCTGCCAAGCGTCCACACAGGGTGTTAGGCGGCAAGATTGTTGAGAACATTAGGAAAAATAGGGATAAATACACAAGGCAACCCTGGGATCGCTTTATTCAATGTGTGCATACTCGCAATGACCAGTTGGCGGCACAGAATACGATTCACCCGGAGCAGGACAGGGTTTATAGCATCCGAGAACTCATGGCGATGATGACGATTCCTAACGATTTTAGATGGGTGGATATGAGCCTTGAGGAACTGAACGTACTCTCGTACAAGGAAAAGCAGGACATCTATAAAAATCATGAAATGAACATCCGGCAGTGCTTGGGCGAAGCTGTGCCAACTGAAATCATGCGCCAACTTGCCATGGCAATTCGTAGCAAGCTGGAACAGAAAAGGTGTGAGTCGGTTGAAATCAATAGAATCATTGTAGACAATCATCTGGACGAGCGAAAAAGTCTGTGTGCTTTTTTGAGAAATAATCCCCTTGCGCTGGATGTGGCATCGCTTATGCGGATTACAGAGCTTTGCAATGCCCGCAGGGAAAAGAATGCTGCATTTTATACCAATAAGTTCATTGTGAACGAGATTATGGGAAGTCTGCCGACATTCAGTAAGGATGAGATTCGGATATTAGAGCCGTCTGTAGGAGCGGGCAGTTTCATACCTTTTCTCTTTAAGAAGTATGGGGATGTCCCCCATGTTATTCTTGATGTAGTGGACATTGATTTAGACAGCATTGAAACTCTCAATATCATGCTGGAGAAACTTGACATCCCGCAGAACTTTACAATCAACCGGGTATGTCAGGATTTCCTTACTTATCACACGATGTATCGGTATGATTTGGCGGTTGGAAATCCGCCGTTTTCGAAGCTGAAGGAAAGGACGCTGGAGATTGAATTGGGTATTGCGTCAAACGCAAATCGGGTTACCAATAATCTCTCGGAGATGTTTTTGGAAAAATGTATCCACTGCAGTGACTGTGTTGCATTGGTGCTGAACAAGACATTACTTAGTACAGATGAATTTGCGGACACAAGGGATCTTCTGCGCCAGATGAGAATGGAAACTATCATTGATTTCGGACGTTGTGGTTTCACCGGGGTGTCGATTGAAACCATGTGCCTTATTGTATATCCAAGGATGAAGCCGAAAGAAACTACGGTTTATAGCATGAAGTTTAATCGCAAATCAGTTCGGGAGCAGTCCTACTTGACGGATAAGAGGTTTCCTTACTTTATCATTTACCGGGATGAGGAGTTTGACGTGGTGGCGGATAAACTGTTGTTTGATGTGTTTTCCGTGTTTCGGGACAGGCAAATCACGAAGTCGATTACAAGTCAGGAACAGGGATCTTCTTCCCTGTGGGTAATCAAGGCGCGGAATATTGATGATGACGGACAAGGCGTCACGCACATTTCGGATTATGATGTCTATCTGCCGGAGAAAAAGGCTGTCGGCCTTTCCGCCTATCGGTATGTGAATGATGACAGTGTTTACCTTACGCCGAACATGACCTATAATCCGCGGGTGATTGAGAATCTTCCTGGAACTATCCCAGATGGCTCTGTCGCGGTTTTGATTCCGAAGAAACCTTTGCGGCTTACAAGGAGACAAAGGGCTTATTTCTCCACGGAGGAATACAGGCGGTTCTATGGAATTGCAAGAAATCTGTCAACGCAGTCCATCAATGTTGATAAGACAAGTGTGTATTTTTATGGGGTGTTAAAAGAAGATGACGAATAAAATTTTACAGAGATTTTTGGATGAGCATGAATGTGACATCCGTAAAACTAGGAATGGTCGCTGGATTGACCAGAAGTGCGCCTTGGATGCGGTCTGTTTTGTGGCGGATTGCATCGTTGACTACATTCAGAATGGAGGTCAGCAACCGTTCCAGTCGCCGGATATCTGGCATTCCGAATATGCGATAGAAAACGTACAGCATCTGTTCGGCAAGCCCGATCCGACTATAAGAACAACACTCGATGAGTACAACAAGTTCTTTCGCCAGCCGATGAAGATGCTGGCGGCGGCTGGGGTTTTGCGCGAGGACGGCGTGATATGTAACACCATCCAGTTCAGTGTAGAGAATATGGATGTGCTGGAGTACATTGCTCTCCGTGAGCGTAACTCTTTTGAGTTTCTATGTCTCTACATTGAAAAGACGCTGAAAGACAGCGACCTGTGGGATAATTTCGAGACTTTTTTTGAGTTGCAGACAAAAGAGTCTCTGCAGGAATTGAAGACTAAGTTCTCTGATTTCTGCATCAAATATACGCCTATCAATACGACGGTGGAAGCAAATCGTATCTTTATCAAGGTCTTGAATCCGCTTGCATGTAAGTTTCATAAGAAGGGTGTGGAAAAGGGGTATCTTTCAAAGTCTATGATTACCTACGATAAAATCATGTATAACCAGACTAATTGGAGAGATGATGCCGTAGGCAAGGATAAGAATGTTGCTCGTGGTGATTTCAATCCGCAGCCGAAGACGGAGCAAATGTATCAGTACCGTATTAGCAGGGCAATGAAGTATCTCCGCAAGTTCAATGATGCTCATTGTGCGGGACTGTCGGAAGTACTGGATCGTTTCTCTGTTGGGGAGAAAGCAACGCATATGCATCATATTTTCCCACAGAACGAGTTTGCGGAGATTGCCGACTACATCGAGAATCTTATCGCGCTGACCAGTGGGCAGCATTTACAGAAAGCGCATCCGAATGGGAATACTCAGGTTATTGACAAGCAGTATCAGTACACCTGTCTCATTGCCAAGACAGAAAGTATCAGAAAGAATATTATGGCGAACAAAGGTGAACCGATTATTTATGATTTCGCAGCATTCATGTATGTGCTGGATGTTGGACTTCGAACAGATTACTTCGAGGCACTGCCCGCTTGCGATTTCAATTCCGTGGTGACAGGGATTGAGTTCAACTATTGAACAGTAGTAGGAGATGGGCATATTGGCACAAAGTCGCTCATTTGGCAAGGACCTGCCAGATATACTCGGATTGGTTCATTTTGCAGAGAGTGGTGCGTTCATATTCGGATAAATCCCCAAATGTTCCATCTGCTGGAAAGCTAAAAAGCGGATTGCTGCTTAAGAAACTTTTTAATGCTTGTAAAGCGAACGCTTATCGTAGATGATAATAAAGTGCATGCTTTTCGCACTTGTCTTGACAGCAAACTAAAGCATAGCATCTGTCTCCGTTAAAATAAGCAACCGCTTTCCCTGATGTATGAGATTTTGAAATTGCTTTGATAATATTTAGTCCACCTATTGTTGTCCCAAGATACAGCATATTTTTTTCTATAATTTTCAATTTATTATGTTATATCAATTACAATTGTAGCATCTTATCGCAAATAAATCAACATTGCCATGAAATAAAGGCTGAAAGTAAACACTTTATCGTTGCCATAGCCTCCGAACCGATGTATTATATAGCCGAGGTGGTAACTGTGCAGAAGATTATCAAGAATGTTGTACAATGCAATCTGTGTGGGGATATTATTGAATCTACTTATAGGAATAATTTTGTTTCTTGCAAATGTGGTCGTTGTAGTGTTGATGGAGGTTTAGACTATTTAAGACGGGTTTTTATTCATTCAAGTGATGATTTCACGGAATTAAGTATTATGGAAGATGCCGAAAAGAGTATTTGATTTATGCTTTTATAATTCGCAATGTCTTGAAGGTTAAAAAAGCGGGCATAATAATACGACACGGAGCAAATAAAAACGGATATTGGGAAGTAAAATGACATCATGCTAAAAATCATCAAAATCGCCGTCGGGAGCGCGGCGGCTATGCTGCTCGCCGATGCGCTTGGATTAGATTATAGCGCGTCTGCGGGCATTATCACGCTTTTGACGATACAGGACACGACCAAAGAAACCATTGCTATATCCATCAAGCGGATTGCGGCGTTTTTGCTGGCGGTAATCCTTGCATATGCGGTATTTAATTTTGTCGGATACCGGGTAGTTTCTTTCGGTATCTTCCTGTTTCTCTTTGCCATCTGCTGTAAACCGTTAGGTCTTAGCAATGCCGTTTCCACTAATGCGGTTCTTGTTACGCATTATCTGGCGAAGAAAGATATGTCGTTTTCTGTAGTAGGGAATGAGGCAATGCTGCTGTGTATCGGCGCAGGAATCGGCACGCTGCTTAATCTTTATATGCCGGGTAAGGTAAAGGAAATCCGCAAGATGCAGCGGATATTGGAAGAGGATTTACGAAACGTGCTTTTCCGCATGTCGGAATATATACAAAAAGAAGATAAATCGGATTACACGGGTACATGTTTTGATAAGCTTGCGTCCGATGTTTCTATAGGTAAAAAGCAGGCGCTTGATTATACTAATAATACGTTTTTTCAAGAGTCGGAATATTTTATCGCTTATATGAATATGCGGGAACAGCAGTGCGCTGTGCTAAAAGAGATTTACAAGAAAATTGTCAGTATCCGGAAGATTCCGCCGCAGGCGGGGCAAATTTCAGGGTTTATTCATGAAATAGGCGTTACTTTCGGGGAGTCCAATAATGCCAAGGCATTGCTTGAATCGTTATCGGAACTGCTTTTACAGATGAAGGAGTCCCATCTTCCTGTCACAAGGGAAGAATTTGAGGAACGTGCCATATTGTATGCTATATTAATGGATTTGGAGCGTTTTTTGCAGCTTAAGAAGAATTTTTCAGACAATCTTACGACGGAACAAATTCGGAGATATTGGCATGTCGAACGATAAATCAATCCATTTTTCCATTTTTGCTTAGTTGTGATTATCCCATATAATCGGGAATTGCGCCGTAGTCATGGCATACACGATTATACCAATAGACAGTGGCACGACTTTTGCTCACCCATGCAGCATCGCGGCCAATGATTCGTCCGCATAGGCAATTTTGCCGGAAGAGCCATCATTTGAAGAATCCCCATCCATCAAAATCCACCATTTAGCTACGCTCGGCTCACCGTTCTCGTCCCAGACAATCAGAAATTGCGCCGTGGCAACGCAATGTACGATGCCGCCTTCTCCATTTAAGTATTCCGAGGCCTGAAGCGCGTTTTTCCCTTCATATTCCACGCATTTAAGGTCGAAAAAGCCCCGCACATTGCCGCCGACTGTGCGTGTGGAACTTGGCGGCTCCATGGAATTGAGTGCGCTAAAAGAAATCATTTCGTCAAAGTAAGGGCAGTATGCGTAATAACTGTTTTCATCGGACGTTTGGCTTATTGTAACAGTAATACCGCAGTCGTAATCTGAATTAAGCGTGGAAGGAAGTTCCATTCTTTCTATATGATGGTCTTTATATTTAAAAATTGCCTTGTAGGAGTCGCCGACCGCGCCGCAGCCTGAACCCTGCGCGCTGAATACGATTTCTGTATTTTCGTCGTTATCAATATCCGCCGAGAAAACATCGAAATATCCGTGATAAGAGCAGTCTTCTTCTGCAAAGCAGTACGGTTCGTCGTCGTTCATATAAATCCATAGGCAGCCGGAGCCGTACCACTGAATTTCTTTTGCATAGGCTACTGTGATAAGCATGTCATTCTGACCGTTTCCGTCCATATCTTCTATTATAAGTCCGGTAAGCGCCATGCTGTCGTCTTGAAAAATGTCGTCATCGATAAGGGTTTGGAAGTATGCATCCGCGCTTGAACGGTTTATATGCTGGCTGTCAGCTTTTTCGTAAAACAGATTTTTATTTATATCCGCCTGATTAGCGTTTTCTGAGTTATTCTCGATTTCCATAGTTTCTTCGTTATCTGAAAGCACATTGCCTGATTTGTTGTCTTTTGGTTCGGCATCAAGCAGAGTATTATTGCTTTTAGCATTGGACAGAGCATTCGCATCTTTAGCATTTGACAAAACAGTATTGTTTTTGTCGTTCAGCAAAGTATTATCGCTTTCGGTATCTGACATAACACTATCATTCTCGCCACTTGTCATAACATTACTGCTCTCGGCCTGCATCTGCTCTATCGGCGTGATGCCGCACCCCCATATTAAACTCATTTGCAATATTATAAGAAGCGCAACGCTCATTTTTCTTAAGGTTTTTTTCACGGTAATCCCCCATTTTTATTTTAGTCTGTGAAATTTTTGCATCAGTATCCAATATCCATTCTACAAGAGGCTTGCATCATATTTTCATCAAAATTGCATCAAAGTTGCATCATTTTTCAAAGAGAGAGAAAATTTTTTTCTGGTTGAATAAAAAGAGGTTGACATATGTATACCAATATGCAATAATAGGTATACGGAAGTATACCATACATAAGCAGGACAAAGTTAGACAATTACAAAACTCTGTTTTAGTAATCAGAGTTCAGTAAAAATGAATAAAATAAGGGGCGACTTACCGCTTTTCAGGCATTGGAGCCCCGTTTTTATTCATTTTTACTGAACTCGTGACAGCAAATGATAGTTTTGTAATAGTCTAAATACTGGAGCTATCGAAAGGAGCATAGATAAAACCATGAAAAATGTAAACTTATCGGATGGGGAATGGAAGATTATGAATGTGCTGTGGGAGCAGGGAGAAAGAACCATAACGGAGTTGACGGCGCATCTTCAGGGTGAGACCGGCTGGGATAAACATATAATTATCACCATGCTGGGAAGACTTGAGAAGAAGGGGGCTGTTGCGTTTAAGGTGAATGGGCGTGCGAAACAGTTTTATCCGCTTATTTCGCGAAACGAGGCATCTATTCGGGAGACAAGGGGATTTTTGAATAAGGTATATAAGGGCAGCATAGGCATGATGGTGAACGCCATGGTAGCGGACGAGGCTCTTAGCAAAGAAGATATTGCGCAGTTGTATGAGATTTTGGAGCAGGCGGAAAAGAAAGGAAGAGGAAAATAATCATGGTAGAGACGATTGTAACATCTTCAATATTAATTTTATGTATCATGCTGATTAGGAAACTATGCAAGGGGCATATCAGCGCGCGTCTGCAGTATGCGTTATGGCTGATAGTGGCGGCGAGGTTAATCATACCGGCAGCAGCGCTTGTTTTCCCGAATATTCTGCCCAAGAGCAGCTTAAACATTATAAGCGTGGCTGACAGGGTAGTGGAAGCGGCGCAGCCGGAAACGCAACAGGATAACGTCATTGCCCCGAATGGCCTGCCAATTTTAGAAGAAGGCGGTCATATCGCGGCAAATACAGACTCGGTTGTATCAGATATCATATATGCTGCGTCAAACGCTATATCTTCACACGCTGTTTTTTTCAGAATGGTGTGGTATGTGGGAATTGCGGCAGCAGGGGTATGGATGGCTGCTGTCAATATAAACTTTGCGCATAGGCTGCGCAGGGAGCGCATCAGATATGAAAAGGAAGGCTTTGAGTCAGCCAAGCTGATGCCGGTATATCTGGTGAAAAGTCTGTCTTCTCCCTGTCTGTATGGTATGCCTGGAAATCAGGCGATATATTTATCAGAGGCGGCGATAGAGGACGACGAAAAGCTTAAGCATGTTATTGCGCACGAATACTGCCATTATAGAAATAAAGATATTTTTTGGTCTGCGCTGCGCTGTATCCTGCTGGCGGTTTATTGGTTCAATCCGCTTGTATGGATTGCCGCGGCTATGTCTAAGCAGGACTGCGAGCTTGCGTGTGACGAGGCTGCAATTAAATTGTTGGGTGAAGAAGAACGTGTGGCTTACGGCAAGACGCTCATATCGCTTATCACCAGAAAGACCAAAGCGTCTGATATCGCGTGTGCGGCGACGACTATGACCGGCGGGGCAAAAGATATTAAGGAGAGAGTCAGCAGGATAGCGGCTAAACCGCGAAAGCTGATGCTTGCACTGCTGCCTGTGCTTGTGGTAGTGTGCGCGGCGGCGGTATTAACTTTTACGCAGGCAAAAGAGCAGTCGGAGAAGATATATCTTTTGGAAGAAGGCTCAATGACTGTGACAACGGACTGTTTTCAGGTGACGTTCCCGGATTATTTTGCAGGCAAATCATATTACCGTAGCGAAAACAATACGGATATCATTGTGTATCATACGGATTCCGATAGGGAAATCGGTCGTTTCTGTATGCTGCCATATGAGGACGCTGTGAAGCTTGCAGAAGAGAAAATAGTAATCACGCTTGGAAATTATGGTGCAAATGCTGCGTTGGCGAGTCAGGCGAGAGCCAAGAGGATGCTTTCTAATGGGATAATTATTATAACAGATGGTTCGAAGGTAGAGGTATATCATGAGTACCATGAATACCCGACGGAAGAAGAGCCGAACTATGAGGAGGAGAGTAAGACGTATATACCGAATGAGATAGGCTCTTCGGAAGGAGTGCCGGGAATAGACATCAATGATGATGAGACGACTTATACAGCCAGCGATAGTCTGAGCGGCATGCAGCCGATTCCCGCGCCGGAAGCGGTAGAGACAGAACTGATAAATCTCCCATATGAAGAGATAGAGGCTAAAGGCGGGGCAGTCGGAACGGACAGCAATGCAAGCGTACACACATATACGCCTGCTGAGGAAGGAGTGGATTCCGCAGCCAATGAGGAGATAATCAACGAAACGCTTCCTGATGAACAAATTGAATATGAGTATGATGAGACTGAATATGTCTATTTGCCGCATGAAACCATCACAACATATATGATAGCGGGAGAAACAAAACCTTGTTATCTGTATGTGCCTGCCGATAATGCGGATGCGGAGCAGCAGATTCAGGCGGAACTTACAAATATGAATAATATACTGGAAGGGATACTGGCTGATGTGCGTATACTTTCCGTAAGCACGAAGACTATTCAGGAATCGCTTGATACTATGTTGAAAAACCGGACTCCTTATGTGGGCGACAATGTAAGGACGACGCAGATAGCAGGCGCGATTCCGACAACAGCCGCGCTGAGTTATCAATACTTGTCAATGGATACCAACTCGGAACCATACGAAGTTACCCTCTATTATAACTTGAATGGAAGTTATGGCGCGGAAGAAGAGGATATGCGGTTTATGGGTGCGGCACTTATGTTTGCCTCGATTGAGAATTTATCGCAGTGCAATATAGTGATAACTGATGTAAATCCCCCCGACACTGCGGTATTGGGCATGGCATACCACTACCACTATTCCAGAGCAGAAATGGAAGAGCTGTTCGGAGAACTTTTCCCCTGCTCTGAAAATAAGGAGGACTTTACCGATTTATATAACAGGATAGTGGAATATCTTGAGCAAGAAAATTGAAAAGCTAAAAAAATAAAAAAATTTTTAAAAAAATTAAAAAAGTTGAGACTTTTTCTTAAAATAAAACGTCTATTATATATAGGGTATGCTGCACGCGGCATATTAAAGGCAGCTATTCAGTAGGTTTGGTTTGTGCATTTACTGACATTTATTGAATGGCTGCGCTTAGAGATATTATAGAGATAAGTATGCTATTATTGACGCATAAAAATACCGTGGGGGAGAGTAGACACCGTGGGAAATAGTGTACACAAGAAAAAGAGTGAACTTATATTATGGGAGACGTCTGCGCCGGAACGGAGAGGAGAAGCGGGACGAAGGAGAACGCCTGAGCAGAGAAGAGAGCCGGAACGCAGAAGAGAACCAGAGCAAAGGATAAAATCTGAGCAGAGAAGAGAGTCGGAACACAGAATAAAGTCTGAGCAAAGTGGAACTACGCAGCGCAGAAGAGAACCCGCAAGGAGAATAGAATATATTGACGCGGGAAGAAGGAGCAGGTCGGTTAGACCTGATAGAAGCGTCGAATACATAAGTACGCAGCGAAGAAAGCGCGTACTCAGCGAGGCTGAAAGAATACGTGCCGAGCAGCGCAGAAAGGCGAGGATAAGGCGGGTATATCTATGTCGAATACTGGCGGGCGTGATGCTTATATCCGTACTTGTACTTATTGTGTTGTTTGCCGGACTGATTTACAGGTTCGTGCAGGAAAGGAAAGTACCGGATATATCTCCGGCAAATTCAGATGATGTTGTAACCGATAGGATTTTGAAAGAAAATGATAAAATCGCGAAGCCTGATATAGAGGTTGATCTTTTAAATGTGAACGATTATTCCAGACCGGGGACGGAGATTGAAAAGGTAAAAAATATTTTTGTGCATTATACGGCTAATCCTAAAACGAGCGCAGCACAGAACAGGAGTTACTTTGCCAATCTGGAGCAGACGCACGAACGCTCAGCAAGCGCGCACCTTATTATCGGATATGAAGGGGAAATATTGCAGTGTATTCCGCTCGATGAACAGGCGTATGCAGTTATGACAAGAAATGCGGACTCGATTTCCATAGAGTGCTGCTATCTGGACGACGACGGCGAATTTACGCAGGAAACTTATGATTCGCTGGTGCATCTTCTGGCGTGGCTGGTTCAGGAATACAAGCTGGATTGTACAGATATCTTAAGACACTATGACTGTGGCGGGAAGATGTGTCCGCTGTATTATGTTGAGCATGAGGATAAGTGGGAAAAGCTGCTTGCGGATGTGGCAGCGTACAGCGGTTAGAAGGGAAAAGGACTAACAAACAATGAGAATAATAACAATAATCGAGGATAGCTGTGGTCTGCCGGGCTGTAAATATGAACATGGCTTAAGCATCTATATTGAAACAAAGAAGCACAAACTTTTACTTGATACAGGGGCGAGCGGCTCATTCCTTGAAAATGCACGGACGCTGGGAATAGATTTGGCAAAGGTTGATACACTAATTCTCAGCCACGGTCACTACGACCATGCCGGAGGCATTATGGATTTTATAAAAATATGTCCGGACGCTGCAATCTATATGCAGAAAAATGCTGACGGTGATTATTATCACAATGAGCGATACATAGGGATTGATAAACGTATCTCGGATTTGCCGCAGGTGCATAAGATTGATGGCGATATGGCAATAGACGATGAAGTTTCATTTATGGCGAATATAAGGGGCAGAAGGCTTTGGCCCAAGAGCAATCTTTCTTTGAAAAAGCGGGTAAACGGAGCAGACATACAGGACGAATTTGAGCATGAACAATGCCTCGTTATCAAGCAGAATAATGAAATAGTATTGCTTTCAGGCTGCGCGCATAACGGCATTTTAAATATATTGGACAGTTTCAAGGAAAGATACGGCTGCCTGCCGACAACTGTTATCAGCGGATTTCATATGATGAAAAAAAGCGGATATACAGATACGGAGATTGAAGAAATAAGGAAAACCGCAGAAGAATTACAGCAGCTTGAGACAGTTTTTTATACCGGACACTGTACGGGGCAGCAGGCTTTTGAGCTGATGAAGCCGATAATGGGAGAAAAACTTAGAGCCATTCACAGCGGTACGGCTATCATAACTTAGAAATTGATAGAATCAAAGAATAAAAGCGAAATTATTGGTGCAACTAAACCGAACGGCGGGGAATTTCCCCGCCGTTTTCTTACAGGCTTCCGATAAATCTGTCAAACGCCGCCTGACCTTCTTCCGTGCGTTTATATACTCCTGAGTCTTCAAGCACCTTCATAAATACATATCCTATTTCTTTGTGTAGAATATCCATAATGTTATCTTTATTTACATCCGTATATTTAGGAAGAAATTCGTTTACCCAATCCGCGTGTTTCTCTAAAAGCTCATCGCTGCGGATATCTTTTCCCTCAAGAATCGCACTTGACAGCCTCTCCATCTCGTCCTTCAATCTTGCCGGAAGGACTGCAAGCCCCATAACCTCGATAAGACCGATATTCTCTTTCTTGATATGGTGCAGCTCTGCGTGCGGATGGTATACTCCTAACGGATGCTCCTTAGTGGTAATGTTGTTGCGCAGAACCAAATCCAGCTCGAATTTATCCCCTCGTTTTCTGGCAATCGGCGTAATCGTATTGTGCGGCTCCCCATCTGTCTCAGCAAAAATAAACGCGTCTTCATCTGTGTATCCCCGCCACTTATTCAAAACCACGTCAGCAAGCGCAATGAGCCTGTCCGTATCTTTTGAGGCGATGCGGATAACCGACATCGGCCAGTTTACAACTCCTGCCTCTACATCTTCAAAACCTTTTACCGTAAAAGTTCTTTCCACAGGCGCTTTCGCCATGGCAAATTCGTAGTGTCCGCCCTGAAAATGGTCGTGACTTAAAATCGAACCGCCCACAATCGGCAAGTCGGCATTGGAACCCACAAAATAATGCGGAAACTGCTTGACGAAATCAAACAGCTTACAGAAAGTGTCATGCTCAATCTTCATCGGAATGTGCTTGGAATTAAAAACTATACAATGCTCGTTATAATATACATACGGCGAATACTGGAATCCCCATCTGCTCCCGTTAATCGTTACCGGGATAATTCTGTGGTTCTGCCTTGCCGGATGATTGACGCGCCCCGCATAGCCCTCATTCTCCATGCAGAGCAGACACTTAGGATATCCGCTCTGTTTCGCGCTCTTAGCCGCCGCAATCGCCTTCGGATCTTTCTCCGGCTTAGACAGATTAATCGTTATGTCTAAGTCCCCATACTTGGTAGAAGCAACCCACTTCATATCCTTACTGATTCTGTATCTTCTGATATAGTCTGTGTCCTGACTGAGTTTATAGAAATAATCCGTAGCTGCCTGCGGACTCTGCTCGTATTCAGCCTCAAACTCCGCTATAACTTCACTTGGTCTTGGCACCAGCATGCTCATAATCTTTGTGTCAAACAAATCGCGGTATACTACACTGTTCTCCGTCATTATTCCATGCTCATAAGCATAATCCAACATTTCGCCTAACACGGTTTCGAGTTCGTCCACAGTCATTGTGACAGCGGCATCATTTTCAGTTTCTTCGTCCGGCTCGTCCAGCTTAAATAATTCAAGCAACCTGTTAGTCGTATATATCCTATCCGCCTCTTCAATCAATCCTGTTATTAATCCGTATTCTACTAACTTTTTTATATTATAATAAATCATAATTATATGACTCTCCTCCTATTAATTAAATTCGCATAGATAATTGCAAAACTCATAATTTCATAGTGTGAGTTGTACAATATATACAAAACATAAGTAGGGTACTCAACAGAAAATTTACTTCGTAAATTATCTGGCGCCGTCGGTACTTAGCGAGGTATTTTCGAGCTTAGTACCGCTACTGGCGGCAACGTAGCGAAAGCGTGCCCTACGTTGTTTTGTATATATTGTACAACGTAAAATACTCAGATTTTAGCCGGTCCATCCCCGATTTCCACTACATAGAAGTCCGCGCTCTTTCCAACTCTTTCCTTATACGCCGCGCCCACTTTTGCTTTAAATTCTTCTACCGCCTCGTCTTTTACAATGCTGACCGTACAGCCGCCGAATCCGCCGCCCGTTATACGCGAGCCGATAACTCCCTCGACCTTCCATGCTTCCTCAACCAGCACGTCAATCTCACTGCATGAAACCTGATAATCATCGCGCAGCGATACGTGTGAATCGTTCATGAGTCTGCCAAAAAGGGTTAAATCATTTTTCTTAAGCGCATCCACTGCCCTTATCGTCCTCTGGTTTTCATATACAGCGTGTTTTGCCCTGCGCACCCGCACTTCATCTTTAATTGCCGATTTATGCTTTTCAAACTCCTCTTCCGACAAATCGCCGAGTCCGTTTATATCAATAACTGTCTGTAATTCTTTTAATGCAGTTTCACATTCGCTTCTTCTGACATTATATTCGGAATTAACCAGTTCATGCTTTACGTTGCTGTTTGTCACTATAATCTTCGCCCCCGACAAAACAAGCGGCGCATATTCATAAGATAAATCCGCTGTATTTAGGAAAATGGCGTGGTCTTTTTTACCCATCGCCGATGCAAACTGGTCCATAATGCCGCAGTTCATGCCGTTAAAATTATTCTCAGAATATTGTCCAATCTGCGCTAAGTCTATATTCGTCACGTCAAAACCAAACAAGTCACGCAGGATATAGCCCGTCAGCACTTCCAGCGACGCAGAAGACGAAAGCCCTGAACCGTTAGGAATATTGCCGTTCAATACGATATCCAGCCCGCATGGCATCTTAAAGCCCCTTTTCTCAAAAGCCCACATAACGCCCTTCGGGTAATTCGTCCATTCCGCCTCTTTCTCCGGTTTCAAATCAATAATAGACGACTCAATCACTCCCAGCTTATCAAAATTCATGGAGTAAAAACGAAGTTTATCGTCTTCCCTCTTTCTGACTGCGGCATAAGTTCCTATTGTCAATGCGCAGGGAAAAACATGCCCGCCGTTGTAATCCGTATGCTCACCAATCATGTTGACGCGCCCCGGCGCAAAATATACGCCAACATCTTCCGTATCTCCGAATATCTCCCCAAATTTCTTAAGAACAGCTTCCTTCATATTAATCCCCCATTCTTTCGCAGCCCATGGCTGTCTCTTCTATATGGGTTTAGTCTACCACATATATTATGAAGTTGTCACTAAAATATTATATTAATATCGCCGTAACTCTAAGTTATATCGTAAGCTTTTCTAAGTTATACAAAACTGTAATAAAAAATAACACACAGATAAAGCCAGAAGGGAGTCTTATATCTTCTGGCTTTATTAGACGCGCAATACCCATTACGCCAAACAGATTGTGATAATCCGTAGATATGCTTATGTCAGAGTGTTGTTTGCATTACTATTGCTATTCACTGGAAACATCGAGCATACTGCTTAAGAAAGTGTAGCAGTCGCCCTGTTGTTTATTATTCATTTTCTGGTATAAGGATATAAGTCGTTGATACTTTTTAAGATTGTGCATGTTATCCGCGAGTAGCGAATCCGCACTTGTCCGTTCTTCTGAAAGATATAGAATGTAGTCTGTAGATACTTTGAAAAATCTCGATAGATTAACCAGCAGCATTGCATCGGGGGTGCTGGTGCCGTTTTCGATTTTACTCAACATTGTCTGTGTGGCGCCGAGGCGTTCGCCCAGACTTTTTTGTGTTAAGTTTTTTTCTAAGCGCAATTCCTTGATTCTTGTCTTCATTAGCCGTATCCTTTCTTCCATTATAATCCATTTTCAGGTAACGGACATTCCAATTTAGCATTAGAAATTCTGAAAGGAATATTAGCATAATGATATAGGCAATAAGGCTTTTAAAACAATTTGAATAGATAAATGCGGGGAAACACCTTTTTCATGTTAGATGTGGCTGTATTCCATAAATATATTTGGAAATAATAGAAAAGTATGAGTGAGCGTTAGCCTGAAACATAATGGCGAAAACCACGGAATGAAAATAATGAAAATCACGTAATAGAATTAGCGAAAATCACGGAATAGAATTAGCGAAAATCACGGAATGAAATTGACAATTACAAGTAATATAGATATACTATGAATTAGGAGGTGTCAACAATGCTAATGCCGAATGGATATAAAGACAGGTTAATAGAAAAACATTTTGATGAATATATGCAGACTTTTGGAGCAGTTTGTATTGAAGGCCCCAAATACTGCGGTAAGACATGGACAGCCCGCAGTCGTGCTGAAAGTGCAGCTTTTATTGGCGATCCTGCTAATAATTTTCAGACAAGGACTATGGCACAAATAAGCCCTGATTTGGTTTTAGAAGGCGATAATCCCAGACTGATTGATGAATGGCAGGAAGTGCCGCCTTTGTGGGACGCAGTAAGGTTTGAGGTGGATAAGGATAATAAAAAGGGAAAGTACATTTTGACCGGCTCTGCCACGCCAAATCATAAAGGCATTATGCACAGTGGAACGGCAAGAATAGGAAAAGTGAGAATGGCTACTATGTCACTGTTTGAGACAGGAAATTCTACAGGTGGGGTTTCGCTTAAAAGGCTGTTTGAAGGGCAAATGGCTGTGCAAGCGACGGGAGAAGTATCCATAAAACAATTAATATATTATGTGGTAAGGGGCGGCTGGCCCGGCAATCTTGAGACGCCGCAGGAAACTTGCAGCAAGCTGGCTGTAGAGTATTTGAAAGCAGTTGTAGATGATGATATGTATAAAGTAGACGGAATAAAAAGAGATTCGCGTAAAGTATGGTCTCTGATACGTTCGCTTGGAAGAAATGAAAGCACATTGGTAAGTAATAGCACCTTGCGAAAAGATATGGGTGCAATAGATGAGATAACCATAGATCCGGATACGGTTTCGGATTATTTGGATATACTGAACAGGCTTTTTTTGCTGGATGACCAGCCTGCATACAGTACCCATCTTCGCTCTTCCAGAAGGTTATTAAAATCTGCAAAACGACATTTTATAGATCCGTCTCTTGCGGCAGCGGCATTATCGGCGACGCCAGAGATGCTTTACAATGATTTAAATACATTTGGATTTTTGTTTGAGAGCTTATGTGAACATGATTTGAAAATATATGCGGAATATAATGATGCTAAGTTGTATCATTTTAGAGATGAAAAAGGAAATGAAGCCGATGCTGTGATTGAATTTCCTGATGGAAATTGGGGCGCTTTCGAGATAAAGCTGGGAGTGAATCAGATTGATGCTGCCGCAGCGGAATTGTTAGAGCTAAAAAGGATTATGGAAAAAGAAGGGGATAATCCCCCCAAAGTGCTGTGCGTTGTCTGCGGAATGACAAATATGGCATATAAAAGAGAAGATGGTGTTTTTGTCGTGCCTATTACTGCTATGAAACCGTAAGTATATCTTCTCCTGAAAATGCTTATATATGAACTCTTAATTCATCAGCGAAGAATCCGTCTCGCTGATTACATCTCCTGTGGCGGAATCTACGTAGCGTACAACGGTTAAGGCGTCCTCGTCGCTTACGCCGTTATATATCTGATACTTGTTGCCGACAATATAAAACGACATGGACAACATAGATTCATAAGTATTGAAAGTTCCGCCATCAAGCGCGATGGTGAACTCCGTGTAATCGTCGTTTGGAGTAATTGCAGTAATATTGGGATAATGGTCTTTGTCCTCCAGAATCACGGAGATGCTGCTATTTATATCGGCAGCAAGCCCATTAAGAATATCGTTGCGCTCATTGCCGGAAAGTGAATATGTGATAGTTTCTGCGTCTTCATCTATATCAGATGCTTCTATATTTGCGACTTCCTCGCCCACAAGCCCTGCCGGAAGCGTAATCTCTGCATCATCATATATAATCTCCGACTCCGGAAGCGCTACTTCTTCGGGTTTTTCACCGCAGCCTGACAAGGGTATACAGATGCAGATTGCGGCAATGATGTTATATAAAACTTTTTTACTGCATTTTGTTGTAATTGTGTTCATTCTACTACTTGCACTCCTTTTTAGCATTATTTTGCATTATTGTTTTATTTCACATTACTCTGAAAAGCGACAACTTTACCTAAAATATGAAAATCAACAAGTTCATCGTCCGTGAATATCATATCTTCGTATGCCGGATTTTCGGCTTTTAATATAATCATACTTTTGCCGACATAATAAAAGTATCTTCTTAATGTTGCCTGGCTGTTGCCGTTTGCTATAACTGCTGCAATCTCTCCATTGTTTACCGTATCCTGACGTTTTATGAAAACTATGTCGCCGTTATGTATTCTGGCATTAATCATACTGTCGTCGTGGGCTTTCAAGCAGAAATCCGCCTGAATATCACAGCCTGCCATTATACAGATTTTCTGTGCTTCTTCAGAGTATTTTGGCATCCCATGAGCAGCATTTTCAAGTAATGGCAACTGTTGCACTTCCAAAGAATGTATGTTGTTGGCGCTGTCATAAGAATCGGAGTCGTCTTCCCAGCCCATGAGATAAGCAGGAGAACAATTCAGAATCTCGCCGTACGCGCACATGCATTCATAAGGGATGCTTTTTATGCTGCCGCATTCGTACCTTTGCGCAGTAGCTTCTGTTACGCCAAGCCTTTCGGCAATCTGCGCTAAAGTAATTCCCTTTTCAATTCTGCGTTCATGTATTCGTTCGTTCCAGATAGACATTATTATATTCATGCCCCTTTTCGATTACGTATTATCCTTAGTTTGGACTAAGAAGAAAATATCACATTCTTACGTAAAATGCAACAGATTTGTGAGCAAAAAGGCTAAATAAGTAGTGAAAATTGTGCAAAACTTACGATATCTGTAAAAAATGTTGACATATTAAAATCCACATGATACAATTGCCTTGCGAAATCCGTAAGAATATCGGGAAAGGGGAACGAAAGCTTGGAGAAATACGAAGTAGATATCAGCGAGTTAAAGAAAATTATGGTTGAACAGAATCTCGAAAATATAATCGACCTTTCATCCGCATCGGAAGTAGACAAAGGTACGTTAGTAAGGGTTCTTAACGGATACGCCAAACCATCGACGACAGTAATAGAAAAGCTTGTGTTTGCATTACATATTCCGCCGGAGAAAGCCGGAGCAATTTTTTTTAGCGTGGACTTACGTAATGTGCAAGAAAGTAAAACCTTTTAATGAAAAAGAAGGCTTGGCAATGAAAAAAGAAAGTAGGAAGAAAAAGAAACTGGGCATGAGAATCGTTATAGGAATAGCGTCAACGGTTCTTGTTCTTGTGCTGGTAATAGGCCTGGCGGGCATTGTCTTCTACAAGTCGGGAGAGGCAGCGCTCAGGGCGTCTGCCGAGAATAAGATACCCATAATGGAAACCGATCCTGAGGAAATTGAGAAGGCGAGAGAGAGCTTTGCCTATGGCAGTTCTGTGGCATGGCAGGACGAATGGGTAGTATATGAAGACAATGTATATGAATATAATGAGGACACGCTTAATTTCCTTCTGTTGGGTATAGACCATGACGGAGAACTTGATAAAGAGACGGACTTGTCTGATTGGGGGGCAGGTCAGGCTGACGCCATATTTTTGGCTTCGGCGAATCAGAAAAACAAGACAGTGAGTATTATAGGCATTCCGCGCAATACGATGGTGGAGCTTGATATATATAATGAAGATGAGCAGCGAATTGACAGTATTTATAATCAGATATGCCTGCAATACGGCTATGCCGGTGGCGGAGAACTGGGACTTGCGACGATGAAGGAAAGCGTATCGGAGCTTCTCTATAATCTACCCATTCATGGCGTGTGTGCCGTGAGCTATGATGCAATCGGCGTAGTCGTTGACATGATTGGCGGGGTAGAAGTAACCATACCTGACGATATGACTGCATATAACCCCCAATATACGGAAGGCAGCAGGCTGCTTCTGACAAAGAAGAATGTCATGCCGTATCTGCGCTATAGGGATATGGAGACGCTCGGGAGCCCGACCATACGCCTTTCGAGGCAGAAAGGGTTTCTCAAGGAAGCAATCAGCCAGACAATATCAAAAGTGAAGAGTAATCCGCGTCTGGTAAGCGATATTTATCAGGCGATTGTTCCATATATGAATACAGACATTACCCTAGATGAAGCGGTATACCTTGCAGCAGAGTTTGTCAACTACCGGATAGAGGAAGATTCCTTCTATCAGCTTACCGGGGAAGATAAGCAGGTTGATTATGTAAATGTTTCAGGAGGAATTGATTTCTTTGACGATTTGTACATTGACGAGGATGCTAAACGCAGACTTGTCATGAAACTTTTCTATGATGAAGTTGTGGTGCAATAATGCAGATTAATAAATGTGATATATAAAGAAATTTATATATAAATATTATGAAAAGGAGGAAAACCCCAATGAAAAAGAAAGTAGTAGCTTTAGGGCTTGCGGTTGTTCTGAGCTTGTCAATGTCTTTGACAGCTTTTGCAGCAAACACAAGCGGCTCAACTGGAAACAACAGCAGTACAGTTACTGGCAACAGTGCTTCATCAAGCAGCTCTTCATCAAGCAGCTCTTCGTCAAGTAGCTCTTCATCAAGCAGCTCTTCATCAAGTAGCTCTTCATCAAGCAGCTCTTCATCAAGCAGCACGACAGCGGCTCCTGCGGCAAATACCGTAGAAAAGGCGTTGCCGGGTACCGCGGTTGCTCCTGCCACTGTAAACGTAGCAGTTGTAAGCGCTGATGGAAAAGTTAGCTCAGTATCGCTTGATAAGGTTGTGGCAACAGCGTCACAGAACATCGTGGCATCTGCAGCGACAGCAGACAGTGCGGTTGTAACAGTACAGAGCCTTTTGACAGCACCGGCATCCCCTATATTTATGCAGACAGTAGCAGCTCTTGCACAGATTAAGGGAAGCAGCATGGTTGTCAACAACGCAGGTACTTTAAAGACTGCAGCTGCAGCTAAAGATCCGCTGGGAAATACTATCGCGGCAGCCGGCGTTATTAAGAACGTTACATCAGGATCTCTTGTTATGCTGATGAGCGTAAACGCAGACGGCACTGTTGAGTATGTAGAAGGCGTGGTAGATCCTGTTACAGGACTTATCATGGGCGTATTCCAGGGAACACCGTCTGTTATCACAGTACTTGTACTGGCATAACAGGGTACTATGAAGAATATGGGGGGGGCAAGCTCTTAGAGCGCTCCTTCCTGTATTTGCGGTGCGCCATATGGCGCACGTTTTAATGAAAGGATAGTTTATGAAATACTTCGGGCAATCCGCAAGCCAATGCGTTAAAAGAATTGCAGCCAGGGGAATGGGCATCGTGCTGGCAGCCGCGACGGCGTATACAGTTTATTTGTCCGCATCTGCGTCACAGATGGGAACTATTCCGGAGCTTGCGGCACATGTTTATGAAAATATGGACACAGACAGCGGCATTGTTGCAAATGTAATAATGGGCTATAACTTTCCGATATTAGCGGAAGAGACTGATGCAGAAGGAAATGTCTGGTATCTGATAGAGGCGGATACTGGCGCGCGCGGCTATATACCGGCGGGCAGCGTCATAAAGGTTACGTCAGGCTCGCAGACGGGAAATGCACAAAACGCGAATGCGCAGACCGGCAATACGCAAAACTCTAATACACAGGCTAATGCGCCGGCAAATGATAATGAAAATGAAGATGAAAACAATCTATCGGAAAATGTACGCAGTCAGATTCTTGCGACAGAGGTAGTGAATATAAGAGAAAATCCGTCCACCACAGATGAAATTGTCGGGAAAATTCCCCGTGGAACCACGCTTGACTATATTAACATCGTGACAAATGAGAGCGGGGAAGAATGGTACGAGGTATCATACGAAGACGCCCATGGATATGTTAAGTTAAGCACAGTCAAATTAATAGAGATTCCTATAGAAGGGGACGATATACTGCCGGACATATCCGACGTAGGCATAGAAAATATAGATATTGACCAAATGATAGAAACCGCAAGGCTGTATCAGGATGAAAACCCGCCTAAAGAGACGGAAGCGGAGGCTAATGTTACGAATGGAACGCAGCCTCAAGAAAAGATAAATTATGGGGATGGCTCTGTAATAGATGAGAGCATGGGGGAAGATTTGGAAAAAGGTTTAGAGCTGCATGTGGATGCGGTTGTTATATTTTCAGCCCTCGGAATCCTTATATGTGTGGCAGTGATTGGCAGGACGTGTGGAAAAGTGGTGAAAATGTATCGCTAGACGATACACATGAAAGGATAAGAAAAATGGTAAATGAAAAACGGGAAAGCGCATATAAAGATGAACAGAACCCTACAAAAATTTATCTGAAAGTGGACAATCTGGACGATGAGGCTGATGAGCTTGACGTGGTAAACGTGGTAGTTAATATGGCGAAACGCAGACGGCTATATCGGTATCTGTTTGTTATCGCGGCATGTGCGGGTGTAATTGCGGGACTGCTTATGGTGATTGCAGGACAGGCTACCGGAAAAGGTTCTTATGCGCAGGCGGTAATTACTTTCCAATATGAAGGCATTGAGGAAGGATTGGATCCTAACGGTTCATCATTTGATATAAACAAATTCAAATCACCTGTCGTTATAGAGGCGGCGCTCACAAGCCTTGAGGCGGAAAACGTCAGTGTCGAGTCAGTGCGAAGAAGCATCGTGATAGAGGGCGTAATACCGGAGGACGCAGTTGAGCGGATTACGGTCATTAACGAAATGGCGCAGAAAGACGCCACCCAGTATGAAAAGATTTTGGACGTTACATACTTTCCGGCACAGTATGTCATAACCCTGTACCAGATTAAGGGAACAACCAAGAATGAAACGCGGGATATACTCAATGCGCTTCTGGAAAGCTATAAAAGCTATTTTCTGGAAACTTATGCCAATACAGACGTGCTTACCGTGACGTCTAACCTAATTGAATATAAAGACTATGACTATGCAGAGGCGGTGGATATGCTGCAGTCGCAGATGGACATTATGCTTACATATGTGCAGGAGCGTCAGGAGCAGGCGCCGGATTTCCGCTCCGTGAATACGGGGCTTTCATTTGGCGATATCGTGACTTCGCTTGAAACAATAGAAAATGTCGATATGGCGAACTTATCGTCATATATTGAAACCAATACGCTCACTAAGGATAAGGAGCGGCAGGTTGAATACTACGCTTACAGAATTAAAAAAGACAATATGGAACTGTCTGCACTGCAGCAGCAGCTTGCGACTGTACAGGAGACCATTGATTCGTATGAAAAAGATCCTGTAGTTATCGTCAGCGCACAGGAGAGTACGCAGGAAATCTCACAGAACAGCGAATATTATGACCAGCTTATTGAAAGAAAAATTGAATTGTCAGACCAGATAGCTACTATTAATACTGAAATTAACGACATGTATACGCAGTTCAACACAATCATAGAGTCATCGAAAGTGAGTACTCAAAGCGAATACGATAAAGCTGACGGAATGCTTGAGCGGCTGACGACTAAATTGTCTGAATGGACAACGCTTATAGAGGATACCACAGAGGAATATTACTCGACTACGCTCTTTTCCAATGCGGTTAAAATAGCTGTACCGGCGCAATTCCATGCAGCGGGCGGCATCGTAGAGGTAGCGAAGAAAATGCTAATCGGCGTAGGCGCTATGATATTGATTGTCGTGCTTGTCTGGGGCGTGGACGGACTGAGGATAGAACTTGCAGCAATCCGTAGTAAAAAAAATAAAATATCCGGCGATGATGTAAAAAATGAAAAAGTATGATAGCTTTTTAAAAATTATAAAAGGACTGATACCATTTTGGAACATTATAATTTTCTGCTATGTGTGGGCGTTGTTCTATAACGGACAGGCATATGCGGAGTTCCGCCTGGAAACTATGCTGATATCAGTTTTTTTGTATCTGGTGGTTTATATCGCCCTCGGAAAACTTTATGATGCGTTCAAGATAGGAACGTACAGAATTACGGAGTTGATACTTTCACAGCTCCTCGCATTCGGGATAGCGGATGTATGCCTCTATCTGGAATGCTGCCTGATGCGGGGCGGCGTAGTGGATATACGGCCGGGAGCCATAGCGGCGCTTATACAGCTTGTCGGCAGCATCGCGCTTATCGTGTCGGCGAAACATTACTTTTTACAAAATATTCCGCCGCAGGACGCTGTACTTATATATGGCAGCGGGCTTAAAGAACAAAGCGGAACGCAGAACGCCGTAGCGTCGGAAACCTCATTCGAGGAAAAAATCAGAAAAAAACTTCCGCATATGTTCCAGATACGGGAAACCGTGGCTGACAGCGTTCCAATAGAAGACTTGCTCGGCAGAGTAAGAAAGTATGATACAGTTATGCTTTATCAGGTAGAAGAAGACCTACGTGTGCGGCTGCTTGCCGAAAGTATTCAGATGGGGAAAAACATATACACTACGCCCCGTATAGAAGATATTCTGCTGACAAATTTTGAAAACCGCCACATGATAGATACCCCATTGCTCAAAGCTAAAACAGGCATCAGCGAATATTCGGGAAAAAGAATAATGGATATCTTCGTATCGGCGGTTATGCTGCTTTTGTTTTCGCCTTTTATGCTAATCATTGCAGCAGCGATAAAACTTGAGGACGGCGGACCGGTATTCTTTAAACAAAAGCGCGTTACGAAGGGCGGAAGGGTTTTCGAGATACTGAAATTCCGCAGTATGCGCCCGGACGCAGAAAAGGACGGTGCGCAGGTCTGTACCGTGGGAGACGACAGGATTACACACGTAGGGCGCGTAATCCGTGCCACAAGATTTGACGAGATACCGCAGCTGATTAACATACTAAAAGGGGATATGTCAGTCGTGGGACCGCGCCCTGAGCGCGTGGAACATGTAGAGAAATACACAGAGGCGCTTCCGGAATTTGCTTACCGCTTAAGGGTGCGGGGCGGACTCACGGGCTACGCGCAGATATATGGAAAATACAATACCAGTGCAGAAGACAAACTCAAGATGGACCTCATGTACATCGAACGTCAGTCGCTTCTGCTTGATTTACAGTTAATATTCCTGACGATAAAAATTATCTTTATTCCGGAAAGTACGGAAGGATTTTCGTAGAAAAATTCTTATCTTGACGAATTGTCGCTTTGCCGCATTCGGAGGGGTGGGATGTCATATAGAGGGTAGGAATTCGCCTGAAGGGACGAAGTGGCGAAGCATACCCAAAAAATCTTCGGGGCGGTTGTGCAGTATATACAAATCAACGCAGGCACGCTTGCGCTACATTGTCGCTCGTAGCGGTACTAAGCTCGAAAAGACCTCGCTAAGTACCGACGGCGACAGAGTACCTGCTTATGCTTTGTATATATTGCACAACCGCGGCGCTGAATATTAATTAAGGGGGATGATGCGTCGTGCATTATGTCGTGCAGGTTCGTGCGGGTACGGAGGAGAGTATAAAGGCGCAGTGCAGTAAAAAGATTGCGCCTGAAATAATGGAGCGCTGTTATATTCCATATTATGAAAAGAAACGCAGATATGGGGGCGCGTGGCACATGGAGCAGAGGATACTCTTTCCGGGATATGTGTTTATTATAAGCGATGCGCTGGAAGAACTGTTTATTGATTTAAAAAGCATAATCGGACTAACTAAGCTAATCGGCACAGGCAGGGATATTATCCCGCTGACGGAACAGGAAGTTCTGTTTCTTGAGCGGCTGGTGAATGATGATGAATTAGTGGAACTGTCCCAAGGCATTGTGCAGGGCGGAAAAACCATCGTGACCAGTGGACCGCTTAAGGGACTTGAAGGCTGTATCCGCCGCATTGACAGGCATAAACGTGTCGCCTGGATAGCAATAGAGATGATGGGGCGCGTCGTGGAGACGCAGGTAGGGCTGGAGATACTGGTGAAGGAAGGGTAGGAAGGTATTTAAAAGGAGCCAACAGGCTCCTTTTATTGTGCGCAAAATGGAATAGGCTATGGAGAAAAATAATGTTAAGAGTATTAATTCATATGGGGGATCCATATTTGATTGACAACCCCTGTACGAAGAGGGTTCGCGCTTTTAAAGATATCCTAAAGCAGCAAGGGGCAAAAGTCGTAGTCCTGACGCCTAAGAGCAGCGGGATTGCCAAAGAACAGGATGTTACATACTGCCCCACGATTCCGCTTAAGAAGAAAAACAGCTTTTATAGATTGGCAAATAGCGTAGGTTTCGCGATTACTTCAATATTTATGGCGGGAAGGGCAGGAAAAATTGATGTTGTGCTGACAACGACGCCCCCGGCGATGGTGAGCATCGCGGGCTGGGTTATAGCCAAGATTAAACATGCCAGACTTGTATATGATGTTCGCGACATCTGGCCGGATGTAGCTGTGGAAATGAATGAATTTACACAGGGCAGCATTTACTATAAAGTTTTCCGCTTTATCAGAGACTTTATGTTAAAGCGTTCTGATTTAATCACAGCTGTGAGCGACGGAAAAGTAGATAAATTAAAAGAATACGCGCCACAGAAAAAAATCGTTAAAATTCCTAACGGATTTGATATACATTTTACGGAAAATAAAATAGATAAGGATTTATATGATAAAATAGCCGCGCCCGATACACTCACCTGCGTATATACCGGAAATCTGGGATTGGCGCAAGGCTTGAAACAACTGCTGTACATTGCAGGGAAGGCGAAAGAAAATGGGCTTGCCGCGAAGTTCCGGCTATATGGAAAAGGCGTTGAAGAACAGGAACTGAGAAAGTATGTCAGCGAGAATCATCTTGATAATGTATTTTTTGGGGGAAAATTATCTAATCAAGAGATTTACACAGTATTAAAGGCAGCAGACATAAGCTTTGTCCCATTAGTAAATGAGAATCTGCGGGACAGTATCCCCACGAAAATATATGAGGCATTGGGAGTCGGCTGCCCGGTATTATTAGCAGCAGAAGGCGATGCGGTATCCGTATTGGAAGAGTCCGGCTTAGGGGTTGCGGTAAGACCGAACCGGCTGGATGAATTGTGGGATGCTTTTTTGCGGTTATATAAGTTATATGGTAATTATGATAATGGGGATAAAGGAACGGTGGAGCAGAGTAAAAATCAAGCGATGGAATTGATGCGGGGCAAGTATTCCATACAACATTCTGCGCAGGTCTTAACAAAGGAGTTAATGAAAATGTGTCCGGATTAAATAAAATATTGCTTTATATAAATACAATAAAATACCTGAAATTCACGCAGATTATACATCAGACGCTTAATCGTATGCTGGGTAAAAGAAAAGAAAGGCTGCGTATGCGGATCATACAAAAGAGCAGAAAAAACACGATCCAATCGGGAAGTGTAACTCAAGCAGTAGGCATGACCGATATGGGAAATAAGCCAATATGGTGCAACATAGATATTTTAATTCCTGAACTGGATTTTGATAGTGATTATTTATCGCGATACAATGTAGAGGATTTACTGGCAAATGAAATAGAAATTTTGCATGAAAAGCATCTGCTTGACCTTAGAAAGTGGGAGGTGACGGAAGCTTCCCATCTGTGGAATTATAATCTTCACTATTTGGAGTTTTTGATTCCGCTGGCAGTTGCCTGCCGGAATGGTAAAACAAACGATAAAATGTATGATGAAAAATATAATAAAACGGAAGTTTACTTTAAAAAATGGTGTGAATACGTAAATATGTGGATTGAGCATCCTGCAGGAGATAGCTTTGAACCATACACGATATCTATGCGGATACCCAATCTTTTAATATGTATGGATATATTGCAGGACAAGCTTAAAGGAACGGCTTTAGAAAGAAAGCTGATAGAAAGCATTTATCAACAATATCGATATCTGCTGGCGGCACAAGAGAAGGCATTGCTGGCTAATCATTATTTTGAAAATTTGAAAACAATTTTAATCTGCAGCATTTTGTTTGATGAGAAAGATACTTATAGAAGATATTTGGTTAAATTCCAGAAACAGGTTAATGAACAGATTCTTTCGGACGGACTCCACTATGAGCGCAGTATCTTATACCACAAGATTATTCTGGAAGATGTGCTGAGAGTATATAGAGTGTTGAATGGCAGCATCTGCGCGGCAGAGGGTTTGCCGACGATAGAGCGCGAGGCATTAGAATTATCGTCGGAAACAAAATGCGTGACATTAGAATTATCATCGACAATAAAGTGTATGGCAGATGCGCTGGCATCTGTATCGCGTGGATTTCAGAGGACGCCATTGTTTAATGACGCGGGCGATAATGTGGCAAAAAGTACGGGGAGCCTGATAAAAGCGGTGCAGAAGATTATCGGCGGCGACATATCTGATGATAAGACGGAGTTTGGCGCGGCAGGCTATTATAAATTGTATGCAGGCAAAGATGCTTTAAATACCTTGATATTCGACTGTGGGCAGATTGGACCTTCTTATATGGGAGGACATGCTCATTGCGACTGCCTGAGTTTTGAGTTGTCCATAGATGGAAAGGCATTATTCACCAATTCCGGCACATATCAGTATCAGGGGAAATTGAGACAGTTTTTCCGCTCAACGAAAGCGCATAATACAATCATGATTGATGAGAGAGAACAGGCAGAGCTGTGGGGAGAACATAGGGCGGCAAGAAGAATGTCCAAAATAGAATGTAACCCCCAAAATCAGTGTGTAATCGGTAAATGTCAATCATACCGTGGAGATAGCTTTCTTAGGAAAATAAATTTTATGGAAGATAATATTGTGATTACGGACTGTGTTCATGCGAAAGATGAGAAAAAACATGAAGCCAGGCAGTTCTTTCATATAGTTCCGCGTTATCATTATGAGATGGATAGCGAAGGGCAAGTTTCAGTGTGGTGCAAGACTGATAAATTGGCGGTTATTCAGATTCCGACAGGAAGCAGAGGGATAATTCATAAAGAAGGGGAAATCTGCGCATATGCGCAGGACTTTGGCAGGTTGGAGCAAAAAGAAGTGCTGGAAATTAAGACGCCGTTTGAAAAGGCGGCGGAAATATGCGTGGATATAAAGGTTATAGGAGCTTAAGCAAAAATTTGCAGGATAAAGAAGGAGTAGAATTGCTAAAATGATTAATATAATCGGACTTGGCTATATTGGCTTGCCGACGGCGCTTATGATGGCGTCGCATGGCGTGGAGGTTATCGGAACAGATTATAATAAGGAACTTGTTGAAACTCTGAACAGCGGACATACGACATTTAAAGAAGAAGGCTTGGAAGAATTATTTCATGCAGCTGTGGAAAGTGGAATCAAATTTACCACTGAGTATCAATCCACAGACAAATATATAATTTCCGTGCCAACGCCTTATGATAAATTCTCAAAAAAAGTTGACGCTTCCTATGTGATTGCGGCAATCAGAGAGGTTTTGAAGGTTGCAAAACAGGAAACCATTATTGTAATAGAATCAACGATTTCACCAGGGACTATTAATAAACAAATCAGACCGATTATAGAGTCGGAGGCATACATAACAGGCAAAAAAATTCATCTGGTACATGCACCGGAGAGAATAATACCGGGAAATATGATATATGAATTGCTCCATAATAACAGGACGATTGGCGCGGACAGCAAAGAAATCGGAGAAAAAATCAAGACATATTATGCGGCTTTCTGTCAGGGAGAAATTGTAGTCACTGACATCTGTACCGCGGAAATGACGAAGGTAGTTGAGAATACATATAGGGCGGTAAACATTGCTTTTGCTAATGAGCTTGCTAAGATATGTAGGCATGATGATATGGACGTATACGAGATTATCAAAATCTGCAATATGCATCCGAGAGTAAATATTCTTCAGCCCGGTCCCGGAGTCGGCGGACACTGCATTTCTGTCGATCCTTGGTTTTTGGTAGGCGATTATCCCAGCCTCGCTAAAGTAATTGATGAGTCAATGAAGACAAATGATGGCATGCCGGATTTTGTATTGAATAGGATATATGAAATCATGAAAGAAAACCATATGACGGATATTGGCAGAGTGGGACTGTATGGGCTGACCTATAAGGAAAATGTAGATGATATGCGGGAATCGCCGACTTTGCAGATGCTTGAATCAATGGAGAGGCATTTGTGCGGAAGTCTGGTGAAAGTATATGATCCGTTTGTGAAAAAAGATGTAGTGGAAAACCAGTATCATGATTTGGATAGCTTTTTGCGGGATATTGATTTGATAGTTATTATGGTAGGGCATGATGAAATACGCAATAACATGGACAAGCTTGAAGATAAAATAATATTTGATACAAGGCATGTGTGCGGGATTGAGAGTGCATATCGGATATAGGAATGAGGGATTATAATGAAACAATTATTTTTATCAGTAAATGATGGAAAGATGAAAATACATGAAACGCCGGCGCCGGTAGTAAAAGATAATATGGTAATTGTAGAGACTATGTATTCTGTGGTAAGTGCAGGAACGGAGAGGACGCTCACTTCATTTGGTGAAAAAAACCTGATACAAAAATGCTTAGAAAGACCGGATCAGGTCAAAAAGGTAACAGATAAGATGGCGACGGACGGCATCTTTACAACCGTAGAGGCTGCTTTTGGGAAGTTAAAAGAACCAATGCCTATGGGGTATTCCGGTGTGGGCAGAGTCGTAGAAACAGGAAAGGGCGTTACAAAAGTAAGCAAGGGCGACCTTGTGGCAATGGTTGGTTCGGCTTATCATAGCGAAGTAAACCGTGTCGGACACAACCTTGTCGAAAAAGTTCCGAATGAGATTGAGGATGTACGCCAAGCGGCATTTGGCGCATTAGGCGGAATTGCGCTGGAAGGGATTCATCAGGCAGAAGTAGTGCCGGGCGAGACGGTTGCTGTTATTGGCTTAGGCTTGTTAGGACATATTGTATCGAGAATCTTGTACGCCTATGGCTGTGATGTAATAGGCTTTGATGTTGCTGATAAAACACTTCCTGATACAAAGTTAAAAGCATTCATTAATTCAGCAGACGACCATGCGGCGGACACGGCGCTTTCTTTAACAAAAGGCAGGGGAGTGGATAAGGTCATTATTACGGCTGCGGCGGATAGCAATGCGCCTATTGAGTTGTCAGAGGCAATCACAAGAGACAGGGCAATTATCTGCATGATTGGCGTTACCAAGATGAATCTGGATAGACGGCCGTTTTATAATAAGGAACTGAGTTTCAAGATTGCACGTTCTTATGGCGCAGGACGATATGATTCGTCCTATGAAGAAGAGGGAGTGGACTATCCTATCGGGTATGTGAGATTTACGGAAGGCAGGAATGTTGAAGAATTTCTTCGATTGCTTGCGACGAAACGTCTGTGCATTTCTGATATGATTACACACATATTTCCTTTTGAAAACGCTCCAGACGCCTATGAAATGCTGACAAATAATCCAAATCATGAAAAATACATCGGCATCCTATTAGAATATAAAGAAAACTCAGAAAAATGGCAGAGTACAATAAAGAATAACAGGGCAGCGTCACAGAAACGGACGGTAGGCAGCAGAACAAGCGGAGACGGCAAAATAAATCTGGGCTTGATTGGCGCAGGGAACTTCGCGCGCGCAACAATGCTGCCGATTATGCAGGAAACAGGACTGTTTAACTTCAGAGGGCTTGCTACGACCGGCGGCAATGCGTCGGCTCAGGCAAATGATATGTTTTCATTTGAGTATACGACGAATGACTATAGAAAATTATTAGAGGATACTTCCGTCGATTTGATTGCGATTTCGACACAGCATAACAGCCATGCAAAGTTTATTGTTGAAGCCTTAGATGCCGGCAAACATGTCTATTGTGAAAAGCCGCTTTGCCTGACTACAGAAGAACTTAGGCGAATTAAGGAAGCTTATGAAAAAGGCAATGGCGAACTTTTCTGCGGTCTAAACCGCAGACATGCGCCGCTTGTGAAACAGATTAAGAGAACGCTCCAGACAGACAAAATCCCGGCGGTTTATAGCTATATTGCCAATGCAGGCTTTATTCCGGCGGAACATTGGGTGCAGGACGAGAAAAAGGGCGGCGGACGCATTGTCGGAGAGGCGTGTCATTTTATTGATACGATACAAAGCCTTGACGGCAGCAGGCTGACAGGCGTGCAGATAGCATTTGCGGATAATGCCGCATATCCTAAGAAAGACAATGCAATAATTAACTTACAGTTTGAATCCGGCGCAGTTGGAAATGTGATTTATACTTCAATGGGGAGCAAGAAGTATCCTAAGGAACAGCTGAGGGTATTTTCTAACGGCTCAATTTGTGAGTTGAATAATTATGTAAGCCTGACTACCTATAGCGCGAACAAGCATGTGGAGACGAAGTTGAAACAGGATAAGGGGATACGTGATGAGTATCGGTATATTGCGGAAGTATTGCATGGGGAGAGAAGGAATGAAGTGATTGAGGATGCGTTTCTGGGGTGTGAGATGCTGCTGGGGGCGGTGATATAACAGTTAAGTTTATTGCGCTTGCAGACAGCATGATTTTTAATAGGACAAATGATGTCCGAAAAGAAAAGTGCATAAATACGCAGATTTTAGAAATTATAAAAGTCCAAACGGACATTTCATTGTCCGAAAAAATAGAATAGAAATCATTGAAATTATCGAACATATGTTTGACAATCGGCATCTAATATGGTATAATATATCTATCACATGTGAAATAATTAATAGAAGGAGCAAAAATGGGGAAGATAGATATAGGTACGAAAGAATTTTTAAAGATTTCAGATGTATTTGCGGAACTGTTTAATGTGGCAGTATTCCAAGGAACGGATTATATAAACCCAGACGACCTTGAAGAACTTGATAGCGTGAATGGCAAGGCAGTTGAACTTGCAGACGGACAGTTGAAATTCAAGGAGAAATTCAGGGATGTCAAAAAACTGGCAAAGATGGGCATCTGTTTCCGTATAATATTAGGGATAGAAGAACAAACGGAGGTGCATTATTACATGCCGGTGCGCTGCATGGCTTATGATGCCGACGCATATGAACACCAGTGCAATGAGATTAGGACGCGTAATATCGCGCAAGGAAAAGACTTCAATCCGGTCAGCGGAGTTCCGAAAGGGACGAAGATTTTCCCAGTGCTTACACTTGTATTCTATGTAGGCGCTGATGAATGGGACGGACCGCGGGAACTATATGACATGTTCGACATACCGGAAGACAAAGAAGAATTAGTGAGGCGGTATATTCCGAATTACCCTATATATATCTTTGACGCAAAACATCTTTCCGATGAAGAGATTGAGCAGTTTAGAGGAGACCTGAGAGCATTTCTCTGCATGATTTGCGAGGAGTATGATGTTGCAAAATTAGAAGGAATTCTTGCGAATTTTCAGGAGACGTGGTATGCTATAAGTGCAATAAAGAATGATGATCGTTATTATGAAGAGTATTGTAATTATCTGAAGGAAGAGCCTGAGAAAGTGGCAGCGGATGGGGGTGTTAGAGTGGATGCAGTTCTGGACAGGATAGAACGACGCGGAGTAGAGATAGGTGAGAAACGCGGAATGGCAATAGGTGAGAAACGCGGAATGGCAATAGGTGAGAAACGCGGAATGGCAATAGGTGAGAAACGTGGAGTAGAAATAGGCGAGAACAACGGATTTGTTATAAGCGCACAAGTATTTAAAGCAGTTCAAGCAGGCATGACGGATAACAATGCTATTGCAAAGAAATGTAGCTGTACCGTCGCGCAGGTGCAGAGTGTACGGAAAGCGTTTGATATCTGATAATTAGGAATAGTTAATAATTGAATACTGAGTAAAAGATCTGATGCGGTGATGCGCGTTAGGTCTTTTATTTTTTAGAAAAATATAGAAATGATGGAGATAGAATAAGTAATGGATAAGATGGATATATACAATAAGCTGCCGATTTCTTTTCAAAATTTTGCATGTTCCGTGCAAGGGGCAAAAATCAACAGGACACGTTATAGCGCATATTTTGAAAAAGTACTGGAGCAGTATAAGAAAACAGGAAAAGCAAGTTATGAGCAGATACGAGAGTATCAAGATAAGAAGTTAAAAAAATTGCTTATACATGCATATGAGACGGTTCCATATTATAAAAAAGAGTTTGATGATTATGGCTTTAATGCGTATGAGTTTCGGCATGCTGATGAATTAACTGTGCTACCTATTATCACTAAAGAAATATTAAAAGAGCATGAGCAGGAATTTATATCAACTGCAAAACTTCCGTCAAAAACCTTTATACATTTAACAGGTGGAACGACAGGAAAGGCACTTAATTATTATACAACGCTAAATGAGCAATCGCAACAGTGGGGAGTTTGGTGGAGATATCGTGAAAATCTTGGAATTAAGAGATCAGATTGGTGTGGAGAATTTGGGAGCAAGTTAGTGGTTCCGAGAGCGCAAAAAACATCTCCGTATTGGAGATATGACTATTCGGAGCATAGGATGTTTTTTAGTCCGTACCACTTAAATGCTGACACAGTGAAGGACTATGCAGAAGGTTTGACAAAGGTAAAATGGGTTCATGGTTATACATCAAAACTGGCAGACATGGCATACCAACTTATAAAGGCGGGTATTGTACTTCCAATGGACTTTGTGACTATTGGAGCTGAAAATATGTATGATACACAAAAGAAGCTCTTAGAGCAGGCTTTTAAATGCCGTGTATATCAGCATTATGGGTTGACGGAAGGTGCAGCGAATATATCGCAGTCGCCGGATGGTATATTAAGAATAGACGAGGATTTTAGTTATGTGGAATTTGTAGATAATGGGAAAGACCATAATATTATTGGCACAAACTTTCACTATTATCGTATGCCGTTAATCCGTTATAACACAGGAGATTATGGTGAACTTAGCAGTAGGCAGGATGGTGGTTTTAGGATTGTGGAATCGTTTCATGGGAGAGAGTCTGAATACATAATAAGACCTGATGGTTCAAAGATAACGGCTGTAGAATTTGATGAAGAGATATTTGCGAAGGTAAACCATATGGCTGAAGCGCAGGTTGTTCAGAAGAGTAAAGCGGAACTGATAATCCGCGTCGTGAAATTAAGTGGTTACAATGACTCGGACGAGGCTGTATTGCTTAACAGGCTGAGTGCGATAGTGGGTAATAGCATGAGTCATAGGATTGAGTATATGGAAACTCTTGAAAAAGCGAAAAATGGAAAATTTAAGCTTATTCAGATAGATGCTGAGATTCTGGGGGGGGTAACGGCATATAGAAAATTCGTATATGATGCGGCAGTCCATACAGAACCTGCTAAGGCATACTTAAATCGGAAGGAATATTATATTGCACAGGTGTATCCCATCTCAAAGGGGGTGGAGCGCTGTGCATAAAATTAACAGTTTAAGAAAAGTTATACGATATTGCGGCTTATATGGATTATCCAGAACAATAATCAAAGTCGCAGGCAGGACAAGAAATAATAAGTTGAATATTTTTTTCCCAAGAAAACAAGCGCAGAGAAATGTATCGCTTATAGGCTGTGGGCAATTCGGTTTTTCTACAATATCATATTTTTTATATAAAAATGTAGGAAATTGTTTCTTGCAATGTTTTGATGTGAATAAAGAGAATAGCATTTCGACAGCTCGGTTCTGGGGATATGAGCCTGTTAAAGACTGGCAAGAACTTATTGAAAACCTAAATTGTAAATATGTGTATATAGCATCTGACCATTATTCACATGCCAGCTACGCGACAGCAGCTTTAAAAGCGGGGAAAATTGTCTATTGCGAAAAACCAATTGCAGTGAATGATGAGCAGTTGAAAATCCTTGAAGAAGCGATAGGTAAATATTCCGGCGAGATATATTTTGGATATAACAGACCTTTCTCAAAAGCAGTAGCAGATTTGAAACCATATATAAATAATATAAAGCAGCCGATGACATTAACTTGCTTTATTTCCGGTCATAAACTTTCAGCAGACCATTGGTATAATGATCCAAAAGAGGGAACAAGAATATGTGGTAATCTGGGGCATTGGATAGACTTGTCTATGTATCTGTTTGAAATCAGGGGATATGTACCGAACGAGTTTGATATCAATATTACTTATGCGGATAAAAGGGAAAAGGATGATAATATAACAGTTTCGTATAAAACGGATTTTGGGGATCTGGTGACGCTTGTCCTTACTTCGCGTACAGAACCTTTTGAGGGGATTAATGAAACGATTAATCTACAGTGTGGAAATGTGATATCTAAAATAGATGATTTTCAAACACAGACAATATGGATTGATGAGAAGAAGAAGAAAATAAAATACAGACCTAAGGATGTGGGGCATAAAAAAGCGATAAATCAGCCATTTGAGAGTTGGAAAAGGGAGCAGGATACAGTGCTTAAATCGACGGAGTTGATGCTTAAGATAAAGGAAATGGCAGAAAGTTGTAGGGGGAGAAAACAGTTTTCTTTTAGTGAATTAAGTAACAAATAAAGTAAAATAAGAAAAGATATTCAAAGGAGATTTGTTCAATTGAATGTATTAGTTTATGCAGATGCACATTTATATAAAACAGAAGATGGAAGAGTGTGGACGAAAACAATTTACGGGTATGAGTTTTGGACAAGATACTTAAATGTTTTTAAAAGTATTATAGTTATGGCAAGGACGCAATGCGTTGATAGAGAAAAGGTGGTGGGATATCTGGAATCAAGCGGACCGGATGTTTCGTTTATAGAATTACCTATGGTTCTTGGATCTAAAAATAAATTGGAGTATATTACGGAATTTCATAAAATAGTGAAAAAGATTCGAAACTCGCTTAAAAATATCGACTGTGGGATATTTAGAGTTCCTTCGGTTATGGGATACATAGCGCTCCACTATTTTATGAAGACAGGAAAACCATTTTCGCTCGAAGTAGTTATAAATCCATTAAATGCAGCTGGTAATGAAATAGAAAGAAAAATCATGGGTTATTATTTGAAGAGAGTGGCTTTGAAAGCTAACGGCGTATCTTATGTTACACAGTATTATTTGCAGAAATTATTTCCATCATATGCTCAAATGTATGGAGAAAATGAACAGCATTTTGAAAGTTATTATTCGAGCATTAATTTGAAAGAAGAATATTTTTCATGTTCTCGCGATTATACAAAACATGATGGAAGTTATAGGATTATGCATGTTGCAAATCAGATGAATGACGAAGTGAAAGGTCATAAAATTGTTATTGATGTAACACAGCGTCTAAAAGAATTAGGATATGATATACAGACTTTTTTTATTGGAGATGGAACAAAAAGAAATGAATTTGAGCAGTATGCGAATTCAAGTGGTTTAAATGGTATTATTCATTTTGTGGGGATTCTATCATCAGCTGAGAAAGTTAGGGAGTGGCTTTTAAAGGCTGATTTATTTTTATTTCCTTCCAAAGCAGAAGGATTACCGCGTTCGTTAATTGAAGCAATGGCGGTTGGCTTACCGTGTATATCTACGCCAGTAGATGGCATACCAGAACTTTTGTCAGCAGAATATTTGATTGAACCTGATGATGTAGAAGGTTTTGTAAATAAGATTGTGTATCTTTTAAATAATAAAAAGGAGTTAAATAAGATGAGCGAAGAGAATATAGAAAAAGCGAGGCTTTATGAGGACAGTGTGTTGCAGGAGAGAAGGGATAGGTTTTACGGTAAATTGAAGGATTTGGTATTGCAATAGAAAATATGAGATGAAGAGATAGGGAGTGCTGTTTAATGAACTTTTATATAATAAGGCATTATTTGAAAAAGATGATAGATGATCCATTTGCCATATTTCGATTTATTATGATGAATACATATCTTTCAAAACTGATAGATGATAAAAAATATATCGAATCTTTATATTTTTTATATTATAAAGAAAAGCTGAATTTGAAAAATCCTCAAACATTTAATCAGAAATTACAATGGTTAAAATTAAATGATAGAAAAAGTATACATACGGTTATGGCAGATAAATATGAGGCTAAAAAATTAGTAACTGATTTGATTGGACAGGAATATGTTGTTCCAACATTGCAAGTATATGAAAATGTTGAAGACATTAAGCTTGAAACATTACCGGATCAGTTTGCCATTAAATGTACGCATGATTCAGGCAGCACATTTCTTTGCAGAAATAAAGCAAATTTTAAATGGAATGCAATTAAAAAGAAACTTAAAAAAGCGGTGTCTACTAATTATTTTTATCGTGCTAGAGAATGGCAATATAAAGATATAAGACCGAGAATAATTGTTGAGCCGCTCTTGGAAATGCAACGCGGGGGGGGCATGGCAGACTATAAATTTTATTGCTTTAATGGAAAACCTCAATTTTTGTATGTTTCAGAGGGATTAGATAATCATTTTACAGCAAGAATCAGTTTTTTGACTCTGGATTGGAAATTTGCGGAGTTTAGAAGAACGGATTATTCTGATTTCGATGAGATTCCACAAAAACCAGCAGCGTATGAAGATATGCTATCTTGTGCTGAAAAGCTATGCAGGAATGAGAAATTTGTAAGGGTAGATTTTTATTGTATTGGTAAACAGGTATTTTTCTCAGAGTTTACATTTTACCCTAATAGTGGATTCGTGCATTTTGAGCCACAAGAATATGATTTAAAATTAGGAGAAATGTTAAATATTTATGATAACAAGTAGACGAAACGAAAAAATTTTATTTGCAATTGATGGCAATATTGCAGGTGGAGCGGAACGGCAGCTTGTAACTTTAGCGAATTCTTTTTGCAGGCACGGATATGATGTGACATTAGTAAATTCTGATACCGATTCGGATTTTTATAAAGTTGATGAAAGAATAAAGCTTATAAAAATGGGAGTTGACTCTGAAAAAAGAAGGTCAAAAAGGCTTTATCTGAAATATAAAAATATGAAGACCATATTGGAGAAAACCAGACCGGATGCGGTAGTGGTTTTTTTGTTTAATATGGAACTTCCGACAATCTTGGCATGTCTGAGAAAGAAGATTCCTGTTTACACATCCATTCGATGTGGTAATAAACTGAATACTTTGAATAATATTTTTGGAAGATTATTCTACAATAGGATAGCGGGTGTTGTATTTCAAACAGAAACAACCAGGAAAAAATATTTTTTCCCTAAAATCAGTCGATATGACGTGATACCCAATGCAATTCCATTAGATGTTGTCGAAGACTCTAAACCAATAAAATACGGAGAGCGAACGAACTGGATAATATCTGCTGGAAGATTAGTCGCACCCAAAAATCAATCAATGCTTATTCGCGTGTTTGAAAGAATTGCAGATGAAGATAAAAAGGTTGAACTTCATATTTTTGGTGAAGGAATATTAAAAGATAAGCTCAAGACACAAGCCAGACTGTCCAGATTTTCAGATAGGATTTTTTTGGATGGAGTAGAATATGATGTTATGAAAAAACATAGAGATGCCAAAGCATTTGCTTTTACGTCATTATATGAAGGTTATCCTAATGCACTTATAGAAGCAATGGCAAATGGAATTCCTGTAATTACGACAAACTTTTCTAAAGGGCTTGCTGCTGAAATTATAAAGGATGGAATTAATGGCTATGTTTGTGAAGATGAAGATGCGTATGTAATAAAGCTGAAGCAGATATTGAATGACGCATCAGTGTCAGATAAACTTGCCGCAAACGCAAAGTTAATCATGAGTGAGTTGAATGAAGAGCGGATATTTGGCAAATGGGAACAATTTTTATTTCTAAAAAACAAGGTAAAATCTGAGACACCGAAGGAGTCTGCACATGGATAAAATGAAAATAATGCAAGTAATAGGTGGTTTAGGCATGGGTGGTGCGGAGAACCTCGTGACGAATTATTGCATTAATCTGGATAAGGAGACAAATGATGTTACTTTATTATGCGTTGTAAACATGCATTCGGTATACGATAAAAAGCTGCAGGAGGAAGGAATCCACGTAATATACATTAATGACATAATTGACAGATGGATAAAAGCACCAGTATTGATACGGAAGTTTTTCCACTTTGCACTGCGCCCATTCTTGTTTCGCCGCATCATTAAAAGCATCAAGCCTGATGTGATTCACTTACACGCAGGATTGAGCGTGTATGTGGCTTTAAGCGCTCCTTTAAAGAGTACGGGGATATATATGACGATACATACTGATCCGGCCAGATGGTTTCGCCAGAACGGCATTGTGGAAAAGAAAGCAATAAAATGGCTTTCAAAACATTACAAGACAAAAATTATAGCCCTTCATAAAGAGATGGTTGAACCGTTGAAAAAGCACTTGGGCAAAGACACAGACATACGGATATTCATGAATGGGATAGAGTTGGACAGATTCCGTATTAAAGAGAGTAGGGATGAATTACGGCAGAAATATGGCATCAGCCCGGGGAAAATAATTATTGGGCATGTAGGAAGGTTTGCAGAAGTAAAAAACCATTTCTTTTTAATTGAGGTGTTTAATCATTTTCAACGGTTATGTCCGGAAACTGAATTGTGGCTGGTAGGAGATGGCGCATTGCGCAAGGCTTGTGAAGAGAAATTAGATGGATACGGAATATTGGAAAAAACAGTATTTTGGGGAAATAGGACTGATATAGCACAGCTTGTAAAGATGATGGATTTGTTTGTATTCCCTTCTTTTGTGGAAGGACTGAGTATTACCGTAATAGAGGCACAGGCAGTGGAAACGCCGATTCTTGCTTCCGATAAGGTTTCTAAAGAAACAGTTATATCTAATTTAATTGATTTTAAAAGCCTTGGCGATGGAGCGTATTCTTGGGCGGAGAAAGCAAAAGAGATCATTGGGAATCCTAAAGAGTCGGTATATTATGATCTGGCAAGGATTGATATAAAGAGCATAGTACGTGATGTGGAGGCCATGTACAGGGATGAGGAATAGCGGGCTTTTTATTAAGCTGGAAAAAAAGAGAAAAAAAGAAATATTTAGAATAGATATGCTGATTTTAATAGGCAGTCTGTTAATGCGTGATGTATTTGGGGTAGCCATTCAGGCGAATGTATTTACAGTCATTTTATTATTCGGTATGCCTTTTTTTACGCGGGAAGACATGATTGCTTTCGGGTGCAGTTTGCCGCTTTTCTTTGGCGGTATAGAAACAGGTAATATATGTGTTGTTTGGATAATAATGTACTTGTTAAAATTTAAATTGCTCAGACGGACTCCGGCAAAAATTTTCCCGACTTTAATTATGGTATACTTTATTGTTTTTGAATTTATAATTGATGCGGGGAATGTGGAATCAGTAAGTGTGATAATATCAATCGGCAGCTATCTTATCCTATTTCTTCTTATAATGGAAAATATAGATTTGTTGCGACAGGATGAGATTGCTTATGTATTGAAAACTTTTCTGGCATTATTTTTTTGTGTTATGTTCATCATTTTGCTGAATACGATTCAGATTGCTGGAAGTGATTTTATTTTCAAACAAGTACGTTTTGGGAATCCTAAAGGGCTGATAGGGCAGTCATCTCAGTATAAAGGCGATACAGCAGTTATGCTGGGAGATAATCAAAATTATATTGCATTATTCTGCACTGTTTCAGTTTCTATTAGTATTGTTTTGTTGGTGAAGGAAAGAAAATCATTATTATATTGGGCATCTTTTTTTGGTTCATTATTTTTTGGGTTTTTAACAGCATCAAAGGCGTATTTACTTACAATGTTTGTTCAGCTTCTTTTTTTTATTTATATACAAGGCAGGAAACGGAGAGACAGCGTCCAATGGGATAATTGGTTTTTCTTAATTGGAGTTGCCATATTGGTTATATTTCTTTTTAGAAATGTTATATATCAATTGGCAATCAAAAATGTTTGGGAAAGGTTAGTGTTGGGGATAGAGATTGGTGATATATCAACGGGGAGGGTTGATACTGCTAAAGAATATATTGCTTTTTTTCAAAAAAACTTGAATTATCTGGTATACGGTATGGGTGTTACTAATATTGCAGATAAAACAAGAGCTTCTTTTTCACCGCATAACATGATTTTGGATATAATTGCTGGTACAGGAATTATAGGTGCTGTTTTATGGTTTTCTCTAATAGTTTACTATATAATGGCTGCAAAGTCAGTAAAAAGAAATATTGGTTTTTGTATTATTGGCTTAGCGGCATATTTGATATTTGTTCAATCTATACAGTTTTTAACAATATCAAATATATATCTGACTATGATGCCTGTTTTGTTTCTATTACGCTATGAACAAAGCATACAATTTCCGAAAAATGCTGTTATTGTAAGATAGATAGTGATAGGCTGTTGAGAAGAAAATTAAATGCGAAAGGAACAAATAATATGAAAATTCCTGAATTTATGAAAAACATATATATTGCATGCAGATTATATAAATTAGGAAAATCGAAACATCAAGTGAAAAATGAGGTTGTAATTTTTTTTGAAAGCGGATATGGAAAACAGCATGGAGGCTTAGCAGATAGAATGAAAGCTATAGTTGGAACATACTATATTGCCAAGAAGAACAATATGCCTTTTAAAATTGTTTTTTCTGATCCATTTGATTTGTGTAGATATCTTGTACCCAATAAAGTAAACTGGCAAACAGCAGAGAATGAAATATCTTATAAAATTGGGGATGTTCGATTTTTTGACTATAATCCTCGCAAACAGAACAGAATTCCCAGATTGAGTTCCACGAAGCAAAAGCATTGCTATTGTTATGCGGGGAATGATATTATAAGATGCCTTAATGAAAAAGAATGGCAAAAGACATGGAGTGATTTGTATCATGAATTGTTTAAAAAGTCTGAATATTTGGAATCTTTATTGGAAAAGTGTAGTCTACCAAAAAACTATATTTGTGTGCATATTCGTTTTATCAATATATTGGAAAAATTTGAGAGAGGATATGAAAATGAATTAGAAGAAAATGATAAAAAAATTTTATTAGAAAAAATTTTTACAATACTTGAAAATATTGCATTGAAACATGCGAACGAAGCAATATATATTTTTTCAGACAGTTCTATTTTTATTGCAGAAGCATTGAAAATCGGCTATAAAACAGTAATGCCGACAAAGAAAATAGGTCATATATCTTTTTGCAATGATGAAGAGCTGTATGATAAAACTTTTATTGATTTTTATGCAATGGCAAATAGTAATAAAGTATATTCAATACTTGGGGGGGGATTGTACAGTTCTGCTTTTCCGCTATATGCAGCTATTGTTGGAAAGCAAAATTATGAAGCTGTTAATTTGGATGATAATCAATACATGAATTCCAGCAGCGTTGCTGGGAAAGGGGCTAGGAGATAAAGTTAATATGAAATATTTTATTATAACAATCGACACGGAAGGCGACGACCAGTGGAACTGGAAACTTGGCAAGAAAATAACAACGGAAAATGTAAAATATCTGCCACGCTTTCAGAACTTGTGTAATAAATATGAGTTTAAACCTGTTTGGCTCAGTAATTATGAAATGTTGCAGGATGACAATTATGTTGATTTTATTTCTTCAGTAGAAGCTTCTAATACAGGTGAGTTAGGGATGCATCTGCATGCATGGAGTACACCACCATTTTATGAATTGCCAATAGAGGAAAAGGGCGCGCCGTATCTGATAGAGTACCCTGATGAAATTATGGAAGAAAAAATTATAACAATGACTGAAATTATTAAGCAACGTACAGGTATTGTGCCGGTTTCACATAGAGCTGGACGCTGGGCTACAGATTCGAGATATTTTTCAATGATTAACCAATATGGTTATTTGGTGGATTGTTCAGTGTCGCCGCATATAAATTGGAAAAGTAGCGTTGGAATGACAAAAGATTTTGGTGGAACGGATTATACAAATTTCCCGGAAAGTCCATACATTATTTCAGGAACAAGCATACTTGAAGTGCCTGTAACGATACGAAATGTGCATGATTTTATTCGTGCCGATGGTTTTTCGGTAATGAATACAGCAAGAAGTTTCTATCATGTATTCAAAGGACAGAACTTATGGTGCAGTCCAAACAACACAAGTCTGCATGGACTAAAGAAGATTGCTCAACATATTAATGAGTCGTCAAAAGAGGAGGACGATTACCTGATGTTCTTTACGCATTCCTCGCAACTAATGCCGGGAGGCAGTCCTCAGTACAGGACGGTGGAGTCGATAGAGCTTTTATATAAGAAGGTGGAACTGTTTTTTGAAGATATATCCCGGAGCTATGTGGGAATAACACTTAGGGACTTCTATTTGTTAAAGAAAAATGAGATATAAAAACAGCATATTCATAAAAGGGAGCATTAGTAATGCAGGAAAATTTGGATAATAAAAAAATCGGACTGATTACATTTCATGATACAACAAATTTTGGGGCAACACTGCAAACAGTTGGATTGTATAAAGCCATTAAAGAACTAGGATTAGAAATAGAAATAATTAATTATCATTGTGCAGAAATTGATAGACGTGAAATTCCCAAATATAATTTTATCGCATCGAACAATAAAATAAAGTGGTTAATACTTTATATTTTAGGAAATTATAAGAATACCAGAAAGCACAGAATGTTACATAAATTTTTGAAAAAAGAAACAACTATTTCCTCAAAAAAGTATAATAAAAAGAACATTGTATTCTCAAATAACGAGTATGATTGCTATGTCATTGGAAGTGACATGTTATGGAATACTTCATTTACAAAATCAGACTATACATATATGTTGGATTTTGCGGGGGGGGTAAACAAAAATATGCATTTGCCACATCCGGAATGTACAAATCTGATGATGAAACGACAGTTGCGAAGTATTTGAAGGGATTTGACGAAATAGTAGTTCGAGAGGAAGAACTGGCTAACAAACTTTCAGCATTGTTAAATAGAAAAGTAGATTGTGTTTGTGATCCAACAATGCTTATTGACCCCAAAATATGGGGAAGTTACTTAAAGCAAAACAATCAGGAAGATTATTGCTTAATGTATTTTGATGATAATGAAGGAAATGTAAGCAAAGCAATTAAGGAATATGCAGAGCAAAATAACATAGATGCTAAAAAGATTGGATATGATTTTTGGATAATTAATAGGGCAGGATGTGAAAACATGGAAGTATACACCATAACGGATTTTTTATCTGCTATTGCCAATACAAAAATGTTGTTTACCGCATCTTATCATGGAATGTTGTTTGCAGTGTACTTTCATGTACCTTTTATATATTATAATAAAGATTCATATAGATTGGAAATGGTTGCTAAAAAGTTAGGTTTGGAAGGACGGAACGGAAATAAATATGGAGTAAATCAGATGAAAGAAATTGACTGGCAACAAGTTGATGAAAAGAGAGAACATTTTAGAACATATTCATTAGAAATTCTAAAATCCATGCTAAAAGTATAAATGGCTGAACTTTATTATTTCCATTGTAGCAGCTTAGAAGCTGCGTTTCGCTGATATTGCTTTCAAAACTGAAAAAGAAGATAAAAAGTTTTATAGGCAGATAAAATCTGCATAGGGTAAATTAATTATGGCTAGACAGGAAAATTTAAAGGAGAAAACGATTAAAGGCTTTGTATGGGCATACAGTGAACGCTTTGCCGCGTATGTAATCCAAATGCTGGTATCAATCATTTTAGCTCGGCTGATAGAGCCGGAACACTATGGAATTATTTCAATTGTTACGGTTATGATAACGTTTGCGGATATATTTGTGTCATCGGGTTTCGGGACTTCACTGGTGCAGAAGCAAGATGCAGACGAACTTGATTTTAACACAGCGTTTACTTGCGGATTTATAATGAGTTGTATTTTATATGGAATTTTGTTTATATCGGCTCCCTATATTGAAAAGTTTTATAAAATGTCGGAACTCAGTATAGTGATTAGGATAATGGCTATACGGCTTCCGATTGCATCTATTAATACGATACAACATGCTAAGATACAAAAGAATATGGAATTTAAAAAATTTTTTTTCTCTACTTTGATAGGGACTTTGATTTCAGCAGTGGTGGGTATAGTTTTAGCATTAATGGGATTTAAGATATGGGCATTAGTTGGGCAATATTTAACTAATTCGATTATAGACACGATTGTTTTATTGCTTGCTTGCAGATGGTTTCCAAAACTTCAACTCTCAATTTCTAGAGCAAAAAAAATTATGGGATTTGGATGGAAGGTTTTAGCGCAAAATCTTATATTTACACTTACTGGAAATATTCAGACTTTAGTAATAGGAAAACGTTTTTCATCAGCAGAACTTGCTTTTTATGATAATGGAGTAAAAATACCTAGTGCTGTATTATCCAATATATATGGAACCGTGGGAAAGGTAATTTTTCCCGCATTGTCAAGTATTCAAGATGATTATGTAAAAAGAAAGAATATAATAAGGCAGGCAGTCCAATTATGTACGTTTATTTTGTCGCCAGTAGCAGTCGGATTGTTAGTGACCGCAGAACCTGTAATAACATTATTGTATACAGACAAATGGCTTCCGTGTGTTCCATTTTTACAAATTTATTGTCTGCGATTTCTTTCCAGACCACTTACAACGATTGCTCAGAGCGCTACTATGTCTGTGGGGAGAAGCGATATTATATTAAAAATGGAAGTGATATTGAATATATGTTTGTTTTCAACGCTATTTGTTGCAGTATATATCTTTAACAGCGTAAATATGATAGCATGGGGAGGAGTCATTGAGGCTGGACTTGCAGTTATTTTGCATACAATGAATTTGAAAAGAATAATAGGGTATACATATAAAGAGCAGATGCGTGATACATTGCCTTCCTATTTGTCGGGATTAATAATGGGAATTTTTGTATATTGTGAAAGAGCTTTCATAAATAATACAGCAGTATTATTATTTGTACAATGTTGCACAGGGATTATAGTATATGTGGGTTTAGCATATGTAATTAACAGAAATTCAATTTTATATATTATGGGTTTGGTTAAAAAAGTGCAGAGTTGAAATATCCACATATAAATGAACATATCACATTACACTATATATATTTCAAAAGATAGTAAACTGGCAATTGAATAAAGTTTTTAAGATTAAGAAGGAGATGCCAAAATGAAGAATAATATTGTAACAATTAATAGCAGTCAAAGAGATGATTACGAAAATGTTGACATGAAAAACTCTGAAATAATTTTGAAAAGATATATTAATCTTTTAAGAGTGGATACATCCGACAGGGAGCTTGCAATTCTTGATGTTGGGGGGGGCAGTGGTTACTTTACAAAAGCTGTACATGATGAAATGAAAGAAAAAGGTTATGAAGTGACGGCATATGTGTTAGATACCATGCGTTACTCCACTTGGGATAATCCTGATAGTGGGATTATATTCTGTGAAGGCAGTGTCGAGCATGTTGATACATATTTTAAAGAACAGAAGTTTGATCTAATTTTTTGTAATAAAGTGTTTCATCATTTTGTTACGGGAACTTATAAGGAAACTTTAGCCATGCTGAATAAGTGTATGAATAAATTAGCTAATCAACTGTCAAAGAATGGAAAATTATGTATATTAGATTTTTTCTATGATGGCATTGTGATGGATAAATTTCCAAGCTGGATGATATACCATTGCACTTCGCAGAAAAATGAATTATTAATAAAGCTATTCAAGAAATTCGGGGCTAAGTCTGCGGGGAGTGGAGTATGCTTTCAATCAGAGAAAATGTGGCATAAACTAATCGGCAGCAGCGAACTGAATATCACTGCATTTGAGAAAGGACCGGTATATCCGATGAAGCTGATTAAGCAGATTGTCTTTTTATCTCATAAACCGGTTGAGGATTGTATTTTTATATGTTCGAAAGAGTAATGTAATAGTAGTAAAACATAGCGCAAACCAGATGAAAAGGAGCGATTACCATGCAAGATGAAATCAACAAACAGATAGCAAAGCGGCTGTCGCAGTTGATTAAAAACAGCAATATGAAGACATCAGAACTGGCGGAGGCAGCATCTGTCAGCACATCTAATCTTTACAGCATTTTAAGGGGAGATACAACACCTATTTTGTATGCACAGTTTATGCTTTGTAAAAGACTGCAGATATTGCTCTCTAGTTTTTTTGCTGGAATAGAAATTGAAGAGAATAGTAAAGTTGTGCTTGGCGATATTTTAATTGATGAAAAGATAAGGGCGTTTTCGCCTAAAAATTATAGGATATTGGCGGAAATATTGGATGTTCTGCTGAAATATCCATGAAATTAAAATGCATTACAAAAAATGTATTAATTTATTAAAAAACATATTGCGAAAGAAAGCATAGTTTTGTCAAAAAGGGAATTACAAAAAAAAGCACGAATTTATTAAAGAAAATAGCGTAGGGAGCATACATGAATGCTACTATAATATTATAGGGCATTTTTTTATTTTAAATTAGATTTGGGAGGACAATGGAAAGAAATGAATATTGAAAAAAGCATATCAAGTTTCCTGCATAGCCCTCAAATGAGCAAACTTAACCAGTTTTATGCAGATTTGAGGGCGAAACAGAACGAAGGAGTATGGGACATTTTGATTCTCATAACGAGGAAGGGATTCTGGATATATGACATTATTAAAGAATGTATCGTAAATTCCGGCGTAAATGGTGGTGACAGGGAATACACGGACAGATATTTAATGATGGCTTTGGATCACGGCTTTATTGAAGGGAAAAAGATATGCTTGGTAGACGACACGATTTCTAACGGCTACAGTATGTTCCGGTATTACTGCATATTAAAACGGCAAAAGGCGTTGGAAATTGTACCGTGTGTATATGCTATGAGTACATCGTTTCCAAGGGATACGGTTAAAGAAGAAATGCTTGATATATGCAGAACGGTATTTAATGATCCGAAAATTGAGGCAGAGAATGTATATGAAGAATTCCTCTCTGCGGTGAAATGTTATCGTGTTATGTCTCAAGATAAGATATCAAGGTTCTGTCTGGCGGAAACAGAATTTTTCCAGCAGGTACTTTGCCCGATGGTAATAAACCTTCCGATGATGATAAATAAAGCAGCTGGCTCTGTTTTAAAAGATAATTTTATTATGAGTAAGCAGCAGTTCCGCCAGCTGACAGAAGGGGATTTGAACTGGCAGTATATTCAGAATGAATATGGTGGGAATGAATCGGAAGAGCAGTTATATCGCGTTACAGGTGGTCTGAAAGAGATTATCCAGTGTAATTATTTTTATTATACGGATGATTTTGTGCTTAAGCTAAAAGACGCTTTTTTACAGAATATGGTAGTTAAATGTAAGTACAATATTGATAAGGATGGAAATTATCAGGTTATATTTACGCCGTTTGCCATTGTAAGATCAATGGATAAGACTGAGACTAAACAAGCATTTGAACTACTTATGCAGGGAACAGAATATGGTGACGCTCTGCTTAATAAATTGAATAGCGATCCGGATGAATCTGAAAATATGTTTTTGTGGACGGCGGCAATGCGTTCAGTTATTTATATTTTAAGCTTATATGCGGGCGAGAAATTCAAGGAATATCTTGCAGGACTTGGCTTTACGGACACTGGCTATGATAAAAATATTATGGCGTATAATTCAGAACAGTTTTTTATTAAGGCGATGGATGAGATTGATCCAATTGAAAGAGTTAAGGCATTATGCGATAGCGGTAACTTTAAAAGGCATACGCAGATTTTTCTTAGCGATTCTAATATGCTACCGAATATGACGGACGTCTATGAGGTCATTCACCTGAAGGTGTTAGAGGCATCGGAAAAAGAGAATAGAGAGGGCGGGCTTGACATCGGGGGCATAGAGTCTGCGTTGACGGAAGAGTTTTCATTTTCCTCATACACAGAGCTGGGTTTGACCGTAACAAGCATTATTCTTGTGATGCTGGAGATCAGTGCTTTTGGTAATTATATACAGGTTATGGAGCAGACTGTATGGCGGGGGTTTCGGCATGGAGAGAACACCAAGTTGTTACTGCCATCCAGTGGCAGGCTTTGCTATATCTGTGCGGAAGTGCTCTACATTGTTCTGGGCGAAGGAAAATATCAACAGAAAATAGAGGGTTTCCTTGATGAAATGAAAAAACATTTAAAAGATATTAATGCGCTGGCAGGATCTTTTGAAGAGAAGTATTTTGACAGTTACGCAAAGTGGTTTGTTGATAAGAAGGATGATGCTAAGTTCCACATTCTGGGAAAAGAGTTTATTCTTGATCAACTGAATGAGAAAGAAACTGAATTACATGATTATGCCGTCTGGGCGGTAGAAAACAGCGAGGATGTCATGAGAAGGAGCAGGGAATGGGAACAATACGAGTAAAGACATGTGGAGAGTTTATTAATGAGTTTATAGTTCATTATTATAGAATCTCTGAGAAAAATAAATGCGTTTCTGCAGACAGGATCAGATGCATAAGAAAAATACTGTTAAGCTTATGTATATATTTAGAAAATCGTAGCGGAATAGAAGAAAATACAGATGATAACGTTATATATGAATATAGCGAAATTTTAAAGGAATTAGATAAGTTTACAGAGGTCTGTAATGACGGCAATGAAGTTAGGATAAAAAGATGGTTCCCTTCACTAGTTGAAGGGAATTCATTTTTTTATGAATTTGCTAAAATTTTGTGGGTTGAACAGCATTATTTTAATGAGGAAGAAAAAAACTTCTTTGAAGAGATATTTTTTGCAGTGCTGGAATATCAGTATTTAGGAAATAAAGAGATTACAGTTGCTGACTTGAAGGAAAGAATAGGAAAGAGATATGATACAGACAAAAAGACTCCACAGGAGATTGCGAACTGGATGGTTAAAATATTTGATAATTTGATGGAAGAGTACTTAAATAATTTATACATAGGTGAATATTCCGATAAGCATATTAAGTTTATCTTTCTTGAAAATGTTGTAACAGAAAGTGTCCAGAAATTGTATGCAGACTGGATATAGACAAGACATGGGATTAGGTTGAAAGAAAAATTGCTTTATAGCCTATGCTATCTGAGCTTAGCGAAAGGAATGTAAGTTAGAATGAAAATACATACATGGAAAAGGGTAGGAAATAATAATTGCTATATGCGACCAGCAGATTCTGATACTCAGGCTGATACTTTTATAGAATTTTGCTTTGAACAAAAGTGTGCCGAACTCAGTCAGGGAGATAAAATATTAAATGAGTGGAGAATGAGAAAGGAAACATACCGTTCTTATACCAAAACTATAATTTTTGATTTTCAACATTACAGCAAACATGATGAAAGTCACTCTATTAATATTTTGAACGCAATTGATATGGCGATTGGAAAGAAGAGGGTGGAATTACTGTCGGCTTCGAACTTATGGGGGCTTTTGGAAAGCGCCTATTCCCATGACATAGGAATGGCGGTTTCTCATAAAGAATTACTGGAATTGTGGACAAATGATAAGGAATTTCAAATATATATTGATAAAATAAGAGATGGTAAAGATGAAGATTTAAAAGAAGCGGCATCCTGCTATCGGGAGATTAATAATCTGCTTAATGGTAAATTATATGCAAATGGGATAGAGAATATAAATTCAGGGAATTTTTGGAATGGCTGGCCGACAAAATTGTATAAGTGTGTGGAACTTCTTACGGCTGATTATATTAGGAAAAAACATGCAGATAGGAGCAGAAATAGAATACGAGAATTATTGAAACGAGATAATGAATTATTTGTCACGAGAGTGATATCGGATCGGCTCTATAAGATTGTATCGGAGACAGCATATCTGCATGGGCAAAACTTTCAAGATATTTTTACCATCCTTCATTATAAAGAAATAGGATTTGATACGGAGAGCATGCATCCGCAGTTTATCGCCGCTCTTTTACGGCTTGGTGATTTACTTGATATGGATAATAATCGGTTTGACGCGTATGCAATGAACCATTTCGGAAAGCTTCCTCATTCTAGCCAACTTCATTTTGATAAGCATAAAGCACTGACGCATTTTGATATTACTCCCAAAAGGATTGAGGCGAAGATAGAGTCGAATGACGAGGAAGTGTGCCGTCAGGCCGGAGCATGGTTTTATTTGCTGAAAGCTGAAGTGGATAATTTAATTTGTGACTGGAATAGAATTGTCCCTAAGGAACTTAGAGGCTGCCTGATGCAAAGAAGTAAACTGGAAATTGATTATAATGGTACAGATTTTTCAACAATACAGAGCGAAGACTATAAGATTGATAAGAACCGCCTGATAAACCTGATGATGGGAAATAATATATATAGTTCAAGAATTGACTGCCTGAGAGAATATCTGCAGAATGCGTTAGATGCCAGTAAGATGCAGATGTGGATTGAACTGAGCCGTAAAAAAATAATCCCCAAACGTGTAAATATGGTGAAAAAGGTTTCTCCTTATGATATTGAAAAACGCGCATTTGAAGATAAGACGATTGAAATCGGCGTATCATTGAATATCGTAGAACAGATGGTTACAATACGGATTCAAGATAAGGGAATTGGAATGGAAAAGGAATGTGTTGATGGACTTTCTGTAGTAGGAAAAAGCTGGAGACAGCGTAGTATTTATTGCGAGGCAATTAAAGAAATGCCAGATTGGCTTAAACCAACAGGAGGATTTGGGATAGGTTTACAGTCTGCGTTCATGCTTACGGATGAGGTAATAATTTATTCAAAATCAGAGAAGGAAGCAGAGGGATATGAGGTACACTTATTCTCTCCTAAAAAAGGGGGAAGTGTTACTAAGCAAAGGGATAAATCTAAAGATTCCATAACAGGAACAAAGATTTTGTTTACCATAAAACTTCAGGATCTGTATGATTTTATAAAAGAGTTTCGGGAACTGGATATAAGGAAAATTAATAAAAATAATACAAGGCATGATGAAATTTCTTTTAGATTTGGTTACCAGAAACCAGATGACAGATTTTTAAAAACGGCGAATGAGGAATACATATGCGGATTTTTAGACTGTTATATAAGAAAAACTATTCCGGATACACTATTTCCGATAAAAACTTATATTGACGAAAAGAAGGATGGTGAGTTATCAGCGAAGCGTGAAATGTCAGTTTACAGCAGTCAATTTGCTTCTTTAAGTGAGGGCTTTGGGTATGATGAAAAATCTGAATTTCTAATAAAGAAAGAAATGGGCGAAGAACGTTATTTATATACCATGACAGAGGATATGACTGCTAGGATGTGGGATTTAAAAGAAAATACACAAATATGTATTAGGTGTTGGCCGGAGCCGTTTGAGGATTTAAACCAGAAAGAATTGCAGGAGTTGAATCCTATTTGTTATAAGAATGTACGTGTGGCAAAGCAACCTTTACCTGAAACAGGAATGGGAATCCCAGAGTTTCTTTCAGTTTGTATTGATATTATGAACGGAGAAATAGAGAATGTATTATCGGTTCACAGAGATGAGTTCATGCATTCATTTGGCATAGATAAAAAGATAGAGGACTATCTGAAAGTTTATATTGAAATTATGGCTTACGTTACTAGTTTTCTGTCTGATTTATCAAATAAATTCAAAATAGTTATGAGAGAAAATGAACAAATGCCTATGTTGGAGTTTACGTTGATGGCAATTGTTTTAAGACAACAGACAGCAGTAAATAGCTTAATTGTAAACTGGAAATATAAAAAGATATATAATCCTGAAAAGATATTGATGAAGCGTATCATAAACGGAGCAATAGAAGAAACATGGATAGATACACCGACGGTTTTAAGTAAGTTAGCAGATATTTTTATTCCTGACAGGCGAAAAGAGAACAGAATTGTATGTATTTCCACCCATATGTAATATTCTTTTAAAGATGGCAGGAAATGGTGAAAAGAGATATATTCGCATCCATGAAGACCGTGATGACTGGGTATATCTTGTAATTAAAAATCTTGGAGATAATCTGCGGTATGCCCGGTTAGATACGGTGGTTGAAGAAGATTTTCTTAGAAATGCTTTTCAAATCAATGAGAGAAAAAATAGATATATTGGGGTTAATATCAGTTGTTCGAGATATGATAAGCTGAAAGTCAGATGTCTTCCGGGAGATAAAGGAAAACATGGGAAAAACGCACCGGCAGATGTTTATCTTATATCTCCGATAGGATATGATATGTTTGTAGAAATCCTTAAAAAAATAGGCGTAGAAACCCATGTGATTACGGAGCAGACGGAAGAATTTTATGATAAAGAAAGCGGTAAATATATCATAAAAAATAAGTTTGACAGTAAGGATTTTATCAAAATGGTTAAAGACTCTGCAGAATTTAGATTCATCGTAAATTGGGTTTTCAAATATCAACTGCAAGAGGGCAAAGAGCGTATAAGCGGACACGAAATTGAAAAGCTTTATTCAGATATGCTGGACGCAATGTACAAAGAGAATTTTCTCAAAAAATCACCTTAAAACGGAGATAAAAATATAGAGAAAATGATTTTTGTATATTAGAGGTGAAATATTTTTACAATCAGGAAGGACTGTTTCTTAATGATTTATTCTTTTCAGAATATAGCGGGAATGAATTGAAGTATTATATGAACGATGAATAAATAACAAAGCCGCCCCCCATAGGAGCGGCTCATAAAATGCCCTTATGACTCATAACTGAATGGAATGTTATGCTGCGTTAAGAGGTTCTGCAGATAATTTATCTTTGAAGATAGGGCATTATTAGCCGATGACAGCTCATCAATCTTCGGCTGATAATACGCCTCTGCCTTTGCTGCTGCTTCTTTTGTAGCCTCTTTCCTTGCCTTTTCAGTGACTTCTTCGGAGCTTGTGCCAAATAAGTTAAAAAGTTCCTCACAAACCATGGGATTGCCTCCTTTCTCTGTGCTGTTTGCTATGATTAACTGGCTCAGATACTGCGTGTAGATAACTGGATTCTGCTCATGGTGGGCTTGATAGTCTTCTGCAAGCCTTTTAATAAGCTCTGTATCCGTAAGCTTGTCCGTCAGGCAGTGCAGATACAGGCTGTCGTCAGGAGAAAGCTCACGGATAACGATAATCTGTGCATTAAAAATTTCTTTATTGATATGATACACCCCTGGGGCGGATTTTTCAATGGTTAATTTTCTGTCTTTTGTTAAATGCTTAACAAGCCCTCTGGGGTAATGCATACAGGGAAATGAAAGACTGATATCGCTATTGAGGAACTCGTTGGTTTCACCCTGCTGCTCTATCAGGAATCCGGCGTAGCCGATGGTTTTGTAATAGCAGTCGGTATTTAATGAAGAACCCAGCCCTTTGATTTCAAAGATGTTAAAGGTGCTGAATATTTTGGCAATATTTTTTTGGATTGCCGCGTCTGCGGTTTTTTTGACAAGGAGCAGGTCAATCCTGTAATTGCCGTCCTTCAGTATGTATTCGGTTTCAAACTCCAGCACATGGCGATAATCACGGAGATCAATCTGGATAGCAGATGAAATCGCTTTGTGCCAGTCAACGTTTTTTCTTTTTGAAGTTTGTTTTTTTTCCATTTCCGCAGGAGCGGAAGATTTGTCTTTAAGATTGGACATAGATAACGCCTTTCATAGAATAGCAAAGCATGATGCTTTGAGAGATTATAGTAAATAGAAATACTTCATAAAACGGACTGATAACACAGACTGGTACTGATGGTAAGTCATAATAACAATAGGACTAAACGGCGATATGCCGCAGTGGTAAAGCTATATGACAAGACATAGTGTCCTGCAGAATGTATGATAGATTTCTGATAGATAGATTTTACGCGATATATATAGATAAAGCAAGCGGTTTATGGCTTGACGGGTGTAGAAAAAAATATGTGCATGCTTGTGATAAAGTAGGATAAAAATCATTATATGGTATAAAAGTACATGAAATCGCCTGATGGGATACAAGATAATGTATTGTGCAAAATGTACCTTTGTATCCACCCACAACATAAAATAGAGAATATAAAGTTTTATAAACATTACACAAGGAGAAATGAGTAAATGAAAAAATGGCATAAAGCATTATTGGCTTTTATATGCAGCTTTTTAATATGTAATTTATTGTGCATGGCATATAATTCAGGACCTGGGGGATTGTATAGGAAGAATGGGGCAACAAGAATACACATTCCAAACAGGTATTACATATATGGCACAGAAGGATACGGTATTCTTCGATTTGATAAGAATGGATACAACAATATTGATGGAGAACTGGCTGAATCCTATGTTTTATTAATGGGTTCGTCACAGGTTGAAGGGGTGCAGTTTGCACAGGGAAAAAATATGACTGCCGTTCTAAATCAGTTTTTAGGCGGAACTAAAGAGTGCTTAAAAGCGTACAATATTGCTGCATCAGCCAATCATTTCCCGACAGTTGTGAAAGGGTTTAAAGCCGGAATTAGTGAATTTCCGGATTCAAACGCAGTAATTATAGAGATTGGTTCAACCACATTTTCTATAGATGACTTAAATGACAGCTTAAATCAAACGGTATATGATTCAAGCTCTAAAGGCAGCAATTTAGTTGACAATATGACTGTAAAGCAGAAATTTACCGCGTGCATCAAGCAGGCGCTGCCCCTTGCAAAGCTTATTGTAAGCGAGCAGTTAAAAGGTATAGATTTGCCGGAAGAAAATCCGTTTGGATTAAGGTGGATGCCGTTACAAGAGCAGGAAGAAGATATTATTGACGTGTCGCATTATAACAAGTTGTTAAATGAAGCCCTTTCCCTAATAAGGGAAGAATATGAAAACCCAATTATTATATTTTATCATCCAAAGATTGAACTCAGCAGCGATGGAATGGTAATTGCCCGTGACGAAGAAACGTATGACATATTTAAAAGTGCATGCGAAAGAAATAACATCATCTTTGCTGATATGGGAGATGCTTTTATAGAGGCATATGAGTCAGACTATACAGTTCCATATGGATTTGCGAATACAGAAATGGGGCAAGGCCATTTAAATGAAGACGGACATGCGATTATTGCCCAAGAACTCTATCAAATTTTGATGGGGATACAGGGGGTAGATTTAAAATGAATATGTTGTCTGTGGCATTTGTCGTTTTTATCATAGCCCTTTTTATTGCGCTTAAGTTGTCAAAAAAAGAATTAGCACGGCAAAACATTTTGCTTATTGCAAGCTATATTTTTTATGCGTATGCGGATATTCGATTTTTACCGATTTTGCTTTTTCAGACAGTTGTTGCATATTGTGCAGCCAAGGCTTTTTCAATTAACAGGCTATCTATAAAAAGGCTGGCATTGCTTTTGAGCATAACGCTTGAAATAGGTGTTTTGGCAATATATAAGTATAGTGGCTTATTGATTAATAATGGATGCGGGGGGGGCAATTTAACCATCGCCCTGCCTTTAGGATTGTCCTTTTATACTTTTCAGGCAGTGAGCTATATCATAGACGCTTATCAGGGAAAAATCCATATAGAGAAATCATTTAAAAAAGTCGCTTTGTATATTGGATTCTTTCCGCAAATTACTTCCGGCCCGATTGTGAAGGCACATGACTTTTTAAAGCAACTGGAACAACAGCACCCGGTTAAGATGCAGAACATTGCGGATGGCGCGCAGATTTTTCTGATGGGCATTGTAAAGAAAATCGTAATTGCGGACCGTCTGGGGCGTGCGGTGGATGCAGTGTATGCTGCCCCGCACGTTTATAGCGGTATGTCCATACTGGTTACAACATTGGCATATTCCATTCAAATTTATTGTGATTTCTCAGGGTATTCAGACATGGCGGTTGGAATTGCCAGAGCATTGGGATATGACATAGGAAGGAATTTTAATCTGCCGTATATCGCGCAGAATCCGGCAGAGTTTTGGAAACGCTGGCACATTAGCTTATCAAGCTGGCTTAAAGAGTATGTCTATATTCCACTCGGGGGCAGCAGAAGGGGGATTAAAAGGACTTGCATTAATCTATTAATCGTAATGTTGTTGAGCGGCATCTGGCATGGAGCCGGATGGACTTTCGTGTTGTGGGGCCTGTACCATGGAATCGGTTCTGTGGTTCATAAACTATTTAAGGAGCTGGTAAACCAGAGAGGGTGGCACATACAATCGTCTGCCGGGAAAAGGCTTAGCAAGGGCGTTTCAATTATACTGACTTTTTTATTTGTCAATTTGGGCTGGGTATTGTTCCGCGCAGACAGTATAGAAACAGCCTTGACATTCGTGTATAGAATGTTTGTTATGGCGGACGGCGTTCATTATATTTATGTGTATACGATTATATTTTTAATTTTACTGGCTGTAGTGTGCATTTATACGCTGTGGAAGAAAGAGGGGGAAGTTTCATACCTTCTGCTTGACTATAATAAGTTTTCATCATGGTTTATATTGTGGACGGTAATTCTGCTGACGTTGGCATTTTTCTACCATGGAGATACGGCGTTCATTTATGGGGGATTTTAACGAATTTGGCATTTTGCCGTATTTCAAAAAGATATAAGAACAATTATATTCGAGTAGTCAAATACTGGCTGCAGTAATACTAAAGCATAGCACAAGATAAATGGAAAAGGAGCGATTACTATGCAAGACGAAATTAACAAACAAATTGCAAATCGGCTATCGCTCTCCAGTTTCTTTATCGGAATGGAAATTGAAGAAGATAGCAAGGTTGCACTTGATGATATATCAATTGGCAATAAAATAAGGGCGCTTCCGCCGAAAAACCACATGATGATGGAAGAAATATTGGATGTGTTGCTGAAATATCCGTGAAAATGAAATATATTACAAAAGCCGCCCCGAAAAGGACGGCTTATAATATACCCTTATGACTCATAACTGAATGGAATATTGTGCTGCGTTAAGAGGTTCTGCAGGTAATCTATCTTTGAAGATAGGGCATTATTAGCCGATGACAGCTCATCAATCTTCGGCTGATAATACGCCTCTGCCTTTGCTGCTGCTTCTTTTGTAGCCTCTTTCCTTGCCTTTTCAGTGACTTCTTCGGAGCTTGTGCCAAATAAGTTAAAAAGTTCCTCACAAACCATGGGATTGCCTCCTTTCTCTGTGCTGTTTGCTATGATTAACTGGCTCAGATACTGCGTGTAGATAACTGGATTCTGCTCATGGTGGGCTTGATAGTCTTCTGCAAGCCTTTTAATAAGCTCTGTATCCGTAAGCTTGTCCGTCAGGCAGCGCAGGTACAGGCTGTCGTCAGGAGAAAGCTCACGGATAACGATAATTTGTGCATTAAAAATCTCTTTATTGATATGATATACCCCTGGGGCGGATTTTTCAATAGATAATTTTCTGTCTTCTGTTAAATGTTTAACAAGCTCCCTTGGGTAATGCATGCATAGAAAAGAAATACTAACGTCGGTTTCGTGGTACTCGCAGACTTTACCTTTCTGCTCTATCAGGAATCCAGCATAGCCGATTGCTTTGTAATAACAGTCGGTATTTACAGAAGAGTCCAGCCCGGTATTTTCGAGGATATTTAGGGTATTGAATATTCGGGCGATATCCTTTGGGATTATTTCAGATGCGTGTTTTTTGACAATTAGCAGTTCAATCTTATAGTTTCCATCTTTCAGAATATAATCGACATTAAATTCCAGTATATGGCGGTAGTCACGGAGATCGATTTGGATAGCGGATGAAAACATGGGCTTACCTCCTTCATTTTTCTTTCCCACATAGTTGATTTGAAAAGACAAGTTCGATAACTGGGATTCCAGAACCAGCTCTCGTCTGTTGTCAGACTGCTTTTAGTCAAGCCTAACACATTCAAGCTAATTTGTCATTGTGCGAATATGTAGAAAAATCATAGACGTAATTACGATAAATCCAAGTTAAAATCAATATATGCCATAAAACATATAAAAACTATCAATATACCGCAAGATATTGTATTGTGCAAAATCACCATATAGTAAAAGTACAACTTAAAACAAAAATAAGGAACAAGGAGTTAAAGTAAACAATGAAAAAAATAATGTTAGTTTTCGGTACAAGACCGGAAGCAATCAAAATGTGTCCTTTGGTAAAGGAGCTGAAAAACCGTCCTAATATAAATGCCATCGTCTGCGTGACAGGTCAGCATAGGCAGATGTTGGAACAAGTTCTTCAATTCTTTGATATAATCCCGGATTATGACCTTTCTATTATGAAAGACAACCAGACTTTATTCGATGTGACAATAAATATTCTAAATACAATTAAACCAATATTACAGACAAGCAGGCCGGACGTTGTACTGGTTCATGGAGATACTTCCACAACTTTTGCAACAGCGCTGGCCTGTTTTTATTTGCAGATTCCAGTAGGTCATGTAGAAGCTGGGTTGAGAACCTATGATATTTTTTCTCCTTACCCAGAAGAATTTAATAGAGAGGCTGTATCTATTATATCGCATTATAATTTTGCCCCGACTGTATTGGCAAAAGAAAATTTAATCAAGGAAGGCAAGGATGCCGAAAAAATTTGGATAACAGGCAATACGGCAATTGATGCTATGAAATATACCGTTAGAGAAGATTATGCTCATCCTGAACTTGCATGGGCATCTGATTCAAAATTAATCCTTATTACGGCGCATAGGAGGGAGAACCTTGGAACGCCTATGCAGAACATGTTTCAGGCAATACGGCGGGTTATGGACGAACACCCTGATGTAAAGGCGATTTATCCGATACATATGAATCCGCAGGTCCGCCAAACGGCAGAAGAAGTCTTTGGAAACGAAGAGCGCATACATATTATAGAACCATTAGACGTATTGGATTTTCATAATTTTATGAAACACAGCTACTTAATTCTTACGGATTCCGGCGGTATTCAGGAAGAAGCGCCGTCTTTAGGAAAGCCGGTATTGGTAATGCGGGATACCACTGAACGCCCCGAAGGGATTGAGGCAGGAACGCTAAGGCTGGTCGGCACACATGAAAACACGATTTATGAAGAATTCAGCAGGCTGCTAAACGATAATGAAGCGTACGATATGATGAAACATGCCTCTAATCCATATGGAGACGGGCATGCTTGTGAACGTATTGCGGATATTTTGGAAAATGGTTCTCCTACAGATTTATGACCTCTGCGCTTTCTTTAATCTTTGATTTTCAGCAAGCAACTGCTCAATCTGAAGCTGCTGCTGTGCTATAGCGGAATCTTTTTCAGCAATGACAGATTTTTTCTCAGCGAGTTCAGCTTTCGTTTCCGCAATTGCTTTCGTAAGTTCTTCAAGTTTCTTTTGGCGAAGATACTCATCCGTCAGCCTGACGCGTTCAGCATCTTGTCTTAAAAATTCGCACCATTCATAGGCTTTTTTGTCCTGGTTTTTCTGGAAGATAAGCTGTCCGGTTTCTTGGAAAATAGGATCTTTTTGTGCTAACATTTTTAATTCCTCCCATGTGGTTGCCTTGAAAAGACGAGCCCAGTAGTCGAGTTTCCACTGTTTGTCATCGTCCGTTGCCAGTTCAATCTGATTTAAGTCTAACACATTGAGTGTGAATTTGTTATTATAAATATAATGTTTTTTGATAATAATTTTAAATAAAACATTTATTAACTTAAAAAAGTTAAAAATATATTGCGAAGTTTGTGTAAATATGATAAGATATAAACGTATTCAAGAAATATAACTGCTATGCAGAAGGTTACAGTCAGTTAAAAAGAACATACAGAAGGGGTATTAAAATGGGAATATCTATTAATTTGGAAGTATCAGAAAGTGTAACGGAGAAAGAGTGGAGCAAGGTATATGAGGAATCATTAGAGCTTGTAAAGGCTTTTCCGCTTGCAGAAAGGGGTACGATTTCCTATGCCGGACATAAGGTTGTATGCGCAGTGCGAACCAGCGAACGAGAAATACATTATTGCGGCAGGATAAGACGTGGATGGCGTGCGGAGATGGATTATGACACGTTAAATATGGCGGAAGGGTATTGTTTATTTAAAGATTTTGTTGACAGTGAAGGTATAAACCGTGACGCCGGTGACGCAATAATGGGTGTGCTGCCGAACCTTGACTTTATGGATTATGACTGGCAAGGGGAAAAATATAGGCATACGCATTCACTGTGGGGAGATAAAACACAGGGCGAACCCTATCATATGTACCTGTTGTCGATTGCCTGCATGATTGAAGACCGACTGGGAGAAAAAGTGTTTATTCATGGGGACATTACGCAGGGACAGTGCCGGGAGGCAGTAGAAATGGCAAATCAGTATTTGAAAAACCCCATTCGTATTCCAGCGCGTTGTGACATGGAACGACTGTATGAACGCATCCGGAAGCTGCCGCTTAATGAAAATGAGAAAATAGAAGTATTCGAATTTTTGTATCTGGGTAATCGGGACGAAACATTTTATGATTTTATACGAGCCCATTTTAATGCAGATATTATACAGGCATATTGGGAAAAAAGGTTTGCAGGCAGTATGATTGGAACAATTGGATTTATAATGGATTTGAAAGCATATCTGTCTTCGGGAGCGGGCTTGGAGGAACTCTGCAGTATTGTGCGCATGGAAGATGGAGAGGGAAATCCCCAGTATGAAAAATTCATTTATGCACTCATGGATTCCAAGCTTCATATAAAAGAAAAGAATACCGAGGACTATCTGGATATACAACAGGAGAACGAACAGCCATACAGTATATGGGAAATAATGGCGAATTTTGTATATGGCGGAGCCCATAACCGTAAGGCAGAGCGCTATATTCCGATTGATGAAATCAGACAGGCATTAAGAAGTGGACTGGGCGATAAATGCAACACCGACCGATATATAGACCAGTATCTTGCGAAGGAGGCAGCAGCTCCGGAAATTGATTTTTTTAAAGAAAACATTGCAAAAGAGGAAATGGATGAAATGATAGACGCGGATCCGGCAGAAGTATTTACCCAGTGTATGGATAAGCGCATGGAAGGCATGCAGGATTTAAGGGAACAGTATGATAATTTGGATTATGATGATTTGATCGATTACAGAGAAGGCAATACGATTGTTCCGCCATTGAAGGAAGCGGTTGTAAAATCATTTCAGTTTTACAATAAGGTAACAAGGGAAAAGAAATATAAAGGATTGATGAAAAAATCTCATGAGGAGAGATGCATATTTTTGATAGAACGAAATGATCAGCTTCTGCTTAAGGATAAGGACTGGATGCATATTTTTGCGAACATGGAACAACATCCGGAGAACTATGAACGCTATTATCCCATGGTTCGTGTAGAAGCGGATAAAAGAAGTTTAAACCTTTTGGTAATAGCGCTGGTTTTAAATGATGACCTATATGAATCCGCAAAAGAATGGAGTAAGGAATATGAAGTATCCTGATTTTCAACTTGTCTTTTATTTTTGAACATTCAAAACATTGAAAATAGCACTTTTTCCTTGTTATTTTATGAATGCCTTTATATAATAAGATTATATTGGAGGGCTGTTTATGGGAAGTTATCTGAATCCAAAGAATAAGAGTTTTTGGGAAGCAATACGTTCTGAAATTTATGTAGACAAGACGGAATTGATTGCGTATACAAACAAGTGCATTAATACGCAACAGAAGTTTATCTGCGTTAGCAGACCGCGGCGTTTCGGGAAATCCATGGCGTTGAATATGCTTGCAGCCTATTATGGTCGAGGCTGTGACTCTAAGGAGTTGTTTGTGGGCTATAAAATTGAAAGCAATCCGGGCTATGAGGAACACTTGAACCGATATGAAGTGGTATTCCTGAATATACAGCAGTTCCTGATTGAAGCGGATTTCGGGAAAGTGACAGAATATCTGGAGCAGGAAGTGCTGGAAGAATTGAATGAGGAATATGGTAGGATATTGCAGGGGCGTAATATAGGACTTGCTGCTGCGCTCAGAAAAATTTATGCCAAAACGGATAAACAGTTTATCTTTCTGATAGATGAATGGGACTGCGTCATGCGGGAAAGACAGGAATCGGAAGAACTGCAGAGGCAATATCTGGATTTTCTGAGGAATCTTTTAAAAGATCAGCCTTACGTGGCACTGGCCTATATGACCGGAATTTTGCCTGTGAAGAAATACGGACAACATTCTGCGTTGAACATGTTCCGCGAATATTCTATGACAGACCAGAAGGATTTAGAAGAATATACTGGTTTTACGCAGGAAGAGGTAAAAAGACTGTGTGAACGGTTTGGAATGGATTTTGTGGAAGCTGGAGGCTGGTATGATGGGTATATGTTTACACATTTTAGGCATATTTATAATCCGCAGTCAGTAGTGGAGGCGATGCTTTGTCATAAGTTTTCCAATTATTGGACATCCACAGAAACTTATGATGCACTTAAAATATATATAGATATGGACTTTAACGGTCTCAGGGCAGACATTGTAAAGATGCTTAGTGGTGGGCAAGTGAAGGTCAATACACATAGTTTTCAAAATGATATGTATAACTTTAAAGTAAAAGATGACGTGCTTACACTGTTGATTCATTTGGGATATCTTGGATATGACTCTGAAACAAAAGAGGCATTTATTCCAAACAGGGAAATTATTGAGGAATTTGAAAATGCTATGAGTGTGAGCGGATGGTCAGAGATTATGCGTATTCTAAAGGCATCGGAGAAACTTCTTCAGGATACTTTGAATGGTGATACAGACAGTGTTGCAGAATGTCTTGATAAGGCTCATACTGAGACTGCTTCTATTTTGACTTATAATGATGAAAATTCGCTTAGCTGTGCAATTAGCCTTGCTTATTATAGTGCAAGGAAAGATTATATGATTATTAGGGAAATGCCTACAGGGCATGGTTATGCGGACATTGTATTTTTGCCGTTGCCGCACACGCGTAAGCCTGCAATGGTTATAGAATTGAAATATGATAAATCTGCCGAGACGGCACTGCAGCAGATTAAGGATAGACAATATACGCAGGCGCTTGAATGTTATGAGGGAGAGATTCTGCTTGTTGCAGTAAATTATGATAAAAATCATCCTGATAAGCCGCATAGCTGCCTTATAGAAAAGATTGTAAAATCGAGTTGTGAACGAGGTTAATCATATGGCGAATAAAGAAAAAAACCTGACAGATATGCGTATGTCAAATATCGAATTGCTCAGGATTGTGGCAATGATAATGATAATAGCTTATCACATTCCCATACACCTAAACTTTGTTTGTCCATCCCATACAATTACTGTTTCGCAGTTATGGAACCAATTTATTTTAATGGGTGGAAAAACCGGAGTTAATATTTTTGTGCTTATATCGGGCTATTTTCTCATTAATTCAAAAGGCGTTAAAATATCCAAAATTATTAAATTGTGGCTTCAAATCTTTACTTATTCAGTTTTAATATATATCATCTTCACAGCCTCAGGGTTAGAGTCTTTTAGCATAAAGGAATTTATTAAATGTATGCTTCCCATCACTTATGAAGGCTGGTGGTTTGCCGGCGCATACTTTGTTCTATACTTAATATCACCCTTCATCAATATATTTCTGAGAGCATTGGATAAGAAAAATTATCAGAGATTTTTAATAGTTGTCTTAATTCTGTGGTGTCTTATTCCCACTGTGACCGGCAGAGAATTTGAAGGCAATAATTTGTTGTGGTTTATATGTTTGTATTCTGTAGCAGCATATATTCGGTTATGGCATGATGAATCCCCGGTTTCAGATAAACCGACAGGAACAGCAGATCCGGCAAAATCGATAAAGCTCTATTTTGGTTTAACGCTGGTATTTATAGTATTGACATTCTTATTGGTCGTCGGTTTAGACTTTTTTGGCGTGCAGATTGCTGATTTAAGTGCGCATGAGCATTTATACGAGATGAACAAGCTGCCGATATTTTTAATATCATTATTTATGTTTCTGGGGTTCAGGGGGATTAATATTCATTATAATAAAGTTATAAATTTAATAGCGTCGGCAACATTCGGAGTTTATCTTATTCATGATAATAAAAGTGTCAGTTGGTTCCTCTGGGTAGTCTTATTTAGTAATATAAGCGGTTTGGAGAAGATGATAATACCTTATTCTCTAGTTGCAGTATGTCTTGTTTTTATAATATGCACCTGCATAGAGCTGGCGCGCATATTTCTTCTTGAGAGGCATTATATGAAAATCGTGGATAATATGAAAATTATAAATAAAAAGGAACCACTAGCATGAAAATTCTCCTAATCGCCATTAACGCCAAATATATACATTCTAACCCCGCCGTATACAGTTTGCGCGCATATGCGGGAGAGTGGCTTGCGCCTTATATAGAAATTGCGGAGTATACTATCAATAACAGAAAAGAAGAAATTATTGCCGATATTTTCAAAAGAAAGCCGGATGTAGCGGCTTTTTCCTGCTACATCTGGAATTGGAGCATGGTAAGTTCCATTGTAGCGGAGCTGCCGAAGATAATGAAAGACATGGATATATGGCTTGGCGGACCGGAAGTTTCATACAATCCTGACGAGGTTATGGAAAAGAATCCGATGCTCAGCGGAATTATGACGGGAGAAGGCGAGGAAACTTTTAAGGAGCTGGCGGAATATTATTGTTCCAAAGAAGATTTAAAAATAGAAGGCAAAAACTTAGATGATATATCCGGCATTGTATATCGCAACAAATTTGGCGAAATCTGCCATACGCCGATGCGCGCTCCGATGGATATATCCAAGCTGCCGTTTCTATATAGCAGTCTTTCTTCATTTGAAAACAGAATTATTTATTATGAAAGCAGCAGAGGCTGTCCCTACAGATGCAGCTATTGCCTTTCGTCCATAGATAAAACCGTGCGGCTGCGGGATATTGAGACTATTAAGAAAGAACTGCAGTTTTTTCTGGATAGTAAGGTCAGGCAGGTAAAATTTGTAGACAGGACTTTTAACTGTAATAGAGAACATGCGCGAGGGATATGGGAATATCTGGCGGAGCATGATAACGGCGTCACTAACTTCCATTTTGAGATTGCGGCGGATATTCTTTCCGAGGAAGACTTGACAATCCTTGCCAAGCTGCGCCCCGGCTTGGCGCAGATGGAAATCGGGGTACAGACCGTTAATATTGCGACGCTAAAAGAAATACGGCGAAATTGTGATTTAAGCCGTCTGCGCGAAGTTGTGGGGAGAATAATAAATAACGGAAATATTCATGTGCATCTGGACTTAATAGCCGGGCTGCCATTTGAAGATTATGAAAGTTTCATATACTCTTTTAACGCAGTATATGAAATGCGCCCGCACCAGTTCCAACTTGGTTTTTTGAAAGTTTTGAAGGGCTCTTATATGTATGAGAAATCAGCCGATTATGGTATACGGTATACAGATTATCCGCCGTATGAAGTCCTTTCCACTAAGTGGATTTCATATGAAGAACTTCGTATTTTAAAACAGGTAGAGGAAATGGTTGAAATATATTATAATAGTAATCAGTTCACATATACGATGCCTATACTGCGAAAGGCGTTTCCCGATGCCTTTACAATGTATAAGGAGTTATCAGAGTTTTATCATGAGGGCGGATACTCGCTTATGACTCCGTCAAGAATATACCGCTATCAGATATTGCTTGATTATGTTATGAATAGCCCGCGCTTTGCTGGAAATACCGAACAGCCATTATTAAGCGAAGAAATTATACGTCAGGTATTGACTTTTGACTTATACTTAAGAGAAAATATTAAGAGCAGGCCAGACTTTGCAAAAGACTTAAGCACTTATAAACAGAACATAAGAAACATTCATAAGGAAGACCAGTTTACGCATATAGATGTTTTTGATTATTCGGTCTGGGAGACCGACGAAGGCTTGCGCTGTCAGAGACTTGATACGCCAATAATGGTTAAGTTTGATTACAGACGCCGCAATCCACTGACATATGAAGCGGAGTATACAGTTATCGAAATCCATAACAATAAATGATAATTATAGATAATTGAAAAATTAATTATTTCACAGCATAAGTTGTACAATATATACAAAATAACGCAGGGTACTCTGCCGCCGTAGACCACTGTAAGTGGTCTTGTACTTTAGCGAGGTATTTTCGAGCTTAGTACCGCTACTGGCGGCAACGTAGCGAAAGCGTGCCCTGCATTGTTTTGTATATATTGTACAACGTGAGTGAGCCACCACTAACAAAGGAGACAATTCATATGACAAAACATGTTAGAGCAATCATCGCCCTGCTTGACGAACACTACGGAACAGACTACACCTGCTACCTGACTCACGAGAATGCGTGGCAGCTTTTAATCGCGACCATCTTAAGCGCGCAATGCACAGATGCGAGAGTGAACATCGTAACTAAAGACTTATTTAAAAAATACACCAGCATCGAGGATTTTGCCAACGCTGATTTAAAGGAGCTGGAACAGGACATACATTCGACCGGATTTTACCATAATAAGGCGAAAAATATCATTGCGTGCTGTAAAGACTTGCGGGATAAATTCGGCTCAGAAGTTCCGAGGAGCATAGAAGAACTGACTTCGCTTGCAGGGGTGGGGCGCAAGACGGCAAACGTCATAAGGGGAAATATTTACCATGAGCCGAGCATAGTGGTAGACACTCATGTAAAGCGGATTTCTAAGAAACTGGGAATAACGAAAGAAGACGATCCCGTAAAGGTTGAAATGGAGCTTATGAAGGCGCTGCCAGAAGACCACTGGATTCTATGGAATATCCAGATTATTACGCTTGGCAGACAGATTTGCAAAGCGCCCACGCCCAAATGTGAAGATTGTTTCCTGAAAGAGCATTGTAAGGACTATGGAGAACGGTCATGATAGATTCATATGTGTGTCTGGATTTAGAGACTACCGGTTTGGAACCGCACACGGACAAAATTATAGAAATCGGCGCCATCAGGGTTAGGAATGGAAAAATTGAGGAAACATTTGAAACATTCGTTAATCCGGGGCGAGCGCTTGAAGAACGCATAACGCAGTTGACCGGAATAGTCGATAGGCAGCTTGAAAATGCTCCCGAAATAAGCGAGGTTCTTCCCGAACTTATTAATTTTATAGGCGATGATGTGCTGCTTGGACACAGCGTATTGTTCGATTATTCTTTTGTGAAAAGGGCAGCGGTCAATCACAGGCTTTCTTTTGAAAAAATGGGAATTGACACATTGAAGCTGGCGAGGAAATATCTGCCTGATTTGGGAAGCAGGAGCCTTGAGTTTCTATGTAAGCATTTTGAAATTGAGCATAGCGCGCACAGGGCTGCCGCCGATGCCAAAGCGACGATAGAGTTATATATGAAACTGGCGGAGCTTTTCTATGAAGGGCATGAGGCGGATTTTAAGCCCGTACAGCTAAAATATCGTGTAAAGCGCGATACGCCGATTACCATACCACAGAAAAATCAGTTATATAAATTGCTGGACAAGCATAAACTAAAAGTAGACTATGATGTGGAGAAACTTACCCGCAGCGAAGCAAGCCGTTTTATTGCTCAGATTCTTGCAGAATACGGACGATAGTATTCTTCATAATTGAATTTACGGATTCGGCGGCAGGGTAGAGAGCCTTTATCTTTTCGGGCGTGTTTTCTTCATTATAAATTTGGCATAAAAGTTTGTACGAGCCGCTTACATCGGTTTTGGTGGAAACGGCAAATTCAAGGATATCACGTGCCTCGGCTATATAGCCTTTTTTGTATAAATAAGACGCCCAGCGGTCTAAGGTTCTGGCTAAAATAGTATAGTTCTGGTCATACCGGCTGAGTCTGTCGATATTTAAAGTTCCGTACTGCAGTTTCAAATCAGTATTGGTAATGCCGGTAAAATTGACGATTGGAGAGTCGGATAAAGAGTTGATAGTTTCTATATATTCGGCAACCTGCTCATCGTTCGGCAGAGTATTTATAGGAAGGCTCTCATACGGAATTGTAATGTAGTCAAGCATATCAAGAGGCTGTTTGGGCGTTTTGCCGGCTTTATGCTCTTTACGCCAGAATTCCTTATTTACGTCAGCGTCGATACGATTGTGCTTGGCAATCTCGTAGGAAAGCCATACTATAAAGACGATAAAACTTGCAAAAAAGGGAAATTTCATATATAATATCCTTTCAGTAGGCAGGAGGTTTTACTATGTTTTCGTGGCATAATAAAAAATCAAAACAAATTGTGTCGGCTGTCATTGCGATTATACTGATTCTTGCAATGGTATTACCGCTTTTGGTAAGTACGGTTATGTAGCCAAATATTAGTTTATCATATTTTTATTAAGTAATCAATGAATAAGAAAGGGCAGAAGGTTATGAGAAGAGTTGGAAAATGTCTTGCTGTTATTTCAGCAGTATATGTTGCCATTTTTTCGATGAGCATGACGGCATATGCAAAAGAGGAAAAAATAGAGTCTGGGATTTACGCAGATGGCATTGAACTCTCCGGCATGACCGTGAGCGAGGCGCAAGATGCCATACAGGATTATGTAGATTCGCTTGCCGATATAGAGATTACGCTTCATGCAGTCGATGATAAAGAGATTGTTACTACGCCGGCGGAAATCGGAATTGAGTGGGGCAATCCGGAAATCGTAGACGATGCCGTTTCTCTGGGTAAGGACGGAAATATAGTTCAGTGTTATAAGGCGCTGAAGGATTTGGAATATCAGAACAAGGTTTATCGGATAGAATTTGACTTTGATACGGATGCGATTAGGACGTTGATAGAAGAACAGGGCGCCATATATAATCAGGAAGCGATTGACGCGACACTGACTAAAGTGGATGAAGAGTTTCAGATTACCGAAGGTCAGACGGGGATTGCAGTCGATACTACTGCTTCCGTATCCGCTATATATAATTATCTTGTCAGCAAATGGGATGGAAGCGCCTGCGATATTGATTTGGTGGTTGAAATAATAGAGCCGCGCGGTACGGCGGAAGAATTAGCTCAGGTAAAGGATGTGCTGGGGACATATACAACATCATTTGGCAGCTCCAATGATAACAGGGGCGCAAATGTGGCTAACGCGTGCAGACTTATCAATGGACTTACCATGTACCCCGGTGACGAATTTTCAGCCCATGACGCGATATCGCCGATTACTTCCGAGAACGGATACTATATGGCGGGCGCATACCTTAACGGTCAGGTAGTGGATAGTGTGGGCGGCGGAGTCTGTCAGGTGTCAACTACCCTGTATAACGCGGTTTTAAGGTCAGAACTTGATGTGACGCAGAGAAACAATCACTCTATGACGGTCACATATGTAGATCCATCCGCTGACGCGGCGCTGGCGGAATCTTCGGGCAAAGATTTTAAGTTTGTAAACAGTACAGACATGCCTATATATATTGAGGGATATACTACTCCGGACAAGAAAGTTACTTTTACGATATATGGAGTAGAGACCAGAGACAGTAACAGACAAGTGACTTTTGAAAGTAAGGTATTGGAGCGGACAGAGCCGGATTCAGAAGTTATATATACGGACGCTTCGCAGCCGCTTGGTTATTGCTCGGTTCAGTCGGCCCATAACGGCTGCAAGGCTCAGCTATGGAAAGTAGTTACGGTTGACGGTGTGGAAGTCAGCAGAGAGCAGGTAAACAGCAGTAATTATATAACTTCGCCAAGATGCGCAACCGTGGGAATCGCCACATCGGATCCGGCGGCATATAACGAAATCATGGCGGCTGTTGCGACAGGCAGCATCGATCAGGTAAAAGCTACGGTAAACGCATATAAGGCAGCCCAGGCTGATGCGGCGGCGCAGGCAGCGGCAGCACAGGCAGCTGCAGAAGCGGCAGCGGCAGCGGCGGCACAAGCAGCAATGCAGTCGCCTTAGAAAAGAGTTGACGCATATTTATGAGAACTGGAAAAATAACGGAGAGTGTGCTTAAGCGCTCCGTTTTAAAGCAAATAGGAAAAAGACGTAAAGAAGTTTTATGCGGCGCAG
>JAMPEU010000089.1 GCA_023664865.1 Butyrivibrio sp. | reverse complement strand
GGCCAGTCATAATAAATAGAGCCGGCAAAATACAAAGGAGGTGGTTGCGTGGCTGTAATAAGTGACGAGGAGTTTGTTGAACTAATCCGCAAGTATACGGTTAATCTGTATCGGCTTGCGCTCGGAATACTGCATAATCCTGCGGACGCTGAAGACGCAGTGTCGGAAACTGTCCTTAAGGCATATGAGAAAGTACATACATTGCACAAGCGCGAGAGTTTCAAACCGTGGCTCTTAAAGATAGCCGCGAACGAAGCCAAGAGCCTGTATGCTAAGAACAGACGAACGGCGCCTGATGATAATATTGAAGAATATATGCCTGCTTTTTGCGACGAGTACCATGAGTTGTGGGACGTGGTTATGAAGTTGGAAGAGCCTTATCGCGAAGTGGTGATATTATTTTTCTACGAGAGATTTTCCATGAAGGAAATTAGCAGGATTCTGGGCATACCGGAAGGAACCGTGAAGTCCAGACTATCGAGGGGTAAAAAGCAGTTAAAGCAGCTGCTTAAGTAAGACAAAGAAAGGTATGGTGGCTAAATGAGTGATAAATTTGAACAGAAGTTATTTGAGATGGCAGAACAGGAAAATATGATTGTACCTGATGCGGTATATACAAAAGTAGAAGATACGCTTGTCGGCGTTCCTAAGCATAAAGGCATATTCAGAATGAACTGGAAAAAGTCGTTAGTTTTAGCGGCGGCATGCGTTATGATGTTTTCGATAACCGTTTCGGCGACAGTTGGTGTGCTTAGAGAGCGCATGGAAGCTATGAACGAGCAGGAAATGGAAGAATATTTTGCCAATATATATACGGCAAAAATCGGTGCAGATACCTATAACCGTCCGTATACAGCGGAAGAAAAAGCAAGAATGAAAGAACTTAGGGTTTCCTATGAAGAAGCGGGGCTGTTTCCGGAAAAAGCGCTTAAAATGATTTCCGCACCGCAGGAATATAACGGCAGCGGAGTGGCGTTTTTTGGGGATACTGCGACTTTTTTCTTGCCGGATGGGGAAATGAGCGACGAAGAACTGCTGCAGATTATTGATTTTATGTATAAGCGGGATTACAGCCTGATGGCGATAAATGAAAAGATTGCCAGCGGGGAAATGGAGTTTCCCGAAGAGGCAGTAGAGAAAAAAGCGCCTGAGATAGAGGCGACTGATGCCGATGTTTTATCCAGCGATGCCATATGGGATCCGGAGCAGGAGCTTACAATCTCGTATACAGGCAGCCTGGAGGCTACTTTTATGGCGGCAGGGCAGGACTGCATTTTTCTTGCAGGCAACAGTGTTATTCATAAGATGGAAATCGGCAGCAGTGACTCGACATTGTTCTTCGATGATTTTGGCGTAAAGACATATGTGAACGCGCTGTATCAGGATAAGTCGGGAGACATTATCCTTGGGCTTTCGCAGCTTACGCAGGACGATAAATATCATGCGACTATAGCTGGAGAGCATTATAACGCGGCGGTCTGGATACTTAGTAGTGCCGGAGAAGTCAAGCAGAAAATCGATTTATCGGAATATACGGATAATATGATGTTTGGCGTTATATACAAAATTGCGGCGGACGATAACGGCTACATCTACGTTAAGACATACTTGGAAGATAGCCACGCTTTCCTGATGGTGTTTGACAAAGAAGGGAATTTTGTGACAAATATTACTTCGGACGAATATTCCAGTCACCCCGCCGGTGGGCTTGGAGTCGGCAAAGACGGAAAGGTATATGTTGAGATTAATAAGTCTATTCAAGATGAAAATGGGGAATTTGCAGGCAGGATTATGGGAATCGCGTCCGTCAATGTTGAAAAAAGCTGTCTGGAAGATATTTATGCCGGAATCGTGCCTGAAAACTTTATCATGATTGATGTTATTGCGCCGGGGGCGAATACGGATTTTGTATTCTGGGGATATGACGGCATCTATACCTATAATCTGGGTGATGAAAGCGTAGTCAACGTACTTCCCGCTTACGAAGCGCCCTGCGATTGGGAGGGAGTCATGAAATGCGCGCTGCCGGACGGACGCATAGTATTCGGGGAGCGCGGCGAATACCGCAAAGTAGATGGTCATTCAGTGCCTGTTCCGGAAAAGATATGTTTCTACTATAAGTCGGGGATGCGGAAATAACAGAATAGCGTAAGAGTATGTATGTGTAAGAGAAGGGCGTCGCCGGAATTGGCAACGCCCTTTGATGTAGGGATAGTTATTGTGAAGCAACTTTTGGACGAACTATATTATTGGTATTTTGGAATGTGTTATATTCAAGTTGTAAAGTAATTGCTCTTTTAAGCTGAGACTTGACAGAACTTGAAAGTTGTTGATATTCGGTTTGTTGTTGAAGCATGAATAAATAATATGCATCAAAATGGTTTTCACAATGATATATTTTGTCGCTGCGTTTGCACCTTGAAATAACATCGCGTGCTGTACGACGGGAGTATTTTTTTACTTCAATTAGCCATGTTTCAAATTCATCCATATTCCAAATACAGTCAACAGTAGGAATATCTTGTGATTTAATATATTCGCATATTGAAGAAGCAACAAATTCTGCCAATTTTACAGGTACCGCATTTCCAATCATTTGTTCGGTATCTGTTTTATTGCCTATCCATATAAAATCTTTTGGGAAGGTTTGAATTAATGCCCTTTCTGCTGTTGTAAGCGCCCTGACGGAAGGGGATAATTTACAAGCATCGTTTGGATGCCCTGGATACCCTTTTGGGACAGGACGGTTTACTCCACGCATAGTTGGAGCCGGTTCATCAATGGAAAAAATTGCTCGTCGGCTGTAATTTCGAGGATGCCTGTAATAAAATTCGAACCCCAGCGTATTGCCGTAGTAATCTCGAATGGTAGTTGGTTCTTTGGAAATTTTGCTATTAATGATGTTTTTGACAGCATCATCAAAACCGTCTAGTATGCCAATGCAGAAGAAACGTTTTCTCTTTTGTGGCACTCCGCATTTGCTGGCATCCAAGATAATTTCTGTAAGTCCGTATCCATTTTCTTTGTATTTTTTCCTAGCTTCACTGTAGGCATTGCTTTTGGCTGCACGATCTACATTTTCCATTACAAAGTATTTGGGTTTGATGGAACAAATAATATCTGCATATGAACCGGTCAGGCTCGCTCTTGCAGCTTCAATGCGCTTCCCGGCAAATGAAAAATCTTGACAAGGAGGCCCTCCGATTATGATATCAGGACTGTATGATTCAATCAGCTTGATGGCGGTTCCAGTGTCCGATAAATCAACTCGATGCACAGGATGATTAAAGTTTTTTTCATAACAATTAGCAGCAACATTCCAGAACTCAAATGCTGCTTTAATGTTTATTCCTGCATTTTGGAATCCGAGAGATAATCCGCCGCATCCGGCGAATAAGTCAACTGCATTCATCATGAAGATTTCCCCTATTCAAAAGAGTATTTTTGTGATATAATTATCCGTAAACGAAACTATGCTTTTAATATAGTTAATATTATATATGAGTTTTACTTTGACGTCAAGTATTTGACGTCAATTTAAAAAGGAGAGAAAGATATGTCAAGTGGACTATATGGAATTGAACATTCTAATCGTTCTGAGGATGATCATTGGGGGAAAAATTGTTTTAACTCGAGTTTCCCGGCAGCTGTGGCAAGCTATATGATGGGACATGATATTTCAGCCGTATATATACACTTGGATATTATAAAAGGTAAGCCGACAGTTGCTGCATCTGAAATTCCAATTAAGGATGTTTTCAAATGTGGAAGTAAGGCAGCAAAGGAATTATATTTTGCATTTGAAAGCATCTACGAACCTTATCAGGAATATGCAATTGATGCTATAGACGGTATAGACTTGGTGATAAAAGATTTGAAGGGTAATTTTCTTTCTCCATTGGAAGTTAAACTGACAGTCCTTCCGGATAATACAACCTATAAGAGAGAAGAGAAACTTTGGGGTTCTGAATTGGTTGTGCGTTCAGCAACAACATTATATTGTGCGTTGGGAATGTTTGATGCTGTTAAAGATGATGCAAAGGATGTCAGAGAGATATTTGAGAATGCTTGTTCTTCAATCCAAGGTTGGGATAATGATTTTGAAATGACGCATAAGCTCGTAACACTTGCGGAAAGCATTGATGTATTTCAAAGCAAATATTATAAAAAGCAAAAACCATTGCTTATGCAGACTCTGTGGAAAACGCAAGGAAAATCGCCACTTCTGGCAAAACAGGCATTTGATATAGTTGTTTGGAGTGACTATGCATTTTCGCGTTTATTTGTGGATGGCTCATATGATGTGGTTAATACTATGAGCCGGCCTATGCGTGCTACCGCTCGTTTGGCAAGATGTTTATGGGAACTGAGTAAGTCAGGCAAAATTAGGGTTGCAGACATTTATCGTCAGATGGCATTTGGAAATCAGACAGATAAAGAATTTGCCATTCCGGGAAATAAATGGAGAAATTATGTGGAAACACCACGGACAGCAAGCCCTATACTGTCGAAAAACGTTGTTAATGAAATAATTGAGAATGGTTACATAGAAAAATTAAGTCCAGAACGTAGATTTGATCAAACGTTATATTTTACTGTGCGTAACCGGTTATAGAATATATAAAAGAAGGGCATCGTCAGAATTGGCGACGCTCTTTTTGGTGTGTGCCTGGCAGTATATGTTTCCAATGGGGGCAATTCTGTTTGTCTAAACATACTCCGCCACAATATCCGCATAATCCCTATATCCTTCATGCAGCTTAGTGATTTCCAAATGCCTGTTTCCATCGGTTTTAAAAAGGTACTCATTATAAGCGCCGTCCATATAGGCAAAATCTTCGCCGTTGTCATTATAATGCGTATACGAGCCTGCGCCGGGATAGACTTCGAGAATAAGCTGCGGGTTTTCGATTTCACCTACATACATCTGCGCCGGAGCTTTGGGTAGAATGGTGCCTTCTTTGACGAAGATAGGGCATACGTCTAACGGTGCGTCTGCAATAAAAAACTGACCGCCCTGATACTCTGAATGACTAAAATAGTCATACCATACTCCCTCAGGCAGATAGACTATACGTTTTCTGACGCCTTGTTCAACTACGGGGGCAACAAGCAGATGTTCTCCTACTAAAAACTCATCATTTAAGTTTATGACATTTATGTCGTTTTCATAATGAAGAACCAATGGTCTGATGATTGGCAGACCTGTTTTTTCACATTCCCTGCATAAATCATAGAAGTATGGCAGCAGGGTATAGCGAAGTTCTACATATTTTCTATAAATAGCTAAGACTTCATCTCCAAACAGCCACGGTTCCTGATTCATGCTGCCTTTGGCACAGTGGTTGCGGA
>JAMPEU010000088.1 GCA_023664865.1 Butyrivibrio sp. | reverse complement strand
TTCAAAATAATAGCGGCGTTTCTGGTTGTGGCGATACATACGTCACCGCTTGCGTCGTTTAGTGAGGACGCTGATTTCATTCTTACAAGGATTATCGCCAGATGCGCAGTGCCGTTTTTCCTTATGGTTACGGGATACTTTATCCTGCCAAAGTATTTGTTTGAAAGAAGGATAACTTCCCAGCCCATCGGAGTGCAGGGAAGTTTTAATAAGCCGCAAGATTTATATGTTCTTTTCCGTTTTATTAAGAAGAACGTAATTTTATATATTGTGGCAGTTATCCTGTACCTTCCAATCAATTTTTATGCGGGGCATTTTAAGGGCGTGAAGGTAGGCGGCATTTTGCGTATGCTTGTATTCGACGGAACTTTTTATCATCTGTGGTATCTTCCCGCGTCCGTACTCGGCGTGCTTATTGTATTTTTATTGGGGCGCAGGCTTAAGTTTAAGACTTGCTTTTATATATGCCTGCTGCTGTATTTCATCGGTCTTGCTGGAGACAGCTATTATGGTTTGATAATGAAAATTCCTTATGCGGCTTATGTTTATGACATTATGTTCAGGATTTTTTCTTATACAAGGAACGGAATTTTCTACGCGCCGATTTTTCTTGTGCTGGGAGCGTATATAAGCCGCCTTGTATTAAACGAGCGGGCGTTAGGAATAAAGAGAACGGATAACGCCGTGTGCTTTGTGATATCGCTGCTTATCATGACGGTCGAAGGGCTTATATTGCACCATTTTAATCTGCAGCGGCATGACAGTATGTATATTGCGCTGCCAGTGTGTATGTACTTCCTTTTCAGGACTATTTTGGATATGCAAAGAAAAGCGGCAGTTTGGACAGCCATAGGAACTTGGCATAAGAATTTGAGTATGCTTATATACATAATCCATCCGCTTATGATTATTGTCATACGCGGCATCGCAAAATTTACAGAGCTTGAAAGGCTGCTGGTGGATAACAGCATCGTTCATTATATCGGAGTGTGCGCTTTGTCGTGCGCGGTAGCGATGGTAATAGAAAAAGTGTATTATAAGTTTCATAAATAGAATAAAGGACGAGTTCAGACTAAATGAACAAAAACGAGGCTCCATGCCTGAAAAGCGGTAAGTCGCCTCTTATTTTGTTCATTTAGTCTGAACTCTGGAACTTGGTAGCTTGTGAAAAAGATTGTGCAGCAAGAGCGTGCCTGCGATGGACTGTATACTTTGCACAATCTTCTCCATAAATCCTCTAATCGAAAGGAGCCACCCATAATATGTACCAAAAAGGCAGAGCGTGGATAGAACTGAATATGGACAATCTAGCCCATAATCTTGGGCAGCTGCAAGCCATACTGCCGTCAGGTTGTGAATTTATGCCAGCCGTCAAGGCAAATGCGTATGGACATGGAGCCGTACCGATATCACTTGCCTTACAGCAGATGGGCATCGGAAACTTCTGCGTCGCCACTGTCAATGAAGCGGTAGAGCTAAGGGAGGCAGGGATAGAAGGTCAGATTTTGATTTTAGGTTATACTTCGCCGTATCGGTTTGAAGACCTTTGCCGTTACGAACTGACTCAGACTGTGGTAGATTATGATTATGCCAAGCGGTTAAATGAATACGGATACACAATTAATGTCCATGTGGGGATAGATACCGGAATGCGCCGTCTTGGGATAGATAGCCAAAACATACAAGAAATATTAGATATCTGGAAACTTTCCAATATAAAAGTAAAAGGGGTATTTTCGCATTTGTGCGTATCGGACGGACGCTCTAAGGATGATAAAGAATTTACCATGAAACAGATAGAATGTTTTAAGCTTGTCATAGATAAGCTGCACAAGGCGGGAATTTATGATTTTAAAGCGCATATACAGGGGAGTTACGGAGTTTTAAATTATCCTGATTTATGCTTTGATTATGCCAGAGTCGGCATTGCCTTATACGGCATATTAAGCATCCAAAGCGATGAAACTAAGGTAAAACCAGCGCTTAAACCGGTTCTGTCCTTGAAGTCAAGAATAGAGTGTATTAAAATACTGCATGAGGGTGAGTCGCTCGGATACGGTCTTTCTTATACTGCGAATAAGGAGACAAAGGCTGCCGTGGTGTCAATCGGGTATGCAGACGGGATTCCGCGCGAGTTGTCGAATAAAGGAAGAGTCCTTATACATGGAAAAGCTGCGTCGATGATAGGACGTATCTGCATGGACCAGCTTTTTATTGACGTCTCGGATATTCCGGACGTAGAAGCAGGAGACGAGGTTGTATTGATAGGACGCAGCTGTGAACAGGAAATTACCGTGGGTGAATACGCGGACAGCGTAGGCACGATTACGAATGAGATATTGAGCAGATTAGGAAATAGGCTTGAGAGGACAATTTATTAAAAATTTAATTTTTTTTCAACACTTTCTTCTTTTCAACCGTCTTATAGTTGAAAGGCAGAAGAAAGGAAAAACAAAGATGATAGAAGAATTATACGAAAAATATCATCAGGAACTTGTAGGTTGGTGTCAGAAAATGACAAACAATCTGCGTACCGCGGAGGAACTGGTTCAGGAGGCATACTTGCGCGCGATGCTGAATGAAGAATTATTTTCCGTGCTTGGTGAAAAGCAGCAAAGGGCATGGCTGTATCGTACCGCGAAAAATATTTATATCGACAGGATACGCCATACAAGCCGCGAAATGATGGTGGAACGCTTTCCTGAAGTACAAAAAGAACAGGAAGAAATGACGGCAATAGAGTGGGAAAATTTATTAAACTCGCTGCCCGACATGGAAGGTCTGCTGTTCACAATGCGGTATTTGCAAGGCTATAATTCCAAGCAGATAGGAGAATTGTTTCAGATTCCGCCCGGAACGGTTCGTTCTAAACTTTCTTTAGCCAGAAAGCATTTGAGGGATGCGCTTAGTTGAAACTTTTTAATGAAGAAGGAGATTGAAAATTATGGAAGAGAAGAAAAAATTAGTATTAAACTGCGAGGTATGCGATACCAGAAAAATGAATTTGGAGAACTACAGCCGTTACGAGAACATAGTCTTGAATACGGAGCTTATGATTGTCAGTGAAAAGAGCAACAGCATTTTAAGCGGACTGCCGATAATGATAAACAGTGAAAAGACAATCATGCTTGACGATGGCTTGGACGTCTGCTTAAAAAGCGTCAACGGTTCATATGAGATTAGCGGAAACAGCGGGGTTGAAGAACATACCGTACTGATGGTAAACGGTTCGCTCTTTGTCCATTCAGGCACGGAAGAAGTTTTGAAAAAATATGAAGAAATTATGGTGAATGGCAGCGTCAGTTATCCAAAGAGCCTGGAAGGGTTTATGAACAAATTAAGCGTCAACGGAAGCACGGACATTTATCCGGACGACTGCGTCATACTGGATTCTGAATTTACGATTGATAAATATTTTCCACTGCGCGCTAAAGAAGGCAGCAGATACTATGTGGAAGACCTTGTTATTGTTAAAGACTCAGACGTTGACATTAAAAAGCTTGTGCAAAAGAATGTCCATTTCTTTACAGATGCGCTGCTTGTGCCGGAATGTAAGGTAGAAGAATGTGTTCCGCTGTTTGATGAAAGCGTGGAATTTATAGTTGTTCCGGACGGCATGAAGCTTATTTACGATGATGTTGACCTTAACGAAGATTTTGTCCGCAGCGAAGGCGGAAAGCTGTTTATTTACGGAAATGTAAATATCGACGCAGGCGTGGATATGGAAAAATTAAGCGAATGCGTTGAAAAGCTGATAATAAAAGGAACCGTTAGCTTATGGGCCAGGCAGGAGGCGGAGTTTAAGAGTCTTGATGTGGAATATGACGATATCGAGATTGTTACCAACAGCCTGAAAATTAAAAATGTTTCGAGAGCGCGGATTGACGCCAAGTTATTTGAAAATGCCGACGATGGCATAGAAGTAAAGAATGTTGCTTCGCTTGAGTTGAAAGAAGATGTAACTTCGGAAATGATATTAGAGAAACTTACGATTAGGAATTGCGCGACAGTAAAATGCAGTGAAGAGCAGGAAAGCGCAGTAGCGTCCATTGCTGAAAATGTTGCTAAAATCAGTACAGGTGAAGACAACGAAGAACTTGACGGAATAGGCGGCATCATTGGAAACGTATTTGGAAAAATCAAAGATTTAGCCAATGTCAAATTCGTAAATGTAGAGAACTATATAATGTGAAACCGCAGTTTCTTTCATGACATAAACGCTGCGCTTTAATACAAGTCCCTTTATTTCGGCAGATAACTTCCGATATACCTTACAAGAACAAACGGGAAAGGTGTGGTTACTAAATGAGAGTTACACGAAATTATATGAGCGCCTTGATGAACGCGAATAAGAACACAAGCAGCAGAAGAAGAATGTCTGCAAGTTCAAGCAAAAAAAGTGCGGGCAGATATATGGCGAATACGACCGGCGTAAGAAAGTCGGACAGCACTATGAGCGTTTATCAGAATATGAAAAACAATGCGGGCGAAGTGCAGAGCGCAGCGTCAAAGCTTACAAATGCGGGCGATAACTCCATATTTGCCAAAGCAAAAGAAAGCGGAGACACCAGTGAGATAACAAAGCAGGTTAAGGAATTTGTCAGTTCTTACAACAGCATGGTACAAAACCTTAAGAATGGAACAAGCAGGGTTGACACCAGTTACCTGAATCAGCTAAATTCCTATGCGTCCATGCACAGAAATGCGCTGCAGGCTACGGGAGTTACCAAACGCTCGGACGGCACGCTCACGGTAGACGACAAGGTGTTAAATAACGCCAGCCTTGAGCAGTTAGAGCAGACATGGGGCAGCGGTTCAGGATTTACCACTAAAGCAGGAACTACGGCGGCTTATATACAGTCCAGCGCAGTTTCAAGCATGAACAGCCTGGTTAATAATTCATACAGCAGTCTGCTTAGGAACTTCGGTTCAAGCGGCAGTTTCTTTAACTTCTGGTCGTAATCATATTAAGAAAATTAAGAGAAAAATCCTTCGTCTATGGCGGGGGATTTTTTGTGTTAGGATATTATATATTTGAGAGTTATTATTCACAGTTTGTATGTGTCCATGCTGCCAAAATTATGAATTAGTAATTTTTGGGAACCTTTTCACAACTTTATTTCTCTAATATTTGTAATTGCCGATAAATAAGAGGAAGGGGGAGGGCTTAATGAACAAGGAAGCATTTGCGGTTTTGGTGCTTTCGTCCACGGACAGTCTCTACCGTATATCCAAAAGCATCTTAAGAAACGACGCGGACTGCGAAGACGCTGTGCAGGAAGCTATTGCCGTAGGCTTTGACAAACTGCATACGCTAAAACATGATAAGTATGCGAAAACATGGCTAACCAGAATCCTGATTAACGAGTGCTACAACATACTTAGAAAACAGAAAAAGTTTGGCACGATGTA
>JAMPEU010000087.1 GCA_023664865.1 Butyrivibrio sp. | reverse complement strand
AGTATAAAGTCTGCCACATGGCGTTTGATGAAAAAATACAGCAATATGCTTATGAGGGACATATAGTCCCTGACCATGATATCATCAAGACTAAAGAACAGATTAACGGAATCAAAGAGAGCAGTAAAATTAATATCGCCGTATTGGACTATGTGGCGGAGAATATCCATATAGGCATGAGTACGGAAGAAATAGACAAAATGGTATATGAAAAGACTGTGCAGATGGGAGGAATCCCCGCGCCGCTAGGCTACGACGGATATCCGAAAAGCGTATGTACATCTCTTAATGAACAGGTATGCCACGGAATCCCTTCAACTGATGTCATTCTTAAGGACGGCGATATAGTCAATGTTGACGCTTCCACGATTTATAACGGCTACTTCTCGGATTCTTCCCGCATGTTTATGCTGGGGAATGTTGAGGAGAAGACAAAGAAACTCGTGGAAACCGCGCATAAGTGCATCGATATAGGTTTAGAGCAGGTCAAGCCGTGGAACTTCCTGGGCGATATGGCACAGGCGATTAACGACTATGCGAAACAGAACGGCTACTCGGTCGTAAGCGAGGTAGGTGGGCATGGAGTCGGGCTTGAGTTCCATGAAGAACCGTTTGTCAGCTACGTTACGGCTAAGGGTACGGAAATGCTGATGGTTCCCGGCATGGTATTTACGATTGAACCAATGGTAAATATGGGTAAGCAGGACATCTACATTGATGATGATAACGGCTGGACGGTATACACCGAGGACGGGCTGCCGTCGGCTCAATGGGAAGTTACGGTAGCCGTTACCGAAAACGGCCACGAAGTGCTTACATGGTAACCGGACTGCCCGCCGCCCCTGCGCTCTCATAATATGCCTTGACTGTGATATTCTGGCTGTAATCCCCGAATCCTTTGCCAAACAGGGTCATGCCGCCGCAGTTTGCGGTATCTTTCGGCACTGAAAATTTAAAATCAATGCTGCTGTTGTAATCTATGTTCAAATCCATAATTGTCGTATCGGAAATCTGGTTAAGCGTTCCGTCAATAAAAGTACCGTCCTTATTTATAATCAATGTCTTCAAAAGCCCGTGTTGGTTTAGCGCTTCCGGCCACCAGAGCGGGGAAAGCATGCCTTTTCTGACGCCGAAGTCACCGGGGCTTATCCATTTTCCGAGCGGTATATTATTAATTTCAAAATAAATATCTGACGGATAGTCCTCATTGGTTTCAGGACACTCTGAGGATATCTCAAAGGAAATATGCAGCTCAGTAAGCCGCTGCCCGGGCGTCAGCCTGTTGGGGAGGTTGTATATTATGCTGCCCCAGCCAATCCAGAGGATTCCCGCGCCGAAGCGGTCGGGATAGGAAAAGACCCTTGGTTCGTCCAACTCGCCGATAATGTGCTGGGAATTGGAAAGCCCGCAGGTAGGGTGCACATCCGCATAGGTGTAATATCCGACGGAAATATCATCCTGATAGCAGGGTTTGTCAATGGTCTGTGAATCGGGAACCATGTCCACAATTAAGCGCCTGTAAACGGGCTTGACAATTTTTACTATGCCCCTTTTGCCGGAAGCGGTATGTATCGTCACAAGCCCTGCGCTTTCAAGTTTGCCTACATGCAGGGAAACTGCGCTGTTGGTTAGCCCAAGGGCGTCCGCCAGCTCGTTCATGCTAAGATGTTTATTTTCATGAATGAGTTCCATAATCCGTAAACGTGCGGGAGCGCTTAACGCCTTAAAAATTTCCTCAGCTTCTTGTAAAGAATGTATATAGAGCATACTGATGCCTTCCTTCTGTAGTTGTGTAAACGGCTTGCCTGAGCAAAAGCTTCTATAATTTATTAAAAGTATAAGGAAAATAAAAGGTGAAGTCAATAAATAAAGATATAAATAGGCAGTTGCCACGGATTTTGGTTATTTTGTACAAAAATGAATGTGTAAAATTATACATATGCGAACAAAAATTAAAAGGCTATTGATTTTATGACAAATGTGTAGTAATGTGAATATATAATTAAGTGAATGTAGAAAAGGTTAAGCCAAAAGTGAAATAAAAAAGATGAGTCGGGGCGTGGATGCTTATATATTGGCTTGTCTGCCTTGTAATATTGAAGGATAAGGAGAAATATAATGTTTAAGCTGTTTGTTAATCCAAAAAATCATAAGGGTCATATTAATCCTGAAATACAGGGGCATTTTTCGGAGCATCTGGGCAGATGCATATATGAGGGGATTTATGTCGGGGAAAATTCTAATATTCCCAACACAAACGGTATGCGAAATGATGTAGTGGCGGCCCTGAAGGAGATTAAGATACCGGTTCTGCGCTGGCCGGGCGGCTGTTTTGCAGATGAATACCACTGGAAGGACGGCATAGGGCCTAAAGAAAACCGGAAGAAGATGATAAATACACATTGGGGCGGCGTAGTTGAAGACAACAGTTTCGGCACTCATGAATTTATGGAACTGTGCAGACAGCTTGGCTGTAAGGCATATGTCAATGGTAATGTAGGAAGCGGAACCGTTCAGGAAATGAGTGAATGGGTAGAATATATGACCTTTGAAGGCGTTTCGCCAATGGCGGATATGCGCGCGGCAAACGGACATAAAGAACCGTGGACTGTTGATTATTTCGGGGTCGGTAATGAAAACTGGGGCTGTGGAGGCAATATGACGCCGGAGTATTACGGTAATTTGTACCGCAGATACCAGACCTATGTCAGGAACTACTCGAATGACGAAAATAAGAGGATACATAAAATATGCTGCGGCGCCAATGTTGATGATTATGACTGGACCGAGGGCGTTATGAAAACCTGCTTTAAGAATACGCAGGAAGAACAGCACGGATTTATGGATGGTATTTCCCTCCACTATTATACGCATCCGGAAGGCTGGCAGGAAAAAGGATATGCGCTGGGATTTGATGAGAAGACATGGTATAAGACTTTAAGTAAGACAATATATATAGAAGAGCTGATTGAGCGCCATACGGCAATTATGGACAGATATGATAAAAACCATAAAGTCGGACTGATTGTCGATGAATGGGGAACATGGTACAAATGCGAGCCGGGAACAAATCCGGGATTCCTGTATCAGCAGAATACGATGAGGGATGCGCTTGTAGCAGGAATCAACCTGAATATCTTTAATAAGCATTGTGACAGGGTTAAGATGGCGAATATCGCGCAGATGGTAAATGTCCTGCAGGCGGTGATTCTAACGGAAGGCAATAAGATGATTCTGACTCCGACATATCATGTATTTAATATGTATAAGCATCATCAGGACGCAGAACTGGTTGAAAGCTATATTGAAACGGAAACAATCGGACTGGAAGAAAAATACATGGTGCCGAACTTACATGAATCGGCTTCACTTGGCACAGATGGCAGAATACATATCACGCTGAACAATCTTTCGGTTCAGAAAGATTATGAGATTGAGGCAAATCTGGCAGATACTGAAATTGAGTGTGTTTGCGGCACGATTCTGACCGGAAAAATGGATGAGTGCAATACGTTTGAAAATCCGGATGCGGTGCATACCACACCATTTGACGGATGCCGGATTGAAGGAAATAAGCTGTTGTTTTCGATTCCTGCATGCAGCGTATTATATTTAGAGGTTACTGTAAAGTAAGGAGGCTCATATGGCGCGAAAAAGGTTCAAAAAATTTGTATCGCTGACGTTGGCGGCGGCGCTGGTGTTCAACATTACCGGTGTTGGCGGTATGCAGAATGTGGATGCCGCAGAAACGGAAGATGAAAATACCGTAACAAAGACTTCGGCTTCTTACGGTGAATACAGTGTGGAACGTCTTACAAGCAATTACACGAAAGTCAGCGCCGGTTATACCCTGGCAGAGTATAGCGGAGATGATATAGTGTTTGCCGTGGACGAAATCGTTGATATCGGCGCTGACAAGATTACGTCTGATAACTACGGTTATGCAAATGACGTTCTGGATATTTCCAATAAAGACACCGTGCGGATGAATGTACAGGTGGAGCAGGCAGGATTATACTGGATTGGATTTGACTATCTGTCTTATGACGAGTCTATTCTCCCGATTGAGTTTTCCTTTAAAGTGGATGATGAATATCCTTTTTATGAGACCAGGAATCTTTCTTTTGAGACCACATGGATTTCCGAGGAAGAGTCGAATTTAGACCGTTACGGTAATGAAATCGTAACGCTTCCGACGAAAGCATTACAGTGGGAACATAAAGAGTTGATGGATGCCAGCTACCGTTATTCCGAGCCGCTTATGGTGGAACTTTCCGCAGGCGTGCATATATTCGAGATAACAGTCAGTGAAGGCAGTTTTTTGCTGGGCAATATAACGCTTAAGGCACCGGTTGACGTGGTCCCTTATACAGGCTCCGAAATCGCGGCGGGGGGGGCATTAATTACCATACAGGGAGAAGATTTTTACGAAAGAAATGATTCTTCGATTCATGCTGTGGGTGAATATGATTCATCACTTTATCCGTTAGCTGCATACGAAACGGTATTGAATACCGTTGATGCAGATTCTTTTAAGACTGCAGGACAGACAGTTTCTTACCAGTTCCATGTGGACAATGCCGGTTATTATTATTTCGGAATGAATTATAAGCAGTCCGAAAAAAATGATTTCCCTGTATTTGTTGACTGGCGGGTAGACGGGGAAATTCCGAATACTGCATTTCAAGATTATTCAGTGAAGTATACAACTAAATATAAGACGACGTCCCTGACTGACGATGACGGAAACAAACTCAGCGTTTATCTGAAGCCGGGAGATCATACGGTTTCCATTACCATCAGCGCGGAAAATTTAAGATATGCGCTTGAACAGGTGGATGAAATAATGAGCGGCATCAGCGACTTGTCCCTGGAGGTAACTAAAGTAGCGGGGACAAATACGGACAAATATAGGGATTTGCGGCTGACAAGATATATCCCGGACGTCCAAGACCGTTTGTATGGCTGGGTAGAAGATCTTAATAACCTTGCCGATATAGCGACACAGTATGTAGATGTGAAAGACGGGAGCGACGTAGCGGCGTTTGCATATCTGCTGATTGCGGCAAAACAGCTTGAAACCCTGGGAGAAGAGCCTAATGAACTGGTTTACCGCGTGGCGGAGTTATCTACCAGCGTAAATTCAATTAATACACAGATTGCAAACTTTGTGGATTTGATTAATAAAAACAACTTGTCCATAGACCGCATTTACGTTTATCAGGAGGATGCGAAGCTGCCGAAGAAATTGAATATATTCAAGAGCGCGTGGCTTTCTTTCTGCAGGTTTTTAAATTCCTTCTTTGGACAGTCGTATTCGGCTAATAATACGGATGCAAGCCATATTCAGGTCTGGGTGAACAGACCGAGGCAGTATGTGGAAATCATGCAGAAAATGATTGATGATGAATTTACGCCTC
>JAMPEU010000086.1 GCA_023664865.1 Butyrivibrio sp. | reverse complement strand
GCTGGATATGTGGGTTCGATTCCCATCACCTGCTTTTTCTTTATTAAAAATTACAGTAAAGACCGCAGCAATTTCTTAATACTGCGCATCTCCCGTATATGCTACAAGCAGTACATTCTCAACTCCCTCTATCTCCAAAAGTTTTCCTGTAATGCTTTCATCTTTTACCTTCACAGTATAAGTAAGTTCTAATGTTTTATCATTACAAGATTGGGATTTCAGCTTATATTTGATTCCCCTGAGGCTCTCATTGACTTTATCCCGCGTGCTGACTTCGCAGCGCACCACCAAAAGATACATTGAAGAACCCTTTCCTATATAGAACATAAGAATGAATACCATGCAGATAATAATTGTACCAATCACTGATATCAACAGCAATCCGGCTCCTGCAGTAAGACCGGCTCCAATGGCAAGAAAAAGGAAGCCCACATCAAGCGGATCTTTAACCGCCGTCCTGAAACGAACAATGGACAACGCGCCCACCATGCCAAGCGACAACACGATATTAGAAGAAATTGTCATGATAATAAATGCCACTGTCATAGTTGACATAATAATCAAAAGTCCAAAATTTTCAGAATATACAGCCCCTCTGTAAAAAAATTTATATACACAGTATATGATAATACCGCATAAAAACGCTGTTGCAAGTATCATTAAAATATACGGCAGCGACAGGTTCTCAATCAACCCCATTTGTGTAATGTTATCCTTTAAAATATCTTTTATCGTATTCATATGATTCTCCCTTCTATTTTTTCCATCATGCACATGGCATACTTAGACACGGCACTCTGCACAGGTTGTACACTTGATATGATACGGCTTATATGTTCCGGTATAAACTGGTCATATTTTACTTCCAATACCATTTGTCCGAATGGCAGGATATTGGAAAAACATCGTTTCTTAGTCAGACAGTCGTTTACACTTCCTGCCGCAACCTCCATGTCAAACGTAATCCGTAACGTGGAGACCGGATATACGTATGCTTCCCTTAAATAATCAACCATCACCACAGGCTTGAATCTGTGATTTCTCATTAATATCTGCAGTTCCTGCGCCAAGCTGTCCGAACCATACGTTATTGTTCCGGTCTTTGCGGCAAGCAGTTCTTCCGTCTGAACCCTTGTGACGGGTGATGAGGTTTTCTCAACTCTGGAACCTTCTTTAGCCTTACATTCCAACATACATTTTTGGCTGTCGCCATTATAGAACCTCAGACGGTATTTTTTTCGTTTCCAGACTCCGTTAATCTTATCATTCAGCGCATCATACCTATCCGAATCAAAGTAAATGCTTCTGATAAAATAATTTCCCGCCCCGCCTGCATGCTCGTCCGGCTGCATAAAAGGTTTCAGCCTGTTCTTCAGCATAGTGTACTGAACCGGCGTAATGACATACTTTAATTCATGTCTCATTTTTATATCCTCGCATATCATGGCACAAGCCGTTATTCCTCCCCGCTTAGCACTTCGATAAATTTCCCTGTATTGCCGTCTCTTTTATAAATCCCTTCATCTGTCAAGTCAGGGATAAGCAATGTTTCAAGCGTCTGAGCGCCGTATGTTAAAGTGACCGTCTCGTCCCTTTTCAGGTTAAAATTCAGTCCAATCTGTCCCAAGCCCTCGCTATCCATGCAATTCCGACCATAAAAGCGCCTTGTTTCACCCGGCTGCAAAATCATGACCGGAACAGCATACTTATAAGAATCCTCATTATCGCTTAAGAAATATCCCAATGTACTGACAGGTTTAGATGATAAATTAATCAATTCAATAAAATCACTTTTTCCTTTTGCCCGTACCTTATTTATGGCAAGCAAAGGCTCCTCTTTCTCATGTACTACTAATTCCACGCGAATTTCTTTATCCTTCACATCTGACCGGCTCAGCTGTAATTCCTCTTCTTCTCTGATGCTGCCATTTACAAGCCAGTAATCAAACACCTCATTCACGGCAAGACAAGGCGTTATAATTACAGGCGCATCAGAAAAATATATACCTGAAAATCCGCCTTCCTCTACACGTATACTATTCACTTGCACATTGGAAAAAATATCACCGAAATAGACATGCAGCGCATACAGATCTTCCTGACTGCCGCCAAAGTGATTGATGATATCATTAAGGACTACTGCCGGGCGCGCAGCGGCAAATTCAACAATCTTATTATAGTGCGCTTCCACAGTTTCATAATTTCTTGGGGCGCTCTCCCAGTTCCAAATAGCTTCTTCGGGCAGTCCCGCCTCTTCAAGCATGTAGTAAAGCTCACTCTGTCTTGAAGAGTGCATCTTTTGCAGGGTTTTCTCAATATTTTCAGGAGACATAGCTCCATTCAGCAAGTCGCATGTGTAATTGATAAAATACTGCCTGCAGTCTTCTCTCTCCATCAACGCCGCAAACAAAGGCGTATCCTCACCCATAATTCTCTCAAATGAAGGTACGCCTGTCAAAACGCCAAGCATATCGTTCAGTCCAAAGCTATAATCCAAATCATACAAAAGATAGCGGTATCTCCCGTCAAACACAGTGCCTTCCTCATAGTCATTATTAGGCGACACATAGCGGTAGACTTTCAGATTATTACTCGGCCAATCCATATTTCCCACATAATATTCTATCGCAAAATATTGCAGATAATTTTCTACATCAACAAACTGCTGCAGGTCTTCATAATTCTCCTGCACAGTCAAATCCATTTCGCTGAATCTTAAGTATAATTCATTGAACTCTTCCACATATGGCTGAATCTCAGCATCTTCGGAAACTTCCTTATACTTGTCGCTGCCGTCTATCGCTACGAACTCGCCGTCATACTCTCCGTATCTATTCTCAAAATACTGCCTGTCATACCCATTCTCGAGCCAATAAATCCCCTGATAGTTTCCATTAATATAAACGCAAACAGGAATAGCGTACATCACATCTGGAAAACCCGCCGCTGCGGCAAGAGCGCAACACAATTCGCTGCGTATATAACCGCAGCCATTGTCAGTGCCGCTGCTGCGTACTGCAAGCCGTTTATATTTCTGCGCCAGCGTTCCGTCTTTTTTTGACAGCAGACTATTCAGAAATGGATATTCAAACTTATTTCTCTCATCATATTCTTTACGGGCGTAAAGCCTGAATGATTTCTGATTTTTCATTCTGCTCATGCCGCCGTTTATACGGACGCCGCCGTTTTGAGCCAAAAGTTCCGTACCGTCCTTATCAAAATACTGGATGTAGACCTCCCGCTCCCATTCATCGCCTTCCTGCGTGAAATTTGCATCTACGCCGCCGCCAAAATGTACACCGGGATTAGCCTGACAAAACTCATCAAAAATCTTTCCGGGCGCGAATATTCCGTTTTCATAGCCGAATAGTCCGCTGCCCCCCCCGCGATGCTCAACACATTCGTAGTATAACGTCCATCAATATTTTTTCCCAGAAAATATGTCCGCGTCTCTACTTCCGACTCCGTGCCGTCCTTATAAAATGCCTTGAATCTATACACATATACTTGTTCTTTTTCTTCAGACTCTATGGAAATCGGGTTCTCATAGCGCATACCGTTATCCACATCCGGCAGCCCGCAGTTGTCGGTATAATACACCACTGCCCCTTCAGGAGTATCTATTTCTATCTGCTGATTATCTGTATAAAAACCACTGTCTAAGGAAATAACCATGTCATCCACGGCATATGTCATTGCCTTCTTTTCCGATAAAACCCATATTGCGATACTCAAGGTCAAAACTACCGCCAACACTATACAAAGAAACCGTCTTGCTATAATCTGCGTCCTTTTTTCCATCATTACGAATACCACTTTCTTATATCTGCACCGCACATTGAACGATTATTCCTATCTCACAGATAATTAACCGTGTAATGCGCCTTTCCTTCCCGGTCTATGTCCATTATGATATATGAAGGGCGTTTTCCGTCCTGTCTCGGATAGCTTAAGCTGCCGGGGTTTATCAGGGTTAAATCCGACTCTATATCAACGACCGGTCTGTGCGTGTGTCCGCACATCACTATATCTACGCCCCTATCCCTTGCCTCCTGTTTGATAATCTCATAATTCATATATACATAATAATTATGTCCGTGTGTGAGCCACACTTTATAGTTTCCTATCATAAACTCTTCTTCTTTAGGAATATTGGACCAGAAATCATTATTTCCCTGAACCATATGCACCGGGCAGCCCGCCGCGTCTGCAATTAAATCCTCGCTGCCTTCCACGTCTCCGCAATGCACTACCATATCGACAGGCTCAACCCTATGTATTACTTCATAAAAATTTGCATTATGACGATGCGTATCGCTTACAATAAGTATTTTCATAAGCCACCTGCTATATTATTTTCTCCAGTTTTTCTTTCATGGCTCTTAACGCCCTGCCCCTATGGCTGATGGCGTTTTTCTCTTCTTCGCTTAGTTCCGCGCAGGTACAGCCACGCTCCGGCAGATAGAGAATCGGATCGAAGCCGAAGCCTTTTTCCCCTTTAGGCTCATAGGCAATCCTTCCTTCTATAACGCCGTGTGCGGTAAGCAGTTGTCCGTCAGGCATGACGGCTGCAATCGCGCAGACGAATCTCGCGCTTCTTTTCTCGTCTTTAACGCCGTTAAGACGCTCTATGAGATTGGCGTTTTTGATATCATATGGCGTATCTTCGCCCATATAACGCGCCGAATAAATTCCCGGCTCTTTATTCAGATAATCCACTTCCAGCCCTGAATCATCAGCCATTACGATATGTTCAGTCTTGGCGGCTACTGCTTTTGCCTTGATAATGGCGTTTTCTTCAAACGTCGTTCCATCCTCAACGATATCTATATCTATGCCCGCCTCTTTCATCGACAGGACTTCTACGTCCATATCGCTTAAAATCTGGCGGATTTCACGCATTTTCCCCTGATTTCCCGTCGCAAATATAATTGTCTTTCGCATAACAACCTCCTATTGTTCATACGCCTCCATAATCGCCATATAAATGCCCTCTGCAATCTTATCTATATAATCTTCTCTGCCTAGAAGAATCGCTTCCTGACCGTTGCTGATATATCCTACCCTGATTGATGCCGCCGGAACCGTCGCCCTGTTTATAACCACGTCTTCGTCTGTGGAATCAACGAGTCCGTTAGCCTTGCCGCTAATCTGCGTCGCTACGTTTCTCTCAAGCAAATCCGCCAGCTCCGGACTGCCGAAACCGGGAATAAAGAACTTGCCGTTATATACCGCTTCCGTTCCGTATATTTTCGTATCTTCGTTTGAATTTACTTCTATCCTAATCATTAAATCCGCTTTTACCGCGTTGGTAAGGTCGATGCGGTTTTCATCGGAAGGATTGCTGTCGTCCATTCTGGTATAATATACCTTGATATCGGTCTTGTCCAGTTTTTCTTTCAGGGCGCGGGCGATGTCCAGCGTCACGTCTTTGCCCTCCAACTCTCC
>JAMPEU010000085.1 GCA_023664865.1 Butyrivibrio sp. | reverse complement strand
TCAAACCTTGTAAATACCGGCAGCAGCAAAATCCCTACTGCAGAAAGTAGTATAGCAATCATAATAATCAACATTCTGTTGGTAACGCGCTGTTTATCCATAATTTTCTCTAACAAATAAATAACCATAAGCACATATACAACAAAAAGCAGCACTTTTTGGATTCCTGCATCGGAATTTAATACCATATACGGACACACAAATAAAACAGTAATAAACTTAAATATATGATTTCTTCCTAACATTCCGATAAAGACCATAGCAAGAATCATGGCAAACGCCATATCTGTATCATAATAATAAAGGTCGCCGCCCGCATTCTCCAGCCCAAATTTTACTCCAATAGAGCCAAGACGATAAAGGAAATTAAGATATACTACAATATAAGAAGACGCCGTCAATGCGCCAAAGCACTCTTGAATGCGGTCGTAATAGACACGCCCTACAAAATACATAAGAAACGCCGACAGCACCTTAAAGTAAATACCATATCCATCTATATTTTTCAAAAAGGAAAACGTCAAAATTCCACTGAATATTAGGACAATGCTATCTGATAGCGTAAAATTCTCTTTAACCGAAGGTCTGACTAAAAGAATCTGATAAATGAGCAGAAAAATGACAAGAAAAACCATCATATAGTCAAGCCACCTATATGGATATAGAACATCTATAATCTGCTTCAAAAATAAGAATATCGCCATTTTATCATACCCTTTTATCAGTAGTTTGTGATATTAAAGTTATAATGATGTCTTTATTAAGTTAAGTTTCTGCGGTACTTTTTTAATCGTCTTTATTCATAAAAAAATTCTAATGTTATCCAATCGTATACAACTCCATATCTGTATAATACATCAGGTATCATCTCTTCCAACCACGGTTTACTTGCCTCATCGACAAACTCTCTTGTCGTTATAATCTGAAGCTCTTTTATTCCATTTTGATCCGCCTCAATCATTTCTTGTATCACTTGGCATTCAAAATTCTTCATATTCATATTTTCTCTATAATGATAAAATTTACTACTATGGAATACGGACTGAAACATCATAATATATATAAGAATTGGCATAACACAATACGCCACTCTCATATTTTTTATGACATATCTTACACCTATTAATAATATTATTCCCGGATAAAAAAGTATTGTATTGTATACATCTTGTCTGTTCAAGTAATGCCCTGCATTCGCATACGCATCCAGTAAAAGCAAATAAATGCCAGCCGTGAAAGCAGATAAAATCAATATACCAAACTTCCTGTGAATAAATAGATTTTTAATTATATGTTTCGTAGTATTTTTTCTAATATACAATACTATCGCAATAATTCCCAATATGAGCAAGCTTATTTTAATCTCTTCGCGTATAGTCATATAAGTATTAAAACAAGCTTTTGCAGAAGCAATAATATCAAACTGTGCCCCACCTTCAGTAAGCTCATATCTACGTTTTCCATTTTTCTCAAAAATCAAATCAATAACCCAAACAATTAAACATAAAATCCAAACAGAATTTTTTATACATATATTAGAAATTTTTTTATTTTCATCCAAATAAATATCCCTAACCATTCTAAAGAACGCATATACTGCTAATAGAATGCTTTGAAACATATTAGAAAAAAAGCACAAATAAATAAGCAATAACTCTATTGCATTTATCTCACTTCCATTTTCACGCTTTATAAAATGACAAACTACAGAAGCATTAATCAGGTATACAGCTAAATAATGATACATATCCGTAAGATTACTATTAGAAAACATATTCGTACTATTCTTGTATAAATCAAAATGTAATAAAACAATACAAAATAAAAGTATAATTTTCCCATTCGTATGTATATCTCCAGCAATACAGGTCAATACCTCATAAAAATAAATTATAACTAAAGCGGTAAGCATAATACCTGACATAATAGTAATGGCACTAATAAAGTCATGATTAAGAGGATAAATAATCCATCTCGCTAATTCTCCAACCACAGGAAACAATGTTTCCGGCAATATTTTACCAGGATTACGTGTTTTCAAGTCAGGAATTGCATATCGTCTATTGACAATATTAATCCAATCATCTACTGTGTACATATATATTGGATTAGATAACTCAAAGTAAATCAGCACACCTATGGCTATCACTCCCCAAGATAAAATCCATTTTGTAGTGTCTTTCTTCAAATTCATTTCTATTTTCTCCTTTTTTATTTATACTTTATGGTAAAAACACTGCGCTTTCTGCTTTTTCCAGTCCTCATACAAAATCCGCAATACTTCCGGATATTCGTTTACAATAGCCTTTATAGCAACATCATTCTTCTTCTCACCCGCATTGCTATGCTGAAGCCCGCTCTTTCTGGTTCCAAGCACATCAAAATAAATTAACGATACATCATTATACATAACCGCCTTCGTCCCATGAAGCACTGCCATACTTTTTAACCATAAATCGTCCATCATCAGACATAACCTTTGAATAGCTTCTTTATTGAATAATTCTTCATCAAGCAAATGCGGCGGATATAGTACGCCCCCGCAGCCCACCGGCATAATCTGCAACGTCGGAGCCCCGCCCTCGCCATTACTGCTATCCCACTTTTCATACGCTGCAAACTGCCCCTTTTCGTCATATCGGATTCTATGGGCATACTGACAGCAGACCGCGTCCGGATATTTTAAATGCAGCTTCCATAACTGCTCCAAATGATTCTCCGGGTACAACACATCATCATCAATCGTAACAACAATTTCCTCTGGATTCTCTTTCATCGTATAGAAATATTTTTTATGCGGCTTTAAATCCTCACAGAAGCGGATTTCCAGCCCTCTTTTTTGTAATGCATTTAATTTATTAGGGATACCGGCTCCATTCGGAAACTGCTCTCTATCCAGCCACAAAATAATCCTTTTGGGCTTATAGGTCTGATTCATGATTGTAGCAATTGTAATCCAAACCATTTTGATTCTAGCCGGAAAAGTCGTAAGCGACACGATAATCTCATGTTTTTCATCTATTCCTTTTTTGTGGTTAAAGTATTGCGATAACGGAGCAAACACATTTGCTATAAATTTATTTACCTTATACCAAAATCTCCAGCCCTTTTTTTGCTCCCTTTTCTGTTTCCTTACTGCCTCATATAATCGTCTGACCATATCACACTTTTATTCCTTCAATTTCTTCCCTATATTTTTCAATAGAAACGTCCTTTGTCAAATATTTTGTCAGGTATGCTCTTCCCTTTTGTCCCATTTCTTCCAGAGTCTTTTCATTCTTCATATTAATAAACCGCTGGATTAATTTCTGAATCGCCGGATAATCACCGGGAGCGACACTGATACCGCAGCCGGCTTCTTCAATAATCAATCTTGCCTCAGAACCTTCCTCCAAAATCCCAAGCACCGGCTTTGCAGCCGCCATCACGCCATACAGTTTGCTAGGAACAGAAACCCCTTTAATCCCTTTGGCATTAACTACAAAATGCACATCACCTGCATTCAGGCTATAAACCAAATTCTTTTTGTCCTGATAGGGTGCGAAATAGACATTGGTAAGATTTTCTTTCTCTTTATAATGCTCAAGCTGCTCTAAAACCGAGCCTTCCCCTACAAAAAGAAACGCTACATCATTTTCTTCTCTGAACTTCGCAATCACACTCATAATATTAGGCAAGTCATAATATAAGCCGATATTTCCCGAATACATAATCACAAATTTATCTTCAATTCCAAGTTTTTTCTTAAACGCCTGCACATTGACATCATCATGGGAAAGCGGCATAATCTCTTTTTCATTTATCCAGTTATTAATATATCCGATTGACGGCAGCAAAGCGGCGTTTTTTCCTGAAAAGCGGTTATTCATCGTCTCTATCATATCCCTGCCAACCACAATGACCTTATCCGCTTTTTTACAACTGTATTTATCCAAAAACATCATCATGCTTAGAATAAACTTATTTTTTGTAAAGTTGACTGCCATAACCTGCTCCGGATTAAAATCCTGAATGTTATAAATAAACTTAGCCCGCTTGATTTTTTTCCCAATCAAGCCTAACATACCGCCCAAAATCGGTGGCTGCGAAATAGTAAACACATAATCCTGATTTTCTACGCGAAAAGTCGCTGCTATCGCTGAAATAAAATAAGAGGCGATATTATAAATACGGCTCGGCGCAAAGCTTTTACGAAACTCAGGCACCCTAATTCGCAATACATTGACTCCGTTTCTGTTTTCATGATAATACTTGTGTTTTTTATAATATCTGTTTATTTTTCCTGTATAGGACGGTACTGTACAGATTACCGTAATATGAAAAGAATTTTTCAGCCCTTCCGCTAACTCTGTAAGAATCTGCCCTGTGGAAGCCACATCCGGATAATAATAGTGGGCGTAAATCAAAAGATTCTTTTTATCTTTTTCCACATACTTTTTCCATACGAAAGCATCCCTAACGGACAAAAGCATAAATTTCCCATTCGTATTTACATAGCGTTTCCATAAGCGCTTCGGGTCCTGTGTAAGTCTGTAAAGCCATTCAAGATAATGATTCCTCATCCATAACGGCGCGCGTTTTACAGTTCCTGCATGAAAATCAAAGCCTGCGCCCACTCCAAACATCAGGCATTTGATTTTTCCTCTATGGCGGTACATCCATTCCTCCTGTTTGGGCGCGCCAAGTCCTACCCAAAGTATATCTGCGCCTGATTCATTAATACGCTTTAGCGCCCTTGCATCTTCTTCTTCCGTAAGCGGTCTAAACGGCGGAGCTTCCATTCCTGCAATCTTTATTCCGAGATATTTTTTCTCTAAGTTCTCTCTAAGCGCTTTTATGGTTTCTTCGCTGCTTCCATAAAAATAATGGGAAATCTCTGTATTTTGGGTAGCCTTCCACAACGCAGGCATTAAATCAGGTCCTGAAACCTGTTCTGCTTCCTTATACCCGCGCAGCCTTTGTATAAAAGCAAGAGGACTGCCGTCCGGCAAGGCAATAAACGCCGAGTTTTGAATGTTGCGGTATTCCTCATTTTCGTATGCCATTACAGTGGTATGCACATTAGAAAGACAGATGAACTCGCCTTTTAATTCGTCCACATGCTTTGTTATTAAGTTGACCATGTCCTCCATATTGGTAACGGCAACGTTCACGCCCAATATGCGATTTGTAAATGGTTTCTTCACGCTTATAAACCTTTCCTGATTTCTTCCAGATTATATATATCACTGAAAGAGCGAAGCTTATACTGCAGAATATTTCTTTGCGCAAAAGCAATGAACGGATTACTGGAGTAAGATTTTTTTACAGAAAAATCCACTCCTTTTGATAACAATTCTTTTCGTACCCTCTCAATATTGCTAAGATAGGGCAGATATATCGCCCTTTTAAGCGGTTTTGAATGCGTACAGGAATTTATATTAACCTTTTTGTCACTCAAATATCTGATATTTTGAAAGTGATAGAACACAAGAGGAAACTCTTTCCCA
>JAMPEU010000084.1 GCA_023664865.1 Butyrivibrio sp. | reverse complement strand
TGCCTTCCGCCTCATACGCGCTTATGAAACTCTGTTCAAAATACATATCCGTATCATTAGGCTGATTATATCTGCCATCATCATATATTATATTATGGGTAAAAAGCGGCATTGTCTTTAGCAGGCTGTAGCAGAAAAAGTTTCTTTTACGGCTTTCTATAAGTATCTTGCTGTCTCTTTGCGTGTCTAAAAATTCTTCTCCGGCAGTATAATACCTGTCAATATCAGGATAATCATCATAAATCGTCAGGTCAGGAATCCAGCGGTAATTCGCATATACCGGATTTATCACAGTTACGTCATATCCATTTTCATCAAACAGCACGGGCATCACTTTCAAAGCCTCGTTATGCTTTTCCACCAACGGCTCGCTATCCCTTTTATTAATTTCAGCCGGAGTATATTCATATCCGCCAAGGAGCGCAGGTGAGCCAAAGTTTGTAAACCCGCCAAACGATATGGTATTTGAATAGTAAGTAAATCCGTCAAATTGGGCTTTTAATTCCGGTTTTTCATCAAAAATATACGGAACTGTTTCGCCCAAAGCCCTATCCAGCATTATTACTACGACATTTTTTCCGTTTTTACTTAAAGTAAATTCCGGCGTCCGCTCCATATCATCAAGGTTTAATTCGTTTATCGAAGAATTTATATTCGCTATATTTATTACGGACATAACGCCAAACGCAATTATCCCGATAATGAGCATATCTTTTATATATTTCTTTAAAAGCCTGTAAAGCGCGTAAAGTATGACTGCTGCCGCCGCTATAATAATTAAATTAAGCATCTGTTCTTTGAATGTGTAGCGCATTTCATCGTCATATTTCAGATTGGCGGACAGATTCCCGAATCTTTTGTTAAACAGCATATAATCAATTACCGCAATGCCGGAAAAAATCCACATGATTCTGTCAAAAAACGGCTTAACATGAGGTCCTGCAAGCCAATAGAATACTCCTGCCCAGACCACAAATATCCCTAACGCCATGCAAAATGCGCCGATAATGTACCATATATGAAAGGTAAGCGTGCCGATTATAAATTCCTGCGCAGAGGATTTTATTACTGCGGAGGGAATAAGCACTCCCATAAGTATAGAGAGAAACAATCCGCCTGACAAAAATACCGCTGTATTTGCAGTCTCATGAGCAGCTTTTATTTTTATCAGACCACGCTTTTTAAGCAGACTGCTTATAAGCGGAAACTGCATAAGCATACCCAAAGCGGCAAAAAATACCATCAGTTTCAGCGTATGTTTTGCAGAGATGCCGAAACCATACGCCCATACTATAACGCCTGTTATTGAAGAAATTATATTTATAACTTTACGCGGGTTTTTCAATTTATAGAAAATCGTCTTAATTAATGAAAAAACATTATTCAACGTCCAGTAAAAAACCAGACCTGACGGCGACGAATACAGAAAAATCAAAAAGAAAACCGCCATCCCGTATAGCTGCAGTTTGGTTTTCATCGGGCTGCCTTTTGTAAAAAGCACGCATGAAATAATATTAATAATCGTCATGATAAAGGGCAGCACATTCACTGACATCCCCGCAATCCGTAACATTCCGTCAGGGCTGCCAAGGTCCAAAACCGGTCCGAAAGAAACTCCATTTAGCATCTGCAGACCGGATAAGAACCGATAAGCCGCAATAAAAAAGGGAATTTCCAAAAAAAGCGGAATCGCGCTGCGCAGGACATATAGCGGCTTATAGTCATTCTGCCTATAGTATGTGCGCAGCATCATCATCTGTTCGTCGCCGCTGAATGTTTTTTTAATATGCGCTACACCTTTATGCAGCAGATTTTCCATACGGCGTTCATCTTCCTGTATAGCGTCAGCGCGCATATAAAGCGGCAGCACCAGAAAATTCATGGCAAGGCTCAAGGCAACGATATCTATTCCCGGATTGTCAATCAGGCGGTTGGCAACTGCCCAAATAATCTCAAAAACAAGTTGGAGCGGTTTAAACAGCAATGTGTCTAATATTTCCAAAACCGACATTTTATTCTTCCTCCTTCACGGAAGTTATCTCATGGTATTTGGCAAGAACGTAATCAACTACACGCTTTGCCCCTTCGCCCTTATATTTCCAGGTTTCCTCGCTGACTTCCTTACGCCCCTTGGCATACTTGGGATCTTTTATACACATATCAATCATATCTTTTAAATTATCCATATTTTCTTCGTTAAGTTTCTCTCCCAGCCGCGGGAGCGCAGAAAGCGTCCACATCGGATAATCCAACCACCACGCATCATAAGGGCTGCTGTCAAATTCCGTATCCGCATATATGACGGGCTTATCATAAACCAGCGCAAAGTCAAAAATAACCCCGGAAAAATCTGAAATAATTATGTCGGCGCGGTTCAAGACCTCAAAATTATCGTTATCGCGGTTCCACTTAAGCTGTTCGGATTCCGGATACTTCGCCATCATTTTCTCCATAAGCGCGCTTTCCGACGTAAACGACTGCGGATGCGGTCTGATAATAATATTATATCCGGTCTTCACAAGCTCCTCGATAATCTTTTCCCCATATTTGCTTAAAATCGCACTCTTTCCCCATGACGGCGCAAGCAGCACGGTATAAACGGCGGACTGAGTGCGTTCTATCCCAGCCAACCTATCCACAAGTCTGTCCGCCATACTGTCCATATAGGGGATTCCCGTCATTACCAGTTCCTTCCCCGGCAGATGGCGCAGGTCTTCCAGATTTCTTATATCCCTTTCCTGATAATCCCCCGAAAGCAGCACAGCGTCATAGTAATCCAGACCAAACATACGGTATGTCACAGCCTCATTTGCCGCATGCAGCATATGCACATAATACTGCACGTCTTTAGAACGCTTCCATTGGTATACCTCCAGACCGGGAGTTGTTGAAATTACAACTGATGCGTTTAAGAAATTCATTTTGGAAAAAGCTTTATTATTTTTCCCAATAAACTGCGCACTTATATGCTCATATGGATTATTCAGCGCGGGATCGTCAGGCGAGGCTGTCATATATACAACATCTATGCCGCGTTTATCAAATTCCCGGCACACAGGTTCAAATACGGTCCAATACCGCTTATCGTCGGAAAAAATAACAAACGGTATTTTATCCGTGTTTACAGCAACCTTTTTCCCGCCGCTCAATGAGAAACGCATCTGAACAATCCAGTTTTTAATCAGGTATCTCAGCGTCCCGATAATACCGATTAGTATAGCAAAAAGCATACTTCCGGTTCCGGGATCTATATATAATAATATCATGATATTTTTTGCTTTTCCTTTCCGGTACATATACAGCCGCCGTATTTTCTCTCTAAATTTACGACTATATACTATCATAAAATTTAAACTTTGTATAGTAAATCGTTCTGTAATATGATACTATAACAATATACGATAATGAGAAGGAGCCGCACAGATGAAAGAAAAACTCTACACTATTCCACTAAACGACGCGATTAACGCGCAGGATGAATGTCCGTTCTGCTACATAGAGAGGAATGTCGAGCAGGATTTACTGGATTTTACTTTAGGTTCAGGTTCGTCATATATGGAGAGCGATGTCCGCGAGGCTACGGACAAGGCGGGATTTTGCCGGGCACATTTTAAGAAAATGTTTGATTACGGCAACACCCTCGGAAACGCATGGATTTTAAAAACCCACTATATAAAAATAAACAAGGAAATGCAGGAGCAGTTCAAGAACTACAAGCCCGGCAAGGTTTCCTTAATGGATAAGTTCAAGAAACAGAGCGAGCGCACCAATCCAATCGGCATGTGGGTGGCAGAAAAAGAAAACTCCTGCTATATATGCAACCGTTTCCGTGACACATACGAGCGTTACCTCGACACCTTCTTCGTAATGTATAAAAAAGATACGGAATTTCAGGATAAAATAAAAAACAGCAAAGGTTTCTGTCTGCACCATTTCGGCGATTTATGCGAGGCAGCCGAAAGCCGCTTAAGCGAGAAGGAAAAAAGCGAATTCTTTGAAATGTGTTTCAAACTTATGGAGTCAAATATGGAAAGGCTTGCCGAAGACGTATCATGGCTGGTCGATAAGTTCGATTACCGCAATAAAGACGCCGATTGGAAAAATTCCAAAGACGCGATTCAGCGCGGTATGCAGAAATTGAAAGGCGGCTATCCGGCAGATCCGCCGTACAAAATGAACAAATAAAATATTGAAAAATGCCAAGAAAAAGATGTCCTAAATTAACTTAGAACATCTTTTACATTTTAAGTACGTTATTTAGTTTGATTCCTCTTCGTCGTTGAAGAACTCTTCAACCTTTTCTTCCGCGTTATTAACCGCTTTTGCCGCATCCCCAGCAGCGCCGACGATTTTATCCTCTGCGTCAGCCTTCGCCGCGTCCAAGCCTTCTTTAAACTCTTCCGCCTTATCGGAAGCCGCCTCAGCCGCTTTCGTCAAGTCCAGCGCAACATACTTGCGGTCTGCATCTGATTTTTTGTCAGCCCCTTCTGCGTCCAAGTCCTCGTCGAAGTCGTCATAGTCGTCTTCTTCGTCAAAGTACTCATCCTCTAAAGAATCCTTCTTCTTTAAGTAATAATATGCACCTGCTGCAAGTGCCCCCAGAGCTGCTGTTGTCATTACAAATTTTCCAAATTTTTTTGCCATGTGGAAGTCTCCTTTCACTTTTCCCCGTTTCTTATATAAATATATTAATACTATTTTGTAAAAATGAAAAGAGAATATGTATAAAAAAAGAATTATTTTTTTATAAAAGTTCAAAACGATAATTGAAAACACAACATCTTGTGTTTGATAAAAAAACTTAACTAGTTTTTTTAAATTGTTGAATATCGTTGATTTTTATGTTATATTAGAGTTCGACTCGCAAAGTCAATAATTCAATCTCACTTGTGAAGGGATTCCTTAATGAATGAAAAATTTTTTGATTTAAAAAAAGAGAAACAAGACCGCATGATTAATGCTGCGTTAAAGATTTTTGCCGCAAACGGCTATAAACATGCCAGCACAGACGATATTGTCGCCACAGCAGAAATCAGTAAAGGCTTGCTTTTTCACTATTTCGGCAGCAAGCAGGGGCTTTATGGTTTCTTATTTGACTACAGCGTCAAATATATGAAGCTTGAGCTGTCCAGAGGAGTCTCTGAGGACGCTACGGATTATTTTGAAATCCGTAAGCAGGTCGAACTGTCCAAAATGCAGGTGCTTAAAAATTATCCCAACATGCAGCAGTTCTTAGACCGTTCCAAGTCAGAGAGCGCAAGTGACGCATTAAGTGCCATTGCCGACCAAGGCAGCGTGCTGTCGGAAGTATATGATGAGATTTATCGACGCGTGGATAAGAGCCTTTTTATTGAAAATATTGAACTGGAGAAACTCCACACCATGCTTGAATATACTATCCGCGGGCTTATGGACGAACATTTTCAGAAAGTTTTGTTCAATCCCGAAAAATTGTATGAAGATATCGCAGGTTATCTTATGATGGTTAAAAAGCTTGCCTACAAGTAATTGCCAA
>JAMPEU010000083.1 GCA_023664865.1 Butyrivibrio sp. | reverse complement strand
TGCTGCCAAGCCTTTCTCTGCCGTTTCTTGATATAGAGCAAAAATACGGCAAGAATCGGCACGCCCGCCATTACCACGAGTGAAAGTTTTACATCGACCAGAAACATAAATATTACGATAAAAATAAGGTTCAAAATTTCCAATACCACATTAATCAATCCGTTAGACAGCATATCCGACACGGAGTTCACATAGTTTACCACGCGAATCAAAATCTTGCCGTGCGGCCTGTCGTCATAGTATTGAAAAGGCAGTTTCTGTAAGTGTGCGAACAAATCCTTACGGATATCATAGATAATGCCCTGTCCCACGTGTACCATGATTCGTGAGCGAACAGTGGTGAAAATAACGCTTACGGCATAAGCTGACACCAATGTCACAACCAACGTTATCAACATCTGCATATTTTTCTCCGGTATTGCCTCATCCAGCGCTTTCTGCGTAAGCATAGGCCCGAACAAAGCCGCTATGCCGCCTATGGCACTTAAACAGAGAGCGAGAATCATTTTCCCCATGTATTTTTTAATATAGACGGATGCGCGCAGCAAGTGGTGAAAGTCAAATGGGGTTTCCAGCACTTCGTCTTCACGATAAGTATTTCTTCTGGCCATCTCTATACCTCCTCTCCGGTCTGCAGTTTCACGACCTGATAATAGTAGCCTTTTTTAGCAATCAGTTCTTCATGCGTACCGGACTCGGTAATACGTCCGTCCTGCAAAACCAATATTTTATCCGCATATTTGGTAGTTGATATTCTCTGTGCAATGATAATCTTAGTACATGGAAAATCCAGTTCGTTTAAGCTGTGCTGAATCTGCTTCTCCGTTTCCATATCCACAGCCGAAGTCGTATCGTCAAGAATCAGTATAGACGGGCGTACCGCCAACGCTCTTGCAAGGGAAATACGCTGCTTCTGTCCGCCTGAAAGTCCCACGCCCCTTTCTCCTACTATGGTGTCATAGCCTTCCGGCATTCTGGCGATAAAATCCGACGCCGCCGAATACCTGGCGAATTTTACTACCTGATCCTGAGTAATATGACTGTCGCCAAAAGCGATGTTGCCGTCGATAGAATCTGAATACAAAAGCACGTCCTGAGTTGCAAGCCCGATATTCTTACGTAACTGGTGAAGTTTCATATCCTGTACCGGAATGTCATCCACCAGCACTTCTCCTTCCGTCGGCTCATAAAATCTGGGGATAAGCTGAATTAGCGACGTTTTTCCGCAGCCCGTCTCACCCATAATGGCAACGGTTTCTCCGGGTTCTGCAATAAAGCTTACATCATGCAGAATCGGCAGTTTGCCGTCTGCGTATTTAAAGCTTACGTTTTTAAACTCTATTTTCCCCGCAAACCGCTCCTGCCTGTCTATAGCGTCCGGTTTATCGACAATCTCCGGCTCGGAATAATATATTTCCATTACCTTTTCTGACGCGGCGGCAAACCGCTGGAACTCGTTCATAATATTTCCCAACTGACGCATCGGGTTAGCAATTGCCCAAATCAGACTGGAAAACGCCACATACTGCCCCATCGTGATTTGGTCTTTAATAAGAAATATACCGCCTACAAGCAGCAGCGCCACAGGCATCAGATTGGCGGCTGATTCTACATAAGGGTAATACGTCAGCCACGTAAGCGCCGTTTTCCTATTGGTCTGAGAATAAGAAGTATTACATTCGTCAAATTTCTCAATCTCATATTTTTCCCGGGCAAACGCCTTTACAACACGGTTTCCTGAGATATTTTCCTGTGCGATGGTGTTCATCTGCGCCAGTTTTTCACGCAATGCCTTGTGACGCGGCGCTACCTTATTCTTAAACAGAATAATAATCAGAAAAATAAACGGGGCAATGGCAAACATGCACAAGGCAAGCCGCCAGTCCATATATAAGAAATACACGACGGTCGCTCCCATAAGCGACAGAGACTCCACAATCGTGCGGATAACCCACGCGATCATGTGGCGCACGGCATCCAAATCCCCTGTCATTCTCGTCATCAGGTCTCCTGTGCGGTAGGCTGCATAAAAGTGCATGTCCTGACGCTCGATTTTATCAAACAGATAAGTCCTTATCCTATATAAAACCTTCTGTGACACTTTTTCCGAACCCATGCAGGACAAATAAACTATCGACGTCCTAATAAGCGTAAACACTACCATAGCGATAATCAGGTGCCAAAAAAGGTCTCTTTTAGCCGTCAGATTTTCCGCTGCCTGCTCTCCGCTCAAAAACAGGTCGATAATGCTCTGGGATAAATAAGGAACCGCAAGCTGCATCATGCTGTAAATCATAGTGCCAATCAGGCTTATTATGTACAGCGCCCTATATCCCTTCATGTTCTCCCAAAGCCACGCAAGCCTTGGTTTTTGGATTTTTTTCATAATGTAAGCCTCCTCGTCAGATTGTACTTTTCTGACATTATGCGTGTTGTATTACTACTCACAGTATATATGGCATGAACTCATATGTTTCCATGAGTGGCATGCTTTCGCTCCGTGGAAAATCGCAGCGGTACTAGGTTCAAAAGCTAAAAAGAAGCTTTTTCACCAAGGACCGGCGTTTTCCAAGGACCACTCACGAAAACATATGAGTTCATGCCCCGACGACTGTGAATAGTAACCGTATTGTTACGCACCAAATATTAATATTATATTCCCGCTTCTGTCGATAGTAAATATGTAAATGGGAAATTTTTTCAGTATATTTTCGGGGTTGATTGAGACAATAAAACATTATAAAAATATGGCATTGAAATGAAAAAAATAATATAAAAATAAAAGAAAGGAACACCGGAATAATGGAAAAAACAGATACCGAAAAACTCCTTCAGGAATGTGACGCCGGAACTAAAATGGCAGTGACTTCGATTGACGAGGTAATGGACAAGGTTACAAATTCTAACATGAAAAGTCTGCTGGAAGAAACGAAAGACCACCACAGCAAGCTTGGAAATGAAATCCATTCCCTTTTGAGCAGGCATGACGTAGCGGGCAAAGAGCCTTCGGCTGCCGCGAAAAGTATGTCGTGGATGAAGACTAATATGAATATGTGCATGGATAAGAGTGACGAAACCGTAGCCGATCTTTTGACCGACGGCTGTAATATGGGAGTCAAATCACTGAACCGTTATCTTAATCAGTACAAGGCGGCAGACCATGAATCCAAAGAATTATGTACGAGGCTTATTTCTATTGAAGAGCAGTTTTGTAAGGAACTGAGCCAGTATCTTTAAAAAATATTAATAATGTGAACAATGTTTAAATCAAAAGCGCAAGCCGTGAGCCTGCGCTTTTTGTTAGAAAAATCTTTAGCAATTAATTTTAGAACTAGACTCCCGAAAAGATATCCCCTAAATACAATGCACCAAAATTATCATAAATCTTTACACTTTTTATTTTAAGTATTCTTTGATTGCGTATATACAAGTCAGTTGTATTATAGAAAAAAGATTCTGCATACTTTTTACCATTCCCATCTTCTGCGACACACAAGTGATTATACCCCTGTTCCCTTTTTTCAAACAAAATATATTTTGACTTTAAATTAGAACTTATCAAAGCAGCGTTGAAATCCACAATCACATCCGTATATGACATTGTGAGAATGTTTTCTTTGCTAAAACTATTAAAGCGAACCTCTATATCAGAGAAATAAGCACTTCTCTTAATGATATCTTCTGTCAGAAATTCCTGTTTTTTAATCTTGGAATTTATATATTTTGCTCCAATTACAAGATTATTTTTATCGTTAAACTGACGTATGATTGGAATGTCTATCAGTTTATGCAATCCCAACAAATGTGGAAAATCGGTTTGTTTAAGTTTAAAGCTAATTTCAGAATCGTCCTCAAATATGTACTCTATACGATAATTGGATATTGATTTATACTCATTAAATTTATCTAAAAGTTGGTTCAAATAGTCCTCCATATATACCAAAAGCCCTTGACCGCAGCCAAGAGCTTTCTAAAATTCTATAAAGCGGTTCTCTTTTCTTCAGCTTGCGCCTATTCGGTGTAAGTGAACCGTAACTTACGGAAGAACCTCCGCTTATGAATCCGAAAAATCATAAGTTTCTTTGGTTAAACTTATTATATGCAATAAATCATATAAAATCAATAGATATCAAAAAATTTTATTCTTATTTTGTTAAAAAGCGTCAACCTTACAAATCCCTCTTCATATATCCGCAGGTAAACGGAAAGAAATCAAACTTCTTTGTTCCAATATGAATAAAACCGTTTTCCTCATACCATTTTCTTAATACTGCGTTTTCTTCCACAATTCCAATATTTATTTTTTGACAGCCCATTTCTTTTGCTTTTATATAAGAATCTTCCAGCAGCCTTGCGCCAATATGCTTATGGCGGTATTGAGGGATAACGCATAGGTTATTAAGCTCACACTCATTATTACCTTGTAATGTCAATGAATAATAGCCAATAATTTTACTATCATCATAATATGCAAACATAAGTCTATGCTCGTTCTTTAATTGATACAGCAGCCTATCTTCTGTTGTAGCAAACGCCGTAAACCGCGGGGCATTATCGACTGTAAATCCAAATTCATCTGCAACCGTAAGAAAACTTTCTTTTATAACGTTTACACATTCTGCAATGTCTTTTTCATGTATTTGCTTTATTATATTTTTCATAAACACCCTTTTCTGTTCAATCTAATTTTACTTTCTTGATTATACCACTTTCACTTTACGTTTACTATGGTTTGTGCTTTTTTGCTTGCTTTTATATTTTTATTAAAACAAACTGTTTTAAAATAGCAAAAGACTCCCGAAAAATCCCGGAAGTCCCAGCTTTACTGCATTTCAAATTATTATGCTTACAACGCCCCCAACGCAAGCGAAATATGTTCCGCTAAAAACGGCTTGGTAACATAGGCGTCCGCGCCAAGCTCTATAGCCCGATTCTTTGTTTGTTCGGAAGCATCCGCTGTGACCATAATCACCTTAATCTCTCCGTTTCGCGACTTGATTTTCTGCAGAAGCTTAAGTCCGTCCGCATCCGGCAGATGAATGTCCAGCAATACCGCATAAGGCATTCTCTTTTCCAACGCATCTAAAAGCTGTCCGCCATTTTCCGTAAGTACGATATGGGGATAGCCTTCTTTTACAAGAATACTACGCAACGCCTCGCGCACCACAGGCGCGTCATCACAGATAATGAATTCTTCCATACTATTCCGTCCCAGCAATTCATCAGTAGTTACTTTGAAAAAATCCGCTAAGGCACAGAGCATTATGATATCCGGCATGGAATTACCGGTTTCCCATTTGGAAACCGCCGCAATCGACACGCCCATCTCCGCCGCCAGCTTTTCCTGCGTAATGTTCTGTTGTTTCCGAAGCATTAGTATCTTATGTCCTATATCCATTGTTATCTCCTTTCAACCTTTCTGCTTATTTTCCCTGTGTATACACAATTAAATTATAAGGTATAGACTTCGGAAATCCTAATGAAGTATTTTCAATAAATTCAACTTTGGTTCAAAATCTCAAGAACTATGCGCAACATGCAACATATAAAACATATGTTTTTCTCACATAATGCTATTGTAGCCGTACCCATTTTTTGATAAGATAATCCTAAAGAAAATATTTAACAATAATCCCATTGAAGAAAGGATTGCATAAATTATGAAAACTCGCAAAATAAGCTTTATAGGAATATTATCAGCATTTATTATCG
>JAMPEU010000082.1 GCA_023664865.1 Butyrivibrio sp. | reverse complement strand
GTATTAAGTTTATTCTTCTTGAAGTTTGCAAGTGATAAATTTGAGGCACAGAGAGTAAAAATTATTGCTGACGGCATGGAGAAATTCGTGGATAATATTGCTTTTTATACAAAAGACAATGTATTTTATCTGCCGCCGGAAAGCAGATGGCTCTATATCATGGAAAATGCCAAGCAAGATGATATCGCCTTAAAGATAGATACAGCGCTTTTTACGATTGAAAAAACGAATCCAATTCTAAAAGGCGCTTTACCGGACAATTACTATTCACGCTTACAGATAGATACAATGAAATTGGCGTCATTATTAGATGAAATCAATAAGATTGATACTACAAAGGATAAAGAAAATGATATTATCGGACGTATGTATGAATACTTCTTGAGTAAATTTGCCATTGCCGAAGGAAAGGGTAAAGGAGAATTTTATACGCCCAAAACGATTGTAAACTTAATAGCAGAATTGATAGAGCCTTATGATGGCACCCTGTATGATCCGTGTTGCGGTTCGGGCGGTATGTTTGTGCAGTCCATGAAGTTTATCGAGGCGCATCATGGGAATAAAAAGAAAGTTTCTATTTATGGGCAGGAGTATACAAATACAACATATAAGCTGGCAAAGATGAATCTGGCAATTCGGGGTATATCGGCAAATCTGGGAGAGATGGCGGCAAATACTTTTACCAATGACCAGCATAAAGATTTGAAAGCTGATTACATTATGGCAAATCCGCCGTTTAATCAGAAAGAATGGCGCGCTGCCGATGAGTTGATAGATGATGCAAGATGGAATGGGTATGAAGTGCCGCCTACAAGTAACGCGAATTATGGCTGGATATTGAATATTGTATCAAAAATGTCTAAGAATGGGGTAGCAGGATTTTTGCTTGCGAATGGCGCATTATCTGATGATGGAACAGAGTTAAAAATCAGACAGAGGTTGATTGAGAATGATTTGGTGGAAGCAATCTTGATTTTGCCAAGAAATCTGTTTTATACGACTGATATAAGCGTGACGCTTTGGATTCTGAATAAGAATAAAAAAGAGCGCACAGTGGATATGAATGGAGTAGAGAAGCATTATCGGAATAGGGAAAAAGAAATACTTTTTATGGACTTGCGGCAGATAGGCAGTCCGTATGAGAAGAAATATATAGAATTGACAGAAAAAGATAGAGAAAAAGTAGTAGAAACGTATCATAACTGGCAGCAGGCAGGATATGAGGATACATACGAAAATATACCGGAATTTTGCTATTCGGCAAGGTATGATGAAGTGGCAGAAAAAGGATTTACCCTTGTGCCAAGCAGATATATTGAGTTTGTGAATAGGGACGAGAATATTGATTTTGATGCCAAAATGAAAACCTTGCAGGCGGAATTGAAAGACTTGTTGCAGCAGGAAGAGAAATCGAAAGCGGATTTGTTGAATGTGTTTAAGGAGTTGGGGTATGAAATCGAATTATAATGTTTTAGGGAATTATATTCGTTTGATTGATACACGTAATAAGGACGGCATAACGGATAGAGTGCTTGGAATTAATATTGACAAGTTTTTTATGCCCTCGGTTGCAAATGTGATTGGAACAGATTTGAGAAAGTATAAATTGATTACGAAAGGAAAATTTGCTTGCAATCCTATGCACGTTGGACGTGATGAACAACTTCCGATTGCATTATATGAAGAAGAGGAACCCGCCCTTGTTTCTCCTGCATATTTTATGTTTGAAATTATAGATAATACTGTACTTGATGAAAATTATTTGATGATGTGGTTTCGCAGACCTGAATTTGACCGTATTTGTTGGCTGCATACAGATGGAAGTGTTAGGGGTGGTATAACTTGGGGTGATATTTGCCGAATGGAATTGCCTATTCCTGATATTGATAAGCAAAGAAAAATTGTGAATGGTTACAAGGCGATAATCGATAGAATTGAACTTAAGAGGAAGCTAAATGATAATTTAGCTGAAACTGCGTCTACTTTATTTCAAAAGATGTTTATATCTAATCCAAACAAAAAGCAATGGTCTGTTGGGACATTCTCTGACCTAATCAAATCAACCGTAGGCGGAGATTGGGGACAAGAGGCTCCTACTGGAAATTATACGCAAGAGATATCCTGTATTCGAGGAACAGATATTTCATCTCTAAACTATGGAAGTATATCAACGGCACCAAAGCGCTTTATCCTTGCCAAAAATTTTGTTACAAAAAAAGTCAAGCCTAATGACCTTGTGGTTGAAATCTCTGGTGGAAGTCCGACACAAGCGACTGGACGGATTGCCCTTGTCCCACAGCAAGTCCTTGATTATAGGGGTGACAATCTAATATGTTCAAACTTTTGTCGGCTGGTAACTGTTGAACAGCAACATCTATACTACTTTTTACAGTATTGGTTGTATCTTTATCGTGCTGGTAGAATGTTTGATTATGAAAACAGTTCGACTGGCTTAAAGAACTTTGATTTTTCTTCATTTGTAGAGAAAGAGCCTGTACCAATTCCGCCCAGTGAGATATTACAGCAATACGATAGAGCTGCAAAGGAATTGTACAAACAACTCTTTACAAATGGCTTTGAAATTGAAGCGTTGCGGGAAACTCAAGGCTATATCTTGCCACGGATTATGCTTCACGGAATCTAAGCCGCTAAATTATCATTTGCGAGGAGAAAAATAATATGTCATTCAACGAACACGCATTAGAACAATCTATCATAGAACTTTTGCAAAACAAAGGCTACATACATCAGTCAGGAAGTGAACTGGTTCGCGAAAAGTCGGAAGTGCTGTTAGTAGACGATTTGAAAGAATACCTACGCACCAGATACGCTTCTGACGGATTGACAGAAAGTGAAATTAACAGCATTATCCTTTCTTTGCGTACTGCGGGCGGAACTTTGTATGAAGCCAACAAAGCAATAATGTCTATGATAATAGATGGGTTTGTGTTCAATCGGGAGGACAGGGATAAGAAGGATATTTTTATCGAGTTACTAAATTATGAAGAACCCGAAAAGAATATTTTTAAGATAGTAAACCAGTTAGAGATAGAAGGATATAATTATCAGGTTCGTATTCCAGACGGCATTATTTATGTGAATGGACTTCCGCTTGTAGTCTTGGAATTTAAGACTGCCATACAGGAAAACGCAACCATTATGGCTGCTTACACCCAATTAACAGTTAGATATCAAAGGGATATACCGGAGCTTTTCAAATATAATGCGTTTGTGGTTATCAGCGATGGCGCAAACAGTAAGTACGGCACATTGTTTACACCATATGAGTTTTTCTATGCGTGGAGAAAAGTCAATGACGACGATAAAGAAACGGACGGTATCAATTCTTTATTCACTATGATAGACGGCTTGTTTGTAAGGGACAGACTTCTTGCCGTGGTAAAGAACTTTATTTATTTTCCCGATTCTACAGATAGCGATGCGAAAGTGGTATGCCGTTATCCGCAGTTTTTTGCAGCCAATAACCTGTATGAAAATGTTAAGGTACATATGAAGCCGAATGGCGATGGCAAGGGCGGAACTTATTTCGGTACGACAGGATGCGGGAAAAGTTATACCATGCTTTTCCTTACCCGTATGATTATGAAAAGCGGCTATTTCAAAAGCCCCACTATTTTAATCATTACGGATAGAACAGATTTGGACGACCAGCTTTCCAAACAGTTTGTCGCGTCTAAAAAGTTTATTGGAGATAATAATATCATAAGCATTGAGTCAAGGGACAAGCTTCAAGAAGAATTGCGCGACAAGCCAAGCGGCGGGGTATATCTGACTACAATTCAGAAGTTTACGGAAGATACCCAGCTTTTGACAGACCGATATAATGTTATCTGCATTTCTGATGAGGCGCACCGTTCGCAGATTAACCTAGATATGAAGGTGAAAATTACAGATGATAGGGTAAATAGAACTTATGGTTTTGCCAAATATCTGCATGACTCTTTGCCTAATGCAACTTATATCGGCTTTACAGGCACGCCGATTGATGCGACCGTGGAAGTGTTTGGAAATATTGTGGGACACCCGTATACTATGACAGAGGCAGTTAAAGATGAAATCACGGTAAATCTTGTTTATGACGGACGTGCAGCAAAAGTAACATTACGCGAGGACAAGTTGCGCGAAATTGAAGAGTATTACGATAAATGTGCCAGTCTTGGAACTTCTGAAGAACAGATAGAGGAAAGCCAGAAGGCAGTAGCGCACTTGGACGCCATTATTGGCGATCCTGACAGGTTAAAGGCAGTAGCAAAAGATTTTGTGGCGCATTATGAAAAAAGGGTAGAAGAAGGCTCAACGGTAGCGGGCAAGGCAATGTTTGTATGTGCAAACAGGCTGATAGCTTATGCTTTTTACTTGAATTTGATAGAACTTCGTCCGGAATGGAAGGAAAAGAGAAAAGCTCCAGAAGGCGTTGAACTAACAGAGAAAGAGGAAAAGGAATTAAAACCCATAGAGAAAGTCCGCCTTGTTATGACAAGAAATAAAGATGATGAAAAAGAACTTTATGAGATGTTAGGCACAAAAGAAGACAGGAAGGAATTGGACAGGCAGTTTAAGAATGTGAAATCCAATTTTAAAATAGCGATTGTGGTAGATATGTGGCTGACGGGATTTGACGTGCCATGCCTTGATACGATTTATATTGATAATCCGATACAGCAGCATACGCTGATACAGACCATTTCCAGAGTAAACCGCGTCTATGAGGGCAAGGACAGGGGATTGATTGTCGATTACATCGGCATCAAGAAAAATATGAATATTGCGCTTCGTAAATATACAAATTATGAAAAAGAGGAATTAGATGATATTAGTCAGGCACTAACGATTGTGCTGAATCAGCTTGAAGTATTAGACCAAATGTTTCATAACTTTAATTCAAATGATTATTATGAAGGAAGTCCGGTTGAACAATTAAGCTGTTTAAATAGGGCAGTAGAGTATGTCCAACTGACACAGGACTTGGAGCTTAGGTTTATGGCGGCGGTGCGTAAAATGAAACAGGCATTTAATTTATGCAGCGCAAGCGAACAGTTTACGGATAGCGATATTGAAAAACTGCATTTTTATCAGGCAGTGCGCTCAGTATTGTTTAAATTGACAAAGGGAGAAGCGCCGGATACTTCTCAGATGAATGTCAAAGTACGCAAACTGCTTGACGAAGCAATACAGTCTGATGGCATTGAAGAATTGTTTGAAACGGGAAAGCATATAGATGTTGATATTTTCAGTGATGAATATATGGCGCGGATTGAAAAGATTAATATGCCTAACACCAAAATAAAGGCTTTGCAGAGATTATTGTCTTGTGCAATTGAGGAGTTTAAAAAGGTAAATAAAATTAAAAGTATTGAGTTTGCCGAGAGAATGAAGGCGGTTGTTGATACTTATAATAATAGAAGAAAAGATGAAGCTTTTGCAAATGAGGTGCTTGATGATGTGGCAAACCAGCTTGCAGATTTAATACACGAATTAAAAACAGAAAGAAACTCTTTTAAAGAGATTGGGATTGATTATGAGGAAAAAGCTTTTTATGATATTTTATTTGCGGTATCAAGAAAGTATGAGTTTGAATATCCAAAAGACAAGATGATAGAACTCTCTAAAGAGATTAGGATAGTGGTAGATGATAAGGCGAAATATACGGATTGGTCTACCAGAGAGGACATCAAGGCAAATCTACAGGTGGATTTGATTATTTTGCTGGATAAATACGGTTATCCGCCGGTTACGATTGATGATGTTTATAAAGAAGTGCTG
>JAMPEU010000081.1 GCA_023664865.1 Butyrivibrio sp. | reverse complement strand
AACCTTTAAGTACCATCTGGAATTTATCATTAATATCACTCTGTTCTCCCACAAACTGCGCCACAGACTCGGTATCCACGCCAATATCAATGGACTTGCGGCTTCGGATAATCTGCTGCCCCGAGCCTGCCAGACCGGGCCTTCTCCAGTAAAGGATTGTATTTTTCCTGGAATCAGTACGTGTATTGAGGTCTGTATCGCCCACAGTGGGCTGTAGTTCCAAAATATCAAAATTCCTGAACTCTCCGACAAAACCATTTGCATAATTAATTATATACTGGATAGCCATTGCCTTGCTTGGCTCGGGAATCTTATCATTGGCATCATTCCATCTGTTCTCAGCATCAATCGCGGATTTTACTTCCTCAAAGCCGGACATCTCGGTTTCACCAAAGGTCTTAGTAAAGTCCTCCCTGCCCAGTTCCCCTGTACGAACCAGATAAATATTGCCATTTACATAACCGTTGTCATCCCCCTTGCTGCCATAGGAGCCATTATCTGCATTTAACAGCATATTATCTATATCACCCATATCATAGAAGAATGAATATAAATCCAGCTTCTTCAGGATATTGGCAAGTTTTTGGTAATTTGTACCCGAATATACGTGATTATAAGCACCGCCATCGGCTACCTCATAATCCACAATCACAGGCAGTAAATCATTAACCGCACGGTCAATAATACTGTTTACCACCGTTTTACTCATGTCATTGCTTTCCGTTATGTAGCTAATATTCGTGCCGTTTGTACCATTCGACCTGACTGCATCTTCAATAAATATCAAATCTGCCGATTCAACATCCTGCGTTGTAACCGCTGCTGCCGATTTGACTACAACTTTTATATTGATGCCGCTGTCACATAATACATATTCCTTTATATAATCCGTAGCATAACAACGGAAATATGTGGGAGCATTATACACTTTATATGCAGGCGTATTCTCTTTCTTAGGAGTCTGCGTTATTGTCCAGTTGCCAAGTCCATCGCCTACATAAACCAGTTCCTCTTTTACACTATTACTATCTTCTCCCTCACGTGCAGAGAAAAGTGAAATCCCCATAGCTTCCTCATCAACAATCTCTTCATGGCAGTCATCAGTCATATACAAATCAACGTCTTCTATTATCTCTTCACTGCTAATATAATCGCCAAACTCAAGAATGTAATATTCAATTTCATCATCTGAATCATCAGGACTATTTGAAACAGAAGGATTGGATACCGTTACCTGCTCTACCTGCTCCACTCCCGGAGTCTGGGTGGGCGTATCTTCCAAATCAGGGGCATCTGAATTAAGGGTATCCTGATTAGGGTCAACTTGATTAGGGTCAACCAAAACTGGAACATCCGAAGCAGGGTCAACTGATATAGGTTCAAATGTCACAGGTTCAACTGGTGCAGTAGTTATGCCGTCTGGTGCAGCAAATTTAACCCAGTCATTAACATAAATCCTTGATGTTAAATCCGTTTCTTCTTCCACTACAGAGATTGTTGCGGGTTCTGTACTGCCGCTGTTTCCTGTATCGCCGTTGTTTTCCGTATTACTGCTGTTTCCTATATCACCGCCGTTTCCTGTATCGCCGCCGTTTTCTGTATCACTGCTGCTTCCTGCATCGTCGCCGTTTCCTGTATTACTGCCGTTTCCTGTATTACTGCCGTTTCCTGTATTACTGCCGTTTCCTGTATTACTGCCGTTTCCTGTATTACCGCCGTTTCCTGTATCACTGCTGCTTCCTGTATCGTCGCCGTTTCCTGTATTACTGCCGTTTCCTGTATTACTGCTGTTTCCTGTATTACTGCTGTTTCCTGTATCGTCGTCGTTTCCTGTATCATTAGTATCAGTATCTTGAACAATAGGATTCTCTCCAATTTCTCCTTCATCAGAATCCGTAACATCCCCATTCCCAGACACAGTACCCTCAGGAACAGCAATATCGTTACCAGTTACGGTCTCCTCCACTTCTTCCACACGTATATCCCTTATCTTCTTATTGGCATATACGAATGTGACCCCGTCGTCACTAAGCACATAAAGGGGAATATCATCATAATCGCTACCGCTGTAACTCTCCAAATCATCAGAAACACATATTGCATCTAACAATGGAAATCCTGCATTTGCCTGTCTAACCGACCAGAAAACAGCGGTGTCATCATTAACTACATATGTAGTAAGAGGCGTCTTAAAATCCTTTGCGAGCCTATATGCCCCGCGCCCCTCGCCAACTTCACCTGCATTTCCATAAATAATACTTACATATGCCTTTTTTGCACCTTCCGAATCATCATCCAGGCTGAATGAACCTATAGTACATGCACTGCCTTCATATATCTGTCGCCAGCCGCTTCCGCCGGTAACGCTTTCTTCATATACATAACCCTCTGAAACGCCTTTGAATAAGGCATCTGCTGTGGATAATCTGCCTTTTTCGGTTATATTTCCATCATCATCTTTTACATCTTCATACGATTTAATCCCTTTAAGCATCTGCTCAAGCTTCTTCTCACGTGAAGACTGCCCGCTTGTAAGATCGCCTATGGTTCCAAGCGGAATTTCGTCTGTGGTTTCCCCCGGCACAATATTCAGGATTACAAAGCCTTCCCCGCTGCCATGGTCTTTCAAAGCATCGGAGACGCCGCTTAACCTTTCCGCCTCGGCAGGGACTGATACTTTCACCGCATTCCAAACTAACGTCGCTACAATCGCAAGGACAAGCACGGAAGCTATTGTTGACATGACAAGCTTCCTGCTCACACGCGGCTTTTCTATGTACTTCCTTCTGTTCTTTTTCGGTTTGTTCATCTTATCACCCTATTTCTTAATAATGCTTGTTTGGCAGATTCCATAACCTGATGCTACTAATTTACTGCTGCTTTCCATTCCGTCTCGCCCTCTTTGTAGGTAAACGTACCTAACAGCTCACTTGTATTTGAATTATTCGGATTATAATAGTGCATTTCCAGGGTATACGTCCTTGTATCCGCATCATATGTGCAGTATGCCTCGGAACATGCTATTGATTTTACACATGGAGAGCCGTTTTCAGTTGTAACATATGAAATTTTTGCTTGACTGGCACTAATAGTTGTTGTTTCTACTTTCTCTCCAGGATGATTTTTAATATAATCCAACTTAAATCCAAAGTTCCCGTTCCACTCGTTCTTAAACTTATTCTCATCAGGAAGCGGAATATAGGCGTTGAATCCTTTATTATCTATTTTTATCCATGTATTGCCGTTCAGGATTACCGTCGTATTGCCTGCTTTAAGCTGGGCATCAAGTGTTCCTGGCTCTAACGGATCCCACATAGTTCCCGTGGCAGAACAGCTGAATGTTCCTGCCGACATTTCTACTTTTGCATCCCTTAAAAGATCCTTACATTCATAGAATAACCCTATTATATATTTGTCTTCCGTCGGAAGATACCTGCATGTCATTCTGGTAATGCTGACGGATTTATCGGTGCTGCCGTCTTCGGCGAGTATCTTGAAATTATTATTATAGGATAGCGTTACCGACTGCTCCGCAGGATTATTCAAGGTAAAATAATTCCTGAACCCATATTCCGACGGAGTCGGGAAATAAATTTCCCCTTTGACAAAATTATTATTTTCAGTATTGGTATTCGCCCATAATGCTAAATTACCGCCCGACACTATGGAAAAATTAACCCTGCTTTCCGGTCTGTAATAGTAGTGCAGTCCATAATCCGGTTTGTAGTTATCACTTATATAATGCACCACAAATCTTGATGCATCAGTGCCGTTTTCATATGTAAAGAATGGGACATAATAATAGCTTCCTTCAGCTTCCTCCAGGCTTTTATTTCCCTCTAATTTTACTTTTAAAGATTGGGCGCTATGCATCTGGCAGTCACTAAATTGAAGCGCGCCTATTCCGTTATTTCCCGTATAGTCAACATAATTCTTCGTCTTTTCATCATACACGTATAATTCTTTATTTGAACTCGTATAAAGATTGGCTTTACTTGCATTCTTAACCCTTTCAGCAGAATTTCTGGTAATGCTTACATTAGTAATATTACACGATATCTCAACCCCGCCGCGGAGAGAATAAATCGGTGCGATATTTACCTCTTCGCCTTTATACTCCGTATTATTATAAGTAATTGTAATCTCCGGTCTGTCCAGCCCTATCGGCAGCAGGGAAGATGCCTTGTATTTTGTGCCGATATAAGTCCCTGTACTGTCCAGATGTCCATTATATTCCGTTACAAGCTCATTTCTTTTCGTCTCATAATCAGACGCATATTTATTAAGTTCACACGCCAATACCTGCATATTGATATCATATGATTTATTCAAATCAAGTCCCATTACGTCGGCTCCGACACGAAGGGCTTTACCATCCGAATTAATAATCATTACCTTTTCTTCTGCATTTGCTACTCCTCTTTCCTTAACGCGCAGACATATAACTGCTGTTGAGCCTTCATAATCCCAGGTTAATGTAAGCGGTTCATCACCATATTTAAACGGGCCGTCCGCAGTAATATCCCTATTATGGTTCGCCACCTTCAACTCAATCCACCCGAACTCCGGAGCGGCAGCCCCGCTCAAATCAGTGTATTTCCTGTGATGGCTGTTACCAGTCACGGACAGAAGCGACGTAGCCCATATTTTAATCGTCTGGCCGGGCTGCGCCGACGAACTGATGGCAAACTGCGCCTTGCCGTTGTCGCAAGTCCATGAAGCGTCCACGATACCGTCAGGGTCTTCAACCCACCAGCCTGAACCGGTGCCTTTTCCCGCCACCACATACTTATCTATATCAACATTATCTCCGCAGTTGCTACAGGTATACCCAAGCTGCGTTCCCTCAACACTTGCATTTATGGTAAACGTACAGCCCGCCGAGATTTCAAGTGAACCGTTCTCCGTATCGGAGTCATCTTTTTTGCTAAGACTTACGTTTTTAACCCTCTTAACATACACAATCACATCCGCCTCGGCATGGTTTCCTGCGGAATCCACCGCATTCGTCATTACCTTGACGGTGAAACTGTTAGCCCTCTCCGCCGACGATATCTGTATTATGCCGTTGGCGGCGTCACGGAATTTTGTATTCGCCGGGTCTGTAAGCTTCGCTTTCTCCTCGTCCGGAATAGACCATGTTACGCTCTTATCAATAACATTCTTGCCGTCGATTACCGGCGTGGAGAACCTGTAGTAATTATTGCCCAAATCCCCCAGCTCCAGCGGCTCCAGAATCACCATATTCTCCTTAGGCCTTATATTCAGTTCAACCGACCTGTTGACCGCCAGGTTGACATTGTTTACCAGCACCTTGTTACGGATGGTAATGTTATTTGACGTTTCATAAATCCGGTTATTATACTCATAGCTTATGGCAATGCTTACGACGCGCTTCTCTTCCACCTGGGAAAGGTCCACGCTGAAATCCTTGACAAACTCCGCCAGCACGACCCTGTCGCCTTCCGGGAAATCCGTCTCGGAAATGTCTATTTCCGAATAATAGAGTTTCTCTTCGCTTTTATCCCAGTAAATCTGGTAATTCTTGTTTCCGTTTCCGCCGGTTATATCCAGTTTGGGCGTGCCGTCCGCGTTCAATACCGGATTGCCTGACCCGTCCAGCAGTTTTTCAATCTCGGGATTGCCGTCCGCGTCCAAAACCGGATTGCCGCTTGCATCCACTTTAACCTTCCCTTCGCCATTGAAAAGGGTAAGGCTCTTGTCCTCTACATCAATCGTAAAATCCGCGTCTTTCACCGCCTGCTCCGAAACGCTTCCATCCGATGAATATCCCACGTAATTCACGCTCCTGGTGGTATCAATGATTACATCTGAAATCTGGTTCATGGCAAGCTGTGATTCCTGCTGC
>JAMPEU010000080.1 GCA_023664865.1 Butyrivibrio sp. | reverse complement strand
ACCAGTGTAATGAATAAATGGAATTGGGTTTATGCTTGCGTGACTTTTGCTCCCACTCCTCCGCCTTGCAACGATCCTTAGCTACTCCGTCACCAAATTTATACATATACGCCAGAGCAGACTCTGCATTCCCATGCCCCTGCTCTGCGGCTTTTAAATACCATTCTACCGCCTTTGTATTATCTGTGTCTGTTCCGTAGCCCATTTGATAGCAAACGCCGAGTCTGAATTGCGCGTCTGTATGTCCCTGCTCCGCGGCATTTCTATACCACTCTACCGCCTCGCTTGCTACTCCTTCTCTACCTTCATACATCTCTCCTAAACGGTTCTGCGCATCCGCATTGCCCTGCCCTGCCGCTTTCCTATACCACTCTTCTGCTTTAGGCGCATCCTTTTCTACGCGGTTGCCTTCTTCGTACATCTTTCCTAATTGGAACATTGCCGGAGCATACTCTCCTTCGGCAAGGCTTTTCATCGTTTCAACGCCTTCCTCATAATAGGGCGTTTCTATCATGGCAGACGCTTTATCATATAATTCCTCTTCGGTTTTTTCTTTCATTAATAAATCTCCCATACACTTTCCTCATATACCTAATACTTTTCTCCAAGATTGTTGAGATTTCTCTGCGCCGCCTCATTTCCCTGTCTGGCAGCCGCCCTAAAGAGCTGCACCGCCTTTGCATAGTCCCGCTCCACTCCTTCGCCATTAAAACACATGACGCCCAGATTTAATTGTGCAGTCGCATCTCCCTGTTCCGCAGCCTTAATATACCACTCAAGCGCCTTTGCATAATCTCTTGCTATTCCTTCGCCATATTGATACATCTGTCCAAGAACACGTTGCGCATACGCATCTCCCTGCTCCGCCGCCTTTAAGTACCATTCCGCCGCCTTTACATAATCTTGCGCCATTCCGGTGCCGGTACGATACATATCTCCCAGTCTGGCTTCTGAATCCGCATGCCCCTGCTCCGCTGCCTTTAAGTACCACTCTGCCGCCTTTACAAAATCTTGCGTTACTCCTTCGCCATTTTCATACAGCACACCCAAACAGTTTTGCGCACCCACATGTCCCTGCTCTGCCGCTTTCCTGCACCACTCTGCTGACTTTACATAATCTTGTGCCACTCCTTCGCCGAAACGATACATATACGACATCTGGAATTGCGCATTTACATCTCCCTGCTCCGCCGCCTTAACGTAATCTAATTTTGGCGGGGCAGTTTCTGCATCCTGCCCCTTTAAATCAGAGAAGTCATCCGACAACACATCTTCTTCCCGCGCAATACCGCTCTGTTTCTTCCCTTTCACCCACGAAAAAGCTGTAATTGCCGCTTCAATCTGCTGCAAATCCTTTTCCAGTTTCTGCCTTCTTGTCTCGTCCTCCACATTATCCAAGCGTTCCATAATCTCGGACTGTTTCAGTTCCAGTTTTCCTACAATTTCTTCTGCGTCCGCATTCTCATCAATTCCTAAGCTTTTTAACAATCTTTCCATATATGCTTCCTTTCCGGCACGTGTTTTTCAAACCCCCTTAAATTAAAGATTAGAGAAAAACCAAACCAGCACTATTATTATTATAACTACCCAGACTAAGCATGAGCCTTTCTTCTTTCCAAGCCCTTCAAGCCTTGCCTTTGCGTCTGCATGTCCCTGCGCTGCCGACTTCCTGTACCACTCTGCAGCCTGAGCCTTATCCTTTGCCACTCCGGAGCCAAGTTCATACGCAACTCCCAGCGCATATTGCGATATCGGCTCTCCCTGATCTGCCGCTTTCCTATACCACTCAAGCGCCTTGACAAAATTCTGGGGTACTCCCCTGCCATGTTCATACATAACTCCCATATTTGCTTGCGCTAATATATGCCCCTGCGCTGCCGCCTTACTATACCACTCAACAGCTTTAACATCATCATGGGCTATTCCGTAACCCTGACTATACATTTCTGCCAGATTGAATTGAGCATCCGCGTTCCCTTGCTCTGCCGCTTTTCTATACCATTCCGCTGCCTTAGCTTTATCCTGCGCCACTCCGGTGCCGTTATAATACATTTCTGCCAGTTTGATTTGAGCATCCGCGCGCCCCTGTTCCGCTGCCTTACTATACCACATTGCAGCCTTTAGCATATCATGGGCTATTCCGTTGTTGCCGCCGGAATACAACTGCCCCAGATTAAATTGAGCATCCGTATTTCCCTGTTCCGCAGCCTTTTGCCACAATTCCACAGTTTTCAGTGAATCCTGCACCACTCCGGTGCCGGCTAGATACATAAGTCCCAGATCGACTTGTGCAAGCGCAAAACCTTGATTTGCCGCCTTCCTGTGCCAATCTGCAGCCTTTAGCATATCCTGCGCCACTCCTTCGCCATATTGATACATCCTTCCCAGTTGGTATTGAGCAGTCGCATTTTCTTTCTCTGCCGCCTTGCTATACCATTCCAGCGCCTTAACGAAATCCTGCGGCACTCCGTCGCCATAATGATGTCTCCTTCCCATTTCATATTGCGCAAGCGCAAAACCTTGATTCGCTGCCTTCCTGTACCATTCAATCGCCTTGACGTCATCTTGTGCCACGCCATCGCCCACTCTATACAGGCTGCCTAGATTGAATTGTGCAACCATATCTCCCTGTTCTGCCGCCTTTTGAAACAATTCCACAGCCTTGACAGAATCCTTGAATGTACCTTTGCCAAACAGATAGCATAATCCCAGAGCTCTTTGTGCCTCAGCATCTCCCTGCTCTACTGCCTTCCTATACCACTCTACCGCTGTTACAGCATCCGCTTCTACATAACCGCCATTGTCGTACATCTTTCCCATTTGAGCCTGCGCGGGTGCATAGCCCTCTTCGGCAAGGCTTCTCATCATTTCCACGCCTTTTGCATAATTGGGTGTTTCCAACATTGCGAGCGCATCAGCATATAATTTTTCTTTTTCCATTTTTGTTCTCCTTTTTATTTTAAATTTTTATTGCTTACTCATTCATTTACGATATGTCCGACTCGATGATTGTAATAACCTCGTCCCTGCCTATCTCGCCGCCCATACTCATCTTTTTCGCGATTCGGGAGTTTTTCTTCTTCTCCACCTGTTCCACGATATTGCGTACTCCTCTCGCATTACCGAAGTCTTTCGTTCTTGACTTTTCTTCCTGTATCCGCCGCATAATTGCCTGTTCCAGACCGTCCGCGAGTTTCATTTCCTTCTGAACAACCATATTTCTAAAAATCAGCAGCAGTTCCTCATCCGTATAATCCTCGAAAGAGATTTCATTAGAAAGACGGCTTGCAAGTCCCTGATTGGCGTCCAGAAACTTTTCCATCTCCTGCGCGTATCCCGCTACAATCACCATCATATTTTCTCTTCTGTTCTCCAGTTCCGCTACAAGAGTATTGATTGCTTCTAAGCCAAACTCGTCATGTTCGCCGCCTGCCAGCGTATAAGCTTCGTCGATAAACAGTATCCCACCCTGCGCTTCCTTGATTTTATCCATAACCTTCTTAGCCGTATGCCCCTGATACTGTCCCACCAAATCTTTACGCCCTGCCTCTATGAATACATTCTTTTGGAGAAGTCCGAGTTTCTTATATATCCTGCCAAGCAGACGCGCTACCGTCGTTTTTCCTGTTCCGGCGTTTCCTTTAAACACCAGATGCAGCGTGCCATGCCCCTGCTCATGCCCGATTCCCGTCTGCTTCATATATTCTTTTACCCGAATATCGTCCACCATCTCCTGAACCTTCGCCTTGACAGACGCTAGTCCGATAAGTCCGTTCAACTCCTCCATCAATTCTTCCAAAGACTTATCATCATCAGTTCTTCGTCCTGCAATGGTTTGAATATCCTCTTTGGTAATAAGGTCATACATGGCTGCGCTGACATGCGCTCCCGAACTATTCAGCCTGACCAGTCGGGCGTTCATCTCCTCAATCACTTCGTCGAATAAATTCCTGACTCCCCTTGCATTGCCAAAATCCGGCGCTTTGGATTTCTGTTCAATCATATGGCGCAGTTCTTCGTCTATATCGGGTTCAAGCTGCATTGAGCTTTCCGCCGCCATCTTTTTGAAGATACTCGTCATCTCTTCTACGCTGTAATCTTCAAATTCAATCTCGTTACGGATACGGCTTTTGAATCCCGGATTCGATTTTAAGAATTTATACATTTCCTCTTTATAGCCTGCCAGAATCACCATCATATAATCTTTATTGTTTTCAATCGCCGCTATAAGTTCGTCAACGGCTTCATGTCCAAATGTGTCAAAAGCATCTCGGCAGAGGGAGTAGGCTTCATCAATAAATAGAACGCCGCCCATCGCTTCTTTTACTTTTGCCCTTACCAACGGGGCTGTGTGTCCCTGATATTGCCCGACTAAATCACTCCTTGTACATGACACCATCTGCTCGCCGTTTGGAAGAATTCCAAGCTGCTTATAAATCTTTCCAATGAGAGTTGCAACCGTCGTCTTGCCTGTGCCGGGATTTCCCGTAAACAGCATATGCAGCGTACCATGTCCGGTTTCCCTGTGCGCACCCTTTTCCGCGGACTGCTTCTCGATGGCAATCGTCTCTATTCTCTTCCTAATCTGCGCCTTTACATTATTTAAACCGGTCAGGCTATCCAGCTCAACTAACAACTTATCCAAACTTTCGTCTTCCATCTCCACCTCGAAGTCCTCCGGCATCAGATAAGCTTTAGCGGCGTCAGATTCATCATCTCCTTCATAATAACGCTGCGCCATTTTAACCGACGCCTGCTCCAAATACCGCTTCAAAGTAGTTGCATTCATGAATTCCGGACTTCTGCATTCCATCTTGATTTTACGCAGAAGGACTTTTTCTGCGCTATGGTGAATCCGAAGCGCCTTATTTGCTGCCAGCTTCTTAGCGATTTCCAAGAGTTCATCCGGTGAATATGGTTGAAGCTCAATGACGGAGTACAAGATGTCCTGTAATTCATTGTCCAATATCTGCAGCTTTGTCAACGCTGCGTCTGTCCCTGTTATCACGACGGAAAGCCTGTCTTTATTCTCGTTCATCACCTGTCGCAACCCGATGACTATATTCTTCAAATGATATTCATCAATATTATCTTCCAAAATATCCTGTATGTTCTCTATGATAACAGTCGCGTCGCTTGCTTTGACAAACAATTCCCGAATGCCGTCTGCATTATTGCCTGCTTTGTTATAAGCCGTAACCAATTCTCTTGCTTCAAGCCTTGCAGCGCTTTTATCTGCGCGTATACCGAAGGCATACAGCATGCCGCTTATAATCTCGCCCACCAAAGTCTTTCCGCTGCCCCTCGCGCCTGCGATGGCAAAATGCGTCGATTTTAACAGTTCCGCGTTGAACTTGCTCTCTTTCCGTTCATTTTGAAAACGGAGCAGCTTGTAAAATTTGTCCAGTTCAATTTGAACGTTTTCCATGCCTACAACGCCCTCAAAACATTCTTTAATGTTTATGGGTATCTTCACCGGCTTCTTTTCCTTTTTCATGTTCTGCTTAAACATCTCGGAAAGTGGGACTGAGCTGCTCCGATGCTGTGCTTGTGCCGATTCCTCATGGCTGGCAAGGTTCTGCAGATATTCGTCGGTTCTACCCTGCTCTATATGCTCCAAAAGCTCCTCGATTTCCATTATGTAATCTCCTGCTGGAAACAGGTTATGGCATTTTTTAGCGACTTTCCGAGCTTTCTTCTCATCTCCGGCAGCAAGATACGCTTTACCCAGATTTAACATCTGCAGTTCTTCATATTCATCCTGTAGCTCCTCTTCAAGCTGTTCTATAATCTCCTTATATTGTTTTTGCTTTATTAGGGCATCATACTGTGTCTGCTTCATAATTTTCTCCTGCCTTAACTGACCGTATAATCTCTTAGGATTCCCTTAACTTCTTTTATCGCGGTTTCGTCCATATTGGCGACTCGCTTCATATGGTATTCTTCCTCAAAATTCATATCCGGCAAAGCGATATGGAT
>JAMPEU010000007.1 GCA_023664865.1 Butyrivibrio sp. | reverse complement strand
TTATGATATCCAGAATCGACCAGCAGATACGCGTTAATAAGCTGATGCTTGATTTTCTCGTACAGAAAAAGGCGGAGATAAAGAAACAGCGTAAAATGCGGATTTACATGGAGAACTACCTGGAAATCATTACCGTGATTTCTTCAATTATGCTTATCCGTTCAGGCACTGATGAAAATCTGGAGAAAAAGAAGGAACTTTGGGAGTATATCAGGCAAAAAGACTTCTTGGTTTACCTAAGATTAAGATATGGTATTCTGGGCAGCTCCATGAACCTTCCGGGCAAAGGCGGAAGAAAGATATCTGTGGAAGGCTATAAGATATGCAGGCGTTTCTTTAAGTTTAACTAAATTTTATAATAGTGGTGTAAAAAAAGGGGCTCAGAGAATCTCCGGGCCCGCTTTTCTCTTATTTCTGTGTTGAAAGCTGTGTCTTAAGTTAAGCAGTATATCGGACTGATATACTATTACATACATTACTGCCGCCATGATGAAAGCAGTCGTCACATCGAATACCGAATGTTGTTTGATAAACATGGTTGACATAATAATCGATATGCAAAGGACAAGGGAAGTCAAACGTATTACCTTGTGCTGTTTAAAATGTCTACTCTTTGTAATAGCAATGTGGCAGCCGAGCGAGTTATATACATGAATACTGGGCCACAAGTTAGTAGGCGTATCGGTCAAATAAATCATATCGACTAACTCTGTAAAAATATTGTCTCTTGGAAAAAGATAAGGCCTTAAACGCTGACCGTTTGGCCATAAAGTTGAAACTATCAGGAAAATGGTCATTCCTGTAAATAGAAAGGCACAGCATTTAAAATAATCATCTTTATCCTTAAAAAAGAAATACAGTATAACAACTGCCACATATGCAAACCATAACAAATAAGGAATTATGAATACCTCACAGAACGGTATATAATCGTCTAAGGCGACATGTATAAGCTTGTAATGTTTTACGTTGCGTTCCAAATATCCAAACCATACTAAGTACACGATTCCATATATGATTGCCGGAATTGCATGTTTATATTTAGCCAGATACTTCATTGCCGTATTTCGCCCCCTTTTCACAGAAAAATAGTCATTAGGTTCTACCCATGAAAAATATCTTAGCAGAATACTTATAAATGTCAAGCAAGAAATTTAATTTTTTGCTTCTCACATGATAAATATATGTGGCTGGACTTAAAATATACTTCTCCGTCAGTATGAACCCAGAGCGGAGCCGAGGTTTTTATCTCTATTTTACGGGCTCTGTAAGGAGTAATGTGTGGGAACATATAGTGCTTTCCAAAGAAAGCGGTAGGCAGGGCAAGCAGTATTAACGGCTTGGGGATTTTGCCGACAAAGCATATATCGAGCACGCCGTCAGACGCATCGGCATTGGGACAGAATTTGAATCCGCCGCCTTCATATTTATGTATCATAGCAGCAATAAATAAGAAACGCTCTGCATGAACCGGTTCTTTACCGTCTAAGTACATATCGCAGGCGATGGATTTTGCCGCGATAAGCTGCTTAAGCGCAACGCCGAGGTAAGTGAGCTTGCCGAGTTTCAATTTATTGAGGACGTCTTTGATGCTCGAAGAAAGGGCTTCTTCGCATACGGCAGCGTCAAAACCGATTCCGCTGCTTACTACAAAGTATCTTTTATCAGGAAAATCCGCCTGCACGTATTTGGACTCGGTACATTCCTGCCTGTCAAATTCAAGCACGCCGATATCGACCATATGCGCTGCTTTGCCGCTTAAGATGGTTTCAAGGGTTTTAAGCGGATTTTTGCCGATGTGCATAGCCCTTGCCAAGTCGTTGCTTGAACCGGTAGGAATGTAGCCTATACTCACTTTGCTGAAATCCCGTATGCCTTGCAGCGCTTCATTTATAGTGCCGTCGCCGCCCAGGATAATTAAGTTGACATTTGTGTCATTTTGTGTAAGCCTGTCGGTAATCTCCGCAATATGTCCGGCATGTGTGGAGAGCATAAGTTCATAAGGTATGTTTTTTTCAATAAAAACGGGTTTCAGTTTCTGCCATATGCGTATCCCCCTGCCCGATTGTGACGAGGGGTTGACTATAATATAGTACATAATTTTTTACCTTTATCCTTTTTGTTATTTTTTCATTTCCATGACAGTTGCTTTAATTGATATTATTCACAGTCTTGGGCGGCATGGACTCATATGCTTCCGCTTGAAGTCCTTGGAAAACGCCGGTAGTTAGTGAAAAAGCTGTTTTTGGCTTTTGAACTTAGTACCGCTGCGATTTTCCACGGAGCGGAAGCGTGCCTCAAGCGGAAGCATATGAGTTCATGCTGCATCCAGTTTCATACGAACTGTGGATAATAATAATAGTGTACCACTATTTACCGAAACTGGAAAGAAAATATTGCGCCCCTGTCGTTTCTTGTGATATACTTACTCTGGATTTCTATATTATAGGAAATTTGCAAAGAGCAGAAGAATGTAGGAAAAAGAAAGGCGGTAAAATTAATGTATTCATTTGATGAAATAAAGACAGTGGATCCGGAGATAGCGCAGGCGATTGTGGACGAGCAGGAGCGTCAGAATTCACATATAGAGCTGATTGCATCCGAAAACTGGGTAAGCAAGGCTGTTATGGCGGCAATGGGAAGTCCGCTTACCAATAAGTATGCCGAAGGATATCCGGGTAAAAGATATTATGGCGGCTGCGAATGTGTAGACGTGGTGGAGGAACTTGCCAGAGAGCGTGCAAAGGAGCTGTTTGGCTGCGAGTATGTAAACGTCCAGCCACATTCAGGCGCACAGGCTAATATGGCGGTATTCTTTGCCGTAATGGAGCCGGGCGATACCTTTATGGGAATGAACTTAGACCACGGCGGACACCTTTCACACGGTTCACCGGTAAATATGTCCGGTAAATATTTCAACTGCGTGCCTTATGGAGTCAATGACGACGGTTTCCTTGATTATGATAAAGTTCGTGAGATTGCTTTGGAATGTAAACCTAAAATGATTGTAGCGGGAGCCTCAGCTTACGCAAGGACGCTGGATTTTAAGAAATTCAGAGAGATTGCCGACGAGGCTGGAGCAGTCCTGATGGTGGATATAGCGCATATCGCCGGGCTTGTGGCGACAGGGCTTCATCCAAGCCCGATTCCTTACGCGCATGTAACTACCACTACGACGCATAAGACTCTGCGCGGACCGCGCGGCGGCATGATAATGTCAAGTCAAGAAGTTGCAGATAAATATAACTTTAACAAGGCGATATTCCCCGGTATTCAGGGCGGTCCGCTCATGCACGTGATTGCGGCTAAGGCAGTCTGCTTTAAGGAAGCCTTATCACCGGAGTTTAAGGTATACCAGCAGGGAATCATCGACAATGCACAGGCGCTTTGTAAGGGACTGCTTGCAAGAGATGTCAGAATCGTCTCCGGAGGCACGGACAACCATCTGATGCTGGTAGATTTAACCAACTATGACTTAACGGGCAAGGCAGTGGAGAAACTCTTAGACGAGGCGCATATCACAGCCAATAAGAATACGATTCCCAACGATCCGAAGTCTCCGTTTGTGACAAGCGGCATCCGTCTGGGAACCCCGGCGGTAACTTCCAGAGGACTAAATATCGAGGATATGGATAAGGTTGCGGAAGCGGTTTCCGTTGTCATAAAAGAAGGCGAAGCGGGCGTGGCTAAAGCGCAGAAAATCGTGAAGGAGCTGACTGACAAGTACCCGCTTATATAAGAATTTACTAATTCTGTTTCAATAACCAGAGTTTAGCCTGCATGAACAAAATAAGGAGCGACTTACCGCTTTTCAGGCATGGAGCTCCGTTTTTGTTCATGCAGACTAAACTCGTGACAGTAAATTAGAATTTCACCTTTATTAAAACTTAACTGACATGGAGGACAATATTGTGATTGAAATAAAAATGAGATTTCCGGAAGGCAGGAGAAAAGCGCTGACACTCAGCTATGATGATGGAGTGGAGCAGGATATCCGCCTGATAGAGATAATGAAACATAACGGGCTTAAGGGTACGTTCAACCTTAACAGCGGATGCTATGCTAAGGAGGGGACGAAATATAAGCCCGGCACCATTCATAGAAGAATGTCCATGAAAGAGGCTACGGAAGTTTATGCAGAAAGCGGTATGGAAGTAGCGCTGCACGGTCTGACGCACCCTTTCCTTGAGCGGATTCCGCAAGCGCTTTGCCTTGAAGAAATCGTTAGAGATAGGGATAATTTAGAGAAACAGTTTGGAGTTATAGTGCGCGGGGCGGCGTATCCGTTTGGCACCTATAATGACTATGTGGTGGATGTGCTGCGTATGTCAGGCATTGCTTATGCAAGAACCACAGTCAGTACGGAAAACTTTGATATTCCGCAGGACTGGCTGAGGATGCCGGCAACCTGCCACCATAATAATCCACGCCTTAAAGAGCTTGCCTCAGATTTTGTCGAGGACAAACAAGACCGGCATGGAAACCCGCAGTTGTTCTATTTGTGGGGACACAGCTATGAATTTGAGAAAGATGATAACTGGGAAGTAATTGAGCGATTTGCATCGTATATCGGTGGAAGAAGGGATATCTGGTATGCGACCAACATAGAAGTATGTGATTATGTGGAGAATTACAGACGTCTGATTTTCAGTTTTGAGGGTACGCGCGTATTTAACCCGACGAATCAGGACATCTATATAGAAGCGAATGGAGAGCTTAAGTGTATCCATGCGGGAGATACGGTTGAATTATAGAAGGCGGAAAGAGAGGATTAACGGAAAATGGTTCACGTAGCGGTTTTAGGGTACGGTACCGTGGGAAGCGGCGTCGTAGAAGTAATCGAGACTAATAAAGAGGATATAGATAAGAAGGCGGGAGAGCAGTTAAATGTAAAGTATATTTTGGATTTAAGAGAGTTTCCCGGAGATCCTTATGAGAAAAAAGTGGTTCATGATTTTAACATTATATTAAACGATCCCGAGGTTTCGGTTATTTGTGAGACGATGGGCGGCAACGAACCGGCTTATACTTTTTCTAAAAACGCTTTGCTTGCAGGTAAAAGCGTATGTACCTCGAATAAGGAACTGGTTGCGAATCATGGTCCTGAACTGCTTAGGATAGCCAGACAGAACCACTGTAATTATCTGTTTGAGGCGAGCGTGGGGGGCGGCATACCGATTATCCGTCCGCTGAATTATTCGTTGACGGCGGAGAAAATAGATGCCATCACAGGTATTTTAAACGGAACGACTAATTACATTCTTACCAGAATGGACAAGGACGGCGCAGGCTTTGACGAGGTGTTAAAGGAGGCGCAGGAGAAGGGATATGCGGAGAAAAATCCGGAGGCTGACGTGGAAGGGTACGACGCATGCCGCAAGATAGCCATTCTTTCCTCTCTTATGAAAGGTAAAAATGTAGATTACAAAGACATATATACGGAAGGTATCACAAGAATTACGTCGCAGGATTTTAAATATGCGGGGAAAATGAACCGTTCGATAAAACTTCTTGCCATGAGCAAGGAGACCGAAGACGGATTTCTGGCAATGGTAGCGCCTTTCATGATTTCCAAAGACCATCCGTTATACAGCGTAAGCGACGTATTTAACGCAGTCTATGTACACGGCAATATGCTTGGGGATTCCATGTATTACGGAAGGGGAGCCGGCAAGCTGCCTACGGCAAGCGCAGTGGTTTCCGACGTGGTGGATTGTGCAAGGCATCCCGGCAAGACCATTATGTGCTTTTGGGATGAGGAGAAAATCACGCTGACGGATATTGACGACGTAAGGCACAGATTTTTTGTCCGTGTGAGCGCAGATAAAAAGGAAACTGCATTATCGGCGTTTCCTGACGCCGAGGCGCTTGATGCGGGAATAGACGGCGAATACGCTTTTGTTACCAAGATAATGACTGAAAAGGAATTTAACGATAAACTGGCTTCTGTCGGCGGCGCGATCAACAGAATCCGTATGGAAGGATAAATTCGCAGGCTGAGAAAGGAGCATAGTTATTAAAATGAAGTATATAATAGTTTTAGGAGACGGCATGGCTGACGAACCTATAGAGGACCTTGGCGGCAAGACTCCTTTAGAGTATGCCAAGACTCCTGCGATGGATTATCTTAGCAAAAAGTCGGAGATTGGCATGGTCCACACTATTCCTGAGGGAATGAAACCCGGTTCGGATACTGCGAATTTGTCCGTGTTAGGATATGATCCCAAGAAATATTATTCAGGGCGTTCTCCGCTGGAAGCGTTGAGCATCGGCGTGCCGATGAAAGATACGGATATTGCGCTTAGGTGCAATATTGTGACTATATCGGAGGATGATGTGCCTTTTGAAGAGCAAACCATAATAGACCACAGCTCCGGTGAAATAAGCACCGAGGACTGCGCAGTTTTGCTTGATGCCGTAAGGAAGGAACTGGAAACTGAAACTTACAGATTCTATGTGGGAACCAGCTACAGGCATTGCCTTATCTGGGATAGGGGAAAGGTGTTAGAACTGACTCAGCCGCATGACGTGCTGACTCAGGTAATCGGACCGCATCTTCCTGAAGATGAGACGCTGCGCAATATGATGAAGAAAAGCTATGATATTCTGGTAAACCATCCAATTAATATAGAGCGTAAGAAACAGGGGAAGAACCCTGCCAACTGCTGCTGGTTCTGGGGCGCGGGAACTAAGCCTAAGCTTTCTTCTTTTGAAGAAAAGACAGGCAAAAAAGGCATGATGGTGTCCGCCGTTGATTTGCTTAAGGGAATCGCCGTAGGCGCGGGCATGGGAGTAGCCAATGTAGAAGGTGCAAACGGCGGATTACATACCAATTATGAAGGAAAGACGCAGGCGGCGCTAGATGCCTTGCTTAAAGACGGTTATGATTTTGTATATATACATCTGGAAGCACCCGACGAGATGGGGCATCAGGGCAGTGTGGAACGCAAAGTCCAGGCAATCGAGTATCTGGATTCCAGAATCATAAAGCCCTTAACGGAAACTCTTAATAAAGAAGGAACGGACTACCGTCTGCTGGTGCTGCCGGACCACCCGACGCCTATAAGGGTAAGGACGCATACGTCAGACAGCGTGCCTTATATGCTCTATGACAGCACTAATGAGCTTAATAAGACATGGAATTATAATGAAAGAGAAGGCAGAGACAGCAAGAATTACGTCGCAAAAGGTCATGAGCTGATTGAACATCTGCTGATGAAATAGAAAATAACAAGTAATAAAGTGGAAAAGAGGAACGTATCAACAATGAAAAAGGTAGTAAAATTTGGCGGAAGTTCTCTCGCCAGTGCAGACCAGTTTAAAAAGGCATCAGACATAATTCGTGCGGATAAGGAGCGCAAATTCGTAGTTCCGTCTGCTCCCGGCAAAAGATTTCCGGACGATACAAAAGTAACGGATATGCTTTATGAGTGTTATGAATTGGCGGATGCAGGGAAGGATTTTGACAAGCTGCTTAAAGCAATCAAAGAAAGATATCAGGAGATTATTGACGGATTAGGGCTTAAGTTGTCTTTGGAAGATGAATTTAAGACTATCGAGAAGAATTTTAAAGATAAGGTGGGAAAAGACTATGCGGCTTCCCGCGGCGAATACCTGAACGGTATTATTATGGCCAAATATCTCGGATTTACGTTTGTTGACGCCGCAGAAGTCATTCTGTTTAGAGAAAACGGTGAATATGATGCCGATAAGACCAACGAGCTTATGAAGGCAAAGCTTAATAATCTGGAGTGCGCGGTAATTCCCGGATTTTACGGGGCAAAGAAAGATGGGAGCGTCAAGACTTTTTCCCGCGGAGGCTCGGACATTACAGGCTCTATCGTGGCAAGGGCGGTCAAGGCGGATATCTATGAAAATTGGACGGACGTATCGGGCGTTCTGATTGCAGATCCCAGAATCATATACAAGCCGGAGCATATTGAAATCGTTACTTATAAGGAACTGCGCGAACTTGCATATATGGGTTTCAATGTGCTGCATGAAGATGCGATTTTTCCGGTCAGGAGCGAGGGGATTCCGATTAATATCAGGAATACCAACGCGCCGGAGGACGAAGGTACCTGGATTGTCGAAAGCACCTGCCAGAAGCCTAAATATGTCATTACCGGAATTGCCGGAAAGAAGGGTTTCTGCGCCGTAAATATTGATAAAGACCATATGAACTCTGAAATAGGATTCGGGCGCAAAGTGCTGCAGGCTTTTGAAGAAAACGGAATTTCCTTTGAGCATGTGCCGTCGGGCATAGATACAATGACGGTTTTTGTGCATCAGGATGAATTTATGCACAAGGAGCAGAAGGTTGTTTCCGGAATACATAGGCTTGCCGATCCTGATTCGATTGACATTGAGGCGGATTTGGCGCTTGTTGCAGTCGTGGGGCGCGGCATGAAATCCATGCGAGGGACTGCAGGCAGGATTTTTTCCGCGCTTGCGCATGCCAATGTCAATGTTAAGATGATAGACCAGGGCTCAAGCGAGTTAAATATCATCATCGGAGTGGCAAATGCCGACTTTGAGACTGCAATAAAAGCAATTTATGACATTTTTGTGCTTTATCAACTATAACCATACAATAACTTGCTTATTTTTGTTCAATGTGGTACAATAAGCATATTATACGGCATGAATCGTATAATATGCTTATTTTATTTACTGTTCTATATAATTTTTTTCATTTTCAAATAGGCATAAAGGTTATAAATATCTGCTGATATGTCTATTGCGCTACACTGATACATCGTCACACTAAAATACTCAGGAGGTCAATATGGCAAGAACTACAGAAAGTTCATTAGTATATACTAATGAAAAGTGTATCGGCTGCAACAAATGTATATCAGTCTGTCCTGTACTCACCGTTAATTATGCCGTAGAGGAAAACGGGAAAAACAGAATTGCAGTAGATGGGAAACAATGTATAGCATGCGGCGCATGTTTTGACGCGTGCGAACATGAGGCGAGAAATTACAATGACGATACGGAACGCTTTTTTGAGGACTTAAAGAAGGGAGAAAAGATTTCCCTGCTCCTTGCGCCTGCATTTTTGGCAAACTATCCCAAAGAATATGCTTCAGTGCTTGGAGGATTAAAGAAATTGGGAGTCAATCGTATTATAAGCATCAGTTTCGGTGCGGATATTACGACATGGGCTTATATCAAATATATTACGGAACATAATTTTACAGGCGGAATATCGCAGCCGTGTCCGGCTGTAGTGGGCTATATTGAGAAATATGTCCCGGAACTTATTCCCAGTCTTGTGCCTATTCATTCGCCGATGATGTGCGGAGCCGTATATGCCAAGAAATATATGAAGATACCGGATAAATTGGCGTTTATCAGTCCTTGCATCGCCAAAAAGAATGAAATAGATGATCCTAACTGCGGCGGATATGTATCTTATAATGTTACCTTCGACCATTTGATGAAGTATGTAAGGGCAAATAATATTTCCGGAACGCCGATATCCGATGAGATTGAATACGGCTTAGGCTCCATTTACCCTATGCCGGGCGGGCTTAAAGAGAATGTATACTGGTTCTGCGGGGAAGACGTATTTATCCGCCAGATAGAAGGTGAAAGGCATGCCTATGAATTTATAGAAGACTATAAAGACAGGGTTCTGGGCGGAAAAGACCTTCCTTTCATGGTTGACGCGCTTAACTGCGCGAAGGGCTGTTTATATGGCACGGCAGTAGAGCCGGAGAAGGCGCAGGGCGACGATACCCTTTACGAGATGCAGAAGATTAAGGCTGCCAGCAAACGCAACAGCAAAAAAAGCGCATGGGGGATAAATATGACTCCCAAGCAGAGGCTTGCCGCTTTCAATAAGCAGTTCAGTAATCTGGATATAAATGATTTTATCAGACACTATACCGATAAATCCGCAGGGGTGAAGGTTCAACATCCGAGTACGGCGGAGCTTAATGCCATATTTAACGATATGGATAAGAATAATGAGAGCGAGCGCAAAATCAACTGTTCGGCATGCGGCTACAGGACATGTAAGGATATGGCGTCTGCGATACATAATGGTTGCAATACCAAAGAAAACTGCGTACATTACATGAAAGACGTAATCGGTAAGGAGAAGGAGCTTGCAGAAAACCTGTCCGCCGAAATGCAGCAGAAGAACGCTGAGATTGAAGAGAGGGATATTCAGATATCCATGCTCTTAAAAGAGGTTGGAAGCGACTTTGAGAATCTGGATATCTCCATTAATGAAATGACGTCCGGAAATAATAATAACGCGCGGGAAAGTACAGGAATTTCCGCTGACATGAACAACGTCGTGGAATTTTGTGACGCGCTTAAGTCAGAACTGCAGCAGATTCAGGGACTGCTTGTAAAACTGGAAGAGAACAATCTGGAAATTACTGATGTGGCGGAAGAGACTAACCTGTTAGCGTTAAATGCAAGCATTGAGGCTGCGAGGGCAGGAGATTCAGGAAGAGGCTTTGCCATCATTGCCGAGAATATTAAGAAACTTTCGGATTCGTCCAAGGATACTGCAAACGACAGTGATAGGAATAAAGAAGAGATTCAGAATTCGATTAACGGACTGCTTGATAATGCCGAAAAACTTATTTCCGTTATCGACAACGTGAACCTACGCGTAACGAATCTTGCTTCGTCTACGGAAGAGATTGCAGCGTCGGCTGATATGGTAAGCACAATTTCAGGCAGTTTAAGGGACAAGATGGCTAAACTGCAGAGGGGTTAAAGAGACAAGCTGGCTAAACAGTAGGGAGGCTAGTGTGCAAAAAGATTAATATGTAATAAACAAGGGCTGTCGCTTTACGGTTTTTATTCGTATGGCGGCAGCCGTTTTTATGTAATTTTTTAATAATTGGCTGCGTTATCGCATGTTATTAACTGCGAAAAGCAAATTAATATTTAAAAAATGGAATAAAATGGTAAAAAATGTAAAATAATGAAAAAATTTAAGAAAATTTGAAAAAATGTGTTGACAAATAAAAACCACATGCTATAATAAAATTACCAACCAACCTCAATAAGGTACTAAAGAGTGAGGTACTTAAGATAAAGCAGAACGAATGATTCAGATTGGAAAATTCAAACTAACTCATTCAAATGAGAACAGAAGGAGTACGAAAGTAAAAAACGGAGGTATGGGCCAATGGACAATATAGTTTAGAGGCGGATATTAATCGCAAGATTGATATCCGCTTTCTCATGTATATTATCATGGCAAACTGCTGCATGTTAAGTTAAAAAACATGAACGGCAGTTAATTTTTGCTCTGAAATATATAACTATGCGTCAGTTGTTGATTTCCTTTACGTTTGATATGATTGTAACAGCAGAGGCCGATGCGATGAAAATTAGGCAATTGCGAAACTGTTCAGGTTTATGTACGGATTGTACAAAGTATACAATCCATCGAAGGCACGCTTTCGCTGCATTGCCGCCAGTAGCGGTACTAAGCTCGAAAGTACCTCGCTAAGTACCGACGGCGGCACAGCACCTTCGAGTGATTGTATACTTTGCACAATCTTATTCATAAAGTTGTGAGTTTCGCAATTGTCTGGCAATATAATAAAAGAGGAGGAAGTTTAGTATGTCAATAGGAAAAGTGATTAGGAAATATAGGAAAATCAGGAACATGACACAGGAGGAGATGGCGCTGCGTCTGGGGGTGACGGCTCCGGCGGTTAATAAATGGGAGAATGAAAATTCCCTGCCGGATATCACGCTCTTAGCGCCGATTGCGAGGTTGCTTGAGATTTCGCTGGATACGCTTTTGTCGTTTCAGGAAGAGCTGACAATGGACGAAGTAACCGGGATTATCCGTGAGGCGGATGCAATGGCTAAAGAGAAAACGTATGCTGAGGTTTTTGCCTGGGCGAAGAAAAAGCTGGAGCAGTATCCTAATTGCGAAACGCTTACGCTCAATATTGCCGCATTTTTGGACGGGCAGCGTATAGTGCAGGAGATTCCCGGCGCGGCGGACTACGATGAGTATTTATGCTCATTATATAGCCGCGTTTTAAACAGCAATGACGAGGCTTTGCGCATAAGGGCTGCCGACTCGCTGATTGGCTTTTTCATGAGAAAAGAGCAGTATGATAAAGCGGAAGAATATTTGGAATATTTATCCATACAAAATCCCGAAAGAAAAAGAAAGCAGGCGCAGATATACAGCGAAACCGGAAGGATTAAAGAGGCGTATAGGGCATACGAAGAACTGCTTTTTGCAGACTATGGCAGGGTGAGCATGGAACTTCATGGAATGTATACGCTTGCGCTTAAGAGCGATGATGCAGAAAGGGCGCGTATGCTGCTTGATAAGCAGGAGGAGCTTGCAAGATGCTTCGAGATGGGGGCATATCATGAGATTTCCTCTCGGCTCGAGAGCGTCGTTAAGGAAAAAGACGCAGACGCCGTAATTGAGATTATGGAAAAAATACTCTCTGCCGTGGAAGAGATTGACGCTTTTAGGAACTCTATGCTCTATGAACATATGGAATTTAAAGAAACGAGTGAGGAGTTTAAAAAAGGGCTCAGGGAGAAATTGCGGGAAGGTTTCGCCAATGAAGAAGAGTTCGGATTTCTAAAGAATGATAAAAGATGGCAGGAGATTATCATAAGGCATTGACACGCGCTGCATAATCGTATACAATAATACGAAAATGCAAAGTCAGGAAAAACAAGGGAGAAAAACACGAAAATGGAGAATACAGTGGAAAAAAATGCCGAATATTTTGAAAATCGTCCGGTCACAATGAACGAGAAAAACAACCTTCTGGAAATCGAAGAGCATATGTACCAGCTTCAGGACGTTAAAAAGCCGAATGCGTTTAGGAACATGTTCCCATATGATGAGATACCTAAGATACCTTTCAACGACAGGGTGGTTCCGCATAATATGCCTAAGGAAATCTGGATTACGGATACGACTTTCCGCGACGGGCAGCAGTCAAGAGCGCCGTACAGCACGGAACAGATTGTGACAATCTATGATTATCTGCACAAGCTCGGCGGCCCTAACGGAATGATACGGCAGAGTGAGTTTTTCTTATACAGCAAGAAGGACAGGGACGCGGTATATAAATGTATGGAGCGCGGCTATAAGTTTCCGGAAGTCACTTCATGGATTCGGGCAAGCAAGGAAGATTTTAAGCTTGTAAAAGAAATAGGCATGAAGCAGACCGGTATTCTCGTAAGCTGCTCGGACTACCATATTTTCTTAAAGCTGAAAATGACAAGGCGGCAGGCGATGGAGCATTATCTTTCCGTGGTAAAGGAATGCCTTGACGAAGGAATTAGCGTGCGCTGCCATCTGGAAGATATCACAAGGGCGGATATATACGGCTATGTCGTGCCGTTCTGTCAGGAGCTTATGAAGCTGTCGGAGCAGTATAAACTGCCGATTATAGTACGCGCCTGCGATACGATGGGATATGGGGTGAACTTTCCCGGCGCGGTTATCCCCAGAAGCGTGCAGGGAATTATCTACGCGATTCATACACACGCCGGAGTGCCGCATGAGTGGATTGAATGGCATGGACATAACGACTTCTACAAAGCAGTCACGAACTCCACAACGGCATGGCTTTACGGCTGCGCGGGTGTCAATACCTCGCTGTTTGGCATCGGGGAACGTACCGGCAATACGCCGCTTGAGGCAATGGTCTTTGAGTACGCGCAGTTAAGGGGAACTTTAAACGGCATGGATACCACTGTCATTACGGAGCTTGCGGAATATTATGAAAAGGAAATAGGATATCAGATTCCGCCGCGTACGCCGTTTGTCGGTAAGAATTTTAATATCACAAGGGCGGGCATCCATGCGGACGGTCTTTTGAAAAACGAGGAAATCTACAATATCTTTGATACCGAGAAATTCCTGCACAGGCCTGTGCTGTGCGCGGTTTCCAATACTTCCGGGCTTGCGGGCATCGCCCACTGGATTAATACATATTTTAAGCTTGCCGATGCGGATAAGATTGAGAAGTCGTCCGAGCTGGTTGCCTATGTGAAGACATGGGTGGACGCAGAGTACGAAAGCGGACGGGTAACTGTGCTGACAGACGACGAACTGCTTAAAGTAATTGACGATGGCTGTAAGACGCTTGGCATTACTCTCCCTAATAATAACCAATAGGCACAGAAAAAGGACGGCATGTGTGGAAACATATGCCGTTCTTTCAAGCTTTCTTCATAATAAAATCATAAACCTCTTTTACATGCTCGCCTATGAAAACATTCCGATGCAATGCAAATTCGTCCCTTGTCGTCGTCCCCGTTAATACGCCGGCAAAATTTACCTGTGCATTTTCTGCGGTTTTGGCGTCTACAAGGTTGTCTCCGACATAAAGAATATCTTCCTTACTTAACTTAAGCCTGTCAATGACTTGAAGCAGACCGTCAGGAGCGGGCTTTTCCGTTTTCACATCGTCCGCGCCTATAATTATGTCAACCAAATCAAGAGCATTAAACTTATCCAATATTTTTTCAATCCTGTAGCGGAACTTGGTGGTTACAATCCCGATTTTAAATCCTTTTGTCCTTAAATCGGAAAGAACTTCTTTTACACCGTCATACAACTGCGTATTTTCTACCATCACAATGTCGGCTTTTTCAATAAAATATTTGGCAAACTGTTCTGCCTCGTCCATATTATCGGTCTTAGTCAAGGTCCAAAAGGTATCTTTTAATGACAAGCCGATGGTTTTCCTTATTTCTTCCGTATCTTTTGCGCCGCGCTTAAGTTTCTCTAAAGCATAATTGACGCTTAAGACAATGCCGTTTGTTGAATCGCCTAACGTATAGTCAAAATCAAAAATAATGGCTTTTAACATTTCTAAGCACCTTCCGCTGTATATTATGTCTAATAAAACATTTTCCTTATCATCTTCAACTATCAATGCAATGTCCTTATTAAGCCATGACTGGACAAGCTTATTATACAACAACTATGCCTTTTCCTCAACAGAGAGGAGAATTTTCGTATATATATTGAGTCAATTACAGCCATAGACAAAAAGCAGTAGGGCGTGATAAAATATATGATAAGGCACTTTGCGACTGAAATAATAAGCTCTAACCGATGATGTTTTAAGCAAAACTGCTTGATATAAATATGAAGACAGGGAATAAATATGAAACAGAAGAAGGTAATTGATTTATTTGCCGGATGCGGCGGATTATCACTAGGATTTATGCAATCCGGCTATTGCGTTGAAAAGGCTGTAGAATATGATGAAAAGATTGCAAATACATATAAGCTGAATCATCTGGAAACTGAGGTTATTGTTGATGATATCAGAAATATAGACCATTCAGGCATTTTTAGCAAGCATGATGCTGACGTCATTATAGGGGGTCCGCCGTGCCAGGGCTTTTCAATGGCAGGAGCCAGGATACGGCGCGGGTTTATTGACGACCCCAGAAATTATTTGTTTAAGCATTATTTTAAGGTGGTAAAGACCGTCAGACCTAAAGTGTTCGTGATGGAAAATGTAAAAGGCATTGTGACGATGCAGGGCGGAAAGATTTTTGAAGAAATCCATAATATTTTCCAAGACCCCGAGTTATTAGATGGAAAGCCATACCATTTGCATCATAAATTGGTTAGGGCAATAGAGTTTGGAATACCGCAAAAAAGAGAGAGAATGATTATTATTGGCACAATGTGCGACAATATTAATATCGAGGAATTATGGCTGCAGACACGGGAAGAAATTAAAAAGGAGATGCCGTCATATTTTGATATAGTAACTATTCAGGATGCTATTGGTAATCTGCCAAGTACGACAGCCGATGGAATAATTGCTAATCCGAAGCCGCAGAGCGAGTATCAGAAATATTTGGCGAGTGCAGGTGATACAATTTCAAACCATACGCAGACGAGGCATTCGGATATTGCTATAGATAGGATGAGCCGGATTAGTGGCGGCGAGAATTTTACGGCGCTTGAAGAAAGGATAAATTCTGTCCATAGCGGCTCATACGGAAGGTTGCGCTGGGACGAGCAGGCGCCTACGATAACTACAAGGTTCGATACGCCTGCCGGCGGCAGATTTATTCATCCGACGCAGAACAGGACCCTATCTCCAAGAGAGGCGGCTAGAATACAAAGCTTTCCGGATGATTTTGTATTCTATGGCAACAAGACAACTGTTTGCAAGACAATAGGGAATGCCGTACCGCCGAAGATTGCTTATTTCCTTGCAAAATTAGTAGAAAAAGTGTTGGAGCTGTAAAACGCTAATTTTATTCGTCCGACTTAGGGGATTCTTTCCGTTTCTGTATGCTCCTTATGATGCTGCTGATAACCCATGTTAAAGATAAGACTAAAAATACAATTCCAAAGGTAGCGTTAAAGCGCATAATAATGAGCCCTATCACAACGAAAAGCACGCAAACCACAATAAATACGGGAATTGTCTTTTTGGGGTCGTTTGTCGTATAATGAACGCCGGTCTGCGTGCCCTTTACATATAGATTATCCCTGATTTCGTTATTTGCGCCGCGGTTTGGCATGATATCATAAGCCGCATTTTTATGCCAATTTTCCTTATCGTCGATTTTGTACTTTTGAGTGACGGAATGTACTTTTCCATCATTCCAATCGACATTACCGGGGTTTTCGTTTGCATTCTGCATATCTTTTTTCTCCAATTCAGGTTACCTCCATAATTTAGTTTTCAGCTTGTGGACAGTGCCTATATACTGCCGTATATCTATGATATTTATTTATCGTTAAAGATAAGTTCAATAATCTTGCTTATATATGTCAGGTTAGCGATATCGCCTTCAGGCCATTGACGCGATGTTTCGCTTTTCTTATAGTAAGCAATATACCCTTCATGGCTCTTTAATCCCATCTTGTAAATCAATGCCACTTTTACATCATGCTTTGCCAAATAATTATAGGTCTGCGGACACATCTGCTTTATCACGTCAACTTTATCGATTACGGCAATTCCATGCTCATTATATAGATGGGCAAAGTTTTCTTCATTCACGTAATCAACAGAGGATTCAGCAGGAGCCTCCTGTCCGGCTATGTTCCAGTAGTTTTCCATCGTAAGTTTTTGCACGTCGCCATAGAACAGGTAAATCTCATCTAAATCAAAGGCGCTGCCGATGTCCCTTAGTATCATATTAAAAGGAGTCCCTGTTTGATGCGTCAGATATTCCAGCATTTTTAGGACAAGCTGCTGTTTGTTCTTTTTTTGTCCGGGATTTACGGGCAGACTTACCGGAGCGTTTTCAGAAAGCACATCTCCGTGGACAGCCTGCTCATAAATAATATAACGGTTTTTGCCCTTATGTTTAGCGCGGTAGAGCATTTTATCGGCAATTCTAAATAAATCGTCATAGTTAAGCGCGTCGGTAGGATAAGTTGACGCACCGATAGAGCAGGTTACTTTTGGCACGTCTTTACGTTCTTTATATGCCCATTCCACATTGTTTCTGACGCTGCGTAAGATTCCGCGCAGGTCGGAAAGATAGTTTACGCCCTCCAGAACGATAAATATTTCATCGCCGCCGATTCTGCCCACCAGGCCATTGCCGGCAACCGTCTCTTTTACGATTTCGGATACGGTGGCAAGAACTTCGTCGCCTACCAAATGTCCCAAAGTATCATTAACCTGTTTGAAATTATCAATATCCAATATACAGATGTTGATATTATGTTTCGGCTTACGATGTAAAAGATTTTCCGTATACTCGATAATCGTCTTTTTGGTAAGAAGTCCGGTTGTCACGTCTTTATCGTAATCGCTGTGCAGGTATTCGCTTCTGATGGAACCGGAATTGTCCAGACATTGAATACAGCCGATAACAATAGGCTCATTATGTGAGTTCAAAATGGTTCGTCCTTTTATAAAATGAATATCACGTTCAGGATTTATGGATTTATCCAGAAAAAGCAGTTTATGCTCAAAATTCTTGGTTCCGTTGGCAATATTTTCATATAAATCATTAAAGTCAGGAATATGTTCCTTTTTTACGAGTTCTTTTCCCAGCATGACCTCGCGGAATTTGCCAAGAGTTCCACGGAAAGAGAAAATCCTGTTTAAACGCCCGCCGTTAAAAATCTGAAAATAGTCCCGTTTTTTATCATATAAGAAAAGATATTCTTTCCAAATATCCAGAAATTCGTCGCAAATATGGTTTTCATCATAGAGAGAGTCAAGATTTTGGGCAAGACTATCTATATCCAAAATTTTGATTTCGATAAAATCCTTTTCCTCGTCTTCAAGAGAAAATTTGGAAAACTCGGTCAAAACATGGTGATACTGCTTATCTACAGACATCAAACGAATTACAAGCATGTCGGAGTTATCAAAACCAAGCTGTGTAAGCGCTTTTTTTAGCGGCTCTAAATCTTCCGGGTGTATGTTTTCAGCAAGAGACGCATAATTTTCAAAACCTATGTATTCATAAAAGGTCTTATCAGCCCTGATAATCTGCAGCCTTTCATCAATAGTAGCAGTGATATTATATAAATTCGCCATTTGTCATACCTTCCTTCAAAATGAGCCACATCATGAGATGAATATTAATATATATAATTCCTATTATATTTATTGTACGTTATTTTGGAAATTAAAACAATATTTTTTCCAAACTTGCGGTAAATTTGCGGCAATTTTTTTTGCTAATTTGTTTCATTCATCTTTTAGATAATCCCAGAGCAGAATATCCGGCTCATCATCTACGCCGTGCATATAACAACCGTCTGTATAGCTGTCATTATACCGCTCCCATATCTGTAACGAATACCAGCCCAGTTTGCTTTCATCTTCATCAGATTCTTTATAATAAATAATGCGCATGCGGTATATTTTATCGTCTATAATAAAGTCATAAGACGGCGTCAGGATATTTGTTATTTTTCCGTGGTTCGACCAGCGCTGAAATGTATCGCTTAATTCATAATCCTCATTCCAGCCCGGAAATTCGTCTATGAAGCGCTCTACTTTTTCATCAAAATTATCGATTTTACTTACGGCGTAAGGAGAAAACATGTCTTTAATTGCATCGGCGTCTTTTCTGTCTATGGCGTCAATCAGAAAGGCAATCGTGTCCTGCGCGTCCGCATAGACAGGGTTGACCGTCCTTTTTTCAGAAGCGCCGCAACCTGTTATTTCTAAAATCATAATAATACATATTAAAATAGCTGGTATATTTTTCTTCATGGGTATTTTGCCTTTCTAAAACAAATGCCGATTCGCGTCGCTTGATTTTCCTTTGCGGTTATTATATCATATATTTATAAGGAAGCGTATAATTTTTAAGCAGAATGGGTTAAAATTGCTAAGGAGATGTTACTATTCATGCCATATATGGCTGTGAACAGTAACAAGGAGATAAAATGTATCGTCATATTGTACAGTATTATGAAACAGATAAAATGGGAATTACGCATCACTCAAACTATATCCGCTGGATGGAAGAAGCCAGAATCGACTTTCTTTCACAAATCGGCTGGAGTTATGCCAAACTGGAAGAAGAGGGGATTATTTCCCCTGTGGTGTCAGTCGAATGTAAATATATGAAGCCGACGACGTTTATGGATACTGTTGACATAGAAGTGAGCGTCGTGGAATTTAAGGGAGTGAAATTAAAGCTAAAATATATTATGAAAAACAGCAAAGGGGATACGGTATGCGTGGCGGGTTCAGAGCATTGCTTTCTTGATGTGAAAGGCATTCCGATAAAACTGCATAAAGAATATCCGCTTTTTTATAATGCGCTGATAGAATGTTGTCCTGAATGAAATGTAAAGACAGAAGCTGTGCAATGCACAAAATATTGGAAATTATTTTAATTGACTTTTTGCCGAATTATACATATACTATAGGTGTAAAGATATGATAATTCATATCAGGTGGGTTAACACCTTTCAATCTGAGATATGTTTGTCATTATTTGCATAGTAAATATTGACAAGGTTGGCAGGCAACAGAAAAACCTGAGATATGTATCAGCCGATTGACTGATGGTTGGCAGACAACAGAAAAATTAACCACAGAAAAGAGAGTGAGCATATGTTGCGACTATGCCATCTCTCTTTTTTATAGATAACTAATTATATAATTTAGTATCGTGAGGAATATGATGAATTATACAAATGATATAAAACCGAAAGATTCATTAACAGAAGTTATTCATCAGTTTAAAAATTTTCAAAAAATTTAGAAGATAAATCGTTATTGATAATATATCGGAATCGTGAAACAAATGTCATAGATTACATTATTGTTCAATTTATTGGTAGTAATTACTACCATCTGACAGGGTTAGTTTATAAAGAAGACAATGGAAATTTACGAGAACAAAATTTTGGCAGTAGGTTTTATGATGAACTTGTGCATAAAAAATTGTCAATTAAAGATTTAAAAATTAAAGATAATAATACGGAATTAAAGATAAGAGCACTGCCATCGATAATGACTTGCTATAAATATACAAATATGATTGGTGATTTTAATGATTCTGGACTTAAGTTAAGTCTTGATAAGGTTATGGGAAATGTAAATACTTATTTAGGTTTAAAGAAAATTAGTGGAAAGATATATGCACCTGCATCATGTTTATATGGAGATATAAGAAAGTCGATAAAGGAAGTACATCAGGTTATTGCTATTTTCATAAAAGAAACAAATGAGATATATCCTTTTTCAGATATTAAATATGCTGCTAAAGGACATAATTTGAATAACTTAGATAATAAAATTAAGGAAATTATATCGTTAGAAAAATATAAAACGACTTCAAGAGAATAGGGCATGCCAATTTTGTGAAAGATAAAATAAATCATAAAGAAAATTTGACTATACAACATCAATCCAAATGCCAATATCCCTCATTTCAGAGTTGGGAACACTCTTATAAAAGCGTTGTGCTTCTTCGTTGGCGGCGGTCAATGCAATCAGCGTGTTAATATGCCTGTCTTTTAGAATTTTCAGTAAAGCTTCTAACAATCGCTGCGCTACCCCATGATGTCTGCTGCTTTTTATAACGCAAATCCAATCAAGATATGCCTTTTTTGAACCGTCAAAGCGGCTTGCAATAAGTGAGGCGTCAATCCGACCGATAACTGCACTATCATTATATGCCAACAGAGAAACAGAGTCGTCAAAACTCTTGTCTTCAAAGCTCTTTGACACGGCATTAATATAGGCGTGATTGATTTCCCAGCCCCAGAAGTCTTCCTCTTCGCGCAATCTTCTCTCAAAATCCAAGACGTCAGGTATTTTGTCCTTTGTATATGTTTGAATTTCTAACTTCATATGGCGCGTCTCCGTAACTTTTAAATTTATTCCAGTAACTCAAGCTCAATTTGTTCTTTTGCCAATTTGCCATTATTAAATCTCAAGATATACGCATTTGATGATTTATTACATTTAATATAACTTATTTTACCATTTCTCTCTACAAACGCCGTATCCGATTCCATTGCCAATCCCGACAGCTCTTTTTCCTGTAGCATTTCGTCGAAGCTTGCTTTGCGCTGTTCATAGTGTGGACAATATACATATTGATAAATGTTTAATAAATTGTTTATCCAACCATAGCCTATTTCGCCATCACTCCAAAAGATTTCACTATCACTATGTCCGCAATTAAACCAACACATTGCACCGGCGCTTATTCCTGCTAAAACAGCCGTATTTTTTAAATATATTTCTTTCAACTTTCTTTTTATATGGTATAAAATAATTTTAAGTGCATATATGAAGATATGGCTTTAGTTCGGCGGTCTTTTGTCATTGGTCAGACCGCCAATATAATCTAATGAAACATTATAGAATTTGGCAAGGGTAATGGCTAATTCAAAGGGGAGTTCTCTTTTTCCCGTTTCATAATTATGATAGGTAGTCCGCTGCATATAAAGTAAATCAGCAAGTTTCCTGATTGATAAATCTTCATCTTCTCTTAAATCTCGCAACCTTGGATAATATCCCATTTGAATCCCTCCCTTGACAGTGTACATCATTTGTTGTACACTTATTTATAATGTCCATCATATGTTGGACATTAATACAATTAAAAAATCAAAAAAAGGAAACAAAGGAAATGAAAAGAGAACAAAAAGGCGCTTCCAGAAGAAGTGAACTAAGAGGAAAATGGAAAGGCATTAAAAAAATTGCAGCCATAGTCGCTATGATTGGTGTATTATCCACAAGCATGTCGGCTTTTGCAGCAGATGATTACGTTGTAAACAGTGGGGATTACCTTAAAAAGATTGCTAAGCAGGTATATGGCGATGAAGCAAAATGGGAATTGATTTACGAAGCAAATAAGGATATAATTAAAAATCCCAATCTTATTTATAAGGGACAGGTTTTGACAATCCCCGATGCTGGACAGCTTCCCGTACAGGCGGCTGATGTGGCTGTGCCTGCGCCCGCAACGGATGCAGCTGCGGATACGGCTATACCGACAGACGCTGTTCCTGCGCCTGCAAGCGACGCTTCCCAGGCATATAAAAATGTGCCTGTGGGAAATAATCCGGTACGTGATTATGGTGGATATACATATACGAGTATTAGCGGTTCCATTATAAGCTTTTCGGCAAATGATTATGTGGCTGAAACACAAGATTCATATGGCGTTACTTACCGAGAGTATAGGAAAGGTGCAAATGAAATAGTTATGAAAAAAGTTGCAGACTTCATAGCACAAAATCCAAATTCAAATTTTGCTTCTATGGTGACGTCCCACGGCAACCGATTTGTTATTATTACAAGTAGTGAGGCATTGTATTTTGATAATGAAGAATACGGCTGGGGAGGTGAGATTATAGATTGTGAGCCGGATGACTGTCTATATATGTTTATAGAAGGGATATATTTGGATCTTATAGCGGACGGTTATGTAGATGAAACCTTTATTGATGAAATGTTTGATTCCGTATCAAATAATATAACGATGAATTAATAACAGTTAATAATTAAGAAATAATTAGCATTTAGAAAAGGAATATCACCAACATAGTGTCTGCAAATTATTCGTTTCTATGTTCAAAATTACTGAAAATAAAAAGTGGGAAACCTGATTTTTCAAGGTTTCCCATTTTTTAACCACTGCGGAAGATGGGACTTGAACCCACACGAGCGCAATGCTCACAAGATCCTTAGTCTTGCTCGTCTGCCAGTTCCGACACTTCCGCTTACGTTCACAACGCAAGTAATATCTTACTATTTCATTGCCAAAAAGTCAATACATTTTTTAAGTTTTTCAACAATTAATTCTATTGACGCTGAATAATGTGCTACCTATAATATTAAGTGTGAAATATTTCAAAGGAATTGACGCTGCATAGGCTGGCGGCGGAATGGAACTGCTAATGGAAACATTAAAAGAAACTGACATAAAGGTTACAAGAGAAAAGCTGCCTGATGTTCTTAAAGGATTTGGCATCATGCTGGTTGTGCTTGGACATTGTATTCAGGTAGGCAGCGGAGCCGAATTTAATACAGAATCGCGCTATTTTAGCGACAAATTGTATCAATTTATATACAGCTTCCATATGCCGCTTTTCATGATGGTAAGCGGCTATCTGTGCTGGGGCAGCATGAAAAGGGCGCTTGATGGCAGGCAGCGGCTTATTCTGCTTAAACGCCGTATCCTTGCGCTGCCTGTCCCCATCTTTGTATGGACTGCATTGGAATTTCTCATAAAGACTGTGATAAATCTTTCTAACGACAATGTTTTGTCGTGGAGAATTATCTGTGATTATCTTTACAGCGTGCTTAACAATTTCTGGTTTTTATGGGCGGTATTCTGGTGTTTTCTCATCGTATTCATAATGCACTTTTATTTTCACGACTCCATAATACTGTATATATTGGGCTTTCTGACGCTGTTCTTTATCCCCGACGGCATGGCGCTTGGCGCTTATAAATATATGATGCCTTATTTTATCGCACCATTTTATCTGCATAAATATATGGAGCAGAGAAAAGTGAGCCTTGATAATGCTCCTAAGATAAAATGGATTGCATTGACCGGATTGGTCTTTATAGTGTTATTTCTATTTTTTGATGAAAGCTCTTTTATCTATCTTTCAGGATATAAGTTAATCGGGAAAGATATGATAAGCGCGGTAAGGCAGCTTAAGATTGACTTTTACAGAATGGCAGTGGGTTTTGTGGGGAGTGCGTTCTTCATCCTTCTGTGGCAGTATATAATTAATAAGTTTAAAAATAAATGTGAATTTAAGCTTATGAGCGCCTTAGGAAAGGACAGTATGGGGATTTATATCTTGTCCACCTATATTTTGTCATACGTTGTTCAAAATATTTACCGAATGAGTCAACCTAATTACCTGCTGAATCTGGCGCAGGCGGTTATAGTAATTGCTGTTTCTCTATTATTGACTGAGCTGATTGGACTAATTCCTATACCTATTATGAGAAAACTTGTAGGAAAATGATGGCTAATTCTGAATTGTTGCAAATTTACGACTCATTTCTCCACAGATTATTGAAAAACGCAGAAAAAAGAGTATAATAATTTTATCAATAAATTTTATAGTATGGGGGATAGAGAAGTGAATGAAGTAAAGAATGAGAACACAACAAAGTGGTCAAAAAGCATCGCAACTGTCCTTGTAGCGGTTGTCTTTTGCATGATTGCGTGTACGGTGATTGTTCTGGGCTTTTTGGGGATCTCTTTCCTGAGAAGGTCTATGAATGACAGCCTTGCGAATTATGAAGCAACTATGTATGACGGATACAGGCGGGAGATTAAATCCGAAATCCAGACGTCGATTGCGATTATCCGGTCATATTATGATCGCAGCCAGGCGGGTGAATTGACCGAAGAAGAAGCAAAAGAGATGGCTAAGGAAGACATACGCTACATGCGCTATCGGGATGATGATTCGGGGTATATGTGGATTGACGATACGGATTATAATCTGGTAATGCACCCTATTCTTCCGGAGCAGGAAGGCAATAACAGATATGATTTGACGGATCAAAACGGCGTTAAGATTATCCAGAATATCATGAAAAGCGCAAATGAAGGTGGGGGGTATAACGAATTTTACTTTACGAAGGCTGACGGCGTAACGGTAGCGCCCAAACTTGCATATTCGGAGAAATTCGACGCATGGAACTGGGTTGTTACGACTGGCAATTATACCGACGATATGGACGCAGAAATCGCAGTAAATGAGCAGTACATAACGCAGCAGTTTACTACTATGCTTACGGCATATATAGGCAGCATTATAGTAATTTTGGTGGTTGTACTGGTTATCTCCATATACTTTGGCAGGCGTCTTGCAGGCGGAATCAAGAGGATTGAAGCTAACCTTCGTAAAATTGAAGAAGGCGACCTTTCATTTGAAATTGAACCTAAGTTAATCAGCCGTTCTGATGAAATCGGAAAGATTGCGCAGTCGCTTAATCAGGTCAAACTTGCTTTGGCAGGAATGATTGGCGATGTCAGCGATTCCAGTCAGAAACTTAAAAGGAGCAGCGGTGATTTCAGCGAGAAATTCAGCGATATTACTACAAGTATAAATGATACTAACCGCGCCGTTGATGAGATGGCGAAAGGAACCGCAAGTCTGGCGGCGGAAACGGAAATTGTCAGCGACAAAGTTCAGAAGCTTGGCGAGGTCATTGATGTAGAAAATCAGGAGATGAGTAAGCTTGGAACTTCGGTAGATACTATGATGCAGTTCTCGAACGGGGCTTCCGACAGCATCAAGAAACTCTATGAGATTACGGAAGTCACCACAGATGCTATTCAGGTAGTATCGGATCAGACGAAGCAGACCAATGATTCGGCGATACATATTAATGAAATGGTGGAAATTATTAAAGACATGGCGTCACAGACGAACCTGTTGTCACTGAATGCAAGCATTGAATCCGCACGTGCGGGAGAAGCCGGAAGGGGCTTTGCCGTAGTTGCGGAAGAGATTCGCAAGCTTGCCGAGAAGTCGGCGGAAAGCGCGGCAGGCATTGAAGTTGTTGTCAATGAACTGACTTCAAACGTGGAAGTTTCCACAGAAAGAATGCAGTCGGTTATGGTAAATGTGGCGGAGCAGGAGAAACAGCTTAGAGAAACCAAAACTGCTTTTGATAATCTGTATAAAGAAATCAGCATTGTCGGTGATGTGGCTAAGGAGATTAACAGGCAGACGGATATCCTCAATGAACTAAAGGGCGTAGTATCCGACTCCGTATCCAACTTAAGCAGCGTAGTGGAAGAGAATTCAGCGTCCGCAGAAGAAACAAGCGCAGGAATGCAGGTAGTGGCGGAATCCATTGACGAGTGTTATCAGGATACAAGAATGTTAGTAGAACTCAGCGACAGCCAGAACGAGAAGACACAGAAGTTTAAATTGTAAAAGAAAAGATAAAAGTGTCTTGACAGCAAGGCTAAAAGAAGTTACAATATCATTTGTTCGTAACTTTTATAATAACAGAAAGTGCGCATGGCGTACTTTCTGTTTATGCAGGAATGGCGGAATTGGCAGACGCGCACGGTTCAGGTCCGTGTGATAGCAATATCATGAGGGTTCAAGTCCCTTTTCCTGCACTGGCAATACATAGGAAACACCGTTTATGCGGTGTTTTTTGTATAATGACAGAGTTCAGCACAACAACAGAAAATTTACTTCGTAAATTATCTGGAATAAAAACGGGACTCCAATGCCTGAAAAGCGGTAAGTCGTTCCTTATTTTATTCATTTGTGCTGAATTTCTAATTATTAAGGAAAGAACTGCATGGATAAAATCAGGGGAATAATTTATACGGACAAGTTTGTTTTTGAACCAGGGACGATAGCTATAGACGGCGACAGAATAAGCTCTGTGGAAACATGTGATATGACTGAACTTACGCCGGAGGAGTCGCAGCATTATCTGTTGCCGGGGCTTGTGGATATACATCTGCACGGCGCGGCAGGCTGTGATTTCTGCGACGCAGCCAAAGAGTCGATAGAGGTTATAAATAGTTATGAAATAAACCACGGAATCACTTCTTTTTGTCTTGCGACAATGACGCTGCCCATAGCAAGGCTTGAAGAAATATGCGAAGCTGCCAGACGTTACAGGCTGGAAGGTATGCGTGGTATATATCTTGAAGGACCGTTTATTTCCGAGAAAAGAAAAGGGTCGCAAAACCTTGAATATATCCGTATGCCGGATACAGGGCTGATTGGAAAATTGCAGGAACTATCAGGCGGACTTGTGAAAATAGTTACCATCGCGCCTGAGATAGAAGGGGCGTTTGAGTGTATAAAGAATAGTAAAGATAATAAATTGGGCGTGCGTTTTTCTATTGCGCACACAGATGCAGACTATGAGACGGCTATAGCGGCGATAGATGCCGGGGCAGTGCATATAACGCATCTTTATAATGCAATGCCGCCGCTTTTGCATAGGGCGCCCGGCGTAATCGGGGCAGCGGCTGAGCGTGAAGAAACCGAAGTCGAGCTTATCTGCGACGGCATCCATGTACACCCGGCAGTGGTAAGGAGTACATTTAAGCTGTTTGGAGATGATAGAATCATACTTATAAGCGACAGTATGATGGCGGCAGGAATGAAAGACGGCTCATATACGCTGGGTGGACAGACAGTTCTGGTAAAAGATAAGAAGGCTGTGCTTAAAGACGGCACTATTGCCGGAAGCGTCAGCAATCTCTATGATTGTATGCTGAAGGCGGTTTCAATGGGGATTCCTAAAGAGTCCGTCGTTAAAGCAGCCACATATAATCCGAGCAGGTCAATAGGAATAGATAAAGAGTACGGCACACTTGAGTCCGGAAAGATAGCGGACATACTGATTACAGGCTTAGATTTAGGCTTATGCGGAGTTATAAAGTCAGGACGTCAGGTCTTTCCTAAAAATGCAGACGCCGTCTGACTTCATTGCGCAGACGCTTTTTAGTCAGAATTGTAACAAGTGCAATGTCAATAATGAGGCACACGGTCAATACGACTGCCGACCATGTTATGTGATAGGAACTCTGGCAGAACCGTCTTATAAGCAGCTCCAGAGCCACGCACAGAATCGGAATTTCCACGAATATATAGAGTGAACCCGACAGAATGGTGAACGGCAGCTTATGTGCCAGAAAAGCAAATAACTCAAGCAGCACGGTTGATATAGCTACAATAGGGATTCCAAGTTCCCACAGCCATTTGGAGGAAACCGTAAGGTAGCTTATCAGATACAAATATACTCCGACTGCGATGCCGTCAATCAAAAGTATGAGATAAACAGAAGCTTTGGTATAAAAGACCGCCGGAGCGGCAAAGAAAAACAGGCATATACAGGCTCCAATGACTGTGAAGGACCACATATGCCCCTGAAAAACAAGCAGATTTAAAAGCAGGCATGTGATGCTGGTCGCGGATAATACGACTGAAAGCAGGATGCCGAAATCTTTTTTGCTTGCAATCTCTACCTGCCCTTTAGACGTTGGGTAGGGTGATTTGGCATCAATGGACAGTTGATTCGGATTAATGACAGGCGTGTTACAAAGTGGACATTCCTTTAAGGAAGATTCCAGCTCTACGCCGCAATTCACACAATATGACATAGGTGTCACTCCTTTATACGTTAATAAATTTGAAAGTAAACTTTTATACTGAATTTATTGCTTAAGTTTTGAGTCCCGGTTGCTTTCGATAATCACATGGATGCCGTCTTTGACAAGTTTCTGGAAGAAACAGCGTTCGACGTCGCTTTCGGCTATGCTGCTGGCAAAATTTATCGTAAGGATATCTTCAAAACTGATGATTGCGCAGTTAGTACGGGAGGAAAACGGCTGTCCCATATAGATGTCAAAGCGATCTATAAAAGGTTTCATTTCATCAGGAACTTTCAAAGCGCCCATGTTCGTAAGCCCGGCGGAAGAATTTTTATCCTGAACCTTCGTATAAAACGTGCGGACTACGAAATCCTTAATAAAAAGCGGCACGATGCGGATAACCGGATTGCGTTGCGTGGCGGCATTGGTGGTAATATCGCCGCATAAGAACTTTTCGTTTATATAATAGTTCATATAGTTGCGCACATGGTTTACTATTTCTTCAAAACTGTAATCGCCCAGCCGCGGATCTATCGACGGATATATCATTGTGATAAAGTTGCGCAGAGTCCTTGAAGGGAAAAAACGCCTTAGGTTGACAGGCATGGCGATTTTAACCGGTCTTGTCCTGAAAGGACGGTCATATTCCTGCTTTTGCAGCAGCGCATAGAGCAGGACGGCATTGAAATATTCCGTAATCGTGGCGTTGTATTTGGATGCAACTGAGCGCACTTCATTGACGGACATGATGCCGTCTATGATATTTAAAGTATAAAAGGGTTCTTTGGTTCCCCTGACTCGGTAAGTCTTTTCACCGGGGCGTGGTGGGCGCACTTTGGCATTGGCATAGCGCATATATGCGTCTTCCAGCTCTTCCGGGTGCGGAGTCTCGCCTATATCCAGCACAAAGCCCGACGGAGTTACAGGGTGTCCCAAAAGCTTAAGGTACACAGCGGTAAGCGTCTGCAATACGCACATTCCGCCTGTTCCGTCGCCTAAAGCATGATGCGCCTCAAGCGAAATCCGCCTGCCGTAGTAATAGACTCTGAGCAGATACCTGTTATTTGCTTTAAAAGGCATAGGCATACAGGGATTCTTGATATCCTGCATGACAAAAGGACCAGGTCTGTTGTTAGGCTCCAAATACCGCCAGAAAAGCCCTTTCCTAATTGCGACCTTATATGTCGGGAAGCGGGGCAGCGTGATATCAAGCGCCTGCTGTAAAATAAGAGGGTTAATCTCTTCTTTAAGCACGACGGACAGGCGGTACACGGATGAAAAGTCCCTTCGCTGGAGAGTCGGATATACAATAGCGGATAAATCCAGCTTGTACCATATTTCTTTTCTGTTTTTTGAAAAAGCCGTCTTTTTGGACTCGGAAGTGGACATACGGATAACTCTGCTCCTTGCTTGGCAGCCTGCGAATTGGGCGCAGGCGCAAATTGTAGCTGAAATATATTGGTTATAGTATACCACAGAGACGGGATAATCTGTATAAAAATTTAATAAACGTTTTATGAAAGGAATGGAACTGCTTTATGGCAATTACAAAAACGAACCAGAACTTAATGTATATCATCAAAAAGGTGCACAGCAGGGTGGAAAATACCGACATTGAGAAACACAGAATGTCTCAAGACCATCTGGGCGTGCTGTTTGGCGCCAATAAAGAAGTGGATATTAAAGAGATTGAAATTAAGGGAATCCACAGCGAATGGATTTCCGTAAACAGGGCGCATATGAAAAAGTACATTATACTATATTGCCATGGCGGCGGTTATTCCACGGGCAGCAGTGTATATGCGCGCACGCTTACAACCAAGCTGGCGGTATCGACTTCCATGGACGTGCTTTGCTTTGACTACAGGCTTGCCCCGGAAAATCCTTATCCCGCGGCGACGGAAGACGCCATGAAAGTATGGGACAGCCTGATGTTATTAGGATACGGAGCCAGGGATATAATCGTGGCGGGGGATTCTGCGGGCGGCAATCTGGCATTGTCATTAATGTTAAAGCTTAAGCAGGAGAACAGGCTTCTTCCCCGTGGCGCGATACTTATGTCGCCGTGGACGGATTTGACCGCTGCGGGCAAGTCGCATATAAGCAGGGCGAAGATCGATCCGGTTCTGGACGCTGCCTACCTTAAGGAAATGACGGATAATTATGCTGCGGGAGAAGATTTGGCGAATCCGCTTATTTCTCCGCTGTTTGGTGAATTTGACGGCTTTCCCCCTATTTATATCCAGGTAGGTGACAATGAGGTTCTGCTTAATGACTCCACGATGCTGCATAAGAAACTTGTAAAAGCTAACGTTTCCGCCAAAATGGACGTGTTCAAGGGAATGTGGCATGTATTTCAGATGTCGCCGTTTAAGACGGCATACGACGCAATGGATAAGAATGCGGAGTTTATTTATGACATATGCCGGTAACATAAACAGAAGTTCGGTCCGCGGGCGGCATGGACGCATATGTTACCGTGCAGAGGTTCTTAAAAAGCGCCGGCACTTAGTGAAAAAGCTGTTTTTTAGCTTTTGAACTTAGTACCGCTGCGCCTTTTTACGGAGCGAGAGCGTGCCTCAAGCGGTAACATATGCGTCCATGCCGCCCGCGGACCGAACTTCGGTTGAAAATAAATTAAAAATAAATTGGGAATAAAAAAGGATTTTGGGAAAAGAAGTAGAATATTATAAACAGGGCAATTGTTTTCTTAAGAAAGGCAGTTCTATGAATATAAGGGAAAGTTTGGAGCAGTGGGAGAAGGAGTATTTAAGCCCATATGCAATGCTGAGCATGGATTCCCGAGGGAGAAGCAAGCCAGAAGAACAGTGCGACATCAGGCCTGTATTCCAGCGGGACCGCGACAGGATCATACATAGTAAGTCCTTTAGAAGGCTTAAGGATAAGACGCAGGTTTTTTTAACCCCTGAGGGCGACCATTACAGGACACGTCTGACACATACCCTTGAGGTCAGCCAGAATGCGCGGACTATTGCCAAAGCGTTGCAGTTGAATGAAGATTTGGTAGAGGCAATCGCGCTTGGACATGACTTAGGGCATACGCCTTTCGGGCATGCGGGAGAGCGCGCCTTAAACAGAGCGTGTCCATATGGATTTTCCCATAATGAACAGAGTATCAGGACCGTTGACCTTATCGAGAAAGACGGTCAGGGAATAAATTTGACTTATGAAGTCAAAGACGGCATCCTGAACCACCAGACTTCCGGCATGCCATGTACGCTTGAAGGCAGGGTAGTCAGATTTTCCGATAAAATCGCATATATACATCATGATATGGACGACGCCATACGCGGCGGCATCCTAAAAGAATCAGACGTGCCTAAGGAGATTGGTGAAGTAATCGGTTACAGCTGCGGTGAACGCTTAGACTTTTTTATCCACGATATAGTCACGTCAAGCCGTGGGAAAAATGATATCATGATGTCTCCGGCAGCAGCAGAGGCGATGACCAGGCTCAGAGAGTTTATGTTTAAAAATGTTTATCAGAATCCTGTGGCAAAGAGCGAAGAAGGCAAGGCGGAAGAACTGATAGAGACATTATACGCCTACTATCTGGAGCATATAGAGAAACTGCCGGATTTCATGCGTAATCTTCTGGATAAGGGCGAGCCTGCCGAAAAGATAGTCTGCGACTTTATTGCGTCCATGACGGACAGGTTTGCCATCGCCAGATACCAGGAAATTTTTATCCCTAAGACATGGCACGGCTGACGGCGTTTAGAATAGAATAAGCAGCTTTTTGCTAAAGGATTTAACGGGAACGGAGAAGGGGCATGTATTATCCGGACGAACTGATAGAAGAAGTAAGAGCGAGAAATGATATAGTGGACGTGATTTCCGGATATGTCCGTATCCAGAAAAAAGGCGCCAGTTATTTCGGCTTGTGTCCTTTTCACAACGAAAAATCACCGTCTTTTTCCGTCTCTCCGGACAAGCAGATGTATTACTGCTTTGGCTGCGGAGCGGGCGGCAATATCTTTACCTTTTTAATGTCATACGAGAACTATACGTTTCAGGAGGCAGTAACGGAATTGGCGAAAAGAGCCGGCGTGGCGCTGCCTGAGGCGGAATCTTCGGAAGAAGGGAAGAAACGTGACGGCGTAAAGGCGAAACTCTTAGAAATCAACAAAGAGGCGGCAAAATATTACTATTATCTTTTACGGAATCCTAAAGGCGCGGCAGGATATAAGTACCTGACAGGCAGAAATTTAAGTGAAGAGACTATGAAAAAGTTCGGTCTGGGTTTTGCCAGCGTATCAGGCTCGGAGATTAGCGGATACCTGAAATCCAAAGGATATGAGGACAAGCTCATCATGGATGCCGGACTTGCCGTGTTCGATGAGAAAAGGGGGATGCGCGATAAATTCTGGAACCGCGTAATGTTCCCTATTCAGGATATCAACCACAGAGTTATAGGATTTGGCGGCAGGGTGATGGGAGACGGAAAGCCTAAATACTTAAATTCCCCCGAAACCATGATATTTGATAAGAGCAGGAATCTCTACGGCTTGAATTTTGCAAGGACGTCGCGTAAGAACAATATTATTTTATGCGAAGGATATATGGATGTCATAGCGATGCATCAGGCGGGTTTTACGCAGGCGGTTGCATCATTGGGTACGGCATTTACGGCGGGGCAGGCTAATCTGCTAAGACGTTATACGCAGGAAGTGCTGCTTGCCTATGACAGCGACGGCGCCGGAGTCAACGCAGCCTTAAGGGCAATCGGCATTTTGCGCGAAACCGGCTTAAGGGGCAGGGTAATAAATATGGAGCCTGCAAAAGATCCTGACGAGTTTATTAAGGCAAACGGAGCGGAAGCCTTTCAGGAGAGGATTGATAAGGCGGAGAACAGCTTCATGTTTGAACTGAGGATATTGGAGCGTAGTTATGACTTGGCGGATCCGGACTCCAAAACCAGATTTTACAGGGAAATAGCCAAGAAATTATGCGGTTTTGAAGAGGAAGTGGAGCGCAATAATTATACGGAGACTGTTGCGGACAAATACCGCATCGGCTATGAAGAACTCCGCAAGCTGACCACGTCATATGCTGTTCAGACGGGTTTCGTTAAACCCGTGGAAAGGCCGAAACCCACGGTTTCCAAAAAGAACGAACCGCAGGAAAATATAAAAAAATCACAGAAACTCCTTCTGACATGGCTGACCGACGAGCCGGAGCTGTATCAGAAGATAAAAAAATATATTACAGTGGAGGATTTTACCGAAGAACTGTATCAGAAGGTTGCCGGCAGGCTTTTTGCCGACTTGGAAGCGGGAAATTATAATCCGGCGTCCATTATAAGCATGTTTCAGGACGAAGAGGAACAGAAAGAGGCAGCCTCTCTGTTTAATACCAAATTACAGGACCTTAACACGGATGCGGAACGTGAAAAGGCGTTCCATGATATAGTGTACACAGTCAAGAAAAACAGTTTTGAATATTATTCTGCAAGGGCAGGCTCGGATATGAATGCGATAAATCAAGTGATTTCAGGCAAAAAAGCCTTGGAAGAACTTAGCAAAACGCATATTTCCCTTTATTAAAGGCAAGAATAATCGCAAAGTTTAATCCGCAGAAGGAAGGATGGACCGGATAATGGAAGAAAATGTACAGGCAAAATTTGAAGAGCGTTTGAAAGAACTCTTAAATGTTGCTAAAAAGAAAAAGAATGTTTTGGAATATCAAGAGATTAATGACTTTTTCCATGATTTGCCACTGGAAGAAGAACAGTTTGACAAAATTTTGGAGACGTTGGAGCAAAACGGCGTGGACGTTCTGCGCATTACGGAGGGCGATGACGTAGATGTGGACGACGAGGAGATTATCCTGACGGACGAGGACGAGGTTGATGTCGAGAACCTTGATTTGTCGATACCGGATGGAATCAGCATCGAGGATCCGGTCAGAATGTATCTGAAAGAGATAGGCAAAGTGCCGCTGCTTAGCGCCGAAGACGAAATCGAACTTGCCAAGAAGATGGAGATGGGGGACGAAGACGCGAAAAAACGCCTTGCGGAGGCTAATTTGCGTCTGGTTGTCAGCATTGCCAAAAGATATGTAGGCAGAGGCATGCTTTTCCTTGATTTGATTCAGGAAGGAAACTTAGGTCTTATTAAGGCTGTCGAGAAATTTGATTATAGAAAGGGATATAAATTCTCTACTTATGCTACATGGTGGATTCGTCAGGCGATTACGAGGGCGATTGCAGATCAGGCAAGGACAATACGTATTCCCGTCCATATGGTAGAGACGATTAATAAATTGATTCGCGTGAGCAGACAGTTATTGCAGGAGCTTGGAAGGGAACCAACTCCGGAAGAAATCGCCGAAGAGATGAATATGCCTGTAGAAAGAGTCAGGGAGATTTTAAAAATCTCTCAGGAGCCGGTTTCTTTGGAGACTCCGATAGGCGAAGAAGAAGACAGCCATTTAGGCGACTTTATTCAGGACGACAATGTGCCTGTTCCGGCGGACGCTGCGGCTTTTACCCTGCTAAAAGAGCAGCTGGTAGAGGTGCTTGGAACGTTGACCGAAAGGGAACAGAAGGTTTTGCGCTTAAGATTTGGCTTGGACGACGGGCGTGCGAGAACTTTAGAAGAAGTTGGCAAAGAATTTAGCGTTACCCGTGAACGTATACGTCAGATTGAGGCAAAAGCATTAAGAAAACTGCGCCATCCCAGCAGAAGCCGCAAGTTAAAGGATTATCTGGATTGATGAAGGAGAATATTGTGCTTTCCGACAGGCTCCTTGCGCTCGCCTGCATGGTGACAAAAGGCAGCAGAGTCTGCGATGTGGGGTGCGATCATGGTTTTTTGTCGATTTATCTTTTTAAAAAGGGAATCAGCCCTAAAGTAATTGCAATGGACGTGAACGAAGGTCCGCTCATGCGCGCAAAAGAGCATATATGGGAATATGGGGCGGAAACATACATAGAGACCAGACTTTCTGACGGATTAGCCGCATATCAGGCAGGTGAGGCGGATACCCTTATATGCGCGGGAATGGGCGGAAGGCTTATGATGCGCATTTTGGAGAACGATATTCATAAGACCAAGTCTTTTAAAGAACTGATTATGCAGCCGCAGTCCGAAGTGCAGCAGTTTCGGCGCTTTTTGCGCAGTCAGGGATATAAGATTGTTGAAGAGAATATGATAGAAGAGGACGGAAAGTTCTACCCGATGATGAAAGCCGTCAGGGAAGAGAGCGTAGACTCAGTGCAGGACGCCTGCACGAAGTCAGAATATGTGCTGCAGCAGCCGGAACGAACGAGGGAAAAGACCGGTTCAGGACAGACTGGTGTGGAATCTTGCTGGTATCAGCAGATTTATGACAGATACGGCGAACTGCTTATTCGGAATAAGTCCGCCGTGCTGTATCGTTATCTTGAGAAAGAAAAGCATACTTACGAAGAAATTCTCAATAACTTAAGCAGAAATGAGGCGGAAGGAAACAGCGCAAAAGAACATAAAAACGGCAGCAGGTATGAAGAAGTGGAAACGCTTTTGCAGGATTGTATACATGTGATGGAAATCATGAGCGATAGCAACTGCAATTTCTTGTGACGAGTTTAGAGCCAAAACAGAAAATTTACTCCGTAAATTATCTGGAATAAAAACGAAGCTCTATGCCTGAAAAACGGTAAGTCGCTTCTTATTTTATTCATTTAGTCTAAACTCTGGTTATCGAAAAAGGAGTGAGGTATAGGTATGGTTAAAATTAAGATTGACGGACAGGAAAAGCTGTACGAAGAAGGTATTAAATATGAAATAATAGCGAGGGAATACCAACATTCGTATAAGGATACCATCGCATTGGTGATTGTCAATGGTAAGATTAGGGAGCTGATGAAAAGGGTGGACAGGGACTGCGAATTAAGTTTCGCCACTTATGGGGATTCAATTGGACACAAGACATATGTGCGTTCCGCCATTATGCTGCTTATGAAGGCGATTGCCGACGTGGCGGGCATAGAGACGGCGGCGGCTACGAAGGTTGAATTTGCCATTGGCGCGGGATATTATTGCCGATTTATCGACGGCGCATCGCTTGACGATGCGCAGATTATGAAGGTAAAGGATAGGATGCAGGAACTGGTCGAGGCGGATATTCCGGTTACTAAGAAATCCTATCAGGCGGACGAGGCTGTCAAACTTTTTGAAAAATATAAAATGCAGGATAAGGTGAAACTTTTCCGCTACCGCAGGAGTTCCACGATTAACGTGTATTGTCTGGGAGATTACTATGATTATTATTACGGATATATGCTGCCAAGCACGGGATATATTAAATGTTTCGACCTTTTAAGCTACGAAGACGGAATGATTCTGCTTTTGCCGGAGCAAAGCTCCCCCATGGAGCTGCATCAATTTGAACCCAGAAATAAGCTGTTCCAGACGCTTATGCAGTCATGCAGATGGGGCGAACAGATAGGGATAGACACGGTAGGAGACTTAAATGACCAGATTTGTCAGGATAATATCGCAGACATGATTTTGGTTCAGGAAGCGCTTCAGGAGAGGAGGATAGGCGAGATTGCCAGAGATATTGCAAGGCGTGAGGGCGTTAAATTCGTAATGATTGCCGGACCTTCATCTTCGGGCAAGACCACTTTTTCACACCGCCTGTCAATACAGCTTCGCACCTATGGCTTGCAGCCGTACCCGATAGGGCTTGACAACTACTATCGGAATCATGGGGAGACTCCGCTTGATGAGGACGGCAATCCGGATTTTGAATGTCTGGAAGCTCTGGATGTGGAACAGTTTAATAAGGACATGGGAAGGCTGTTAGCCGGGGAGAGCGTGGAACTTCCGACATTTAACTTCAAAACCGGGAGAAGGGAATATAACGGCAAAATAATGACGCTTGGCGAGGACGATATCCTTGTAATAGAAGGGATACACGGCTTGAATGAGAAAATGTCGTATTCGCTGCCTGCGGAAAGCAAGTATAAAATATATATCAGCGCACTGACTTCATTAAATATAGACGAACATAACAGGATTCCGACCACAGACGGCAGACTGCTTAGGCGTATGGTAAGGGATGCCAGAACCAGAGGGGCGAGCGCGAAAAGGACCATAGATATGTGGGCTTCCGTAAGGCGCGGAGAGGAGAAATATATCTTCCCATATCAGGAACAGGCGGATGCCATGTTTAACTCGGCGCTTATTTACGAGCTTGCCGTATTGAAACAGTATGCAGAGCCGCTGCTTTTCAGTATTAGAAAAGACGAGCCGGAATACCACGAAGCTAAGAGGCTGCTTAAATTCCTCGAATATTTTCTGGGAGTCAGCAGTGACAAACTGCCAACCAATTCATTATGCAGGGAATTTGTGGGCGGCAGCTGTTTTGAAGTGTAAACTGGTTAAAGCCGTAACAGTTCAGGCTTAAAGGCATGAACTGCTGCTTAAAGTTAAGTAGAATAAATAATCGCGCCTGCCGCGAGGCGGGTGAGGAAAGTCCGGGCTTCACAGGGCAAGATGCCGGATAACGTCCGGTGGAGGCGACTCCAAGGATAGTGCAACAGAAAAGAAACCGCCGCATTAAACGGTAAGGGTGGAATGGCAGTGTAAGAGACTACCGCTTCTGCGGCAACGCAGAGGGCTGTGTAAACCCCATCTGAAGCAAGACCAAATAGAGGGCGACAGGTCTGCCCGGCCTGCTCTCAGGTAGGTCGCTGGAGGTTGTCGGCAACGACAATCCAAGATAGATGATTATTCACGACATAACCCGGCTTATCGTTCTGCTTAACACAATATGAAAATAGATAATTGCGAAACTGCCTAAGTTTATGCCAAAATTGTACAAAGTATACAATCCATCGAAGGCACGCTTTCGCTGCATTGCCGCCAGTAGCGGTACTAAGCTCGAAAGTACCTCGCTAAGTACCGACGGCGCCAGATAATTTACGAAGTAAATTTTCTGTTTAGCACCTTCGAGTGATTGTATACTTTGCACAATTTTGCTTATAAGTTAGTGAGTTTCGCAATTATCTATTAATTATGAAAATACGAGGAGGAGCATATATGAGATTTGAAAATGACAACGGAGCGTTAGTCTGCCGTCATAATGGCGAGATGCTGCGTGTTGAGGCGTGGGGGAAGGATTCGCTGCGTGTACGTGCTTCCATGAACGCGGGATTTAGCGGTAATGATTGGGCGCTTACTGAAACGCCTGCTAAATGCAGCGCGCAGGTTAAGATTACAGAAGAAGACCACTGGGTAGGAAACGGTGAGATTGATAAGCGGGAAATTGCAGAGATTACGAACGGACGCATTAAGGCAGTCGTTAATTTTGTCGGAATTATAACGTTCTACCGTGATGATAAAATGTTATTGCGCGAGTATTTTAGGAGTTATGACGGAACCCTTTCTAAGGAAAGCCGCTGCCTTAAGCTGATAAACCGTGAGTGGAAGGGCATTATAGGCGGCAGTGAATACTCTCTGAACTTGAAATTTGAAAGCAATAAGAATGAAAAACTGTTCGGTATGGGACAGTACCAGCAGGACTGCATGGATTTAAAAGGCTGCGTTCTGGAGCTTGCACAGCGCAATTCCCAGATTTCAGTACCGTTTGCGGTATCTTCAATGGGCTACGGATTTTTGTGGAACAATCCGGCTGTAGGCAGGGTGACATTTGGAAATAACTATTATGAGTGGATTGCGCGTTCCACGAAGGAAATGGATTACTGGATTACCGCAGCGGATACGCCGAAACAGATTCTTGAAAACTATACGGCAGTAACCGGACGTGCAGAGATGTTTCCGGAAGACCTTATGGGATTATGGCAGTGCAAACTGCGCTATAGGACTCAGGACGAAGTCTTAAGCGTGGCAAGGCAGTATCAGAAGGAAGGCATTAAAATAGACCAGATTGTTATTGACTTTTTCCATTGGACAGTTCAGGGCGACTGGAAGTTTGACAAGAAATATTGGCCTGATCCTAAGGCAATGGTGGACGAGCTTCATTCTATGGGTATCAAAGTCATTGTATCCGTATGGCCTTCCGTTGACCGCAAGAGCGAGAATTTTGAGCCTATGATGGAGAAAGGGCTGCTTATCAGAACCGAGCGCGGCGCAGCGCAGACCTATGATTATCAGGGCGACTGCGTGGAGATTGACCCATTCAATCCTGAAACCAGAAAATATGTATGGGAAGTATGTAAGAAGAATTATTATGATTACGGCATTGACGCTTTCTGGCTGGATAACTCGGAGCCGGATTATGGGGTTTATGATTTTGAAAACTACCGCTACTATGGCGGACCGGCGCTTTCTGTAAGCAATCTTTATCCGCAGATGTACAGCCGTGCATTCTATGAAGGAATGAAAGAGTCGGGCAGCAGTTCAGTGGTTAATCTGCTGCGTTGTGCATGGGCGGGTTCGCAGAAGTACGGCAATGTGGTATGGTCGGGTGATGTGCCAAGTACATTTGAAGCTTTTTCAGACCAGCTGCAATGCGGACTGAACATGGGACTTGCAGGCATTCCGTGGTGGACGACGGACATCGGCGGTTTCATGACAGATGATGTAAACGATAAAGACTTCCGCCAGCTTTTAATCCGCTGGTATCAGTTTGCGGTATTTTCACCCGTTCTGCGTATGCACGGAGACCGTGGACCATACAATATTCCGCCTCTTGACGAGAGGGACTGGGGCGGCGGCTATCTGCATACAGGACAGCCTAATGAACTTTGGAGCTATGGCGAAGATAATTATGCGATTATGAAGAAATACTATGATATTCGTATTTCCATGCACGATTATATTAAGCAGTTATATGAGGAAGCCCATACTAACGGTTCGCCCCTTTTGCGTGCGATGTTCTATGAGTTCCCCGAAGATGAGAAGTGCTGGGAACTGAAAGACCAGTACATGTTCGGCAGCAAATACCTTGCCGCGCCGATTCTGCGCTTAAATGAGTGGAAACGCAATGTTTATCTTCCGAAAGGGAGCTGGAAGCTGACTTCGAGCAGCGAATTATTTGAAGGCGGACAGACCGTGGCAGTGGATGCGCCAATCGAATATATGCCTGTGTTTGAAAGAATGGGATAATAATAATTTGCAGTCCATAGTATATGTGGCTGGATGCGACATGAACTCATATGATTCCACTTGAGGTACGCTCACGCTCCAGTGTATAAACAAACGAATGCCACGCTACGCGGACATTCTTATTGCTACGCAGCGGTACTAAGCTCGAAAATGCCTCGCTAAAGTACAAGACCACTTTCAGTGGTCTACGTCTTTCAACGGACCTCAAGTAGAAGCATATGAGTTCATGTCGTTTAACAACTGTGAATAGTAGTCGTTGTGCTGCAAAACATATTTATTATTGATATGATTTAACTATAAAAATAATATTTACATTTAAAATATAAGAAAAAAGTCAAGTCGATAATAAATAAAAAAGTTAAAAGTATATAAATAAAATAAATTTTGAGAAAATTCAAAAAAATTTTAAAAATATTCAAAAAACATGTTGACAAATTTAAAACACATGCTATAATTAAATCATAAACAAACACTTCACATAGATATCATAATAGAAGCGGTATACAAACAGGAAAACAATAAGCCGCATCTATGGAAAAGGAGGTACGGACCACCGAAAACATAAGCTGAGCTTTATAAACCAAAATTACAAATGAATAGGGAACTGAAAACAACTTATTAGTAGAGATGATTGAAAAATCAAATCTGAGTTCGTAGTCGAGTACAGAAAAGAGTGACGCAGAGCCTAATAGAAATAGAAATAGGACCGTTACAGTATACGAATACAAAACGAAAATGGAAAGAATGCGAAAGGAAAAACGGAGGTAAGGACCAGTGGACAGTATAGTTTAGAAGCGGATATTAATCGAAAAGATTGATATCCGCTTCCTTTATATGTGTACAAGTTGAACAGTGTAGAAAAAATATGTGGTAAAATGTCGATAAATAGGTTATTATATACTAAGTGCTATTAATACTCGAACCGGAGGGGTATATGGGAAAAATATTTAACAGCAAGAAACATTTTTCTGATGAAAATTTAGAAGATGATGAAATAGAAGACGGCGACGAAACAGAAGATGTGTCTGACGACAGCACGGGAACTGGCGACGAAACAGAAGAAGACGCTGCTGACGACAGCACGGAAACTGACGACGAAGCAGAAGAAGACGCTGCTGACGACAGCGCGGAAACTGACGACGAAGCAGAAGAAGACGTTGTTGACGACAGTATGGAAACTGATGACGACACGGAAGATGTTATTTACGGCGAAGAAAACGATAACTATAAGGATAGAGACCAAGATGAAACATCTCTGGAAGAAGAGTCGGAAGAAGAACGTCGTTATTATAGACGCAAAAGGCGTATAAGAAATCAGATTATTGCATACGCGTGTATGACGCTGGTGCTTGCGGCTTTGGTTGTAGCGGGTGTTTTTGTGGGATATCAAGTTTCCGATACCATTAAACTAATGAAACAAGAGAAAGAGTCAGTGGCGCAGGAAGAACAGCAGCAACAGCAGGAAGAAGAGGCTTTACAGGAACAGGAAGAAGAGCCGCAGCCGGACTTGGTTATTGAGACGCCGGAGGAAGTGTTTGTGGAGCCTACAAGGGAAGAGCAATTAGACGAAATTGCTAATAAGTGCATTGCCGAGATGCCATTGGAAGACAAGGTAGCTTCTTTGTTTATTATTACCCCGGAAGCTCTGACAGGTGCAAAGACTGTGACAAAGGCTGGGGAAGCTACACAGGAAGCGCTTAGCAAATATGCGGTAGGTGGTCTGGTTTATTTTGCACAAAACATTAAAGACAGAGAACAGATAACAGAAATGCTCTCCAATACCGTGCTAAGCAGTAAATATCCGATATTCCTTGCAGTTGATGAAGAAGGCGGTTCCGTCAGCCGGATTGCAAATAGCAATATTGATGTGGTAAAAGTAGACGAGATGGCGGTAATCGGTACGAGCCAGGATACAGTAGCGGCTCATGAAGCGGGCAATACGATAGGCACATATTTGAGCGAACTTGGATTTAACCTTGACTTTGCGCCTGTGGCTGATGTTGTCACAGATGCTGAAAATTCGTCAATCGGAGACAGGTCGTTCGGCGCAGATCCTGCTCTTGTTTCAAATATGGTCTCAAGCCTTGTAGAAGGTATGCAGGCAACGAGTGTAAATGCATGTTTAAAACATTTTCCGGGGCTGGGTTCAGCCGATGAAGATACACATGATGGAAGAGTTGAAACCACCAGAACATTGGACGAAATGAAAAGTTCTGATTTCCTTCCTTTTCAGGCTGGCATTGAAGCGGGAGCCAATGTAGTCATGGTAGGGCATATCGTAGCATCTTCCGTTGACACGGAAAACATTCCGAGTTCTCTTTCCAAAGTAATAATTACCGATGTGCTGCGGGGTGACTTAGGATTTGACGGAGTGGTAATTACGGATGCGCTTAATATGAAAGCGGTATCAGACTATTATACGGCGGATGAGGCGGCAATTATGGCAATAGAAGCAGGCGCGGATATGCTTTTAATGCCGGAGGACTTTGAGACTGCATATAACGGACTGTTTGCCGCAGTACAGGAAGGACGCATTTCCGAAGAGAGGATTGACGAATCCTTAAGACGCATTTATCGTATTAAGTATGCGGATAAGGTAGAATGAAAATAAGTTGCAAAATTTATTTAAAAAAATCCGTTGACAAAACATATTATGTGTAGTATTCTATTATTTGTCTGAAAGAGATACATACTCTTTTCAGACAAATAAATGCGCGAGTGGCTCAGTTGGTGGAGCGCGACCTTGCCAAGGTCGAGGCCGCGGGTTCGAGTCCCGTCTCGCGCTCTTGTTAATTAGGTAGAAATGCTTATATTTCAAGCATTCCTGCCTTTTTTATTTTCCAAAAATAAGAAATACTCACAAAAATACTCACAGAGAAAGGGGGATAAAAATTTTTTCGTGAATTTGTTGTATATTTTTGATTGTCTGTGTAAAAATTTCTCAAAAGGCTGCTTGATTCTATAATCAATCAGACATATCCAGATTTAGAAATTATATTAGTTGATGACGGCTCGCCTGATAGTAGTGGAGAAATTTGTGATGGATATGCAAAGCAGGATCGTCGGATTCAAGTTATTCACAAGAAGAATGGGGGTGCTTGTGAGGCGCGTAATGCCGGATTAAACTTGGCAACAGGGGAATATGTATCAATTATCGACGGAGATGACTGGCTGGAACTGGATTATGTAGAATATTTACTGAATTTGGCTGAGAGTAGTAAATCCAATATGGCAATGACAGATAAAGTTTTTACAACGAGGGACAGAAACAGGGTGCAAATAAAAGATGATAAAACAGAAGTATGGACGTCAGAAAGGGCAGCGGCTTCAATTATTTCATACATTCCTATTGGTCCATGGAATAAGCTTTACAGTATGGAACTCCTAAAAACACACAATATTTCTTTTTCTGTTCCATGGTCAGGAGAGGGGTTATATTTTTCATTTATGGCTGCACAATATTCGAACCATGTGGCTGTCGGACATAAGAAAATATATAATTATAGGCGTAATAATGCGGAAAGCGGTCTTACGAATTATAATGTTCAAATGGGAATTAATGCAGTATGGAATATTAGAAACATTAAAAAAAATATTGCTTATGATAGTAAAATTATTCATGATGCTGTAAATTGGCATATTTGGAAAAACTATCATTTTCTTGCTTTTTTAATTATTGCCACACATTCACAAAAACAATATGAAAATGAATATAATGAGTGTTTAAAAGAGCAAAGAAAAATTTTTTCCGATTGTTTTGAAAACATGTCCTTTTGGATTTAAGGCAAAATTTAAAATGATTATACGATATTTATTACCAGTTCAGTATGCGAAATATCGTATTATTATAGAGCAAAAAGAACTACAGAGAGATTTAAGTAATAGAAATTATTTAGACTAGAGGGGGATAGTATGAGCTTAAAAATAAAGTCTTTCATATATAGAATAATAGCCATTATGAAAAAGAAAGAAGTTTTGGCAATTCAGCATAATGTTGATAGCCGGAATATGCTGTCAGGAAAAGTAGCCGTTATTCTAGGCGGCGGGGGGCATTGGTAAAGCAATTGCAAAAAGTTTTCTGGAAAGTGGCTGCAGTGTAATTTTATGTGGAACGAATGAAAGTAAATTAAGAGATTGCATAATTGAGTTAGAAAATAATGAAAGTCTTAAATATATGATTTTCGATATGTCTGATTTTGAAAATATTGAACATAATGTTGAAAAAGCATTTCATATATTTGGCAATGTTGATATTTTAGTTAATTCTGCAGGAGTACATACAAACAATGTAGATTTTTTTAGAATGACTGTTGAAGAATATGATCGCATTATGAATGTAAATATTAAAGGTCTATACTTTGTATGTATGGAATTTGCCAAACGAATGATGAAAAATACAAGCAAAACCAAAAAGCATATTTTGTTAATTTCTTCGTCCAGAGGCTCTGAACCAGCATGGTCTCCATATGGACTTTCAAAGTGGGCATTAAATGGCTTAACACAAGGGTTGGCACAAATACTTCTTCCACATAACATAATTGTTAATGGCATAGCGCCGGGTTCAACGGCAACGACGCTTATTGGTGTGAAACCCGGAGATAGTATATACACGACAGAAAATAAAGAAGAACGTTTAATAATGCCAGATGAGGTTGCTAATATTGCAAAATTATTAGTCAGTACCGCTGGTGATATGGTTGTTGGAGAAATTGTCCATATATCGGGTGGGCGTGGAATTATTGACATTAGATAATTTAAGACATTTGGGTTTATAAGTATTGTCTGTAAAAATGATTGACAACCAATAAAATACCGTTTACAATATGGTCATCAGGAAAATTCTATAAGGTGTGCGTTTCGCACATTCGGACAGTTTCTGTCAGATTTTCCTAAACTATAAATTAATTAAATATGGAAGGAACTGAAAGAACCGTGCGGATTATTCTGACAATGCTGATAAGATGAAGCGGTTTAAAACTGAGCGTAGAGGCTGCGGAAAAATAGCATATTTATAAGTATACCATATAGATTGGAAATGAACTTTTTTTCAAATCAACGTATAATTAATACAATTTCGGTTCATTATATTGAATTCTAATTCAATTGAAATATTGGGTGTATTATTGTATACTTAAAGAAAAAATAACATATAATATTTATTACGAAAGCAAATATATATATGAAAAAAGAACGGAAAGACATAAAGGTGGTGGACGAAGATGGATAATGATTCAAGACAATATGAAAACATGAACTATGAAACATTAGTTGATTCGTTTATGCCACATATGCCAAGGATTATTGTGGAGCATCCAATACACCCCGAAAAGCGTATGGAGGAACAAGAGCTTCGTGATAAATACAAAAAGATTTATGCAGAAAATGGTATAAAATAATGAATGCTAAAGCGTCATAATACATCCACCCTTCAGCGATGGTGAGACCAGAGCCTGAAGGGTTTTTTTTGTTAAGGTCTGATTTGTTTAAATGACTATCAAATGTCGTTGAATAGAAAGTGTTTCTGGATGCGCGGCTTTTTGTAATTAAGATTATTTTGTTATGGCAAAGGAGAAAGATGGATGGGAAATCAGCACCATATTGAAGGAATTTACAATTTGACTCTGGTAAGGAACAACAGTCATGCAAGACAGTTGAATTTTGAAGAAGACAGCCACATTTTTTTTATGTTGGATTATTTCAATTTTCTTTATGTAAAAAAACTGGAAAACCATAAAGCTGGATATAAAATGCTCTGTGGCATTAATGATGACGAGGATATGGCAGCGGCCAGAAAAATCATGGGAATCTATGGACTTGTACGGGAAGGCGAAAATGTAAAAGATTTATTTTGCTACAACGGTCTGAGATCAGGCGAGACGTCGGGGACTCCGTTTCTGGGGATTATCCAGATAAATATCATTGCATATGAGCGGAAAGGCGAGGAGCAGATTACACTTGATGGCGTGCAGGATCAGCTTCTGGATTATCGTAACAGGATTGAGGACAGTTTAAAGAATAGTCTGGGGGAAGACGGGAATTTTCAGGTATTTCAAACTATCACGTCGGAAGATTTCTGTGTAGCAGTCAGGGCTTCGCAGGTACGCAGGATATACGAGGCAGTCACTGGGCTGATGGAAATTAAGAATCAATCGGGAAAACGGGTTTTCTTTACATACACCAACGTAGGAATCGAGTGTATACATAAAATAAAAAAGCACGGAGAAAATGGTCAGGAGAAAAAAATAGAATTTCTCGGTCTGAATGAGGCTGTTGCCGTGGAAAATGAGGATATGCAGTTTGTGATACGGTTCAGGATGGAAAACTGTGTTTTGAAAGAAATCCAGCAGATGCTGAAGGGCAGTGACGTGAATTATAAACTGGAAGCTGTCAATGGACTTTTCGGCAGATATGATCTGGTGGCACGAATCAGTGTTTGGGAGTTTAGGGAGATTTACCCGTATTTATGCAGGAATAAGGCGGGATATTCTATCAAGGTATCAGACGATACGGTGTTTGCTTCACCGTTTGTAAATAAGATTGTCGTGGGAATGGAGAATGGAACAATCAAGACGATTAACATCCGCGTGCTGATGGATCTGAATACGGTTACGGAGCAGGAATCATCCAATGTCCAGCCATGGTTTGATAGTGGGAAAGCTGAAAAGATTGAGATAAGAAGTGAAAGCGTACGCCAACAGTTTAAAGAGTTCCAGAAGAATTATGGGAATCGCTTTGTGTTTAATCGGTACAGATATGCTGATTTATGCAATATGCTAGAAAGACTGATGGGTTCTTATAAAAATCTTGCCTATGAACTGGATACTCATACGAATTGGTTTATCTGCAGCCAGTATCTGGAGATTTTTTTTGAAAATATGAATTATTATATGGAAGGCGTGAGCGCAGATGACAGAAAGGCAATGGAGAAATTCATGAATGAATTCCAGGCTTTTGTCAATGCTTTCGGAGAGTTTGTCCGGATTCTGCAGGACAATAACCAGCATACAATACAGGCACCGAGATATGATGTGGTGGCGCCCATAGACGGACAGAAATTCCTGCTTGCCTATGGGGAATATATGGATCATATGCACGAACAGTACTGCAGCATGGATTGGGATGCGGCTGATGATCGGATGGTCTGCAGGGAAGAGCGAAGAAGGGCAAGGGTCATTATTTATCCGGATGTTTCGCGTGAGAGAATCGAAATGATGGAAGTGGTGCAGTATGATTCGTGCGTAAAAAAGGATGGACGGGAAAAGATTGTCTCCTTACTTTTATGTGGAATTCCGGTATTTGAGTATTTTGAGCGTACATATGACCTGATTCCCTTGATTTCGCATGAAATATGCCATCATATGCTTGTGCTGGGCAGAAGTGAGCGCAATGATTTTCTGATTAAAATGCTTTTCAGGGAAATCTCCAAGCTTATAGGTTATAATATCCAGGCAAAGGCTTTTACGGGGAAATATGTGGTGGAGTATGATTCTATTACAGAGTTGCTAAGTGAATGTCTGGAAGAAGTTCTGACAGAGAATTATAAAAAAGAATCCGTGGACGTTTGGAAAAATTATGTATCGAACCACATATCGATAGATGTGCGCGCATATATGAAAAAGATCCTGCGAGAGGAAGAAAGAGACGAGCGCATGGGGGTAGGAAATATCCCGTGGGAGAACATTGTCAGACGGTTTTATGATATTGCCAAAGAAATATATGCGGAAGATGACGAGTTTCAGAAGATGATAAAGGAGTGCCAGACTAGCAAGAAAATCCGAAATGCAGAAGATGACAAGGCGGTACGGGAGATTTATGAATTGCTTTTGTCTAAAATCAACGAATTGCTTCCCATAGAAGAGGGGAGTATTACCAGGGAGGCATTGAAAGACAAAACGTATCTTGAACTGGATGATTTTCTTGTCAAATGGCACAAGGATTATATAGCAAAGCATAGACCGGATGTTTCGATGCGGCAGGAGTTAAAACATTATGTGGATTTGATTAGGAGACTACAGGTTGTTTATCATGATGCGCTGTGCTGGAAGAATGGTGTAGATCAGGATTATCTTGACTGTATTTTAGGGCAGTTTTCAAGAAAGGTGGAAGAAAGGTTTCGCAATGAGTTCTTAGAGGGGGACAAATTTTGTATTTATAGTCTGGATCAGATGGAAAGGGTCGCTTACTGGGAACTTTTGAAACCAGAGTGGGCAAAGCGGAATTATCAGGAAGTGCTTTCTGAAATCAGTTTAAACGAGATATACAGTGTTATTGACCATACAGCGACACTTTACCGGGAATCATGTGCGGATACAATTATGTGCAAATGGCTGGGATTTGACAGCTTTGGGTATTTCCGAATGGCGGTTACGTTCAGCGAGAGGATGGCGAATTATTGGGAAGAAATTTCGGAAACAGGACTGTTCCGAAGAAGGCTGATTGCGGTGATGGCGGTTCTCCTTCATGAAGAAGATAAAGGGCAGATGGCGGATGTACGTAAAGGTGTGAAAGGATTTCCAATTAAGGGGCTGTGGGATAAGATTAAGGAGTATATAGAGGCAGAAGTCCAGCAGGCAAAAAAGCGTACCATGGAACGGCTCAGGGAAGCATATAAAGACGCACCGGAAAAAATGGACAAGGCAGATGAAGTATATAAAAACTTCTTCAAGATACTTAAAGCGCAGATGAAAGCTGCAGAAAACCAGGTTTCCGATGGAAAAGCGCCCATATGGGAAGGGGCATTGTGGGACGATATGTTTAAGGAGGATGGCAGGTTTTTCAGGCAATCTGATAAAGACCTGCGCGCAGTTTTCCAAAAAGAAATCAATCTGTACAGAAGAGTTTATTTGGTCATGGATGCATTCTGGCATCTTAAGAGAGATGAACAAGTGCAGGTGGAGTCGGAAATACTGAATCATCTTGTAAAGGTATATAATGGAATAAAGCGACCAAGGGTTCATCCAATCGTTGAGAAGGTTGTTCGGTTTTATAATAATCCCAGCTCAGAGACAGTAGAAAATTTCGAGAAGATGGAGGGAATGCTGCGCTTTATACAGGATTACTATTATTATAATCGGTTTAGGAAGATGCAGGAGGAAGAATTATGAGCGTGTGGTATGCCAAAAGCTTGCATGAGTATATTAGGATGATTGATTGTATTTCTGAAAAGCATAGGGATCGAAGAATGGGACAGGAAAGAAAATTCCCTTTATGGTTCCGGGGGAACGAGCAGACGGATGTATACTATTATCTGGATCCGGGGATCTATAGGGATTTCTATACGAAAAAGGAAAAGAATCTCTTTGATGACAGTAAGAATTATGGGACACTGTGGCTGAAAGAGGAATATCGTTTTCAGCATTTTGTGGCAAGGAATTATGATAAAGTATCCGCCATGCCGGAATCTTACATAGAGTGGCAGGAAGTGATGCAGCATTATTTTTCCAAGACAAGGCTGATGGACTGGAGCGAGTCGGCAGTCGTGGCACTGAGTTTTGCCTTAGAGGCATATATCAATCCGGTGGAGGACCATGAGGTGAGATATAAACGTAGACATAATTCACCAGTGGTATGGGTTCTGAATCCGGTGAAACTGAACAGGATTATATATCAGTGTTTTAAAGATAACATCGAGCTGGTGGAAGCAGCTATGGAAGGGATTCATAATAAATATACTACCGCTAAGATGCATGACATGCTCCAGAGACATGAGGAACTCTACTTTTCGCTGGATGATGCAGTAAATGGGGGCGTAAACGGGCTGGTCAGTTTGTCAGGCTTGGAAGCACTGCGCAAGTCAAAGGGTGGAAATCTTCAGGCGGCATTGGACACCGGCAATATGAACCCATTTTTCTTTCTCCTGTTGAAGTATTATTCAGAAGGACTTGAAGTGGAAGTGAATAAACTGCCGCCACTTGCCATTATTCATCCCCAACATAGTACAAGGATACATGAACAGAAGGGTGCATTTACAATTTTTCCGTATTATAACGATAAGGGAAGCGGTCTAACGGAAATTGGCATCAGCCCTTATGCGATGGAATATATGCCGCTGTGTCGGGACTGTCTGGAAGAGATTATCCTGACAGATGCGTGGAAGATTGCGGAAGAGCTGAAAGATATTGGTGTACGGCGGTCACATATGTATCCAGAGATGGAGAATATCACAAAAGATTTTGAAAATATAAAATATTGAATAAATGTTCATATACTGCCATGAATAACTTGACACATGAAATATTCTCCTATTATAATGAAAAATAGGAGAAAGGCGGTGACAATGTATGGACAGTGGCAGGATGATAGAAAGAATGGTAGATAATATCCGTAAAATTTGCAAGGAAAAGGGTGTATCGATTATGCAGATGGAACATGATTTGGGACTCAGTGCAGGTCTGATTAGCCGTTGGAGCAAATCAAAGACAAGCCCTTCCTTCGATAAAATTGTTGATATCATGGGATATCTGGATGTAACATATGATGAACTGATGGAAGGTGTCCGGTCTCGTCATTCCGAAAAGTGGACAAAGTCTGAAAACGGCGCAAATAAAGATGATGATGTGATCGGGCAACTGGAGAAGGGAAGCCTCAGCGGAGATATTGAATGGGAAAGAGCGGGGAAAGATTCACCGTTTGAAGTGAAAACAGATATCATCTTCCGAGATATGTTTGATTATGATATGCATCGGCTCTATTATACGGCATATAAGAAAGGCTGGTTTCTATATTCCGTACAGTATAATGAAGAAACGATGGAGGTTCTGGTGGTGGTCTATATGCTGACATCTGATGGTATGGATCTTGTTAGGATGGAGGCGATGGAAGAAGGCGTCATGAAGCTGTTGTGTGTAATAGATGAAGAATTTTTCAATCGGATAAGCCAGGCTCGGGCAGACAGGATGAAAGAAGACTTCATGAAAGAGGATTTCATGAAGGAGAAATTTGAGGGCAGGTACAAAAATGTATCATAAAGCTGGGAACGGCAGGAAAAGATATGTGACAAAATGAAGGAACTTCGCAAATATTGGCAGTTCCTTCGTTTTGTTTCATGGACAGTAGACAGGTGTCAGGAACATATTTATGCATCAAGTATTTCTTTTACCATACCGGAGAGCAGGTCTTTGAAGGCATTCTGGATATTCTCTGCGGTTTTAATGTCATACTACTGAAGTAATCCTTGGATAAGATTATGCTTTCGGGCAGTTTCTGTCAGATTTTTCTAAACTATTAATTAAATATGGCATGAGCTGAAAGAACCGTTTGGATTACGCGTATTATGCAGTCGTCTGTTTTTGATTCCAGTTTGTGAATATTGACAAAATAGCTTATACAGGAAATTGCTATTATCGACGAATTTAATCTTTACTTGCGCCAGATTTAATGTTATATTATATCTCGTAGTATTTGAGGTTTACACAGAGATTTTGTTGAATTAGGGGAGAATTATTATGAAAAAAATAATTAGTAAACTTATCTTTTTAAGTTTGTGCTTTATGTTTATATTTGGATTTAATACTAAAGTTCAGGCGGCTGAACTCGGAATTGATACAAGGCCTACATATGTGCTGTATGTGAACAGGACGCAGAACTGCGTTACCGTAGTGGAGCAGAAGGCTGATGGCACGTCGGCAGTAGTTAAGGCAATGGTCTGCTCCTGCGGAAGAGAAGGACATGAGACTCCTGAAGGCGTGTTCACTACATCTGATTATTATGACTGGCGTCTTATGGTAGATGGGACTTATGGCAAGTATGCGGTAAGATTCAATAAAGGCATCCTTTTCCACTCAGTTCCCTACATAGAGCCTAAAGACGATACACTGGAATGGGACCAGTATAATCTTTTAGGGCAGAATGCTTCACTTGGCTGTGTTCGTTTAGCGGCTTCAGATGCAAAGTGGATTTATGATAACTGTAAGGTTGGAACTATCGTCGTGGTTTATTCGGGGGACAAGGTTGTAGGAGACGTTGCTAAGCCTGCCGCAGTAAAGATACCGGAGAATTCACCCTATAGAAATTGGGATCCGACGGATATCACGTTTGGCAACCCTTGGATTATGCCGGGAATGGCGGCGACTGCCCAGACTAATGTAGTAAAGGGCGTGGATACGTTTGACTATATTGCTTATGCGGACAGATATGCTGATGTAAAGGCAATTTGGGGATATGATAAAAATGCTTTGTATACACACTATACCACATGTGGAATATACGAAGGAAGAATTGCGGAATTTAAATAATGAGGATTTTCAAAAGGCGCGGGCTTTTAGTCTGCGCCTTTTCTGATACTGCCGCAGTTCAGCCGCAGTATTTGATACAAAGCCCTTTGATTTCTACAGAAATTATGTTATGATAAATTATAGCGTATTAAAATATATAGTGTGTCTGTAAGACCGATAACAGAAGGACAACATAATTATGTTTGGTAAAAGGAATAAGGCAATCAACGACATTAAGCAGTACGATGAATCGGACTGGAAGCCTGTCATAAAATGCAGTATATGCAACGGAGAACAGGTTGCAGGATTTAAGAATATACATACAGGCAGGTTTGAAGAGCTGATGCTTATAAAAAATAGCAGCGATTTGGCGGATTTTAAAAAACAATACGGTCTTACGGATGTAAGCAGGGAATATTGAGCTAAAAATATTAAGGAAGTGCATATAATATGAAACTCATTAAAAAGATTTTATTTGGCATAGCCGCAGTTTTCATACTGCTTTGCGGTTTTATCATGTTATGCGCGATGAACCCCGGTATGTCGTCACAGGTAGCCGAGACGCTGAAATTGGATTCTGAACCGCAGTATAGCACGGCAAGCATTATCGGCAGCGGAACGCGTTCGGATACGGACATATATGATAACGGGGGGGCGGAAAACGAGCAGCCTTCAGACATAGAGCTAGCGGATACGGCGGTTGACGCTCCGCTTGATAATCCCGCCAATAATACACCGACAAGTGCCGGAGAATCCGTATACGGTCCTGTGCCGGATAATGCAATATGGCCTGTAAATACCAACTCGGAAGATGAAAAAGAAAAGGAGTTGGCGACTCAAAACATTACCGCGCCCAAAGAGGTTGAGGGCAAGAACGGTTATGAGCCTGTTAAAGACGCCAGCAGCGTAATTGACGACGTTGAAGCAAGGCAGCTCCTTTCAGAAATAGATACAGGAAGGACGGGGGACGACCTTACCTTTGATCCCAGGTTTTATCCGTATTATTACATGCTCGATTACAAAGGTCAGCATGTATATCGTCAGATATATGCTAATGCGACGGCGCTTAATAAAGAATTTGCACCCATAGAGGACGTTACCGTAAAGGAGCTTAGAAATATTTTTGCGGCAGTATACAACGACCACCCTGAACTGTTCTGGATGGATACGGCGTATTCCTGTAAGTATAAAAGAGACGGCAACTGTGCGCAGATAGAACTGCAGTTTAATGATACGGCGGATAAGCTGGAAGAGGAGAAGGCGGCATTTGAAGAGAAAGCCAATGAGATTATTACTGCGGCGCAGGAATTGGACAGCGATTATGACAGGGAAAAATATGTCCACGATACCCTGATAGCGCAGACGGAATACTCAGCGTCAGCGAAGATGAACCAGAGTGCATACAGCGCCTTGGTAAACGGTTCTACTGTGTGCGCAGGGTATGCAAGGGCATTTCAGTACATGCTCCAGAAACTCTGGATACCATGCTACTATTGTACAGGCTATGCAGGTGAAAACCACGCATGGAATATAGTTGCTTTAGACGACGGATACTATAATGTCGATGCGACATGGGACGATACTGGAAACGGCACCTATGCATATTTTAATAAGACTGATGCAGATTACGCTGGGAATCACTTAAGGCAGGATTTATCAGTTAATCTGCCGCCATGCAACGCAACGGCATTCCGTAATTTGGAGCCTGGTCCTGGTGAGAATGGTGAATTAAGGAGTCTTGCAGATGTTGGAATGACCCAAGACAGTGCTTTGACGTCATTGGAATCATATTATAACGTATGTTATCAGGAACTTAACATGGCCGGAAAAGGCGAATACAGTTTTAGAACCGTGTTAGCAGGCGACGCCCTGTTCAATGACGTATACGAAGCTTATCAGACGGACGACTATAAGCAGGGATATATAAATAAGGCTATGACTGAGCTTGGGGCTTCGGAATACAGGATAAACTGGAATATAGAGATGTTAGCGGATAATTATTATATAGTCACCCATGATGTTGTGATAAAATAGAAAGGTATGGTTATCAGTAATGAAGATATTGGTAGTGAACGGAAGCCCTAAAGGCAGAAACAGTATTACATATCAGACAGTGCGTTTTTTGCAGAAGAAATTTGCCAATGATGAATTTGAGGTTATCCATGCAGGCGCACAGATAAGAATGTTGGAACAGGATATGCAGGACGTGTGTGAGTCTATGGAGCGTGCCGATATGATATTGTTCGCCTATCCTGTGTACACTTTTATCGCCCCGTCGCAGTTACATAAGTTTATTGAGCTGCTTAAGAGCCATAATCCGAATCTGTCGGGAAAATATTGCACACAGATTACGACGTCGAAACATTTCTATGATATAACCGCACACAGCTACATTGAAGATAACTGCAAGGACATGGGAATGAGGGTACTTCGGGGATTTTCCGCCGATATGAACGACCTTTTAACGACTAAGGGACAGCTCCAGATTATTACATACTGGAATTATCTTAAACATATAATAGGGCAGGAAAACTCGCCGTTTGTGGAAGATTTAACCCCTGTTCCGCTTAGGGAGAAAGACTCGAAATACAGGGTTATAATTGTTACGGACTGCCCTGAAGAGGATGTCAGATTAAGAAGAATGATTATTGATTTTAGAAAGGCTCTGCCATACGAAAGCCACGTTGTCAATCTGCAAAATTTTGACTTCCGCGGAGGTTGCCTGGGCTGTTTTCATTGTGCTGCAGACGGAACCTGCGTATATAAAGACGGGTTTGACGAATTTTTAAGGAAGAAGATTCAGCGTTCAGACAGCATTGTATATGCGTTTTCCATTAAAGACCATTCTATGGGAACTCTGTTCAAGACCTATGACGACAGGCAGTTCTGTAACGGACACCGCACGGTTACAATGGGTAAGCCCACGGCATATATTATAGATGGAGAGTTCTCAAGGGAGAGGAATCTTCAAATGATTTTGGAAGGAAGAAGCCAGGTTGGCGGAAACTTCCTTGCGGGTATTGCGACGAATGAAGGCATAGGTGCGGATACCGTAGCAGAGTGCGCGGATAAGCTTGCTTATGCGCTTGAACATAGGATTATGGTTAATGAGAACTTCTATGGAGTGGGCGGTAAGAAGATTTTCCGGGATTTAGTGTACGAGATGCAGGGAATGATGCAGGCGGACCACAAGTTCTATAAAGCGCAGAAATTGTATGATTTTCCGCAGAAAAACGTTTCGACGATTTTATTTATGAAATTAGTAGGCTTACTGCTTAGACTGCCCGCGAGCAAAGCCAAAGTCCAGCCTAAGATGATGGAAGGAATGTTGATGCCTTACGAGAAGATAATCAAGGGGAAGACATTGTAATGGCATTAAAATCATGTTAAAACGAATTATAGAGATAAGATATACAGTATTGGAAACATTAAAACATCAATATAAAAGCAGAAAATAGAGGAGGTAATATGAGCATGGAAGGTAATTTTGACGGAATGGAGTTTGTAAACAAAATAGGGGAGACTATTACCGCTAAGGGAAGGGAAGTAACCGATAAAGCAAAGGATATGGCGGAAATAGTTCAGTTGAAAAACCGAATTAAGGCATGTGAAGACACTATCAAGAAGAATTATATTGAGATAGGAAAGCGCTATTATGAGCTGCATGCTTCCCAGCCGGAAGAGCATTATGCGGAGCAGTGCATAGCCATAAATAATGCACAGGACAATATAGTTAATTTGGAGCAGAAGATTAAGGACATAAAAGGCATATAATAATATATAATAAGGTGTTCAGGACAAATAAATAAACTAAGGGACTCCATGCCTGAAAAGAGGTAAGTCGTCCCTTAGTTTATTTATTTGTCCTGAACTCATGATTGCAAAATAGCGTATGTTATTTAATTGTTTCCGTTATTCTATTCCGCAGGCATCGCCGAATCGGTAGGTACTATGGGAGTCTCGATGGGAGTCTCAACAGGAGTCTCCGTCTCAGGCAGCAGCGGATTCAAAATATCATAAGGATTAATGAGCGTGTCAGGCAGAGTGGCATTTCTAAGATTAATCTCTGCACGCTGCATCTCTATAATCGCCTCATAATCCGGATTGGTAAAGAACTCCCCGGTGTGCGGGCATGTATTGGTCTGGATTACAGGCACGCTGCTTATCGTGCCGTCTGCGTTCAGCACTTCGTTAGTAGTTGCAGTAGGATATCCAAGCTGTATGGAGATATCTTCAATAAGCGGCAGCTCCAATATTCCGTCCACTCTGAACGGACAGAACTCCGTAGCGCGCAGCATACTGTACTGGCAGACCGGTCCCAGATAATGTACGTCGCAGGTATCCGTGGGAACTGTGCCTTCTGCAAAATATTCCGTCTTTAAAGTTGCATCGCATAAGCCCGGAACCGGCAGCTTGCCGGATTTGGAACATACCGTAGCTGTGACAATGCCGCTTGGCACTGTGAAGGACTGGTTAGGCAGTTCTTCATGGATTCTGGACATAACTGCTTTCCACAATGTCTTGGCAAGGCTTTCTTCTGCTTTTGCCAGTTTTATGTTATTATCATAGCCCGCCCATGTTGCTGCGGTATAATAAGGCGTAAATCCGGCGAACCAGACATCGTTGGAATTCGTGGTCGTACCGGTTTTGCCCGCTATCGCCATATTGTCGAAGTTGACTGCCCTTCCGGAACCGCCTGCTGCGGTCACAACGTCTACCATAGCGTCAGTCAGCAGAAAAGCGGTAGTTTCCTTGAGTACCTGCCTGGTCTGCGGCGTTGTATTATCAAGAATGACATTGCCGTCATGATCCAATACCTTCGTATATAACTTGGGTTTGATATAAGTTCCACCGTTGGCGATACATGCGTAAGCAGCAGTAAGCTCTTCATTGGTGACGCCATGCGTGATACCGCCGAGCGCAAGCGGCTGCTGGATATCGGTAAACACTTCTCCATTGATTACTTCACGTTCTACCAAAGTAGTAAAACCAAAGTTGAGAAGATAATCGAAACCAAGCTGCGGAGTAATCCATGTCAAAGCCTTAACGGTTATTACGTTCATGGATTCCCTGATACCGTCCCTGAAAGAACAGATTCCCCTGTATTCTTCACCATACCAGTTGCTTACGGGGCGTCCGCCTTCATAGTTGAAGGGCGAGTCATTAAGGACCGTAGCAAGCGTAAGTCCGGCACTGTCAAGAGCGGGCGCATAGGTGGATACGACCTTAAACGTGGAACCGGGCTGCCTGACGGCATCCGTAGCACGGTTTAGAGTACGGCTTCCCGTTTTAGCGCCTCGTCCGCCTACCATTGCCACAACGTATCCCGTGTGATGATCCATTACTACTAAAGACATCTGCGGCTGCGGCGTCAGGGTGATGCTTTCGGCAAAAACCTCATCATTGGGACCAAGAATCGCTTCTTTATAGAGTTCAATATCAGCATATGCCTCTTCCTGCGTTGAATAAATCAGGTTATATTTTTTATTGCTTTCCAGGAAAAAGTCCTTAAACATTTCCGTGCTGTAGTTTATCCTGTCACCGTCTTTGTCCAATACGGTAAGCTTATAATTAAGATACCATTTCGTATTGGCTGGGAAATTATCGGGATTGGCAAACTCCTCATCACATATTGCCTGAATGGAAGGGTCCTGCGTGGAGTAGATTTTCAAGCCGCCGCTGTAAAGAAGGGTAAAAGCCTGCGTTTCATTGTATCCTGCCACGTTGATAAGGTCTTCCATTACATCGTCGGTAAGCGCGTCAACAAAATATGTATTTACGCTGGACTCGCCGTTGTCCGTATTGTTTATCTGAATACGCTCATATACGTTGTCAGCCATAGCCTCGTCGTACTCTGCCTGTGTTATATATCCCTGTTCAAGCATGTCCCCTAAGACTTTCTCACGACGCTCGGCGTTATCCTCAGGGTTTGTAATCGGGTTAAGCCTCGACGGATTCTTAGTAATGCCGGCTATTACTGCGCACTCGGATAAAGTCAGGTCGCTTACGGATTTGTTAAAATAACGCAGCGACGCTGCCTGAACGCCCAGAGTATTCTGACCTAAGTTGATTGAATTCATATAGTTAATCAGGATATCGTCTTTGCTCATGACCTTTTCAAGTTCAAGGGCAAGATACTGCTCCTGTATTTTACGTTTGAACTTCTCGGCATCTGTTTTTTCGCTTGTCCACTCGGTAAAAACATTGTTTTTAAGAAGCTGTTGGGTAATCGTGCTGGCGCCTTCAGTAAATTTGAAATTATTTGTTATGCCTTTAACGCCTGCCCTTATTATACCCTTAATGTCAATGCCGTTGTGGTTATAGAAACGTTCGTCCTCGACAGCCACAAACGCGTGCTGAAGGTCTTCCGGCACAACGTCGATACTGACCGGAATACGATTTGAATCCGTAGATACCAGTTTTGCCGTCTGATGACCTTCAATATCATATACGAAAGTGGAAAATCCGGAAGGAGTGACGTCTATATTGCTTATATCGGGAGATGTGGAAAGGACGCCGCGGAATAAGCCGATTCCGGCGCAGGCTACGATTACGGAAACGGAAAGTAAGAAAAGAAGGGATACCTGAACAAATAGAAATCCCAGTTTCTTTCCCCATTTAACAGATTTTGCGTTAAGAGTCTTCTGCTTTTTCCTAACGTTCTTTTTTCCATAATTCATTGATAATACTGCCTCCTCAAACCAGCCTGCTGCGACTGAGCCTATTATATCATAACCTCAAAGCAACTAAAGTAAATCATTGGCTGGAATTAAGTTTATTATACCAAATTTTGGCTATTAAATAAAGGTTTTTATTATAATTTAAGATAATCTTAATAATAGTTTGTTAAACGCTGGTTTTAGGTGCGTCAGTGACATATATGCTCACTGAAAAGGCACGCTCTCGCTCCGTGTAAAATCGCAGTGGTACTAAGCTCGAAAATACCTCGCTAAGTACCAGCGTTTTACAAGGACCTTTTCGGTGAGCATATATGCCCCTGACGCTTGTAAACTGAACAAAGTCAAAATAAACTATAATAATTATCTTTATTAAATATTCACAAGTTGATATACTTTTATTCCCAATTATGTTAATATATATAATGTTGAATTTTATTTTAATAACCAGAGCTTAATCCAAATGAATAAATAAGGAGCGACTTACCGCTTTTTAGGCATGGAGCTCCGTTTTATTCATTTGGATTAAGCTCGTACCGGTAAGAAAGATTGTATTTATGGAAAGCAATTTATGGATAATAAAGCAGAGTCTTATAATGTCATTGCCCACGGCGGCATGGGAAAAATTGAAGAAAAGAAATCCGTATTTATAGCGAATACCGCACCCGTTCAGACAGAAGAAGAAGCGCTTGCGTTCATCGACTCTATGAAGAAGAAATATTGGGACGCAAGGCACAACTGCTATGCCTATGTATTGGGTGAAAATGCGCAGATTGTGAGATTTTCCGATGATGGGGAGCCTTCAGGCACAGCCGGAAAGCCGATTTTGGAAGTGCTGCTTGGAATGGAAGTGTGCAATACGGTAATTGTGGTGACGCGCTACTTTGGCGGAACTCTGCTTGGAACAGGCGGGCTGGTGCGCGCATACACCCAGGCGGCGCAGGCAGGAATGGCGGAAAGCGATGTGCGCCGGATGATACGTGGCGTGTCTTTGCAAATCACCACAGATTACAACGGTATCGGGAAAATTCAGTATATAATGGGACGCAGGAATATTGCGATAGAGGAGCCTGAATACACTGATATTGTTGTCATAAAAGTTAAAATCCCATATGAAGATAAAGAAGCCGTAATCAAAGAAATAACCGAAGCAACCGCCGGCAAAGCGCAGATAGAGGATAAGGGCGAGGGTTATTTTATGTTATGAAAAGGAGATAAGCATGGAAGAAATCATAGAATTACTTAATTCGGGACAGTACCTTAAGCTGCGCCAGCATATGACGGAAATGAACGTAGCGGATATTGCGGCATCCATGGAAGAGATGGAGCGTGACGACCTTCTTAAGTTGTTTCGCATTCTTCCTAAGAGCATGGCGGCGGATGTCTTTTCATATCTGGAAATTGAAACCGAGCAGTATATTATAACTTCAATGTCCGATAAGGATGCGGCTAACATCATAGATAACCTTATGGCTGACGATGCGACTGACCTTTTGGAAGAAATGCCTGCAAATGTTGTAAAAAGACTGCTTACCAATGCAAGCCCGGAGACCAGAAGGGATATAAACCATCTTCTGCGTTATCCCGAAGACTCTGCAGGCAGCATTATGACGGTGGAATACGTGGACTTAAAAGAGACATTGACGGTAGAAGAGGCTGTGGCAAGAATCCGTAAAGTAGGCGTGGACAGTGAGACGATAAACATATGCTATGTGCTTGATGGAAGAAGAACTTTAGTCGGTACGGTAGCGCTCAGATATCTGCTGCTTAGCCCGCAAGACGCCATTATAGGGGATATAATGCACGGCAATGTCATCTCCTTAAATACTATGATGGACCAGGAAGAAGTGGCAAGGCAGTTCAAAAAGTACGACTTTACTTCCATGCCCGTTGTGGATAATGAAGAGAGGCTTGTCGGAATAATCACTGTCGATGACGTTGTAGATATTCTTGAAGAAGAAACCACAGAGGATATCGAGAAGATGGCGGCTATTATGCCCTCCGACAAACCATATATGAAAACAAGTGTTATTGATGCGTGGAAAAAACGTATTCCGTGGCTTTTGCTGTTGATGATATCTGCCACATTTACAGGAAGGATTATTGCTTCTTTTGAAGATGCGCTTAGCAGATATGTCGTACTGACGGCATTTATCCCTATGTTAATGGATACGGGCGGAAACGCGGGCGGACAGGCGAGCGCGATTATCATTCGTGGATTGTCATTGGACGAGATACAATTCAGGGACTGGCTTACCGTAGTGTGGAAGGAAATCCGCACCGCTGTGTTGTGCGGCCTTACGCTTGCAGTATGTAACTTTGTTAAGATACTTTTAATAGAACAGGTAGGCGTACAAGTTGCCTTAGTAGTCAGCATTACGCTGTTTCTGGCAGTTATCGTGGCTAAGGTAGTAGGCTCGACTCTGCCGATGATTGCCAAGAAAATAGGAATGGACCCGGCGGTAATGGCGAGCCCATTCATAACTACAATCGTTGACGCTATATCCTTATTAATCTATTTCAGAATCGCAACACTGGCGTTAGGGATATAATCCATATTACTATTCACAATCCATGTATCCACAACGTTAAGCGGCATGAACTCATATGCTTCTTCTTGAGGTCCTTGGAAAACGCCGGTACTTAGCGAGGTCTTTTCGAGCTTAGTACCGCTGCGATTTTCCACGGAGCGAGAGCGTGCCTCAAGGAGAAACATATGAGTTCATGCCGCACCATTATTCTCCGGATTTAGCCGCTGCCGATATAGCGGCTCTTTTTCTCATAGTCGGATCCAGGATTTTCTTCCTGATTCTTAAGCTTGACGGCGTGACCTCAAGCAGTTCGTCTGTATCAATGAACTCTAATGCCTGCTCTAAACTTAAAACCTTGGGCGGCGTAAGTCTAAGCGCTTCATCTGCGCTGGAAGAACGGGTATTGGTAAGCTGCTTCTTCTTGCAGACATTCAGCTCGATATCCTCACCGCGCCCATTTTGCCCTACTACCATGCCGGAATATACTTTCGTACCCGGACCGATGAAAAGCGTGCCGCGCTCCTGGGCATTATATAGACCGTAAGTTATCGCCTCTCCTGCCTCATATGCGATTAAAGAACCCTGCTTGCGGTACATGATGTCTCCCTTATAAGGACCGTAGCCGTCGAAGATGCTGTTCATGATGCCATTGCCCTTCGTATCCGTCATAAATTCGCCCCTGTAGCCAATCAGTCCCCTTGAAGGTATGGAAAATTCCAGACGGGTATATCCTGCGGCTGCCTGTCCCATATTTTTAAGCTCGCCTTTTCTCTGGCTCAGCTTTTCGATTACCGTACCGGCAAATTCTTCGGGTACGTCTACATATGTCAGCTCCATAGGCTCTAACTTTTTGCCGTTTTCGTCTGTCTTATACAACACTTCCGCTTTGCTGACTGCAAATTCGTAGCCTTCCCTGCGCATATTTTCTATTAAGACCGACAGATGCAGCTCTCCGCGCCCCGATACTTTAAAGGATTCCGTCGTATCGGTTTCTTCGACGCGCAGCGACACGTCCGTATTCAACTCGCGGAAAAGCCTGTCGCGTAGGTGGCGGCTTGTGACATACTTTCCTTCCTGTCCGGCAAGTGGGGAATCATTGACGATAAAGTGCATCGCGATGGTAGGTTCGGATATTTTCTGGAAAGGAATAGGGTTCGGCGTTTCCGGCGAGCAAAGGGTGTCGCCGATATGAATGTCCGAAATGCCGGATATCGCTACGATAGAGCCGATTCCCGCTTCTTTTACATCTATTTTGTTAAGCCCGTCATATTCATAGAGCTTGCTGACTTTCACTTTTTTAAGCTTGTCGGGTTCATGGTGGTTTACGATTACGACTTCCTGATTTACATGTATGGTTCCGTTATCAACCTTTCCGACGCCTATACGCCCTACATATTCGTTATAATCGATGGTGCTTATAAGCACCTGCGTGCCTGCGTCAGGGTCTCCGCATGGCGCAGGGATATGCGATAGTATCGTATCAAAAAGCGGCGTCATGTCCTTGCCCTTTACGGTAAGCTGCGTCGTAGCTGTACCCGTTTTGGCGGAAGCGTAGACGAAAGGACAGTCAAGCTGTTCGTCGTTTGCATCTAAATCCATCAGAAGCTCCAGCACTTCATCGACTACCTGAATCGGCCTCGCCTCCGGCCTGTCGCATTTGTTAATACATACGATAACTGACAAATCCAGCTCCAAAGCCTTCTTTAATACGAATCTGGTCTGCGGCATGGGACCTTCAAAAGCGTCAACTACTAAAATTACGCCATTCACCATTTTTAAGACACGCTCTACCTCGCCGCCGAAATCCGCATGTCCGGGTGTGTCTATTATATTTATTTTTACGCCTTTATACATAACAGCTGTATTTTTTGACAAAATCGTAATGCCGCGCTCCCGCTCAAGGTCATTAGAGTCCATGATACGCTCTGCAACCTCTTGATTTTCCCGAAATACGCCGCTTTGCTTTAGCAGCTCGTCAACCAGCGTGGTTTTGCCGTGGTCAACATGGGCGATAATTGCAATATTTCTTACGTCTTCCCTTACCTGATTCATACTAATAACCGTAATCCTTCCTGAAATTTATACTTATTTTATAATTTTTTCAAACTTATTTAGTATATCACTACAAAGTAAAACTTGCAAGTATATGGTAATCTTTGTTATACTATTTATTATACTCTTTATATTCTAGTCTTGCTTTACGCGACAGTTGACACTTCTATTTTGCAAATAAAGGAATATAATGATAATACAATACCGGAAAAAATTCTTAAAGAGTTAAGTTTCTTTAACAAAGAAGGGAGAACAGGAAATGACAGATAAGGTAATTGAAAATAACCAAGTGACTATTATGGGGGAAGTCGTAAGCGATTTTGAATTTAGTCATGAGATATTTGGAGAAGGATTCTATATGGTAGATATCAGCGTGGACAGATTGAGCGATTCCACGGATATCATTCCGGTTATGGTATCTGAGAGACTGCTTGACGTAAATGAAGATTATAAGGGTATGAAAATCAGTATTTCCGGACAGTTCCGCTCCTACAACCGCCATGAGGAGAAAAAGAATAAACTGGTGCTGTCTGTGTTTGCAAGAGAGCTTGATTTTGTCGATGACATTGAAGAAAGCACCAAGACCAACCAGATATATTTAGACGGCTATATCTGCAAAGCGCCGATATACCGCAAAACTCCGCTTGGCAGGGAAATCGCGGATTTGCTCTTAGCAGTCAATAGGCCATACGGCAAGTCGGATTACATACCATGTATATGCTGGGGAAGAAACGCCAGATTTGCCAGCACCTTCGAGGTGGGAAGCCGCTGCGCGGTATGGGGCAGAATCCAGAGCAGGGAATATATGAAAAAGATTTCCGAAGATCAGCTTGAAAGAAGGACTGCGTATGAGGTTTCCGTAAGCAAGCTGGAGATAGTGGAAGAAGAGCAGGAATAAAAGTTATAGAAAGAAAATTCAGAATTAATCGGAATTAAGCATAAGAGCATATTGACAGTTGGGAATGGCGGTGTTAATATATTTTAATAACAGTAGGTGTGATTTTATCACGAATGAAAGTTGATAGAGGTTGCATTTTTTATCAGTATGGATACGGATGCGGCAGGCGCAGATGAAGTATTCGGAAAGGAAAAGATGCCGAAAGAAAAGGTCGGCTGCAGATTTTTTCTTGGGCGTGCAGTTAATAGCTGTATGACTGTCATCGAATAAGATGGGGCGCTATCGGGATATTTATAATAGCAATTATGATGAAGCTGACCTCATTATCGGTCAGCTTTTGTATTATTTCATTACTTTTTGGAGGGATTAGTATGGCAGTATTTAAAGGAGCAGGAGTTGCAATCGTTACACCTTTTAGCGCGGACGGAAGCGTTAATTTTGAGAAGTTTGAAGAACTTATCGAGTTTCAGATTCAAAACGGCACGGATGCGATTATAGTATGCGGTACGACAGGGGAGTCTTCCACGCTCACGCATGAAGAGCATCTTGAGGTAATTAAGTTTTGCGCACAGAAAGTAAACGGCAGGATTCCGGTCGTGGCAGGCACCGGCTCCAACTGCACCGATACGGCGGTTTATCTTTCCACGGAAGCTGAAAAATACGGTGTGGACGCTCTGCTTTTAGTGACTCCGTATTACAATAAGGCAACCCAAAACGGACTGTATAATCATTATAAGAAAATAGCGGACTCGGTGAAACTCCCGATTATATTATACAATGTACCCAGCAGAACAGGCTGCAACATTCTGCCGCAGACGGCGGTAAGGCTTTGCAATGATGTGCCGAATATAGTCGGAATCAAGGAGGCAAGCGGGAACATTTCGCAGATAGCCAAACTGGCGTCTCTTGCACAGGGAAAAGTGGATATTTATTCGGGCAACGACGACCAGATTGTGCCTATCCTGTCGCTCGGAGGCAAGGGAGTTATTTCTGTAATGTCCAATGTAGCGCCAAGACAGACGCATGACATCTGTGCGAAATTCTTTGCCGGAGATGTGGAAGGAAGCTGTAAGGAACAGCTGCGTGCCATTGAATTATACGACGCTTTGTTTTGCGAGGTAAATCCGATTCCGGTTAAGGCTGCCTTAAATCTTATGGGAAAAGAGGCGGGACCTACAAGGATGCCGCTTAGTGAAATGGAAGAGGCTAATTTGGAGAAGCTTAAAAGCGCGATGAAAAATTACGGCATTTTGTAATTACGGTATTTTATAAAGGAGAGAACGTTGGAAATGGTGAGAGTGATTTTACACGGCTGCAATGGCAAGATGGGACAGACGCTGACCGGGCTTATCGCAGCTGATGATGAGATAGAGGTCGTAGCAGGGATAGACGCATATGATGAAGGGAAAAACAGCTATCCGGTCTTTACGGAGATTGGCAAGTGCGATGTAGGGGCGGATGCCATAATTGATTTTAGTACCGCCTCGGCTGTCGATGCGCTGCTTGATTACTGCGCGGATAAAAAGCTGCCGTGTGTGTTATGCACTACAGGGCTTTCCGATATGCAGCTTGCCAAAGTAAAGGAAATATCGGCTAAAACCGCTGTGCTTAAGTCCGCCAATATGTCGCTTGGCATAAATATGCTCTTAAAGATATTGAAAGAGGCGGTTTCCATACTTGCACCAGCGGATTTTGACGTGGAGATTGTAGAGAAGCACCATAACCAGAAGTTAGATGCGCCAAGCGGTACGGCTTTGGCGCTTGCTGATTCCATCAAAGAAGAGCTTGACGGCGATTGCCAGTATGTCTATGATAGAAGTGCCAAAAGGGAAAAGAGAACTCGTAACGAAATCGGCATAAGCGCTGTAAGAGGCGGCACGATTGTAGGCGACCATGACGTAATATTCGCTGGAACGGACGAAGTGATTACTTTTTCGCATAGGGCGTATTCCAAGGCGGTGTTTGGAAAAGGCGCAATTCAGGCGGCGAAATTCCTTAAAGGAAAACATGCCGGACTCTATGATATGAGCGACGTTATAGAAAATTAGAAAGCAAAGATGGGGATTGAAATGGACGAATTAGAGCAGAAGTATTTAAAGAGCCTCGCGAAACAGTATCCGACGATTGCGGCGGCGTCTACGGAAATTATTAATCTGCAGGCTATTTTAAGCCTTCCCAAGGGTACGGAGCATTTTATGACGGATATCCACGGGGAATATGAGCAGTTTAAGCATGTGCTTAAGAACGGCTCAGGCTCCGTCAGACGCAAGATAGACGAGGAATTTGGCAATACGCTTAGTAATAAAGATAAAAAAAGCCTTGCCACATTAATATATTATCCTAAAGAAAAGCTGGAAATAGTTCTGCGAGAGGAAGATGAGGACAGTATTGAAGACTGGTATAAGATTACGCTGCACAGACTGGTGCAGATTACGAAAAGGGTTTCTTCCAAGTATACCCGCTCCAAGGTCAGGAAAGCGCTGCCGCCGGATTTTTCCTATGTAATAGAAGAACTGATTACGGAAAAGGCGGAGATTCAAGATAAGGAAGCGTACTATAATGAAATAATCCATACTATTATCCGTATCGGCAGGGCGCCTGAGTTTATAGTCGCCTTGAGCAATCTGATACAGCAGCTGGTAATCGACCATCTGCATATCGTAGGGGATATCTATGACAGAGGACCGGGACCGCATATTATCATGGATACGCTGTGCAAATATCACTCTGTGGACATACAGTGGGGCAACCATGACATAGTGTGGATGGGCGCGGCAAGCGGACATCTTGCCTGTATCGCCAATGTAATAAGGATGGCGGCGAGATATGGAAATCTTGCCACGCTGGAAGAAGGATACGGAATCAACCTGATTCCGCTTGCCACTTTTGCGATGGAAGTTTACAAGGATACAAACTGCGATATTTTTGCCATTAAATATAATACAGACTATGATACCAAAGATTTAAGCCTGGATATGAAAATGCACAAGGCAATTGCCGTTTTGCAGTTTAAACTGGAAGGGCAGCTTATTTTGCGCCGTCCTGAGTTTGGCATGAATGACAGGCTTTTGCTGAATAACATAGATTATGATAAAAAAACGATTGTTATCAATGGGAAAGAATATCATATGAAGGATACGGATTTTCCGACCATAAACAGGGAAAGACCGTATGAATTGACTGCGGAAGAGGAACAGTTGATGGAGCGTCTGCGCCATGCCTTTGTCAGATGCGAGAAACTGCAGAAGCATGTTAAGTTTCTCTTTGCCAAAGGCAGCCTTTATAAGGTATATAATTCCAATTTGCTTTATCACGGCTGTATGCCGATGGATGAAGAAGGCAATTTCAGTAAAGTTAATGTATATGGCAAAGAGTACAGCGGCAAGGCATTGTATGACGTGCTGGAACAATATGCCAGAAAAGGCTATTATTCCCACCATGACCTTCAGGAAAAGCTGAAAGGTCAGGATATAATCTGGTATATATGGGCGGGACCTAATTCTCCGGTCTTTGGCAAGGACAAGATGGCGACCTTTGAAAGATATTTCGTAGAAGAAAAGGAAGTGCATACCGAGACGAAGAACAGTTATTACAGGCTGCTTGATAACGAGGAAGTTATAAATAAAATTTTGACGGAATTTGGCCTTGATGCGGATAAATCCCATATTGTCAACGGCCATGTGCCTGTGGAGTTAAAGAAAGGCGATTCTCCTGTTAAATGCGGAGGCAAACTGCTTATCATAGACGGCGGTTTTTCCAAGGCATATCAGGATAAGACAGGGATAGCGGGATATACGCTGGTAGCAAATTCATACGGAATGAGACTTGTAGCGCATGAACCGTTTGAGTCTACAGAATCAGCGATTATAAACGAGTCGGATATTTTTTCGGATTCGGTCATTATAGAGACCAGTACGACCAGGCAGAAGATTGCCGATACGGATATTGGGACTGAACTTAGGGAAAGCATACATCAGTTGAATGAACTTTTACAGGCGTACCGTTATGGCGGTATCGTGGAAAGAATGTGAAATCATATGGCGCCGCGCTGTTTACGGCGCCATAGGTTTTAAACGGATTTTATAATTTGCCGTTTTATCTCATGGTTGACGTTCCGCCAATAGTAGAACCCGTACGGGAATTAGTTCCTACCATTGAAGAACCTGTACGAGTCGTGTTTCTGCCGACATCGGTAGTGCTGTTGCTGCCGGTAACGTCAGAGCCTGTACCTGTGCCGCTTATATCAGTGCCATTTGTGCCTGTGGCATCGGTATTGGTTGTACCAGCGCTGTTGTTGCTGTCAGCGTCATTATTGGCAGTGCCTGTGGTGTTAGCAGTGTTGTTTGTGTCAGTGCCGTTAGTGTCATTGCCATTACCCGTGCCGACAACATCATCTATAACATTGCCTACACCGTCCGCAACATCATCAACTGCGTTTCCGATGGCGTTACCGGCGTCATCAACTGCATTGCTTACGGAATTGCCGTTGTCTCCTGCAGCATCATTGCCGTTTGTATTATTATCGCCGCTGGTAACAGAATTAACATTGCTGTCATTATTTGTATTGGCAGTACCGGTCATATTTGTACCGCCGGCATTGCTTGTTGTGCCGCTGCTTGCGGTAGAATTGTTTGCGCCGTTGCTGTCTTCGACATTGTCCTGAGAGCCGCATGCCGTCATCATGGAAAATGTCAAGACCATGAGAGAAGCAAATAACAATGTTTTTATTCTTTTCATAATCCTACTCCTTTACTTATATGATAAAACAGAAATTGTGCATATTCCTGTTCATATGTTATTATGTCTTATGAAAAGTAAATTATTCGTTGTGCTGTCACGAGTTTAATCAAAATAAACAAAAACGGGGCTCCATGCCTGAAAAGCGGTAAGTCGCCCCTTATTTTGTTCATTTTGGTTAAACTCTGGTTATAAGCAAAAACGAAACCTAAGAAGGAGAAAATCATGGAGTTTAGGCCTTGTATTGATATCCATAATGGGAAAGTGAAGCAGATTGTGGGCGGCAGTCTTGCGGATAAGGGCGATATTGCTGTGGAAAATTTTGTCGCTTCAAGCGGCGCGGAGTTCTATGCCGCTTTATATAAAGAGAAAAAAATTAAAAACGGGCATATCATTATGCTTAATTCTAAGGAGTCGCCATTTTATGAAGAAACCAGGGCGCAGGCATTTAAAGCGCTAAAGGCGTATCCCAAAGGCTTGCAGATAGGCGGCGGGATTACTGCGGACAATGCCGCATCGTTTCTTGATGCCGGCGCGTCGCACGTTATCGCCACATCCTATGTTTTTAAGGATGGGTGCATAAATTATGAAAATCTGCAAAAACTTTCGCATGAAACAGGTAAGGAAAATCTTGTCTTGGACTTAAGCTGTCGTTTAAAGGACGGAAACTATTATATTGTAACCGACAGATGGCAGAAATATACTGATGTGGTATTAAATAATCAAACTTTGGACATGCTGGCTGATTATTGCGATGAATTTTTAATTCATGCGGTTGATGTGGAAGGAAAGTCCGGAGGAATTGAAAAAGAACTTGCAGCCATATTGGGAAAATGGAATAAAATTCCAATTACCTATGCGGGCGGGATACATTCATACGAAGACTTGCGCCTTATAAAAGAACTCGGACACAATAAAATCAACGTTACTATAGGAAGCGCGCTGGATTTATTTGGCGGGGACATGAAGCTTGATGAAATTCTTGACTATATCAGTCAATAGAATGTAAAAGAAAAAACCTGTAATTCACAGGTTTTTTTCTTTTAATCTGCTATGACAATATTGCATATTCAAAATAAAAATAAAATTATCATTTATATTATGAAAAGGCATATCGTAATGCCGATTAATTGTTGTTTCTGATAGGGAGATGATAAACAAATCCCGTTGAATGTGAGAAACGGCAATTATAACTTTGTTACATTAACTGCCTGAGGTCCTTTTTCTCCGTTTACTACTTCGTACTCAACTGCTGCGCCTTCCTCCAGAGATTTGAAGCCTTCCATGTTAAGTCCTGAGTAATGAACGAAAACGTCGTTACCCTGTTCATCTGAGATAAAGCCGTAACCTTTTTGGTTGTTAAACCATTTTACTGTACCTTTGTTCATTGTAGTACCTCCAAATATTAAGATAAATTGATAGTTTACTTATTTAGAATAGCATATGTGTTTTCAAATGTAAAGCGTTATTTATAAAAAAATTATCGAAAAATCAATGACTGTTCGGAAATAGCGTTTACGGTATGTAATTTCCTCTAATACAAAATCACGCACTTTTCATTTTTTTCTTATGTTCGTACATGCGATCATCTGCGATTTGATAGATTTTTTCAATATCGGTGTCGTTAGGGCTTAAGGAAGCATAACCGTATGCAATGGACATATTTAAGTCCTCGATTTCATCATTTTTCTCTTTTATATTCATAAGAAACTGTTCCGCTAATTTGTCAATTTCTTCGCTATTGGCAGTATTGACGATGGCGATAAACTCGTCGCCGCCCATTCTTGCGACGATGCCATAGCTTTCGTAGGTTTTGGCGATTACTTCGGCAGCGCTTTTAATCAGGATATCGCCCTGTGCATGCCCTAATGTATCGTTTACGACTTTTAAGTTATTTAAATCAAAACAGATAACAGTATAATCTAAGGAGTCTGAGTCTTTAATTTTATTCATATATTCTATACAGTAACGTCTGTTATGTATCTGTGTCAGCTCATCGGTATAAGCGCTTTTAATCAGGAAGCTTCGTTCTTTTTCCTGCATAAGCTTCTGTGTCATTGAGATATAAAATGAACCTATGAGGAAAAAGATAAAAATAACTACGCCGATGGACGATACGCCGCGTACAAGTGATGAAACCCCGCCCATATAGCGTATATGGTAATAACTTATAAGATCATATGCAACACAGCCGGACATGATAAGTACGCCGAACAGGAAAAGCTTGTTTGACATGTCGCCGCCGCGTTTGAGGTTCATAAGTTCTATTAAGATAGCGAAGGCAAGATTGAAGATAATGAGTATCTGTATATACTTAAGCGTTGCTGCAAAGTGAACGATATCAAACGTATGAAGCGCTATCATAAATGCGGTTGCTGTTACATAGACTGCAAAAAGACACCAGTAGAGTTTTGGGAATAACTTACTGTTAAGGCTTTTTACATCTTCCCACAGATAGATAAGCAAAGGGAGAGAACCCAGATAGAGCATAAGATATTCCAAAAGGGATTTTGTATACAACGGAATGGCGAAAATCAGAGTAACATCATAGTAGCACAGAGTCCATAAGCCTATAAAAAGCGAAAAGAGTGAAATGCAGAATATTTTGATATACTTCATGGAATAGGCAAGGGCAAATACTGTTATTACAAGGATTACAACGCCGAAAATAATCAAAAAGCAGCCAAAGAACAAAGGAATCCTATTCTCAGTCATAAGAAGCTTATACGCATTATTCCACTCATAAATCCGTATAGAGTCATAGTTGGAAAAAGTATTGTCTTCTGTGATAATAAGATGGATTTTAAAAGTCTTTCCTTGGTATTCGCTGGGAAAATTAATAAACTGCAGACCGCTGCCGACAGTCTTATTCTGCGCCATTCTGTCATAGCCATACTCATAAATCTGCTCATCATCAATATACATTTTTGTAGCCGTATGCCAGATAATTAAACGCAATGCGCCCTCCGTTATGTTCCAGTTATCCGGAAGCGTTCTTTGCATGGTGATTTCATCACCCTTGCTTAAGTCATGAAAAACGAAATCATCTAAAGAAACGTTCAGATAACTTTCATCATTAATCGTTATATCCCAAGAGTCATTCAGTGAAATATACTGTGATACGCTCTCCTTATCTGCCCCGAACATATTATATATCTTCGGAAGCCATATGAACATACTGATAAGGGCAAATAGTATCCACGCCGCCCTGATAATATTCTTTTTATTAATTATCCCTGATTTTTTCATAATTTTTTATCCGTATGATTATCGAATTAATATTGATGTAACTGTTCAGTGCCTTCGCAGTTACAAAGTGACAAATTGTTTACAATCCTAATTTTACATTATATAAAGATATATTGCAAATTACAAGTTAAAGAGATTTTTTTGGCGGATTTTTATGTAGTTTGTTTTTGCATGATATGATAGAATATAAATATGCAAAAAAATAGAATAAAATGAGAAAATAGTCGTCTGAGTCAAATGATGAAAGGAGCGTATCTAATAAATATGACGAATGTAATTAACAAGAATAGAAAGAAAATTATATGCGGCGTAATCATAATAGCAGCATTATTTATAGGTGTATTAAGCTTGATAGCATTGAGCGGATTAAAAGAATATGAATATTACACAACTTATTGTGAGGATTATTATTCAGTTATTGCCAACACAGATAGTACAGAGTATGAAGATTTAATAGCAATAAACGGTGAGCCGGAAAGTATAAGAAGGGAAAAGCTTGATGTTACTCTCTTTCTTATTAAAGTTGAATATGATGATGGACGTTTGTTTGTTTTTCGCGATAATAAGCAACGAAAAAGTGGAGGCTATTCTTTGAGCATAATGGAATTGACAAGTCCGGAATATCGGTTTGGAAGCAAGGAAATTGGGATTGGCACGGATAAAAGCGCCATTGAAGAAGTATACCGCAAGAGTTATCAGGGATTGAAGCTGGATGGTTATGGAGAATTTTATTATGTGGAGGATGGAAATAGCTGCGTGTGCTTCTATTTTGATGAAAATGAAAAAGTCTCAAAAATGGTAATTGGGAGAGCGGAAATTATGCACGGTATACATGGTTGGAAGAAAAAGCAAACAAACGACAGGGGGCTTTAATGCAATGCGTGTGGCGGTATGTGATGATGAAAGGGAAGTAAGGGAGCTGCTTAAAGAGAAAATTCTAAAACTTTATCCCCAAACAGAGATATTATTGTTCTGCTCAGGCGAAGAACTGCTGTCGGTGCAGACTAAGCCCGACATACTGTTTTTGGATATACAGATGCCTGATATGGACGGAATGGATACGGCAAGAAAGCTGCGTGAGTATAATAAAAATACGATATTGATTTTTGTAACGGCAATGGAGGAGTATGTGTTCCAGGCGTTTGATGTGGGCGCGTTCCATTATATTGTAAAGCCTTTTACAGACGAAAAATTTGCGCAGGTGCTTAAAAATGCAGTAGAGCAGTATGAGCTGTCAGAGAATAAAATAACGCACGTAACTGAAACGGTAAACCATGTTAAACCACACGAAAACTGCTGCATGATAAAAGTAGGCGGCACTACCGTGAAGATTCCCGTATCCGATATTGTTTATGCAGAGGTATTTAATCGAAAAGTCACCATTCATACCATGAAAGAAGACGTTGAATATTACGGAAAGCTTTCGGATTTGGAGAAGCAGGCGGGAGACGATTTTTTCAGAACACACAGGGCATATCTTGTTAATTTCAAATATGTAATAAAATATAACGCGGCAACTGTCTGGCTTAAAAAGGGCAGCGCGCTTATGGCGAAGCGGAATTACCATGAGTTTGTGAAGAAATATTTGAAGTATAATCAAAGAGGTAATTCCATGTAATTTATGCTGTCACGAGTTAAGCCAAAATGAATAAAAACGGAGCTCCATGCCTGAAAAGCGGTAAGTCGCGCTTGTTTTATTTATGTGCTGTCACGAGTTCAGGCAAAATGAATAAAAACGGAGCTCCATGCCTGAAAAGCGGTAAGTCGCTCCTTATTTTATTCATTTTGCCTGAACTCTGTTTGAGAAAGGATTCAAAGGATATGGAAGTCAGTGAAATTTACTGGTTGGTGGTCACAACTATAGCAGACGTTATTGAAGAGTGCATGATGGGGGCATTTTTCTACCGGCTTGTTAAGCCTTTTATGCCGGATAAGAGGAATACAAGGCTTGTGGGAATAGTCTATACGGTCGTAATGCTTATTATATATGTGTTTCCGGAGCCGCTTGGCGGAAGTATCTCATCGGCAATCGGCGTGACGGCGACATTTATCGCTATGTACTTTATCGATAAAAGAAATGTTTGGCAGAAAGTATTTCTTGCCGTGCTATTTTATCTGATTGAATGGATATCATCAGGAATAGTCCTGTCTTTATGGAATACTTATTTTGACTTATCATTAATGCTTCCCATCGTACAAGGCTCTGCGCGCATACAGTTTGCGCTTTATGTGGTTATGGAAATAGGCAGTATCGTGCTGGAATTCTTGGTTATGGCGGCTTCAATACGCCTTTTGCATAAGGTGTATGTATATAAGGGCGAAAATATGACAAAGAAGGAGCTGGCGTTAATGCTTGCACCGATGCTTTCGCTAGTTGACGGCAGGTTTCTGTTCAAGTTTTTTACAGGGATGTATGAAAAGGATTTGCATCAGTATATCTGGGATAATCATTACAGCTATAATATAATCCTGTTTATACATCAGGCGGTAGCTTTTGCCACCATAATTACCGTTATCATAATATATCAGAAGATAAAAGACCATCAGAGGATTGAAAAGGAAGAGGCTGTACTTGCAAGGCAGATTGAAGATACCAAGAAGCATATTGAAGAAGTGGAGCGACTGTATCATGATATACGTGGGATAAAGCATGATATGGCTAATCATGTGATGATTTTAGAGAAACTGTATGCGGGAAACGATACGGCAAAAGAATATGTATCGCAGTTAAAGGAGAGTGTATGTGATACGTCATTATATGATAAGGTAAAGAGCGGCAATCCTGTAACAGATGTTATTTTAACAGAAAAGAAAAAGGAAATGGAAGAAAATAAAATTGATTTTAAATATGAATTTTATTACCCTGAGGATACGAAACTTAATGCTTTTGACATCAGCATAATATTAAATAATGCGCTGAATAACGCGATAGAGGCGGCGAAGGAATGTGAAGAGCCATATGTTCATATACTTTCCTACCGTAGAAATAACGCCTATATGATAGAAATAAAGAACTCCTTAAGCGGCATAAGGCAGATTGACAAAGAAAGCGGGCTGCCGATAACCACTAAAGCTGACGGTATGCACGGTTTTGGACTTTCCAATATCCGCAAGGTAGCGCGGAAATACTGCGGTGATATTGATATAGGGCAGAACGGAAAAGAATTTGTGCTTACGGTTATGCTGCTGCTGTCTGAATGAAGAGCTTTTAAGACGTTATATGGGTGTTCATTTTAATTTTAAAGAATATTATATAAAATATTTAACATAATAATGCTGGGTTCAATAGACTGTACTTACAATATTTCCGGAAACTGCTTGTTGGTTTAAAAATTATATTGCGTATGATAGAAGTATTGTGTATAATAAAAGTACAGATGGTGAGTCTCCACCATAAAGAGAGAACCTAAAAAAGCGGTGAGTTCCCACCAATTAAGAGGAAACTTAAAGGGACGAGTTTATCGTCCCCTTTTTAACGTTATTAAAAAAGAAAGTATGAAAAGACACCTTCACAACATAAAATATGCGCTTCACAACATTTGGGTTAATTGATGAAAACGATGTTCCGAAAGATAAAGTGTAGGGTGGAACACGAACACTAAATGAGTTCTGAGATTACATAGTATATATGTTCAGAAAGGGGCAGGGAAAGCTATGAATGTTAATGGAGTGACTAGTGGAGTCAATATACAGGCAGGGCAGATGCCGGGAGGACAGGAAGACGACCTTATTAGTAAAAATCTCAAAAGGCAGATTGAAGATTTGCAGAAAAGTCTGCAGGAGATTGCTGCCGATACCAAAATGAGCGGCGAAGAAAAAATGAAGAAGCGTCAGGAGATACAGAAACAGATTAACGATTTGAACATGCAGCTTCGTCAGCGTCAGATTGAGTTAAGAAAAGAGAAACAGCAGGAAAAAGCGGAGTCAGAGAACATATTTGATACTGCTTCTGCAATGGAAAACTCTAAAGGCAATAAAAATGCGAACGGAATTTCACAAGGCAGCATGGAAGCTATGATTTCGGCGGACGTATCTATGAAACAGGCAGCTAAGCAGGGTAGCGTGGCAGCTAAGATGGAAGGCAGAGCAGGAGTATTAGAGATGGAAATAAAACTCGACTCAGCCCGTAACGGCGATACATCGGCGAAGCAGAAAGAACTTGCGGATGTAGAGAAAAAGGCGGAAAATGCGGCGGCATCACAGCTTGATACATTAAGCAAGGCAAATAAAACCCTGAAAGAAGCCGCAGATTCAGAGCATGATGCAAAAGCGGCACAAGAAGCAGACGCAGAGCAGGAAGCGAAGGAGACGGAAGAAACCGGCTCAGAGAAGAAAATAGAAAGCACCGAAAACACGGAAAATAGAGAACATAAAAATGGAGCAGAAAGAGAAAGCGGTACAGTCGTAGATGTAAGGATTTAATTACGGCTTATATGTGCTTGAATATGGCATGGACTCATATACTTCCTCTTGAGGTCCTTGTAAAACGCAGACCACTGCAAGTGGTCTTGTACTTCAGCGAGGTATTTTCGAGCTTAGTACCGCTGCGATTTTACACGGAGCGAGAGCGTGCCTCATGAGGAAGTATATGAGTCCATGCCCTTCAAAGACTACGAATAATAATGAAATCCTATTTGCATCAAAACACTTGCCATGTAGTAATAAAAACTATATAATGTAATATATAGAAACGCCGCCGCGGCGGCGTGTAAAAAGAAAGGCATGGTAAGGCATGACGATTAGTACGGAAGATTTACTTAACAGTATTCTTAGCAGTCTGGATAGAATCGCGTATATCAAGGCGGAGGATATTCCCAATATTGACTTATATATGGATCAGGTGACGACTTTTATGGAATCCCGCTTGAAGAAGTCAACGAGAAATCCGGGCGAGGATAAGATACTCACTAAGACAATGATTAATAATTATGCGAAAAACGACCTTCTTCCGCCCCCTGTAAAGAAAAAATATTCCAAAGAGCATGTGATGCTGCTGGTATTTATATATTATTATAAAGGAATCCTGTCCATTAGTGATATACAGGCGCTGCTTGAACCGATTACGAAGAATTTTTTTGACACGGATGAAGATTTTGATTTGGAAAAAATATATGAGACCGTGTTCGGGCTTGAGCAGGAGCAGACTAAAGCGCTTAAGAATGACGTAAAAGAGAAGTTTCAGATCTCTGAAGAAACCTTCAAGGACGCGCCGGAAGAAAGCAGGGAGTTTCTGCAGACCTTTTCATTTATATGTATGTTGAGTTTCGATGTATATGTAAAGAAACTTTTAATTGAAAAAATGATAGACGGGATGCAGGAACGAAATACAGATGGGAAAATATCAAAAGAGAAACAGCCAAAGGAAAAGCAGGCGAAGGGGAAATAACGAAAAACAGATTTGCGAAGGTAATTATATATAAGGAAAATGTTTCAATTAATTAAGACGGAGCCCTGCGAACCAGAGTTGCCGTCTTAATTAATATCTGAAAGCTAATACTGCTATTTTGCAGCTTTTTCCGCAAAAGCCGTGTCAACCAAATCAGCATAAGGAACCCTGTTCTCAAGTTCTCCCGCCTCTTCCAGAATGTTCTGTAAAAGCGTAAAGCTGCTCTCTTCAAAAATCAAATCAGACTTCCATGTATCCTGCGCGGCATAACGTTCAACGATGGTAGTAATGGTATCTAAATCCGTCTCTTCAAACTGCGGTTTTATTACGGAGGCAATTTCCGAGGCGGAATGGTTCTGTACATAGACCATGCCTTTTTGCAGGGCATTGGTAAACGACTGGATCACTTCGGGATTTTTTTCAATATAGCTTTTCTTAGCGGAAAAGGCGGTATAAGGAACATATCCCGAATCTTCGCCCAAAGATGCAACGACATAACCGTCCCCTTTCGTTTCAAGCGATGTGGCGTGCGGCTCAAATTCTACGGTAAACTCACCCTGGCCGCCCGAGAATGCGGCAGCAGTAGAACCGAAGTCGATGCTCTGGTCAATGGATAAATCTGCAGCGGGATCAATGTTATTCTTTTTCAGTATATATTCAAATACCATTTCAGGCATTCCGCCCGCCCTTCCGCCCAGGACTTCTTTGCCTTTTAACATGCTCCAATCAAAGTTTTCTATAGGCTCTCTTGCTACAAGGAAGTTGCCGGCGCGCTGCGTAAGCTGCGCAAAGTTTACCGCGTAGTCCGTATTCCCCCCTGCATAAGTATATATTGTACTTTCGCTTCCCATGAACCCAATGTCGGCTTCGTCTGTCAGAAGCGCCGTCATGGTCTTATCAGCCCCGAACCCGGTAATCAGGGTTAGGTCAATGCCTTCTTCTTCAAAATAGCCTTCTTCGATAGCGACATAGAGAGGCGCATAGAAAATTGAGTGGGCCACCTCGTTGAGCGTTACAGGCGTATTGCCTGAATCAGAGGGCTTTTCATCATCCTTGCCGCCGCAGCCGGCAAGCAATGATACGGCGCATAACGCCGCTAAAAACAAATATAAAAATTTCTTTTTCATAAAAATACTTTCCATCATGGCAAATTTACTATATTATATGGAGAGATATAAAAACGGTTACAACGACATAAAACGGAGAGATAAAATGGCGTGGGTGTGGTTTACGCTTCTTTATGGAATAATTAAGGGAACGCGTGAAGTAGTAAAAAAGAAGGCTTTAGAGAAAAATTCGACTATGGAAGTGCTGTGTATATATACGGCGCTTGCATTTATTTTTGTTTTGCCGGACGCGGGGCACGCAGTCGGGCTGGAACCACAGTATTATTTTTATATTGCCATAAAATCTTTTGCGATTTTTATAGCATGGATGTTCAGTTTCAAAGCAATCAGCAAAATGCCTGTCAGCCTGTACGGCGTGCTGGATTTATCGAGGGTTTTATTTGCAACCCTGCTCGGGGTGGTTGTACTGCAGGAGACGTTGGGCGTATTTCAGGTGTTGGGGCTTATTCTGGTTTCAGGCGGACTCTTGTTCCTTAAATATCGACCAAAACAGTCAACCAATAAAACTTCTGATGACACTCATGTCGAAACCAAACTTATAATAATGGCATTTGCGTCATGTCTGCTCAATGCGGTTTCAGGTCTGCTTGACAAACTGCTTATGAAAGATATAAGCAGCTCGCAGCTGCAATTTTGGTATCTGTTGTTTCTAATGCTCATGTACCTTGCTTTTATCCTTATAACTAAGTGTCCGATACATATAACAAGCGTTATTAAAAATTATTGGGTATGGATTCTGAGTATTCTTATTGTTGTAGCGGACAGGGCGCTGTTTGTCGCTAACGGTATCGACGGCAGCAGGGTTACTGTTATGACGCTGTTAAAACAGTCCGGCTGCGTGGTGACGATTCTTGCCGGACGCTTCATTTTCCATGAGAAAAATACGACTCATAAACTGGTATGCGCCGCAATCATTATTGCCGGCATAGTAATAAGCGTTATTTAGTAAACAATCCAAATGCGGCAGCGATGCAATAATGACTTGTGAAGAATGGCGGTTTATGCTATAATTGGTCTATAGTTGTGCAAAATTTACAATTAAAAAGAACAGTGAGGGCGGTACGATGGATAGGGAGAAATGTGAAGTAAACAAAGTGGCGGTTATCTGCCATAGCGTAATAGTAGCAGCTTTGCTGGCGGCATACGCGCTGGAGGTGTTCAAAGGTTCGAGGACTATAGGCTATTATGCAATATTTACGGTATTGGCGTTAGGCCCGCTTATAGCAGAATGGGTTCTGTATAAAAGGGACGCTGCCAATAAGGTAATGCAGCATATTATGGGAGTTGGATATGGCGTTTTTTATGTTTTTGTAATTTTTACTACGACGGATTTGACAGCATTTACATATGCAATCCCGATGTATATAATCATTATTTTATATTCGGATGTACGTTACTGCCTTATTATTTCCATGGCCGGTTTCGTGGCTAATCTTGTATTTACGGTATATCAGGCTACCACTGCGGGAATACCTGCGGAAATGATGCCGACTTATGAAATCAGAAATATAGTTATGCTGATTATAGCGGCTTTCTTATGTCTGGCAACGAATACCATAGCTAAGATTAATAAGATGAAGCTTGATGATATCAATCAGGAAAAAGAGAATGTATCGAGGCTGCTTAATAACATTATGAATGTTTCCGGCAATATGTCGGACGGCATCAGCGACGTTACCGTGAGAATGGAAGAGTTAGGCAGGGCTGTTTTAGAAACCAGAAACGCCATGCAGGAAGTATCGTCAGGCGCGAATGAAACCGCCGATGCGATACAGAACCAGATAGGGCAGACGGAAGAGATTCAGAAGCATGTTGAGAAGGTTAAGAGCGTGTCTTCAAGCATCTGCGACAGCATGCTGCAGGCACGGACCGATGTAACAAGCGGCAAGCAGAGCCTTGATACGCTGCTTTCGCAGGTAGAATCTTCAGAGCGTGCCGGAAACGAGGTTGTTACCGATATAAGCGAACTGGAAGAATATATGAAAAACATGCAGTCGATTATTGAAATTATTACAAGCGTAGCAAGGCAGACCAGCCTTCTTGCACTGAACGCAAGCATTGAAGCGGCGCGCGCCGGTGAAGCGGGCAAGGGTTTTGCCGTTGTGGCAACGGAAATATCAGATTTGGCAAATCAGACACAGGGTGCGACAGTAAAGATTACCGAGGTAATACATAACGTATCAGATAAGCTTGCCATTGCGGTAGGCGCAGTTGAACAGCTTATGAACAATAATAATAAGCAGAACGAGATGGCTGCCACGGTTGCGGACAGCTTTGAAAAAATCACACAGAGTACGCAGAGTGCAGACGACCAGAGCCAGATGCTTGAGGCGGTAGTAGGCAATTTGGAAGAGGCTAATTCAGTCATTATTGAAAGCGTACAGACTATTTCGGCGGTAATAGAAGAGGTATCTGCACATTCCAATGAAACATATGATATCAGTGATAAGAATACGGATATCGTAAATCAGGTAACAGCGCTTGTGGAGAACTTAAATGAGCAGGCGCAGATATTAAAGAGCCAGCAATAATCCGGTTGGTTTTCGGTATGATGTAGTTTGAATATATTAATAGCATGTGTTATGAAACAAAATATAATTTAATTGTCTAAAGGAGGATGGCAAGATGGGGATTATAACAAGATTTAAGGATATTATGGCGGCTAATTTTAATGCACTTTTGGACCGTTGTGAAGATCCGGAGAAAATGATTGACCAGTATCTGAGGAACCTGGAGCAGGATTTTGCGAAGGTTAAGGCGGAGACGGCTTCAATTATGGCGGATGAAAAGGCGGCTAAGCGTAAATTGGACGAGTGCGATTCTGAAATCGCCAAAATGACGGAATATGCCAAGAAAGCCGTAACGGCAGGCAATGATAACGAGGCGCGCCAATTTTTGGAGAAGAAAGCGGAGCTTACGCAAAAGCAGGAAGTTCTTGCCAGAAATTATGAGTTAGCATGTGATAATTCAGCGAAAATGCGCCAGATGCACGATAAGCTGGAGGCGGATATATCTGACCTCAAGAGCAGAAGGGAAATGCTTAAGGCAAAAGTAAGGGTGGCTGAAACACAGAAGAAAATGAGCGGAATCGGTTCAGGGCTTGAAAGCGCCGGCGGCAATCTGGCAGCGTTTAGCAAAATGGAAGACAAGGTCAACAAGATGCTTGACGAGGCGGATGCTATGAATGAACTGAATAACCAACCTGCTAAGGACAGCGCGGCTGAACTTGCCAGAAAGTATGACGCCGAAAACAAGAAAGCGGCAGTAGATGATGAGCTTGCTGCATTAAAGGCTCAGATGGGACTGTAAATATTTTATTAATAGAATGGAAAGGCATGGATATTACAGATGGGTTTATTTTCAAATCAGTTTTCTAACGTAGTTGAATGGAACGAGTCCAGAGAAGGGGTTTTGTTCTATAAATGGCAGAATCAGGAGATTAAGAAAGGCTCTAAGCTGATTATTCGTCCGGGACAGGACGCCATATTTATGTATAACGGCGTGGTGGAGGGCATTTTTGAGGACGAGGGGAGCTACGATATTGAATCGGACATCATTCCCTTTCTGACTACGCTTAAGAGTTTTAAATTCGGTTTTAATACGCCTTTAAGGGCGGAAGTTCTTTTTATAAACACGAAAGAGGTGCTGGTAAAGTGGGGAACCAAGAATGCGCTTAACCTTCCTGCGCAGGGACTGCCCGGCGGTATGCCGATTCGCGCTTTTGGTACATTTAATTGTAAGATATCGGATCATGCAGTTGTGATTGATAAACTTGCCGGAATCAGGCAGATGTACACTGTTGACGATGTAAAAGAACGTATAATCGCAAGCCTTGACCAGCTGCTTATGAGCTGGATAACTAAAGAGGGGCGCGATATGTTCAACCTTCAGGCTGATGCAAGGAGCATAGCTAAAGGCATTGAATCCGATTTGGATATGGATATGCGTAAGATTGGCATAGCCATTACCGAGTTTACCATTGAAAGTTTCTCCTATCCGGAAGAAGTCAAGAAGATGCAGGAGAAAGCTGCGGCACAGGCTATGGTCGGCGATATGAATAAGTATACGCAGATGGCGGCGGCAGACAGCATGGGTAAAGGAAGAGCCGGCGGCGGACTTGCGGCGGATATGGTAAATGTCCAGATGGGTATGGCAATCGGACAACAGATGGTTAATCAAATGAATGGAAACCAGAACGGCGGTATGCAGAATACAGCACAGAATATGGGAAATCAAGCCGCTCCGAAATTCTGTCCTAACTGCGGCACTCCTTCAAATGGTATGAAATTCTGCGGAAACTGCGGAAATCAGTTATTTTAGAATATAATTTCAGGATAAAATAATGAGCATTTATGATACTTTGAACGAACAGCAGAAAAAAGCTGTTTTAACTACACAAGGACCTGTTTTGGTGCTGGCGGGGGCGGGTAGCGGCAAAACCCGCGCCTTAACGCACCGGATTGCATATTTAATAGAGGAAGAAGGAGTATCGCCGTTTAATATACTGGCGATTACTTTTACGAATAAAGCGGCAGGAGAGATGCGTGAGCGCGCAAAGAATATATGCGCTCTGGGCGAGCAGGTGTGGGTATCCACATTTCATTCGACATGCGTGCGTATACTGCGGCGTTATATCGACAGGCTGGGCTATGATAATAACTTTACCATCTATGATACTGACGACCAGAAAGGCATTATCAAAGAAGTCTGCAAAAAGCTGTCGATTGATACGAAGATGCTGAAAGAACGGACGATTATGTCGGCAATTTCCTCTGCTAAAGACGAACTTATTTCACCTAAAGAGTATGAGATGCAGGGCGCGTTGGATTATAACAGCAGCCGTATTGCCAAAGCCTATAGGGAATATCAGGATACTTTAAGGAAAAACAATGCTCTGGATTTTGACGATTTAATTGTGAAAACCGTAGAGCTTTTTAAAATCTGCCCTGAGGTGCTTAACTCTTATCAGGACAGATTCCGTTATATAATGGTTGACGAGTATCAGGATACCAATACCGCGCAGTTTGAGTTAATCAGGCTGCTTGCCGATAAGTACAGAAATTTGTGCGTGGTAGGCGACGACGACCAGTCAATTTATAAGTTCAGGGGCGCTAACATACGCAACATACTTGATTTTGAAAAAGTTTATCCTGAAGCCTGCGTTATCAAACTGGAACAGAACTACCGCTCCACCCAGAATGTGCTTGACGCCGCCAATGCGGTAATCAAGAACAACGCCGGACGTAAGGATAAGGAACTCTGGACGCGCAAGGAAAACGGAAGCCTTATTCATTTCAGGCGTTTTGATACGGCGTATGAAGAGGCTGAATATATTACGCAGGACATTGACAATAAGAAGATTGATGCGAAAGCCGATTATGGCGATTGTGCAGTGCTTTATAGGACTAACGCCCAGTCGCGTATGCTTGAAGAGCGTTTTATCATGAAAGGCATTCCCTATCAGGTAGTCGGGGGAGTGAACTTCTATTCCAGAAGAGAGATTAAGGACATTCTTGCCTACCTGAAAACCATTGATAACGGCAGGGATGATGTGGCGGTAAAAAGAATAATCAATGTTCCTAAAAGGGGCATCGGCACTACTACCATCCAGCGTATTCAGGATTATGCCGATAGCAGGAATATCAGCTTTTATGATGCTATGCGCGAAGCAGACCAGATTATGACGATTGGCAAGAGCGCCTCTAAAATTAAGCCTTTTGTCACGATGATACAGGTATTTAGGAGCAAGCTTGAATTTGTAGGCATCAACGATTTGATTGAGGATATACTTGAAACCACGGGCTATGTCAAGGAACTTGAGGCTTCGGGCGATGAAGACGCAGAGGACAGGGTTGAAAATATCTATGAGCTTGTAAGCAAGGCAGCGGCTTATGCACAGCAGCATGAAGAGGCTGTTTTAAGCGAATTTCTTGAAGAAGTGGCGCTGGTGGCTGATATAGACCAAGTGGAAGATGGAAATAACAGAGTGTTGCTTATGACTCTGCACAGTGCAAAAGGTCTGGAGTTTCCGCATGTGTACCTTGCAGGGCTTGAAGACGGCGTCTTTCCAAGCTATATGACGACGGTGTCGGATGATTTGGCAGAGTTGGAAGAAGAGAGACGGCTTGCCTATGTGGGGATTACAAGGGCAAAAGACGATTTGACTATTACATGCGCACGTTCGCGTATGATTCACGGTGAGACGCAGTATAACCCGGTCAGCCGTTTCGTTAAGGAGATACCGCCGCTTCTTATGGATAACAAGCTGCCAGAGCCGGGATACTCACAGAATAAGCAGGATTTAAGCTTTAATCCCGATAATAAGCCGAATGAGGATATAGTATTTTTTGGAAGTAAGTATGAAAATACTGATAGAGGTTATAGCCGTAATGGTGCGGTAACATTTTCTGATAATAGGCATGTTGATACAGATGACAGTTACAGCCGCAGCGGTGCAGGCAGTTATCAGAGACAGTTTGGTAAGAATGTCGATACAATCTTTGATAAGCCGAAAGTGGCGGTAAGGGTTAAAGCCACGGTAAAACCGAAGCGCACAGCGTATGAAGACCAGCCGTATATCACGAGGGCGTCCGCTGAAATGGCTGCACAGACTTCACAGACCGCAGCAGGAAACGGCGCGGCATCAGGCACAGGCTCTCTTGGCTATGAACAGGGCGACAGAGTCAGACATCAGAAATACGGCGAAGGCACGGTAATGAAGATTGAGCCGGGAGCGAGGGATTATCAGGTGACGGTAGTATTTGACGAAGCCGGCCAGAAAATCATGTATGCGGGTTTTGCAAAGCTTAAGAAGGTATAATTGTTATAGTATAATAACTTAATAAAAAAATATGTAGTAAAAAATGTGAATTAGTGGTATATTATAATTATACAATAGAAACGGATGTACAAACATTCCGTAACAACATGAAAGAGAGGGTATAAGTATGAATAAGGTTGAAATCAGAGAAATAAAGGACGAAGTTTTAAATAAATTGGACGAAGTGCTGGATAATACGGGGGTGAATGCATTGCTGGGTAAAAAGAAAGAGGAAAAGAAAACAAATGTTATTGTATGGATTTTGGCTATAATAGGAGCTGTTGCAGCCGTTGCGGCAATCGCTTATGCCGTATATCGTTATATGCAGCCGGATTATCTGGATGATTTTGATGATGATTTCGACGATGACTTTGATGATGATTTATTTGAAGACGAGGACGATGAGGATAGTGCTGAATAAGAGCTTAAAGCTGCTAAGTTAAGAAAATAGTCCGACAATTAATGCCGTATAGGCGACGGTATTTGTAAAAATTGAATTAATAGTTTTATTTTCCAGCGGGACGTGCCGGACGTAGGCGGTGCGTCCCGTATTTATTTCTCAGATAATTGCAGCTGCCATGTGCTGTCACGAGTTTATCAATTATCTATATATTTTAATATGAATTAAGGAGTCAGAGCCGCATGAAAAAGGGCAGTATTGTTGAAGGAATTGTGCAGAGGGTGGATTTTCCCAATAAGGGAATAGTGGAGACGGAAGAAGGAATCTGCGTCGTGAAAAATGCGCTGACAGGCCAAAAAGTAAGATGCTCGGTAAATAAAGTCAGAAAAGGCAGGGCGGAAGGCAGACTGTTAGAGGTATTAGAGCCGTCTGCCCTTGAGAGGACAAGCCCCTGCCCGCATTTTGGGATATGTGGGAGCTGCGTATATCAGTCTTTGCCATATGCGGAACAGCTTAAGATAAAAGAAACTCAGGTAAAAAGGCTTTTAGATTCCGTGTTGGCAGCTCAGGAAGGCTTTAGTTTTGAGGGGATTAAGCCAAGCCCAGTGGAGGGCGGTTATCGTAATAAAATGGAGTTTTCATTTGGCGATGAGGTAAAAGACGGTCCGCTTTCGCTTGGTATGCACAAAAGAGGCAGTTTCTATGATATAGTATCCGTTACGGAATGCCAGATTGTTGATGAAGATTACCGCAAGATTATAAGATGCGTCAGGGATTACTTTGCGGAATTACAGGAACAAGGAGTTGGCATAAAGTTTTACCACAGGCTTAAGCATGAGGGCTATCTGCGCCATCTTTTAGTGCGAAAGGCGGCAAAGACAGGAGAAATATTGATTGCGCTTGTAACGACGACACAGGCGGCAGACGGAAACGCGGCAGATGGAAGGATAGCCGATATAGATAACGAAAGCTGTACGGAAGAGGGCATATTAGATGGTTTCAAGCAGAAACTGCTGGATTTAGAGTTGGAGGGAAAAATCGTCGGCATCCTGCATACAAAGAATGATTCTCCCGCAGATGTGGTACAGAGTGATGAGACGGATATTCTGTATGGTCAGGATTATTTTTTCGAGGAGCTGCTGGGGTTAAAGTTTAAAATATCAGAGTTTTCCTTTTTCCAGACTAACAGCTTGGGCGCGGAAGTGCTGTATCAGACGGCGAGAGATTATATTGTGGACTATATTAAGCCGCCGCTTAACACATCGACGTTCGATGTGCGGGAATATGCAGACGGCAAGGTGGTATTCGATTTATATAGCGGAACCGGGACTATAGCCCAGCTTATGGCTCCGGTGGCAAAGAAAGTAATCGGAGTGGAAATCGTCGAAGAAGCGGTTGATGCCGCACGGCAGAACGCCGAATTGAATGGTTTACATAACTGCGAATTTATTGCGGGCGACGTGCTTAAAGTAATTGATGGAATAGAAGATAAGCCGGATATTATCATTCTGGACCCGCCGCGTGACGGCATAAATCCAAAAGCGCTTGATAAAATCATACGTTTCGGCGTAGATTATATTCTATACATATCGTGCAAGCCGACCAGCCTTATACGGGACTTGGAGATATTTTCAGCCAGAGGCTATCAGGCAAAGAGAGCGGTAGCTGTCGATATGTTCCCTTTTACCACGGGGATAGAGACGGTGGTCTTACTTTCCAAGGGAGAAATCGACTCAAAGAAGGTGCGAGTAGATTGGGGAGGAACTAATTATGGATAATGGATATCAGCGGATACATTTGCTGAACTATTTAATAAGAAGTACAAGAATTTTTTGGACAAGCAGGGATTTGATACAGATGAAATCATAAATACAAAAATGGAATTTGAAAGCCGTGTATTTACTGGCTTGGAGGCTCTGAGAGATTATAGAAACGATATGGGGGATGATATATGAAAAATGTTAAAAAATCAATAGTAGCAATATTTGTGACTTTTATAATGGCTAGTGTTGCTGTGTATATCTTAATAAATAGTCCTATGGGAAATTTAGATATTGGCAACTTTGTTATAGGCGTTGTTTCTTTGATTATTTCGTCAGTGGCTTTGATTATTTCACTATTTACATATTTTTCTATTGATTCTGTAAATGATATATCAACGCTAGATGGAAATGTATTGGAAAATGAAACATATGCAATTTCACCCGTGACACAATTCCGAGAGTATTGTGATATAAAGGAATCACAGGTGGCATTAGAAAAAATATATTTTGAGCAAAATTGTATGTTAAAAAAACAGTCTGGAACTAATCTGAAATTTACAGATTGCATACAAAAAATCATTGATGATTATTTCATTGTTGGATGGTATAACTATCACAATGAGCATTACCAGAAAGTGATGCAAGAGAATCTGGAGTTGATTGATAAAAGATATAAGAGAATGAAAAATATCAGCAATGGTACACAATATATTGTTGATGAAAATATTAAACTGCTTCAATATTTGTATAAAGTGGGGAGACCTGTAGACATATATGAAATTCGGGGAGATTTATTTAAAAACCCATATACAAAATATCTGTATTATGATTCTGTTGGACGTGACTATTATTTTAAAGCATTACGTATTATAGAAAAATATATACATGGCTCAAATCCATTCTTAATCTCACAGATGAAAGAATTAGAAAAGGCAGAGATATTCGAAGAAGATAGAAAAAAATTGAGTATATGCTTTGAAAATGCACTGACAGCATTTGGATGTGCGATGGAGTCAGAATTATATAACAAACCCTATTCAATGTTTATTTATTCGAGTATGGAAAGAATATATATTATGCAAAATATAATTTTTCAAATGAGTAACAATATTAAAGAATCGTTTCAGAAAAGTATACATTCGTGGGACGAGTTTATTTTTGATTTGAATATAGATTTGCAGAATGTGAACGGACGGTATATGGTAACGGGCGTATTGCTTAATTATTTTCGTGTTAAATTGGTGTATTATAATTATTTAGTAGTAAAAGGTGAAACAAGTTTGGATTTCAAGGAGGAAATTAATAACTTGAAAAATACCATAGAAAAAGGAAAGTTGTGTGAGGATTATGATTTGATTAATATATCAAATTTTATAAATGAATGGATGGATGAATACCATTAATTGTAACAACAGCCAATCATAGTTTGTTTTTAGAACGAGTTTTATTTTTGGCGAAAGAATACAATATGAAGAAAACATGTTCCCGCAGGAAGTTATATGATACATACTTTGCCGGGAATCCTTTATTTATGGAACTTTTAGAGGGGGTTCACTTGACCCCCTAGAGATTTTATCGTTATTATTGTACCAAAATTTTAAAAAGCATTTATGGAAGTCCATGACAGGGCAGTCTACAAGCCGATAGTTGATGCTTTGATAAGTAATCCGGCATTGATAATTACATAATCATGATATTTTTAAGATTTGTCTTAATTTTAAAGTATTGGGACAAATAAGGTAAGCTCCTATACATAATTAACCACTAAAATCGCAGCTCCCAAGACCGCAAGCACGACTCCTGTAGCCCTGTTTAGTGTGGCAGCGCTTGCTTTGTTGGCGAATTTGGCGGCAATTCTTGCCCAGAGCAGAGTAGAAGCCACGCAGAAAATTAGGCACAATATATCGGGCATGCCGCCGATGGCAAAATGGCTGACTGCGCCTGTAAAAGCGGTAAATGCCATAATGAATACGCTGGTTCCAACGGCGGTTTTAAGTTCATATCCTAAAATACCTGTCAATAAAAGCAGCATCATCATTCCGCCGCCTGCGCCGATAAATCCACAGATAAAGCCTACGACGCTTCCGCATATAATCGACTGGACGATGCGTTTCTTATGACTGACAGACTGCATGGCTTCTTTGGTAGTCATAACCGGCTTGACGATGAATTTGATACCGAGAAGCAGTGTCATAAATACGGAGAAGCTTCCCATAGTTGTATTTGGCAGCAGGCTTGCAACGAAGCTTCCGACCAGGGTAAACAACAAAACAGTAATCATCATGACTAAGCCGTTGCGTATATCGAGATTCTTATTTTTACCATATGTGTATGCGCTTATGGCGCTTGCAAGAACATCGCTTGCTAAGGCGATTCCGACCGCTTCATATGCCGGAAAATCCAAAAATGTAATAAGCATGGGTGAAATTACGGCAGCGGCGCTCATTCCGGCAAATCCTGTTCCAAGCCCTGCGCCAATCCCGGCAATAAAGCAAATAAAAAATTTGTACATTCTCTTGCAGCCCCCTAAAATAACCGTATAAAAATATATTTTAATGCTAATATATTATTTGTCAAGTAAATAGAGCCTATATTGCGATTAAATTTATATTAACTTTTATTAATATAGAATAAACTGAATTGGATATCAATATAGGCTTTAGGCAAATAGACGTGTAAATTTATCTATGCCAAGGTTGATTGAACTGTTGATAAATATAGGTAAATATTTCCGAAAACTCTATCCAGATACACGGATTTATGGTACAATTTTACTAGATATTTGTATTTGTGGAAGAAATACGAATATTACTCATACTAAGGGAAGGGTATAGGTGAAAACATGAACAAAATTGAAGAAATCAGAAAGAAGTGTGAAGAGAATCAAATCCGCATGATTGATTTTAAAATGACGGATATTGACGGACGCTGGCGGCACATCACGATTCCTGTGGAGCGGTTTGGAGAAAACACATTTACGCAGGGCATAGGATTTGACGGCTCTAATTATGGCTATGCGCCTATTGAAAAGAGCGATATGGTATTCCTGCCTGATCCGGATACCGCTTATGTGGATCCCTTTGCAGATGTGCCTACGCTTACTATGTGTGGCAACGTATGTACAATAGGAAAAGGCGAAAATACGCCGTTTGACCAGTATCCCAAGAATGTAAGCCTGCGTGCGGTAGAGTATATGAAGGAGAGCGGAATTGCCGACCGCATGATAATCGGACCGGAATTTGAATTTTATTTATTAGATAACGTGCGTTATGAAGTGACACAGAAACAGTGCGGTTATCGAATTGATACCAGACAGGCGGATTGGAACTGCAGTCTGGACGTACCGGGAAATAACGGATACGAAGTTCCGGCAAAAGGCGGATATCATGTAGCAGCGCCCCAAGATGTCGGATATGATTTGCGGAGCCGTATGTGTATGATGATGGAAGATTGGGGCATTAAAGTGAAATATCATCATCATGAAGTGGGCGGTCCCGGGCAGATGGAGATAGAAGTGGAACTTGCCGATATGCCTGTTATGGCTGATAATACCATGATTATCAAATATATCATCAAGAACATTGCGGCAAAAGAAGGCAAGACGGCGACCTTCATGCCTAAGCCGATATATCAGGAAGCAGGAAGCGGACTCCATGTACATATGCTGCTTATGAAGGACGGAAAGCCGCTGTTCTATGATGAAAACGGATATTCGTCATTAAGCCGCACGGCGCATTATTTTATGGGCGGACTGCTTAAACATATAGCTTCATTGTGCGCGTTCACCAACCCGTCTACTAATTCCTTTAAGCGTCTGGTGCCGGGCTTTGAAGCACCTGTTACCGTAGGATATGCGACTTCAAACAGAAGCGCGGTTATACGTATTCCGGCATATGCCAAGACACCTGAAACAAAGAGATTTGAGCTGCGTAATCCTGATGCAACCGCAAATCCGTATTTTGCATATGCAGCAATCCTGATGGCAGGTCTGGACGGAATCGAAAATCAGATTGACCCGGAAAAGAACGGCTGGGGACCGTATGACTTTAACCTGTATACGCTTTCAGAAGAAGAGCAGAAGAAAATCAAAGGACTGCCGAAATCCCTCGGAGAAGCATTAGACGCATTGGAAGCAGATCACGACTATCTGACTAAAGGCGGCGTATTCCCCCAGCGCTTAATTGATATCTGGGTAGCGCGTAAACGCAGCGAGTTAAAGAAGATGGAACAGATTCCCAATCCCGCGGAATTTAAGATGTACTACGATTTGTAATTTAATTTTAATAAAAAGCTGTTAAAATAGTTTAGTTGTTAGGCGCATGGACACATATACTTCCTCTTGAGGTCCTTGGAAAACGCTGGTACTTAGCGAGGTATTTTCGAGCTTAGTACCATTGCGATTTTCCACGGAGCGAGAGCGTGCCTCAAGTGGAAGTATATGTGTCCATGCGCGGTTACTTATCACCACAACTTAAACAACCGTACAGCACCTTTTGCCAGCTTGTAAAGCGGCGTTTCCAGTTCGCCTGCCGCATTTTTCAATTCTTTGCGGATTTCAATATGCTGCGGACAGTGGCTTTCGCATTTCCCGCACTGGATACATTGTGATGCGCTGGAAGTATCTTTGCGCAGCGCCGTGCATTGCAGATAGTCCATTCTGCCGGAACGTTTTCCTTCGGAATACATGGCGTTGTAACAGCGGAAAGTACCTGGTATATCCACGCCTTTTGGACACGGCATACAGTATCCGCAGCCTGTGCAGCCGACTTTTACGGTTCGCTCGATTTCCTTACGGACTTGCTCTACTAACAGCTTATCCGATTCCGTCATGCAGCCTATGTGTGAATTAGATGCGGTAGCTATATTCTGTTCTACCATTTCAATAGAATTCATGCCTGAAAGTACGCAAGTGACTTCGGGCTGGCTATAGAGCCACTTTAATGCAAGTTCTGCGGGTGTGCGGTGTTCAGGGTCTTTGTTAAACAACTCTTTTGCGGACTCGGGTAATAGGTTTACCAGTCTGCCGCCACGCAGCGGTTCCATAATTATTACGGGCAGCCCCTTTGAATTGGCGTATTTGAGTCCTTCTACGCCCGCCTGCGAATGTTCGTCCATGTAGTTATATTGAATCTGGCAAAAATCCCAGTCATATACGTCTACAAGCTGCTTAAACATATCTGAACTGCCATGATAAGAAAAGCCAATATTGCGTATCTGTCCTGATGAGAGCTTTTCTTCTATCCATTCAGTCATTCCCATCTTCTTTAATTTATCCCAGACGGAAACATCTGAAAGCATGTGCATCAAATAGTAGTCGATATAATCGGTTTGCAGCCTTTTAAGTTCCTCACGGAAAATCTTTTCTGTTCCTTCAATGGACTTTATCAGATAATGCGGAAGTTTAGTGGCAATACTGACTTTTTCACGGCACTGGTTACGATTGAGAATCTCACCCACTGCAGCCTCGCTGCCGGGATATATGTATGCCGTATCCAAATAGTTGACTCCGGCATTTATGGCTGCCATAACCTCCTTTTCCGCCTTGTCGATGTCTATGGCGTTTCCTTTTTTACTGAAACGCATACAACCGTAGCCAAGAACCGAAATATCATTTCCTTTCTTATTTTTGCGATACTGCATCTTATTAATAACCATGCCTTTCCGCGTCTGTAAGCCCATTACAGGCGCTAATATTTGAGATATTTTTATTTGTTTAATTTAGATTTAACTACGTTTATGCAAGAATAACAATTATTTTATTATAAGCCTGAACAGATTTATCCATAATTCAAGCTGAATTATAAGATAATTGCCGAAGTTCTTCCACTTGAACTTTACTTTGTGGCAGCTGCCTTCTTTATCTATACACAGCCTAAGTCCCCGCAATAATCCCTCCAGATACAATCTTCCCATCTTTTTTTTACAGAAAAAGAGGAACTTTATAAAAAAGCCTACTAAGATAAACGGCAGATTTAATAACAACTGTAATACCGGCATATTCTTCCATATGATATAAACGCTGTTAGCTGATACCAAAGAAGTTTTGCGCTTATTATAGCGTGAACCAGTGGTGGCGCTTCCAAAGTGCAGCACCTTTGCGCGAGGCTCATATAAATTTATAAATCCGTTAATACGCGCCCGATAGCCGATATCGACATCTTCCAGATAAGCAAAATGGTTTTCGTCAAATAATCCTATCTCGTCGAATATTGATGCACGATAGATAGAAGCTCCGCCACATGCCGAAAATATTTCGGCGGGCTTATTATAAGCGGCAGCCGCTCTGCCTTTGCCTCTGGCGAATGCCCAGCCAAACGCGCAATAATAATCACCGGCGTCATCAATAAGCTCCGGTTTATCCCACATAAGCATTTGTGAACTGACTGAAAAAATTCTGGGATTACTGCGAATGGACATATATAATGATGCGATAAATCCTGATTTAACTTTAGTATCATTGTTCAATAGGATTATATATGGGGTCTTTGACTCCTGTATGCCGACGTTGACAGCATGGCAGAATCCCCCATTTTCACTTAACGAAATCGTTTTCACATTGGAAAAACGCTCACGAAGAAATTGTAAACTGCCGTCTGTAGAAGCGTCGTCCACAATCAGAACTTCAAACTCAGGAGTTGAAGGAGATTGGCGTTCTTTTTCTATTGCCTGTATACAATCCGACAGGTATTTTATTCCGTTATAGTTGGGAATAACAACCGTTATCTCTGCCATACTACCTCGATTCCCGACGATTTCCAATTTTACCGCTGTTTTCGATTTTCCACTACAGAATCAGCGCAATTTGAACTACATATGTAAATCATATCATACTTTAGGACGGTACACAAGCCACAATTTCTAAATATCCCAGCATAAGACTACTATTCACAGCATATATGCGGAATGAACTCATATACTTTCATTTGAGGCCCTTGAAAAACGCCGGTCCTTAGTGAAAAAGACGCGAAAGCGGCCTTTGAACTTAGTACCGCTGCGATTTTTCACGGAGCGGGAGCGTGCCTCAAGTGGAAGTATACGAGTTTATTCCACCCACAGTAGCATACAGCCGCAAGCTGCCTATGAACTATTACCTCGCCCCTTTATCATAAATTTCCCCAAGCGCCCTCGGAGAACGATTCCTTTTACTGAAGAATATGAGCATAAGCAGGGTAAGCACATAGGGAAGCAGCATTACCAAATCCTGATATGTGCTGGGCATTCCCAAGATTTTAACAACCTCATATCCTGTGGAACGTGCTATGCCAAAAAGCATGCAGGCTCCCAACGTAGGCATTATCTTCCAGTTGCCGAATATCAAGGCGGCTATGGCGAGATATCCGTACCCTGAATAGATATTGGAAGAAAAGTTTGCCGAAATAGAGTAGGCAAAGCAGATTCCGCCGAGTCCGGAAAACGCGCCCGATGCCATAACCGCAATCAGCCGCACCTTTCCTACATTTATCCCCGCCGCATCAACGGCATGCGGATTATCGCCGCAGGCGCGAAGGTGCAGCCCGAAACGGGTTTTATACAAAATGAACCATGCAACGAAAGCGATTAGCACGATGATAAGTTCAAAAGGATATAAATTCGTAAATACGGCTCCAATAACCGGAATCTGCGATATAACAGGGATTGTGAGCCTTGACGAAACGCCGAGTATGAATTTATTGGACGCCGCGCCGAATATGCTGGCGTTAATCTGCTTGGTGAGAAATTCCGTAAGCGCCATGGCAAGGATGTTGATTACAACTCCGCTGATTACCTGGTTTGCCTTGAATTTAATGCAAAGAAGCGCATGAATGAGCGAGAATAACATTCCGCCCAAAAATGCAAACAGCATAGCAAAATAAAATGGTATAGGGGAGTTGTCGGCAAAATTTCCGGCGATGCTGTACGCAAAAAGTGCGCCGCAGAAAGCTCCGAATCCTTGCAGACCTTCGATGGCAAGGTTGGTAATACCGCTTTTTTCACAATATATGCCGCCGATTGCCATAATGAAAAGGGGCAGGGCGAATGAGAGACCGTCAATAATAATGGTATTCATCAATGTTCCTCCTTCCATCTGTTGACCTTATATTTCACGAAAGCGCCGCACGCGCTGAATAATAAAATAACACCTGTAATAGCAGACGCTATCTCAGGCTGCACGCCCGATGATGAACTCATGTAGGTACTCCCTTTAGAGATTACGGTAATCAGGAAAGATGAGAAGATTATCCCTATGGGAGAGCTGTTTCCAAGCAGAGCCACGGCAATTGCGTCATAGCCTGTGCTGGCAAGCACACGCGGCTGTATTGATGCAAAGTAGCCGAGATAATATGTAACTCCGGCAAGTCCTGCAAAGCCGCCGGAAAGCATCATGGCAAGGATTCTTGTACGTCCGACCTGGATGCCTGCATACTCGGCAGCTTTTACGCTGCTCCCGACTGCCTTAATCTCAAATCCCAGAGTGGTTTTCTTAAACAGAAAGGCAGTTATGGCGATTCCTGCCGCCGCAACAATGATTCCGAGCGGTATGTCCATTTTGTAGTTTCCTATCAACGTATCTACAAGCGTAAGACGGCTGTTTGCTCCGACATTCTTCGACTGTCTGGAAACAGGGTCTATATAGTTCGTATTAATGCAGAAACTTACTATGTACTGTATGATATAATTCAGCATGATTGTGGAAACCACTTCGTTAATATTGAAATTGTGCCTTAAATATCCTACCAACGCGCCCACTAAAGCGCCCATCATAAATCCGATAACGACTACAAGGGGCTTGGCGATAACGGAAGGAAGAGAAGAGTATCCCACTAAAACTGTGGCGGTAAAAGCACCCGCCAGCATCTGACCGGAAATGCCGATATTAAATAATCCGCATTTGAGCGCAATTATTACCGATAACGAGGCAAAAAGCATGGGAGTTAAAGCGTTTAAAAAGCTGGTAAAGTCCGTTATCATGCCTTTATGACCTGCATATGAAGCTTTGGGCGCAAGCCCTGAACCCTGCAGCAGATTGTAATAGGCATAAAAAGGATTCTTGCCAAGGCAGGCGATTACGACAGCGCTGACAATAAGGCTTAAGAGAATAGTAAAAACAGGTATCATATAGCTCTGCCGCCTTTCATGCCCGATTGTAGACATGACGATTTGTTTTAATATGTTCTTTTTCTCTTTTTTCATTTATGTCCCACCCCCATCATAAATTCTCCCACTTCGATGGAAGTTAATGTTTTGGCGTCGGCTATTTTCTGTATCTCGCCGTTATATATAACGCCGATGGTATCGGCAAGGTTCATTACTTCGTCAAGTTCCAGCGAAATCAGCAGTATCGCCTTGCCTTTGTCCCTTTGCGCCACTATCTGCTTGTGTATGTTTTCAATCGCACCGATATCAAGTCCTCTGGTGGGCTGCACTATTATCATAAGTTCGCTTTCAAGTTCGATTTCCCTTGCAATTATCGCTTTCTGCTGATTGCCGCCGCTCATGGAGCGCACGATTGTTTCGTTGCCCTGGCTGCTCCTGATGTCATATTCTTCAATCAATTTTTCACCGTATGTTGTGAACGCATCTTCATTGATGATGCCTTTTTTGGAAAAAGGTTCTTCAAAATAATTCTTAAGCGCCAGATTATCGGCAAGGGAGAAGTCCATTACAAGACCTACATTGTGCCGGTCTTCAGGGATATAGGATATTCCTGCAAGATTGCGTTTTCTTATGGCATAGTGTGTAATATCCACGCCGTTTAGCGTGACCGTGCCGCCGCTTGGCTTGATAAGCCCCGCTATCGCGTCTGCCAGTTCTATCTGGCCGTTGCCGGAAACTCCTGCGATTACGAAGATTTCACCGCTGTGTATTGTGAAACTGACATTTTTAACCACATTGAACTTGTCCTGATTTTTGACGGTAAGATTTTCCACCTTAAGCACTTCATCCCCGAACTTCGGCGCGGATTTGTCCACCGTAAAGCTTACTTCACGCCCCACCATCATATTTGCCATTAGTTTAGTGTCTGTAGATGCTACGTCTAGCACGTCAATCAGTTTGCCGCGGCATAAAATAGCGCATCTGTCGGCTACCTTTTTGATTTCTTCGAGTTTGTGCGTAATCAGAATGATTGTCTTGCCGTTGCCCTGCAGTTCTTTGATGATTTTTAACAGAAATTCAATCTCCTGCGGAGTAAGTACGGCGGTCGGTTCGTCGAAAATCAGTATTTCCGCTTCCCGATAAAGCATTTTCAATATTTCCACACGCTGCTGCATGGAAACATTGATATCCTCAATTACTTTGGTCGGCTCTACTTCCAGACCGTACTTTTTGGAGAGTTCGGCAATCTCTTTATTTGCCTTTTTGATATCTATGCTCTTAATAAAGCCTAAAGCAGTCTTTACAGGCTCCATGCCCATAATTATGTTTTCGGCAATCGTATAGTTGCTTACCAGCTTAAAATGCTGATGCACCATGCCGATATTCAGTTCCGTGGCGTGATTGGGGGATTCGATTTTGACTTTCTCCCCACGGATTATGATTTCGCCCTCGTCAGGCTCATACATACCGAAAAGCATGCTCATAAGCGTGGACTTCCCCGCGCCGTTTTCTCCGAGAAGGGCATAGATTTCGCCCTTTTTTACCTTGATGGTAACGTCGTCGTTTGCTACGATTCCGGGAAAACGCTTGGTAATGTGGTTCATTTCAATAATGTAGTCAGACATGTATGTACTCCTTTCGGAAGTATTTATATTCATATTATAAATGAGGGAAATAAAAAGTGCAAGATTGAGCGTTCTTGAAAACAAAAAAGGCTGCACGGAAAACTCCATGCAGCCTGTGTAGGTTTAATAATATGCCCGCGAGAATTACTTCGTAATTCTTGCAGTTCAGACTGTTAAGTCTGAACTTTTTTACCAAGTAAAAAGTTTTACCAGGTAAAACTATCCGGCGTTACGCCGTTGAAGTTTGCAGCGGGTACGATTGCGCCGGATTTTACCAGTTCGTATGCAGCGTCAATCTTAGAAATTGTATCTGCTGATAACTGGTTTCTTCCACTGGCGTTTACATAGCCCGTAGAGTCTGTGTCTGCCTGTAATGTTACGTTGCCGCCCTTGAAGCTGCCGTCTGCAACCGCATTCAAGGCTCTTTCTACATTAAGGTGCATAACCTTAAGCGCAGATGTAAGGACTACGTTGCCATCGCCATTAGCGCCGTCGTCATACTGGTCAACGTCGCAGCCGATGAACTTAACGCCGCTTGCCTCTTTAACTGCTGTAAGCACGCCGTTTCCTGATGCTCCTGCGGCTACGAATACAATATCAACGCCTTCGTCTATCAGCGCATTGCCGATAACCTTGCCTGTAGCTTCGTCTGCGAATGAACCTACATAGTTGCCGCCTACGTTAGCTCCTGTAACGTCTGTTCCTGCATATGAAGGAAGCTCTACGATTTCCACGCTTTTTCCTTCTGTCTCATTAACATATTTAACTCCGCATTCAAAACCATACTGATAATTTACATTGGAAGGGTATGCAATGCCGTTTACAACTGCGACTTTGTTTGAGGCTGTTTCAAGCGCTGCCGCCATACCTGCGAAAAAGCCTGATTCCTGCTCTGCGAAACACATAGCGTAGATGTTGTCTACTTCTATGGTGTTGCCATCAGCGTCGGAAGGGAAGCTGTCTACCAGAACGAATTTAACATCGGGGTTTTCCTGAGCCGTTGTGGAAATTCCAGCAAACTGGAAGCCGCAGCATACAATAACGTCATAGTCAGCTACGATATCGGCTACTGCCTGAACCGCCGCAGATGTATCTCCTGTGGTCTCCTGCACGGGTGTTACGGTAGCATCGCTATGCGAGTCGATAAATGATAAGATACCGTTATAGTTGTCTTCATTAAAAGAACCGTCGTCTACTCCTGACGGGCTTGAGACAATGGCAATTTTAAGACCACCGCCTGAAGAACTGTTCCCGCCTGACGTCTCGGCATCTGCATTACCGCACGCCGCTAAGGAAAACACCATAGCAGAGGCAACAAGAATTGATAAAAGTTTCTTTTTCATAATAGTCCTCCTATTTTGAACATTTTTGAGACAGGCATAAATAAAACTGCCTTTAATGTAAGTGACATAGTAATATTATCATTGTGCGGGCGTAATTTCAAGATTTAAGTTGAAAAGTAATATTATGTTGGTGGAAATATAAGTTTACTATTGCATTTCTGAATACAAATGTGTTATACTGCGCTTATCAGTTATTTTCTATATGCAGCGGCATATCCGCTTGCATTCATGATGGATTCTCTTTCAGAAATCCCATGCTAATAACACAACATAACAAAAGCGGGGGTTTCAAGTTAGACTCCTGCAAAATACAGGAGGAAACTATGGAGAAACAAAGAAAGAAGTACGAAGAACTTACAATTGTTGACGATTTTATGTTCGGTAAGGTGATGCGCAACCCGAAACACTGTAAGAAACTGCTGGAGATAGTCTTAGGCATAAAAATCCGCAAGCTGGCATTTGTAGACGAACAACAGTCAGTTGCACCCGACTACAGGGCAAAAGGAGTTCGTATCGACGTGTACGCCGATGATGATGTGAATACTGTCTACGCTGTGGAGATGCAGACGCGGAACACAGGTGAACTTCCTTTGAGAAGCCGTTACTATCAGGCGGTTATTGACATCAACATGATTGAAAAGGGCATGGATTATGAGGAGCTTGGCAAGAACTACATAATCTTTATCTGTACCTTTGATTTATTTGGAAAAGGAAGGCATATATATCATTTTGGAAACCTTTGTCTCGAAGATACCACAATCCGCCTTAATGATGGAACGGAGAAAATATTCTTAAACACAAAGGGAAAAATGAATGATGCCGACGAGGAACTTATTAATCTGTTAAAATATTTTGACAGTATGAAGCCGCAGGATGCTTTTACAGAAGAACTTGATAAGGAAGTGCTTGCGGCAAGACAGCATAAGAAATGGAGGCAGGAGTATATGAGTTATGCGGTAACGATGAGGCTTTGCAAAAGGGAAGGCATAGCTGAAGGCAAAATTGAAGCCAAGATAGAGCAAGTCTGCCGAAAACTAAAAAAAGGCAAAACGCTTGAAACAATCGCAGAAGAATTAGAGGAAGACAATATAGATACGGTTCAACGTATCTGTGACATAGCAAAAAAGTATGCCCCAAATTATGATGTAGAGGGCATTCTTGAAGAATATGTGGAAAAATATTTGGAAGAGTTAGTATAATATTCAATTATAGATAAAGCAGCAACCCACTACACAGGAGACGCACCATGCCGGAACATAAGACATACGGAATTATCAACAACTCATTTTACATACTGGGCAAGATAAAACAATACCAGCCGCGCCTTCTGCTCATAATTCTCGTGGGGGGAGTCGCGGACTCATTGACGCAGTATCTTCCCAGCTTTATCGGGAAATTCGTAATAGATATCGTGCAGATGCAAGCCGCTTCGCCCGATAAAAACATCATTCCCTTACTAAAACTGCTTATAATAACGACTGTTATTGATTTAACAGTCTCTATTGTGCGCCTTCTTACCTACAACATACAATGGTTTAATTTCACATATGTGCGTATGCACATGATTACCGAGCGCGTCTCTAAGGCGCTTTCCATGAACTATCAGATGTTAGAGCAGCCGAAGATTCTCGATATGCACCAAAAGGCGCTTCGCGCCACAGACGGCAACGATAACGGCGTCGAAGGGGTTATGCAGTCCATCTATGCTTTCGGCGTGCAGGTTGTTACGATGGTTATTACGCTATCGGCGGTAATGATTCTTAACTGGCGCATTATCCTTATTCTGTCCGCGCTTTCCATTGTGCAATATCTGTTCTTCCGATACACAGTCAAGAAGGACAAGCGCAAAGTCTGGGATATGCTCGCTCCTACATGGCGGAAACTGGACTATATGGCAAATACCACACAGAATTTTGGTTATGCTAAGGATATCCGTCTTTTCGGCATGAAGGACTGGCTTTTAGGCAGGCACCATAAAATCCTAATGGATAAGCAGGAGAAAATGCTGTACAGCCGTAACCTATGGATATATAATTCCGGATTTTCGCATGTTATATCGATGCTGTCCACGGCGGCAGTCTATGGCATACTGTTTTTTACCGTCATAGATAAAAATATGTACATCGGCAATTTCACGCTGTATCTTGGACTCTGCACCACTTTCACTTCATCTATGACAGAGTTTTTAAACGCAATGGGTGAATTTAAGAAACGCTCCCTTCAAGTGGACGACTACCGCTCTTTTATGGATTTGAAAACTGAAGAAGATGGGGATTTTCTTCCTGTCCCTGACGGAGACTCCTATACCTTTGAATTTAAGAATGTTTCTTTTAAATATGAAGGCTCTGAAACTTACGCCCTTAAAAATCTGAATCTTACGCTGCATGCCGGAGAGAAGCTTGCTATTGTCGGGCATAACGGCGCGGGTAAGACCACATTTATCAAGCTCCTTTTAAGATTATATGACGTGACGGAAGGAGAAATCCTTCTTAATGGCGTCGATATCCGCAGATTTAGAAGGGACGAATATTACAGGCTTTTCTCACCTGTCTTTCAGAATGTCGAAGTCTTTGCTTTTCCCATTGCGGAAAACGTCTCGATGAAACGCCCCGTAGACACGGATAAGGAGCTTGCAAAAGAATGTCTTGTAAAAGCCGGAATGTCGGAGAAAATAGAAAGCCTTGCAAACGGCGTTGACACGCAGTTACTTAAAATAGTTGACGATGGCGGAGTAGATTTTTCGGGCGGTGAAAAGCAGAAACTTGCTCTGGCAAGGGCGTTATATAAAAATGCACCTGTTATTATTCTCGACGAGCCTACTGCCGCGCTGGACGCATTAGCTGAATATAACCTGTATAAAAATTTCAACGACATCGTGGCGAATAAATCCGCCGTATACATATCGCACAGACTTTCATCGACACGTTTCTGCGATATCATAGCCATGTTTAAGGACGGCGGCATGATTGAATACGGCACACACGAAGAACTTCTTAATAAAGGCGGCGCCTACGCGGAAATGTTTGAGATTCAGGCGCAGTATTATAGGGAAAAGGAGGCGTATGAGAATGTCTGAACAGTCCAAAAAGGCAGTTAAAGATACCGCTCCTAAAAAGAGCATATACAAAATAGCAAAAGATACCTTGGGATATTTCTATCCTGCCGCATGGAAAAAGTTCAAGGGCTTTTTCCTCTGCGGTGCGGCTAATATCGTATTTAAGTCCATACAGCCCTTTGTCTCCATTATGGTAACGCCGTTAATAATTGACGAGCTTCTTGGTGAGCGAAATGTGGAGCGGCTGATTATTTATGCTGCCATAATTGCTGTTGGCGGCTCTTTGCTATCACTGTTAGAGTCGGTAACAGGTGTTATTCTGGAAAAGTACGATGAAAAGATGCAAAATTACTTTACGGAAGAAATGAGCCGGCGCGTTATGGAGCTGGATTTTCAGCTTACGGAAGATAAAAAGGCGCTAGACCAGATAGAATCCGCGCGTCAGGGGCTGGGATGGTATTCCGGCGGCGTATATGGTATTTCCATTGAGATTTTCCAAATGATTTCAAATATAATTAAAATAACAGGCGTTGTGTCACTTATTGTTCTTCATGCGCCGCTGTTGTTCGTGTTTGTTGCAATCCTGCTTGTGATTAATGGCGTCACAAACAGCAAACTTGCTAAAACCGATATTCAGACATATGAACGGCTTTCCAAGTTTAATCGTCTCTTTGGCTACTTCGGCTACGACCTGACGGATTTCAGATACGGCAAGGATATCCGTCTCTACGACGCCCACAACATGATGGTTGAAAAATGGCAGGGCTTTACGTCCGATGCTCTGGACGTCTGGAAGTGGAGGGCGGATAAAAGGACTCCGCTGCATACCATCAACGGCATTACTGATGTGGTAAGAAAAGCCGCTGCTTACCTTTATCTTGGCATCCTGGTAATCACGGGCAGAATTTCCATCGGCGTTTTCTCACAGATGCTTTCCGCCGGAAACATATTACATTATTCCCTCATCTACGGATTGATATTTGATATTACTGAATTTATCGAGCGCATACAATATGCGCACGAATATGTGCTGTTTATGAATTATCCGCCCGCGATTGAAAAGGGAACGCGCCATGTAGACGCAGGAGCGCATACGCTGGAATTTAAGCACGTCTCTTTCGCATACCCCGGAAGCGACGTCAAAGTCCTTGAAGATATTTCCGTGACACTTAAAAGCGGCGAACATCTTTCCATCGTCGGCTTAAACGGCGCGGGCAAGACTACCTTTGTCAAGCTCCTATGCAGGCTCTACGACACCACCAGCGGCGAGATTCTCTTAGATGGAGTCAATATCAAGGAATACGACTACAACGAATATATGTCGCTGTTTGCTCCTGTTTTTCAGGACTTTAAGCTGTTCGCCTTTTCCATTAGGGATAATATAACCCTAGACAGTGGAAAATTCGGTGCTGACGATGGCAGCGACAGCGGCAATAATATCAGAACTAATTGCATTAATGATAGCAATAACGACGGCAATGATGACAGTGATAATGGAGAAAATGACTTAAATCTTAATTCCTTAATTGAACAGGTAGGGCTTGGTGAGAAAGTACAGTCCCTTGAAAATGGTATAGATACCATATTATTTAAGGCATTCGACGAAAACGGTATCGAGCCTTCCGGTGGCGAACAGCAAAAGATTGCGATTGCCAGAGCGTTGTTTAAAAACTCTCCGGTCGTAATTTTAGACGAACCCACAGCCGCGCTTGATCCAATCGCAGAATACGACATTTACCGCCAGTTCGATACCTTAGTCGGCGGCAAGACGGCGATATATATCTCCCACCGTCTCTCAAGCTGTAAGTTCTGCGACAGAATCGCAGTATTTTCGGAAGGCAGGATTATGGAATACGGCACGCATGACGAACTCGTGTGCATAGACGGCGGGCTTTACGCCAAGATGTTCGCGGCGCAGGCGCAGTATTATAACTAAAACATAGGAATAATGTATTGAATATAAGGAGGAACTCGTATGTACGAAGCAGATGAAAAAAGATATGAAAAAATGATTTACAGGCGCTGCGGGAAAAGCGGTTTGAAACTGCCGGCGGTATCCCTTGGCTTATGGCAGAATTTTGGGCATGGCAGCGTTTTTTCCAATATGGAGGAAATGGTCCATACGGCGTTTGATTTGGGCATAACCCACTTTGACCTTGCCAATAATTACGGCAATCCTTACAATGGCAGCGCGGAGGAGAATTTTGGCAAAATTCTTGTCGGCATGCGGCAATACCGTGATGAAATGTGTATTTCCACCAAAGCAGGCTATGAAATGTGGCCAGGACCTTACGGTGACAGGAACGGTTCAAGGAAATATCTTACCGCCTCTCTTGACCAGAGTTTAAAACGCCTGGGGCTTGATTATGTTGACATTTATTATCATCATATTTTTGATCCGGGCACTCCGCTTGAAGAAACGGCGCTTGCCCTTGACAATGCAGTAAAACAGGGCAAAGCCTTGTATGTCGGCATTTCCAATTATAATAAGGAACAAACGGCGGAGATAATGAAGGTTTTTAAGGAGCTGCACACGCCATTTATTATCAATCAACCTTCATACTCGATACTCAACAGATGGATAGAAGACGACGGTCTGGATAAATTTGTAGTTGAAAACGGTGTCGGGCTGGCGGTATTTTCACCATTATATCAAGGGCTGCTTACTGATAAATATTTAAAGGAAATCCCCGCGGATTCAAGAATAGGCAGAGGCGTATCATGGATAGGCAGTAAGCTTGATGATAAAATGCGCCTTCGCCTTAACAAACTGAATGATATTGCCGCTGCAAGAGGGCAGAAACTTTCTCAAATGGCGCTTTCATGGGTGCTGAATAATCCTGCGGTGGCTACGGTCCTTATAGGTGCAAGCCGTCCTGAACAGATAGTTGAAAATGTAAAGTGCATTGAAAAACTTGATTTTACGAGGGAAGAGCTTGCGGCTATAAATGATGCATCTATAAATTCATAAATATTAAGAAGAACTTTTGACTCACAAAGAAATGTATTTATTTGTATACCTTTTCAAATAATTCCCAGAATAGGGAGATTTGTGCAGAATGCTCATAATTTTATTTCTTTTTATGCAAAAATTACAATAAATTGATTGATAAACGATTTGTTTTGTGATAAACTATATAAGATAATTAGAAATATGCGTTGTTGAATATTATATTTGTGAGAATTTGGAAAAGTATACCTTTTCAAACTCTCACAAGAACATCTTATGAGAGTGGTAATGGGTTAATGAAAAGAAGCAATGTAGAAAATTGTAAAGATAATAATAGAAGATATTTACGCAAATCTACCATCTTATCTGTACTATCACTATTGCTTGCGGCATCGGTGTTTGTTACCGCCTGCGGCAGTCAGGGGACGGGCGTGGAAGGCGGTTTGAGCGAATCGGATGGTTCGGGAACTGCTGATGCCGGCGTATCGGAGCAGGTCAAAGAACTCGTAGTAATCGGAACATGGCAGGCGTCTGAGGCTGAAACTTTGGGAAATGCGCAGCTTTCAGAAGGAACTGACGGCTCATACATACATAAAATCGAGCAGGACGGGGACGGCTGCGTATTCACGATAGAGATACCGGAAGAAGGCTTTTATGATTTGAATTTCATAAGCGCGAGCGAGGGCGGGCATAAAGAGAACTTTGTGTCTGTGGACGGAGAGAGCGTGGGTTCAATAGTGAATGAGGACGAAGAGTTTACTGACGCGGTTATAAGAAGGATATATATGAAAACTGGAACGCATAAGGTGGAACTTACTAAGAGCTGGGGCTGGATACGCATAAGCGCCCTTGAGGTTGCAGAGTCGCAGGAGATTGATAAGGGCATATATGAAGTTACGGCGAAGTTAAGCAATCCTAACGCCTCCGAGGAAACGAAAAGGCTCTACAGCTATCTTTTGGACATATATGGAGAGAAATTCCTTTCGGGGCAGTATTGCGATACGGGTCATAACGGCAAGGAGTTTCAGATTATAAATAAGGCAACCGGGAAGACCCCGGCGGTTTTGGGGCTGGATTTTATAGAATATACGCCTTCACGCGTGGAAAACGGCAGTATAGGGCATTCAACGGATTTTGCGATTAATTTCTGGAACGATGGCGGCATAGTCACATTCTGCTGGCACTGGAACGCTCCTTCCAAATATCTGACAGGCCAGTGGTACAGCGGATTCTATAAGGAATATACGAATATCGACTTAGCCAAGATAATGAACGGCGAGGATACGGAAGGCTATGACCTTCTGATGAAAGATATAGATGCGATAGCAGAGCAGCTTCTTATATTAAAGGAAGCGAAAGTGCCGATATTGTGGAGGCCGCTTCATGAAGCGAGCGGCGGCTGGTTCTGGTGGGGGAACGCCGGAGCGGATGCCTATAAGAAGTTATACATACTGCTCTATGAGCGATTGACGAATGAATATAATTTGGACAACTTAATCTGGGTTTGGAACGGACAGGACGCGGAGTGGTACCCGGGGGATGAGTATGTGGATATAGTCAGCGAGGATATATATCCGGGCGAAAAGGTCTATACATCTCAGGTGGATTCATTTTTAAACGCTGCTAACAACTACAGCACGGAGAGAAAGATGGTGCATCTGTCCGAGAACGGCTGTGTGTTTGACCCTGAACTTGCTAAAAGAGACGGCGCGATGTGGGGAATGTGGTGTACGTGGCAGGGCGAGTTCGTGGCAAAGAATACGGCGATATTTGCTCTGAGTGAACAGTATACGGAAGAATATATGCTTAAAAAGGCATATGAGGATGAGAACGTAATAACATTGGAAGATTTACCGGATCTGACGGCTTATGAGATTCGGGAAGAACTAAAATAATCAAGGAGAGAGGTATGAGTATGAAACGGAGGAAAACCGGCAAAAAAGTTATCGCGCTTGTGTTGGCTGCTGCTATGGCGCTAACGCTGTCTCCCACGGCAAGTCTGGAAAGCTATGCAAAGACTGACATGGCGATGGACGACTTTGATGAAATCATCAGCACGTACAATATTGATGATTCCATTCCCAATTACAAGAGTTATATGGCGGAATACGGAACCATGAACAGGTCGACAGGGGTGGTAGAGATACCCGCTGGCGGATATGTGCGGTACGAGGAAAGCGATATGGAGGCTTCTCCTGAGGTGTATACCGATTATGAAGGAATGGAAGGAGAAAGCGTTCTGACAAGCGAAGACTCTTTGATTGAGTTTGAAGTAAACGTATCGGAAAGCGGACTGTATAATCTGTCCGTAGTGTACTATCCGGTAGAAGGCAAAAACTCGGATATCCAGAGAAGTGTTTTTGTGGACGGCGTCCTGCCGTTTCAGGAAATGTCACTGCTTACATTCCCGAGAATCTGGACCAACTATGTGGAGAACAGTTACCTTGACGATAATGGCGTCAAAATCATGACATGGGAGAAGGATAATCAGGGTAATGACGTAAAGCCGACTACCATGGAGGCTCCGGAGTGGCAGAGCAGATATCTGTATGATAGTGACGGTTATATTACCGAACCGCTTTCTATCTATTTTGAAGCGGGAACGCATACCATTTCCATGATTTCTTTGAAAGAGCCTATGCTGATAAACAAGCTTGTATTAAGCAGCGAGGGCGTTATTAATTCATATGAACAGGTAAAGGCGGCATGGGACGCGGCGGGAGCGTCTGATACGGCGAATGAGCATATAGTTCTGGAAGGCGAATATGCGACGAAGACGTCTTCGCAGATGTTATATCCGCAGCAGGACCAGTCCTCGCCTTCGGTTTCACCGGCAAGTTCCAAGGTGCTTCTTAATAATTCCATCGGCGGCAATTCATGGCGGCTGGTTGGACAGTGGATAGAATGGGAATTTGACGTAAGCAGTTCAGGTTACTACAATATTTCCCTTTATGATAAACAGAATTTCAGCAGGGGCGTGCATGTTTCAAGGCGTATAACAATCGACGGCGAGGTGCCGTTTGAGGAAATGTCGGATTATGCGTTTGATTACGGTCAGAGCTGGCGGGAAGACGTGCTTTCAGATGAAAGCGGCGAAGCGTATAAGTTCTATTTGGAAGAGGGACACCACACAATCCGTATGGAAGCCGTTCTTGGTGAATTTTCAAATATAGTCGGACTGGTAGAAGAATCCATACAGAAGCTTAACAGCATCTACCGTGAAGTTATCAAAGTTACCGGCGTAAGCCCTGATACATACCGTGACTATCAGATAGAAGCGATACTGCCTAACCTGACGTCTGAACTTATAGAGGCTAGGGCTATCCTTAACGAGGCTCTTACGGAACTTGAACTGGTAGCGGGCAAGAACAGTGATAAGAAGACTGCGCTCCTTACCATGAGGGATCAGTTGGATGATTTGATTGAGGATAATGAGTACTTTGTCCGCACGATTACTTCTTATAAGATAAACGTCAGGGCGTTGGGAACATGGATTACGCAGGTAATCAGCCAGCCGCTTCAGGTTGACAGGATCAACGTATATTCACCGGGCGTAAAGATTAAATATGCCCACAGGTCTTTCTTTGCGGGCGCGGGATATGAGATACAGAGGCTTTTCTATTCATTTGTAATTGATTATAACAACATCGGCAGCATTTCGGACGATGGCAGCGGCGAGTCGATTACGCTCTGGATTGGTTCAGGACGTGATCAGGCGAATGTCATTAAGGCTCTGATAGACGACCACTTTACTAATGAGACCGGAATCGGCGTAAACGTACAGCTTGTAGATATGTCTACCTTATTAAAGGCGACTTTGGTAGGGGAAGGGCCGGATGTGGCTATACAGGTTGCGAATACCAACGGCATCGCGGGCGCGGTTCTGAATACCGGCAATGATACGCCTGTTAATTACGGAATAAGAAACGCGGTTTTGGATTTAGGGCAGTTCCCGGATATAGACGAGGTTATGGCGAGGTTTCCGGAAGCGGCGACGTTGCAGTTTACATTTGACGGAGCGACTTACGCGCTGCCGGAGACGATTACTTATCCGGTTATGTTCTATCGCAAGGACATCTTAGCGGAAATCGGCATGGAGATACCTGAGACATGGGACGACGTAAAAGTGGCAATGACAGTGCTTGCCAAGAACCAGATGGAATTTGGCATGCTTGCTACGGAGCAGGTATTTGCATCTTTGCTGTATCAGAACGGCGGCTCTTACTATACGGAGAACGGAGCGGCGTCTGCGCTTGATTCAGATATTGCAGTAAGCACGTTCAAAGATTTCTGTGAATATTATACGGACTACAAACTTGATAAGGAAACCAGTGTGCAGGAGCGTTTCCGTACAGGCGAATGTCCGATTATCATATCGGATTATACCGATTATAACAACTTTGCGGTATCCGCGCCGGATATTGCAGGCTTGTGGAGTTTCACACAGATACCCGGAACCGTGAAGGAAGACGGCAGCATAGACCATTCGGTAGCAAGCACGGGGCTTGCAAGCATGATTATGGCGGATACGGAGCATCCCGATGCAAGCTGGGAATTCCTGAAATGGTGGACGAGTGCGGAGACACAGACCATGTACGGACGTGAAATGGAAGGCTTGATGGGTTCCGCCGCCAGAGTTCCTACTGCAAACTATGAGGCATTCTTAAATATGCCGTGGCCGGTAGACGACTTTGAGGCTCTTAAAGAATCTATGGAGTGGGTAAAAGGAATACCACAGGTGCCGGGCGGTTACTATTCATGGCGTAACGTATACAACGCATTCTACACGGTAGTAACGGAAACGGATACGGCGATGCCGAGGGAAGAGCTGATGGATAAGGTTGTATACATAAATGCGGAAATTGATTATAAGCGTGAAGAACTTGGACTCGATACAGGAAAATAGTGAGAAAGGGGCAGAGATATAAAAATGGCGGAAAAAGGTAATACCTCTGAGGTAAAAATATCGCAGGAAGCGCTTGATATAGCTAAGAAACAGGCGACTCTCGGATATCAGATTAAAAGAAACAAAGCATCTTATATGCTGCTTGCACCTTATTTTATAATGTTTTTCTTCTTCACGGTACTTCCGGTAATAATGAGCGTTGCGTTCAGCTTCACCTATTATAATATGCTGGAAATGCCTGAGTTTATAGGGTGGAAGAACTACATAAAGCTGTTTTTGGAAGATGATATCTTCTTAAAGGCTTTAAAGAATACCATGATACTTGCGGTTATAACGGGACCGGTCAGCTACTTCCTGTGTCTGTTATTCGCATGGATAATCAATGAATTTAAGGGGTGGCTTAGAGCCTTCCTTACCTTGATTTTCTACGCGCCGAGCATCTGCGGTAACGCGTACGTGGTATGGAACCTGATTCTTTCAGGAGACAGATACGGATACTTAAACGGTATTTTGCTGAAACTCGGAATACTGGATGAAGCAGTAATCTGGATGAAGACCGAGAAATACGTCCTTCCGTTCCTGATAGTCGTCCAGCTGTGGCTGAGCTTGGGAACAGGTTTCCTTTCGTTCATAGCGGGTTTGCAGACGGTTGACAATTCATTATATGAGGCGGCGGCATTGGACGGCGTCAAGAACCGCTGGCAGGAGCTGTGGTATGTAACGCTTCCGGCGATGAAGCCGCAGTTGATGTTCGGCGCGGTTATGCAGATTACACAGGCATTTGCGATTGCAGACGTATCCATACAGCTTGCCGGCAACCCTTCCGTCAACTATTCGGGCGCGACGGTAGTTACCCACCTGATGGATTATGGTACGGTGCGTTTTGAAATGGGTTATGCCTCGGCGATAGCGACGGTACTGTTCCTATTGATGGTAGGCAGTAACCTGATAGTACAGAGATTGTTAAGGAGGGTGGGAGAATAATGAGCAGACAAAAAGATTATTTGAAACCCTATAAAAAGAGGCGTTTTTTCAAGCCTAAGCAAAAGAAACTGAACCGTTCAATGGCGGGCAATACGCTGCTGTTTGTGATAATGGCGTTCTGCGGAGTGGCAATGGTGCTGCCGCTTGTCATGGTAATCAACAACTGCTTAAAGCCGCTTGATGAATTGTATCAGTTCCCACCTAAGATTTTCGTAAGAAATCCTACTTTGGAGAACTTCTCGGATTTGTTTACGATGATGAGCGATTCGTGGGTGCCTTTTTCAAGGTACATACTGAATACCATCATAATTACGGGCGGCGGCATGGTAGGCCACGTCATTATAGCTTCAATGGCGGCGTATCCGCTTGCAAAGCACAGGTTTCCGGGTAAAAACATCCTCTTCCAGATGGTAGTCCTTTCCATGATGTTCCACTGGACGGTTACCCAGACGCCGCAGTACATGATTATTTCATGGCTGCATATTAATAACAGTTATTGGGCGCTTATATTGCCGGCATGTTCATTTGGTATGGGGCTTTACCTGATGAAGCAGTTTATGGAGCAGCTGCCGGATTCCCTGATGGAGTCAGCAAGGCTGGACGGCGCGAGCGAATGGCAGATTTTCTGGAAAATAGTAATGCCTAACGTTAAGCCGGCATGGCTGACGCTTGCCATATTCCAGTTCCAGCAGATGTGGGGCAATACGGGCAGCACTTTCCTTCGGGATGAAGAATTGAAACCGCTGCAGTATTCATTACAGCAGATAGCGGCGGGCGGTACGGCGAGAGCCGGAGCAGCGGCAGCGGTAACGTTTATTATTGCGGCAGTGCCGATAAGTTTCTTCCTGATTTGCCAGCGAAACGTATTGGAAACTATGACATCATCTGGTATGAAAGATTAACGGGAGGGAGAGAGATGAAAAAATTCATTCAACTACGAAAAATTACAGCCCTCTGCATGGCAGTCTTTGTATTGGCGCTTATGGCGGGAGAAAACGTATACGCTACTTCTATTCCGTATGATACATACAATTATGACTATCGGGAGTATATCCACTTTACTCCGGCTCCGTATGTGCCTGCCGGAACGATAAGCGGGGACAAATTTACATGGAACGGAGAATCGCTTGGTAAGTTTGTAGTTCCGCAGGATTTATGCCAGGCGGACGACGGCAACATTTACATAGCGGATACGGGCAATAACCGAATCGTTGTACTGGATAATGATATGAAGGAAGTGGTAAACGTAATCACCACTTTTGATAATGAAGGGACTGAAGATACGTTTAAGCAGCCTTACGGCGTATGCGTGTCGGAAAGCGGACAGATTTATATCGCCGATTCCCAGAACAACCGCGTGGTAGTCCTGAATAAAGACGGAAGCCTCGCAAAGATAGTGGCGAATCCGCAGTCGGAGAGCTTGGAGGACGGTTATATATTCGTACCTTTAAAGATTGCGGTAGACTACGCGGACAGAATATATGTCATCGCACAGAACATGTTCGAGGGCATCATGGTATTTGAGAGCAACGGCAACTTCTCCAGCTTCTTCGGAACGATTGAAGTACAGATCAGCCTGTGGGAGAAGTTCTGGAAGAGGCTTGCAACTAAGGAAGAACGTTCAAAACAGCTGTTATTTATTCCTACCGAGTTCACGGGAATCGACGTAGACCCGGAAGGATTCATATATTCTTCCAATATCGACCCGACAGGGGTGCAGGGCGTAAGGCGCCTTAACCCCAGAGGCGAGGACGTAATTAAGAAGGGCGAGAACGGCAACGTAGGCGGAGACCTTCAGATAGACGGAACTACCGATTATGCGGGACCGTCACAGCTTACGGACGTGGTGTACAGACAGAATGGCATATATTCATGCCTTGACCGTAAGCGGGGACGTATATTTACCTACGACCATGAAGGAAACCTTCTGTATATATTCGGCGGCCTGGGTACGCAGGAAGGAACATTCCAGATGCCTGTGGCTGTTGATGATATCGGCGGCAGGATAGTGGTTCTGGACGCAACCGCGGGTACAATCGTTTTATTTGAAGAAACTGAATACGGCAGGTTGATAAATGAGGCGGTATCATTACGATTTGACGGCGATGAGGCCGAGGCAGTGGATTTATGGAACAGGGTGCTTGAACTGGATGAGAACAATGAACTTGCCAATACCGGTATCGGCAAGGCGTATCTGACAGCCGGGGATTATGTTCAGGCAATGAAATACTTGGAACTTGGCATGAACCGTGACTATTACTCAGTAGCATACAGGCGTTACCGTAACGGAATGTTGACCGAGAATGCGAGTTATTTCTTAACGGGCGCGGCAGTGCTGATAGTTGCCTATCTTGTAATAAAGAATGTAAGAAAGAGAAAGAAGGGGGGAGCAGAGAATGAGTAAATATTTTTCTAAGGAAAAGTGGCAATACATGTTCTATACCATATCCCATCCCATGGACGGCTATTACTGGATACGCCATGCGGAGAGGGGAAGCGTACCCCTTGCTATATTGATGGTAATCATCTTTTCTATTTGTTTTACGGCGAACAGGCTGCTTGCAAGCTTTGTAGTCAACGATTTGGATCCAAGGTCGGTTGACAGCCTGTATGAGCTTTCAGGCGTGCTTGCCTTCTATCTGCTTATCTGCGTCGGCAACTGGTCTATCACCTGCCTGCTTAACGGTGAAGGAAGGCTTAAGGATATCGCAATAGCGGTCGGATATGCCACTGTGCCGATAAGCGTGGTGCTTGCCGTAGCTACTGTAATCAGCCAGGTAATCGCTGATGATGAAGAGGCATTCTACATACTGCTTCTGGTAGTGGGTATAGCATATGGGCTGATTATGATGCTGATAGGGATTATGCAGGTTCATAATTATACGCTTGGCAAGACGCTTTTAACACTGTTTTTAACTATTGTTGCAATGTTGATTATCGTATTTCTGCTGTTGCTTCTGACTAATCTGCTCGGCATGGTGTTTAACTTCTTCAGAAGCATCTACACAGAGATTATATTCAGGACATAGGAGGCGGAGCATGAAATCATCTGAAAAAACGAAAACCAAACGCCCTATGAGCCTTACTAAGAAAATCGTGCTAAGCATCTTAGGGATAGCTGTAGTAGCGGTGGCGATTTATCTGCTATATTATGTCATTCATTATGTGTCATACAACCAGTACAGGGATTATCTGTCCTCGTATGAATATGAGCAGGGTACGCAGTATGCCCCGATAGCCGATTCATCGGCGGACGTAGCGGGCATGGAACTGGCAGCGGAGAATGAGACGCTTAAATTGTATACGGATACCGCTACGGCAAGCATCGCTATATATGATAAGCGTGACGGTTCGGTTACATATTCCAACCCGCCGGATGCGGATAACGACTCTATGGCAAACGCCAGCATTAAGAACTATATGAAGTCGCAGTTTATCCTAAGCTATTATAACGCTGACGTAATATCCGCCAATATGGATTCATACAGTCAGTCCGTGGCAAAGGGACAGTACAGTATCGAAGGAATTCAAAACGGAATACGCTATATCTATCGTGTAGGAGAGCTTACCACTACCAATGGATCAGAGGCTATTTCATTTGAAATCCCATTGGAATACAGGCTGAATGGAGACGCTTTAGACGTATCAATTCCAGTATCGGGGATCAAGGAATATGGAAACGGCGCAGTGCATCGTATACAGCTTCTTAACTATTTCGGAGCGGCTTCCAATGCGGAGGACGGATATATCGTAGTGCCGAATGCATCAGGCTCAATAATAAACTTCAACAACGGTAAGGCGGGTTCGGCTCTATATTCGCAGTATATCTATGATATAGATCCGCTGGCGGCTAATTATACGACGACAGAGAATGTAGTGGGCGCCAAACTGCCGATTTTCGGCATCTGCCGTGAGGATAGGAGCATTCTGGTTTCGGTGGAGGACGGAGCTTCCACGGCATTAATAAGCGCTAATGTGTCAGGAGCGTTAAATGATTATAACTACGCTTATTCTACCGTAGTGCTTAGGAATACGGATAACTTGAGCATGTTTGGGGATTCCACGCAAGATATCTTCGTTATGGAGCCGAATGCTTATGACATTAACTATAAAGTAAAATATACCTTCCTTACGGAAGAGAATAAAGGCTATGCAGGACTTGCAAACTATTACAGAAACCGTCTGATTGCAGAAGGGGTAATTACGCCTTCCGGAGAAAACGGCGATATTCCGCTATATTACGACATTATCGCGGCGGGAAAAGAAACGGCGCATTTCCTCGGAGTACAGCGGCTTAATACCTTTGCCATGACGACATTTGACGAAGCCGGAAAGATTTCCGACGATTTGGCGGCAAGCGGCGTAAGTAATCAGGTCATGAACCTTCAGGGCTGGTTCAACGGCGGGTATTACCACAATGCGGCGCACAATATCAGGGTAGTCTCTAAACTCGGAGGAAAGTCGGGGCTTAAGGAATTACAGGAGACGGTAACCGGAAACGGCGGAAGGCTGTACGGCGACGTGGCTTTCCAGAGGGTGACGTTTGCGGATAACGGCTTTAGCTATAACATGGAAAGTTCACGCTACTATGGAGCGGGATATGTAGCAGCCTTAGGCCAGGTAAACCCGACTACGCTCCGTAACACATCGGGGTTAGGATACAGCGAGACCAGATACGATTTAGTTTCACCGAAGTTCCTGCCCAGATATGTGCAGAAGTTCGCGGCTAAAGTGGAGAATATTGATATTGAAGGAATTTCTTTAAGGGATTTAGGCGACGAGCTGCATTCCGATAAGAAACGTACCAATATCATCAACAGGGAAGAGGCTTTAGACGTAGTGCTGGCGCAGCTTGACATATTGGAAGGCACGGGCAAGAAACTTATGACCAATGCCGGTAACGCTTATGCTTTTGTTTACAGCAGCGACATTATAAACGCGCCGATTACGGATAACGAGTTCCCGATTGTAGATGAAAACATTCCGCTCTATGAAATGATTATACATGGCAGTATTCCTTATTCGACAGACCTTCTTAACTTCCAAGACGAGGAAGACATGACGGGAACAGTGCTTATGGCAATCGAGGCGGGAGCCGCTCCGCATTATGTGTTTACATGGGAAGAATCCAGCCGCATGAAAAATACCGGACTGAACAGATACTATGCAACCACATACGAGACATGGAAAGGCGAGGCGGTATCTGTGTATAACCAGATTAACGATGCGCTTAAGTATGTATCGGGAGCGGTTATGACAGACCATCAGATATTGACTGAAGGAGTCAGGAAGGTAACTTATGATAACGGAGTGACGATTTATCTTAATTATAATAAAGAGCCGGTGCAGGCGGACGGTCTGGAGATTCCCGCCATGTCGTACAGATTGGAGGGGATATAAATGAAGGAGGCAAAAGTTAAAAACGCTGAGGTAAAAAAGAGGAAAAAACTGACGCTTCTCCAAAAACGCAGCCGAACCGGATATCTGTTCATCCTGCCATGGTTTATAGGTTTCATACTGTTCTATGTGAGGTCGCTGTTTATAACCGGTCAGTTTGCTTTTTCCAATCTGACTATAGATGCGATAAACGGCGGATACAATTTGGAATGGGTAGGGCTTGAGAATTTCCGCTACGCCTTCAGGGTACACGGAACGTTCAAACAGGTGCTTACAAGCTCGGTTATGAATATGCTGATAGACGTGCCGTTAATTATCTTTTTCAGTTTGTTTATGGCGATGCTGTTAAATAAGAAGTTCCCCGGAAGGGCGATTGTGCGTGCAATCTTCTTCCTGCCGGTAATACTTAATTCCAGCGCCATATCTTCGGCAATGGAGATGTGCAGCCAGATGATGCAGGGCGGCCTCGCCACACAGGCAGCGGAAGTAACGGCTACTGCGGGCAGCACTATAGCGTTTGATATCGATTACCTGATAAATATCTTTATGAGTCTGGGGCTTCCGGCTACGATACTGGATTATATCGTGGCGGCGGTAGCGAGAATCAATGATATCATCTCCGCATCGGGGGTGCAGATAATCATCTTTATCGCGGCGCTGCAGTCTATTCCAGGCTCGATGTATGAGGTTGCTAAGATTGAGGGCGCGACAGGCTATGAAACCTTCTGGAAGGTAACCTTCCCGATGGTGATGCCGCACATTATTACCAACGTGGTATATACGATTGTGGACAGTTTCACGGAAAGCCGAGTTGTAGACCTTGCCTATGAAACGGCGTTCACGCAAATGAATTATGGGCTCAGTTCCGTATTCAGCCTCGTCAGCACGGCGATTACCTGCGTAATACTGGTTGTCGTGTGCGGAGCTATACAGAAGCGGACATTCTATTATAACTAGGAAGGGAGAATAAGAAAATGCCAAAAGAAGCAGTTAAAAAGAGTTATTTCGCAAGAATTAAAGCAGTATTTCAAGATCCCGACCAGACTAAGAGCCTGCTTAATAATATTAAGAAGTTTGTCTTAACGCTTGGAAGGATAGCCATTCTGGTGGGAGTCGGGTATGTAATCCTTTCCCCGGTAATTGGATTGTTCGTCAATTCCATTTCCTCGAATAAGGACGCGTATAACCCGATGGTATTTATCCTGCCGCAGGAGCCTACTCTGGAAAGATACCAGCTTACGATAGAGAGGCTTGGCTATTTCACTACCATGGGCAAGGATCTGTTATATACGCTTACGCTGACTGTATTAGAGTTGGTTGTTTGCTCCATGGTAGGCTACGGTTTTGCCAGATTTGATTTTCCGCTTAAGAAGATTCTGTTTGGCTGCGTAGTCGTAATGATAGTAATACCTTCGCATGTAATCATGCTTCCGGTATATATGACTTTCAGAAACTTTGATCCGTTTGGAATGGTAACGGCAATCAGAGGCACCTCGGGTCTGATGGGGACGGTAGTTCCCATGTATATCATGACGCTATTTGGGTGCGGGGTCAGGTCAGGACTTTATATTTATATATTTAATCAGTTCTTCCGCGGGCTGCCTAAGGAAATAGAAGAGGCGGCGTTAGTGGATGGGGCAGGCGTATGGTACACATACTTCAGAATCATGCTTGTGAACGCCATGCCCGCTGTCATAACGGTAACGGTATTTTCAGTCGTATGGCAGTTTAATGATACTTTCTTTGCAAAGCTATTTCTGATAAGCCAGGATGTGGTAATCAGTAAGAAGATATCCGCGCTGCAAAGCACCATCGCGAATATAGATAAGATTCTGGACGTTACAATTCAGGAACTTTATCTGGATGCGGGCATCATACTGGTAATATTACCTATCATCATTATTTACTGTGTGCTGCAGAAATACTTTATAGAAGGCGTGGAGAGAAGCGGTATCGTAGGATAACCTTCACCCTGCCTATCTCATCAACTTTACAATAAAAAAGGAGGAATGAAAAAGTTGAAGACGAAAAAATTATTAGCCTGCCTTATGGCGGGCGCAATGGTACTTTCTCTGACAGCTTGCGGCAATGACGCGGAAACGACGCCTGAACAGACTGAGACAGAAACTGTCACAGAAACTCAGACGCCGGAAGAAACGCAGCCGGAAGCACCGGTAGAGAGTACGGAACCTGAGGCTCCTGCAGTAGTGGAAGCCAGCGTGGATTTTGAAGATGGCAACTGCGGTTTCGCAGCAGCCTACATGCAGCCCGGCAATGCAGCGGAAATAGAGCTGTCAGTTGCCGACTTTAACGGCAGCAAGGCTCTTCAGGTGAAGAACCTGAACGGAAATGTTCCGTTTGTAGCTATTGATGTAGCAAGCCTGCTGGGTGCGGACATATCCAAAGTAGCGAATATCGAAATGGATATGGGCGTAACATTTGACAGCGGTAAGTTCAGTGCGGTTTCAGGCGCGATTCTGACATGGAGTGGTGATGATGCGCATGAGACATCTACTGACTGGAGCGTATATATGGAGAACGCTAATCCAAAGACTGCTGCAGTTGCAGTAGACGGATTTGTGGCAGATGCCGGCAATGTTCTTATTGTCAGCCTGTCAAGTGACGTCAGTGCAGACGCCGGCACGGGAAATGCAACTCTTTATATTGATAACATTCGTTTCTTAGATGCATCAGGCGCATTAGTAGGTGCGGATTCTTCCGTAGCTTTCGTAGCTCCTGACGGATTTGAGAGCAGCGGTCCTGACAGAAGCAACCTTGCAGGTCTGACCAAGGCGGTTGAGTTCACAGGTTTCGCAACTTCAGCAGGCGGCTGGGGACAGGCAGGTTTCGATATGCCTCAGGAAATCATCGACGCTTTAGTACCGGGTGCAGTAGTTGAAATAAGCTACACCAGCACCACAGGCAATATGTGGCTTGTTATGCCTTCAGCGGCGGCAGGCTGGATGAGAGTCGGAGTAGGCGATGCAGACGGAAGCGGACAGGAGTACGCTTATACTAATAATTCAGGCACTACAGCACAGGTAACATACGAGCAGCTTGCAGCAGTATGTGGCGACGACGTATCTACATGGGGCGCAACCATGCAGTGCGAGTCTGACGGCGACTGGGAAGTATTCTCAGTAAAAGTAGGCCAGGCAGCTCCTTCATATGCAGGATTACAGGGTGCAGTTGAACTTGAAGGCTTCTCTAAGTCAGCAGGCGGCTGGGCTCAGGACGGTATGGATATGACTCAGGAATTTATCGACGCTTTAGTACCGGGCTCTGTAGTGCAGATTGATTACTCAAGTTCAACAGACAATATGTGGATAGTAATGCCCGGAGCAGCGGCAGGCTGGATGAGAGTCGGAGTAGGCGATGCAGACGGCAGCGGTCAGGGTTACGCATTATGCGACGGTTCCAAGTGCTATATTACATATGAGACTCTTGCAGAAATCTGCGGCGATGATGTATCAACATGGGGTACAACTTTACAGTGTGAATCAGACGGCGACTGGGAAGTATATTCAGTTAAGGTCGGAACTCCTATAGAGTTTAAGCCCATCAATCACGTTGTAAGTCTTGAAGGCTTCGCTAAAGCAGCAGGCGGCTGGGCTCAGGACGGTATGGATATGACTCAGGAATTTATTGACGCATTAGTACCCGGTTCAGTAATTACTGTCTCATATACAAGTGAAACAGGCAATATGTGGCTGGTAATGCCCGGAGCAACAGCAGGCTGGATGAGAGTCGGAGTAGGCGATGCAGACGGAAGCGGACAGGGCTATGCAGCATGTGATGGTTCTACCTGTCAGATTCCTTATGAGATGATTGCAGAATACTGCGGCGACGACGTATCTGCATGGGGTACAACCATACAGTGTGAGTCTGATGGGGCATGGGAAGTATATAGCCTGTCAATCGGTCAGTCACCTGTAGAATAATAGTAAGGAATAAGAAAGGAGAATAAGCAGGAATGAAAAATATGAAAAAATTTTTGGCTCTTGGTCTTGCAGCAGTTATGACATTATCACTTGCGGCATGTGGAAACAGCTCAGACGGCAACAATAGCGCCAATACTGATACTAATACTAATACCAATACTAGCACTGGTACTGATGCAAATTCCGGAACCGGTAATGCAAGCACTTCTTCAGCAGCACCGAGCGATGTATATATTGGTACATGGTGGACAGAGCATACATTTTATGACAGCAACAATACCGACATCTCTGATAAGAGTGATTGGGAGTCATGTCAGGATAAGGAAGGACAGGACGAGGCTACTCTTCAACAGAACGCGCTCAACCGTCAGTCACATCAGATGATGTTTGATAACAAGAGTAAGATTGAAGAGAAGTACGGCATTAAGTTTTATTTTAACAACCTGACATATTCGGGTTGTAAAGAATCAATCAATACTTCCATTATGGCAGGAAGCCCGGACTGTGACATCTATCTGGTAGAGCCCGGTGTGGGTATTCCGGCACAGCTTAATGGTCTTGCAGTTGACTTAAAGACTATTCTTCCGGAAGATGATGATATATTTACCGAGCAGAAGAATGTGTCTTATCTGGATATCGGAGACGGCAAGGCATGCCTGATTGTAAGGGCAGAGGCTCAGGCTCAGGTTGCATCTACCTATCCGTTGGCATTCAACGTTCAGATGTTAGAGGATAACAATCTGGAAGATCCTAGGGATTTGTGGGATCGCGGAGAGTGGACATGGGATAAGTTCAATGAATATATGCAGGTGCTTACTCAGGATACCGACGGCGACGGACAGATTGACCAGTACGGATACTGCGGCTATGAAAATGAGACTTTATCAGAGCTGATGATGAGCAACGGCACAGGAATCGCTACAGGCCCTACCGAGTCCTTGTCTTCTTCTGCTACAGGCGAAGTTTTACAGCAGATTTATGATATGTACAATGTAAATAACGTATGTTATCCTTATGATTTTGCAGGAACTCCTTCAGACAGCATGAGAAATCAGTATACACAGGGTAATATCGGTTTCTTCCCCTGCGCTGCATGGATTCAGTCAGGTAACGGAGATTATGACTGGGATGGCACACTTGGAACCACACTTCCTTTTGATGTTGCGTATGTACGTTGGCCGGTAGGTCCTTCCGGAAACAAAGATACCAATGCCGGAAAGAACGCTCTTGGCGGCGAGTTCTATATGATAGCGGCAGGCGGCAAGAACCCTGAGCAGGCTTATCACGTACTCTATGATATGTGGAACTGGTATGACGGCGATACATCTATCCGTGACTCTAAAGAGCTGATGAGCTGGTGGTACAGAGTAACTGCAAAGGATACTGAACTTCAGGATGCAAACTTCGACGTAATGTTCGAGTGTGGTGCGAAGACAGGTCTTGATTTGTGGGAGAGCTTAGGCGTTCAGTACACCAGAGACGGCGATGATAAGAATGCGCTTGAGATGCTTATCAATGGCGAGATGACTCCCGCTCAGTTCCAGGAGTCCTTCAAGCAGCAGGTACAGGATGGACTTGACGCATACTTCGGCTAAGAGGCAGGAGTAAAGGACGAAGAATAGCGAGCGCGCGAGCAATGCGGCTAAAGGCAGATTTTGTGAAGGCGCGAGCGAGAGTTTGTTCGTAAAGTAAGAGCAACACCTGATATTGACAGGACTAGTTGAGGAATGCGTGAGATAGGTGTGAGCGGACGAAACGAGCAAGCGAGTGTAAAATAAAAGTTACAGGGAACCGGAATGGCTTAGGCTGTTCCGGTTTTTTGTGTGGAGAAATTTTTGTAAGAAATTTCAAAATAAGTATTGCATTTCTGAACACAAATGTGCTATACTACGTTTATCAGTTATTTTCTATATGCAGAGCGGTAAATGCCCTGCATTCATGACGGATTCT
>JAMPEU010000079.1:3104-5981 GCA_023664865.1 Butyrivibrio sp. | reverse complement strand
ATGCGCAGCTCCGCCCGCTGCTGCACCATGCGCGGTTTCTGCCGCCGCTGCTGCACCATGCGCAGCTCCTACCGCCGCGGCGGCGTCCGCAGGCTGTGATGCAAGTATGGCGTGAAGAATCTGTCCATTCGGCATTTCGGCTGCATAAGCATTCTGGCTGCGGAAAAGAAGCAGTAAGAATGGCAGCGGAGACAGGCCGTAGAGTTTTGTGCCTTGTTTTTCCAGTTCTAAGACTTTCTTTTCGATTTTATTGCGCCCATACATCAATCGGCTCTTAACTGCGCTTTCGGAAATCTCCATAGCAGCGGCAATCTCTTTTACTGACATTTCTTCATAATAAAACATACCGATAGTGGCGCGCTGGTCTTCAGGAAGCTCATCAATAATCTCGCGAATCAGACGCTTTGTCTCATTCTGGTCGATAATCTGCTCCGGAATATTTTCGCTGCGCTCATCTGCAAGCAGTTCTTCCATAGGGGTATCCTGTTCATCATCGTGGCGCAGTTCTGTAAAGAGCATGGGACGCCTCTTTTTAAGCCAGTCCCGTGCTGTGTTGGCGGCAATCTGCCGCACCCAGGGCAAAAACTTTGTGTCGCCGTCGAAATTATCTAAGTGGGCGAATGCCTTTATGTAGGCATCCTGTATAATGTCAAATACCGCGTCCTCGTCCTTTATCATAGACTTAACGGTATAATAGACTTGGCTGTAGGTCTGTTCATATAATGCGCTGACGGCGTCTTTATCACCACTGCGTGCCGCAGCGACTAACTCAGCCAATTTGCTGCCCTGCGGGACAGGCTTTCCACAGTACGGACAAAAGGAAGCATCGTCCGTGATTTGTTTTCCACAAAAAGCGCAATACATAATTTATTGTTCCTCCTCTGTATTTTTTTGACTCATGATGTTATGCAGCATGTCCGATTTTTTCTCAATATTTATTGGAAATAATTCGATGGCTGCCTGAATCATGCATCTGATGAAATTTTCCAGCATAATATTATCTCCCTTCGTTTTTTGAGGTATGGTTCTTACATACATATAACGAATAGGGAAGATAGCTGGTTGCAGATAATCATTTTTTATGTCCTATTATAAAGCCTGTATTCAAAAAGTGGAAGTCTAAAAATTTTCAGATATAACCGAATAAATTCATTCGTTAGCTTCTGTTACTTTCAGTAAGTGTAAAAGTTCGTCAGTTATCCGGTCTAAATAGATTAATTGGGCGTTTGATAAAGAACTGATTTTAGTAGCGATTTTTTCAGCATCGGGAGTTGGCTTCTTTCCGCAAAGAAGCCATTCGCTGGAGACGTTCAGCGTTTCGCACAGAGAGATGATTGTTCCCAAAGAAGCCCCGGCCGCGCCCCGCTCGATTGTTGAAATGAATTGTGTGGAGAGGTCGATTTTTTCTGCAAGCTCTTCTTGCGTCAAGCCCATATTTTCACGGGCTGATTTGATTCTAATTCCAATCGCAATATTTAAGGATTTTTTATCCATCTGATACCATCTCCCTGATAATGTTATGCTTAGTTTACTACAAACAACTCTTGACATACACAGCATGATATTATTATAATACTAATACAGTTACAGATATTTCATGCTGACTAATAGATAAAACGAGAGGAGTATTACAAGGGAGAATTTATTAATTTAAAAAAATTTAAAAAATTTTTAAAAAACTTGCAACCGGTCAATTGGGATAGTCGTTATATGGTTGTAAGCAGGAAAAACTACATTTAAGGAGAATGGAAGATATGAAAACATCAAAGCACAAGAGAAAAGCAATATTTGCAGTATTGGCGGGGGGATTTGTTTTAGGTTGCCTGTCCGGCTGCGGCAAGAAAAAGGTGGTTTTTGACGGGCCGGAGGATAAAACCTGTACAGTCTATACGATACCTGACGGAGTGACAGATATAGGTGAAGGCGCTTTTTCCGATTGTACGAGCCTGGTGGGGGTAGATATACCTGAAAGTGTGACAGTGATAGAAGATGGGGCTTTTTATGGCTGCATAAGCCTGACGACGGTAACGCTGCCGGACGGAGTGACTAAGATAGGCGAGGGAGCTTTTAACCAATGCATAAGCCTGAAGGAGATAAATATGCCCGATAGCGTCAAAGAGATAGGTTCGGCGGCTTTTAGCGAATGCGCAAGCCTGACGAGGGTGGTGATACCGCAAGGAGTGACAGAGATAAAAGACGGAACTTTTGCCGGCTGCGTAAGCATGACGAATGCGGCTATGCCGGACGATTTGACTAAAATAGGCGAGGCTGCCTTTGCCAGCTGCCTAAGCCTGACGAGCGTAACGATACCTGACGGCGTGACAGAGATAGGGGGAGACGCTTTTAGCGGCTGCGCGTCCCTGACAAGCGTAGATGTACCCGATAGCGTGAAGAAGATAGGGGACTATGCTTTTAGCGGCTGCAGCTTACTTCGAAGTATAAGGCTTCCGGAAAGAGTCGATATTAACGAATCATATTGGAGTGGTATAGAAATTATATATTATTAAAGAAAGGGAAGGGTATATGGTATGAAGAAAAATAATAAGATTAAGGCAATGGTTATAGCAACGGCAGCAATGGTTATGATGACAGGCTGCGGCAGTCAAAGCGCAGAAAATATTTCCGCAGCTGATAATGAAAATGTTATCGCGGCAGCATCTGATACTGTGGAAAGCATGATGGAAGAAACTGCAATGGAAGAGTCCGCAGAAGAGAAAAACAATGAAAGCGCTAAAACTGATGGCAGCGTTAAAACCGATACAAGCGTATCCGTTCAGCCGGAAGTTAATGCCGATAATGAGACGGCAAGCACGGATAAGGCAGCAAGCACGGATAAGGCAGCAAGCACGGATAAGGCAGCAAGCACGGATAAGGCAG
>JAMPEU010000079.1:0-3004 GCA_023664865.1 Butyrivibrio sp. | reverse complement strand
CAAGCACGGATAAGGCGGCAAGTACGGATAAGGCGGCAAGTACGGATAAGGCGGCAAGTACGGATAAGGCAGCAAGCACGGATAAGGCGGCAAGTACGGATAAGCCGGCGGACACGGATAAGGCGGCAGACGCTGAACCGGTAAGTGCGGATAAGCCGGCGGATACATATATGGCAGCGGACGCGGATAAGGCAGCGGGTACAGATAAGGAAGCAAGTACAACTAAGTCCGATACGGCACAGGCGTCACAGAGTACACCGCAGAACGCACAGGCACCGCAGAACACACAGCAGAGTACGCAGCAGAACACACAGGCGTCACAGAACACACAGACTCCTGCCAATGATAGCAATGTTACTGTTCAGCCCGAAGGGACTGTTGACGCAGGCGACGGCACAGGAGATATTGCTGCACAGGATGACAGTCTGATTGCAAAAAATGAAATCTATGGTGAAGGCACATTGACTTTTTCGTATACTGTTGTTATTACACCTGAAATGCGAGTTGAAGAACCCGCAGAACAGCAACCCGCAGAACAGCCTGTTGTAGAAGTGCCTGAAGAGCCGGCAAAAGAAGTTCCGAGCGGACCCATTGGAAAACGTGTATGCAATTGTGGATATTCTATGGATATTTATACATATGGGTTATCCGGCGGTGAAAAAGCAACCTGGAATGCACACATGAAAGAACATCTTGCCAAAGGTGAGCCTACCAATTACAGTGATGTGTAAGGAAATAACGTCATTCAAAAATGCCCTTCTTTTATGGTACAATATAGGTGAGTATCAGAAAGGAGGGCATATTTTATTACTTTTTTGTTACCCGCTTTTGCGCGGGGTTTCACGCGAAAACAAAATTGCATAAACGATAATATATTATTGCGCAGAATATTAATAAATGGTACAATGAATAAGCTTAATATTTTATACTTAATTTTTATAATGGAGGAAAACATAAAATGAAAAAATGTATTTATGGCGCACTTACTGCAGCGCTGCTTATGATGTTTAGCATAATGTTTGGAATGCAGGCAAATGCTGCCGACGCACTGAACCAATCGTTTGCCAAGTCTGCACAGAGTAAGCTTGTGGACAAGGCGACGATATCTTATTCGGCGCAGCTTCCTAAAGCGCCTTCAAGTGATGATGGTATGGTTTATCTGTATGAAATGCAGCCGTTTGAATATGCAGTACCGGCTTCGGCAGTGCCCGTAGCGTCAGCTCCGGCATCAGCCAATCCCCAATTTACAGTACCCTACACGGGGACGAGGCTTTATACCAAGCTGGGCCTTGCCGTAAAAGTAGGCGGACAGAATGTGCTGATAGCGAGTCCGCAGTATATTTCCAATCCGGAATTACTTGCGACCCATACGAAAGCCCGTAAGAACAGACCGTTACAATCGTTGTCCGGCAAGGACTTTTGTAATCTTCTCATACAGGGCGATTCAAATATAAACGGGGTTATCAGGGATGGTTATACTACGGTACAGGTTATAAGCGATATGACTGCGGGAACCAATGAAGGATATAAAAATCCCTATGCAAGAGCGGCAATGATGGCTGCTGACACACATCCGGTAACGCCCCTGCGTTATATGCTCAATGCATCGGATGTGAACGGAATAGATGCCCTGACGCAGCTTCTTACAAGGTGTGCCGCAGAATCTTCAGCAGAGAATTATATAATAGGAAATGAAGTGAATGTGCGTAAATGGAATTATATGTCATGGCAGGACTGGGATGTATATGTAAGGGAATATGCCCAGGTATTCAGGGTGGAATATAATGCGATAAAGAGCCAGAACGCAAATGCCAGGGTATTTATATGCCTTGACCAGAACTGGGACAGAAACCGTAAGTCGAGTCATGCGGAATATTATGAATATATTGACGGAAAAGACTTCCTTGACAAGTTCAATGCAATTATTTCACAGGAAGGGAATATCGACTGGGGCGTGGCTCAGCACCCATATCCCGTACCGCTTACTTATGCTAAATTCTGGGATATGTCAGGCTGCCCGAACGGAAGCTATATGCAGAACCAGGTGTCATCGGGAAAAATGGTGACATTCCAAAACCTGTCAGTCCTTACGAACTATTTACAGAGAAAGGAAATGCTTTCTCCAAACGGAAATGTCAGACACGTGATATTAAGCGAGATTGGACTGACAAATGCACAGGGGGTAGATGTGCAGGCAGCTGCTCTTTATGCTTCATATGCTGCTGCTAAAGCAAACCCATATGTGGATGAGATTATATATTTGTTTGACTATAGTGAACCACAGCTTGACTGCAGGCTTTCCGGACAGTCACAGCTTGTATATAACAGTCTGGGAACTGCCAGTGAGGCAACTTACGAAGCGTGGGCAAAGAGCTTTATCGGAATAAGCAGCTGGTCGCAGGTTCTTAAATAATGGGGAATTAGCCTTATCTAATAAATGACGTGATTTAAGTAAAAATACCGCAAGTCTTGAAAAACCAAGCCTTGCGGTATTTTTTGTGAAAAAAAGTTGCACATATAGATGGGATGAAACAGGTTCTTGTTTTAATAATCACTTTATTCGTCACAAAAGTGATGAATAAAGTGATTATTATATGTTGATTAAAATAATGGATAAGTAGTTGAAGTAAAAATCTGGTTGTTGAAACACTCATTTTAAGATATAATAAATTTGGCATATTTTAAAGATGGTTCTTACATTATATATGTGAATGAAAATTATGGAGATGACAGTGATTAGATGGATGATTACGGGAGAAGCGTGTAATATTATGGCAGTGACTGAATCTATCACAATACAAGTGCCAATAGGAATGGCAAAATATTTAAATACAGCGGACGAGGAAACAGAACTTACAAGGAATGCGCTTTTGATGTATCCGTATATATTAAATCAGACAATATCACATGGTGGTGCGGCTGAAATCCTGGGAATCAGGAAATCTGAATTGATTGATATTTATGACAAATTGGGATATTCGTATTTGGATATGACAATGAATGA
>JAMPEU010000078.1 GCA_023664865.1 Butyrivibrio sp. | reverse complement strand
TGAATACCCCTGCATATTCCAAGAACCGCCTTGTTTTGCGTAACGGCATAATTAAAAACCTGTTTTTCAAGACTATCCCGCATTTTACAACTTGAAACAATTTCCTGCAAAGGAGTTTCTCCGTAAATTTCAGGGTTTACATCATGTCCGCCCGTAAACAAAAAACCGTCGCACATATCACATAGCTGTCTGACATCTTCACCATTTATATTAAGCGGAAAAATAATCGGCAGCCCGCCGGCTTCCACAATGCCGTCAAGATATCCCGGCAACATCCAAATACTTTCCTTTTCATCATCCCATAAAGGTAATATTCCTATCGCTTTTTTCAACTGCCAACACCGCCTTTTCCCTGTTTCATTTAGGTTGAATCCCATACTCAAAATATCTCTTAATCACATGCACTACTTTGTCAACATCGCCTGCTTTCACGGTTACATCATAAGTATCCGGAATCGTTCCAAATGTAACCGTCTGATTTAAACCTGTCAATTTCTTCAGATATTCCATCATATTCTGTTTGGACGCATTCTTATTATAAATCTTCATATAATAATAGCCCGGATAATCTGTGGATTCATACTTCAAAATCTTCAATTTATCTGCATAACCGTTTCTTTGTAACAATCCATAAAGAGCTTCCACAGTCTGCTGCTTATCAAGAATCATAAAATATACCACTTTTTCATTATCAGGAAACTCCCTTTTTACATAATTCCTGAAAGGCGACCTGCGCAGCGTCGCCACCAGTTCACTATATACTTTGTCATTACACTCTGAATAATATATTACCAACATATCATCCACTATAACATTAATAAAGCAGTTGGCTCCCACTTCCCTTATCAATGACAATATCTTCTGTGAAACATCTGACGACATCACATATGCCTTGCAGTATGTATTTTCTTTCATATCATATAAAACTGCGCCATCCATAGCAATTACAGGAAGTTTTATCTTAATATCACGCATGACTTCCATTATAGATGCCGGCGTGCGCATCGTGGAAACCGTAAACTTAAGTCCTTCCTCTAACATTCGATTTAATTCTACCCGCGTATAATCCGTAAGGTTGCAATTTTTATTTAAAAGCGTATCATCTAACCCCGAAACAAACAGGATATCCTTCTTTTTCTCAATAGGCAGGCGAAAATCATTAACAAAAACTCCGATAAGAATTCCAATACAGGTATCCAAAAATCTGTTCCAGACAAAAATATACGGATTGGCATCTGCCACATGATTTACAACAATACTTAAAAATACAACACAGGAAAAATAAGACGACTGCTTTTGTTCAAACAGTACTGTTGTATATAATACAACAATAATAAAAAAAGATACCAGCGCTGACCGAATTATAGACTCTTTTGCCGCTGGTATATGAAACCACTCTACAAGCAGTAAAAATATCAAACCATACAAGGCGCCGATTACTGTTCCCGTCATACGCTGCAACGCATTTTTCTTAGTGTTAGTCCGATATCCCTGCATACACCATAGGGCAGACAATAAAGAATAAAATACAATTCCATTTTCCCGCCGAAAATATGCAACAACAAAACACAAAGCCACGGCAACAGCCGATTTTATAATGCGCATACCAATTTTCGGAATTGTTATATGTTCCATTTTATCTTTCAACATAATGCCGTTCTCACTACTTTACATAGAATTTGCGCCGTTTTCTCAGCTCCGAAGCGTGATGAATCAATCATAAAATCCCTATAATCGAAAACTTCTTTAACGCCTTCGCAATAACGCAACCTATATAGTTCTCTTGCCCTGTCTACCTCGCGTATCATATTTTTAGCCGTCTTTTCATCCATTCCCAGACTTTCAACGCAGTTTCTTAATCTTGATTCATAAGGCGCATATATATAAATATTAAAAACATTTTTATAATCTTTCAACAATACATCCGCACATCTGCCCACAATAATGCAGGATTCCTTCTTCGCTAAATCCCTGATGATATTAGACTGCACATGGAAAATTTCCTGTTTCATGCTTACAAGCCCCATGCCAAGCGGATATTTTCTATTTTCAAATATAAATCCGGCTTTTTCTTCCGCCATGCTTATCTCCGGCACAGGAAGATTCATTCTTCTTGCCGTTTCTTCTACAATATCCCTGTCATAGAATCCTATCCCAAGTTCTTTTGCCATATTTTTCCCGATTGTCCTTCCCAGACTGGCAAACTGTCTGGATATAGTAATAACAAATCGTTCGTCACTCATAATCTGTTTTCTTCCTCCTCATTTTATTATCCTGCTATGCCTTCACTCGAATAGAACGAACCACACATGAAAGGGTAAAGTTAATAATAAAATAAATAACTGCTGCCACTCCAAATAAAACAAACACATCTGACACATTGATAGAGCCTGTACCATTATACATCTGCGCAGAGGACAGAAGTTTTTTCACTCTGGACATTAACTCTATTACCGCCACATTTGCCAGATAAGACGAGTCTTTCACAGTAGTGATAACCTGACTGAGCAATGTCGGCACAATATTGTGGTATGCCTGCGGAAGCACAATATATATCATAACCTGCACAATATGAAAGCCTTGCGAATGTCCTGCCTCAAACTGACCATGCGCCACAGAATTAAGCCCGCCCCGGACAATCTCCGCAATAACGGAAGATGTAAAAAGTATTAATGCAACTGCTGCTTTAAACAAGAGTTTCATTTCCACGGTAGTCAGACCAAACATCTTTTTGGCAAAAAACTCCGGACATGGACAAAATACCAAACATATAAATATCCATAACAGCAACGGCGTATTCCGGAAAATTTCAATATAAGCTATGGCAAACCATTTCAATATTTTGTTAAAACCCTTATTACAATAATTGCGGAACAGCGCCAGTATCGAACCGATAATAATTCCAAAAAATACGGCGATTACCGAAATAATTAATGTAAAGGCAACGCCCTTTAATATATAAAGCCAAATAGAAGCCTGCGTTAAAATGGATAAACTTGCGCGTAATGTATCCATATCTACACCTTCCCTTCCAAAGCGGTCTTTTTCCTAACGACAATTCTCCGCTCCCTTTTCTTCAAAGAATTTTCCCATACGCTTGCCAATGTAGAAAGTGGAAAACAGATAATAAAAAATAAAAGACCGCTCACAAGATAAGCCGGAGCATACGCGCCGCCTGTATTTTCTCCCGTCACAAAACTGTAAGTAAGGGAAATCAAATCTGCGCCACCGATTATATACAAGCATGATGTATTCTTGATAATATTCACAACCTGATTTACTAATGGCGGTAATATAATCTTGATGCTCTGCGGAATAATGATATAGTACATCCTTTGCACATAAGGAAACCCCTGAGATTTAGCCGCTTCAAACTGTCCTTTTGGAATCGACTCAATCCCTGCCCTGACTACCTCCGCGATATATGCGCCATGATAGATTCCCAAAGAAATCATTCCCGAAACAATAATACCAAGACTATGTGAAGAAAAAGCAAAAGCATAATACAAAAAACAAAGCTGTAATAAAAGCGGCGTATTTTGTATCACTTCTACATATATTCTGGATATTATCCTTAATGTCTTTTTCTCACTTGTTGCCATAAGACCAAAAGCAACCCCCAGAACCAATGCCAATAAAAGCCCTAAAAATGCTACTTTTACCGTATTGCCAAGCCCCAGCAGAAATGTCTGCCGAAACATCCATACTTTTCCCCATGCACGAGAAGATAATAAACCTGACATATTCCACCTCGTTTCGCTTTTTGTACAACCAAAGGCTGTTTTAACGGAGAAATAATCTATAAGACTATTTCTCCGTCTACTTGATTAATTCAAACCATAATTATTAATAAATCCATCAATAGTGCCATCCGAGAGCCAGCCTGTAATCAATTCTTCAACATAGGCTGATAATCCCGAATCTTTTTTCGTTGCCACGCCATATTCCTGAGGTGCAAACTCGTCAGTTATATAGGAACGTCCATCTGTATGATAAATAGCCAGAATGGATTTATCCACACAGAAGGCATCGACTTCTCCCGCGCTAAGCGCAGTCGATATCGACGGATAATCTTCGTACTGCTTAAAGGATACTCCGGTTGTCCATGTCGCAGGATCAAATGTTTCCGCATTATATCCGGAGCCATCAATTAATTCTGCACCAATCATCGCTTCTACAAGAGATTTAGCAGACGTAGAACCACTGGAAACGCCTACAGACTTATCTACAAGGCCTGTAAGGTCCGTAATTCCTGATGAGTCTTCAACAAGTACGCCAACATGGTCTGTAAAATACGGCGTTGTAAAATCCCAGCTCAGTTTTCTTTCCTCGGTAATCGTAAAAGTGGCAAGTACGCAGTCAATATCCCCCGAATCAAGAAGCTCTGTTCTGGTTGCCGCCGTAACGGTTGTAAATTCTACATCCACGCCGAGACTCTCTGCAATTTTATTGGCAATATCAATCTCCATTCCGGTATATTCTCCGGTAAGCGGATCTTCATAGCCAAAACCTACGACTGCATTTTTTACGCCTACTCTTAGGACTCCTCTGTCAACAATAGCCTGCACATCTGCTGCCAGCTCTCCTTCACTTTCCTCCACACTGCCTGATTTCTCCGGCACAGATTCTCCATCGCTGCTTTCCGGCGCTGACACAGATGTTTCTACTGTAGGCTCTGTAGAAGTCTCGTCTGCTTTCTCACCACCGCAGCCTGCTAACAGCGTCATGCTCATAACCGCTGCCAGTGTTAATGCTACCATTCTTTTTTTCATAACTCTTCTCCTCATTTCTGCGTTGCTGCTTCCGACCGCTTTGTAAATACAAAACAGCCCTTTTACGAATTTATGTGCAACGCCTGCATAAATCCGCATTATATAACAAGCCCGGTGTCTTACATGACCAATTCGACATCCGTTCCTATTACCTGATAATTTTTCCAAGAAACTGTTTTACCCTTTCATTCGTAGGATTATCGAAGAAATGATCCGGCGTTCCTTCTTCAACAATCTGTCCGTCAGCCATAAAAACAATCCTGTCTGCAACCTGTCTGGCAAATCCCATTTCATGCGTAACTACTACCATAGTAATATTTTCTTTTGCCAGTTTAATCATAACATCCAAAACTTCCTGAATGGTTTCAGGATCTAAGGCAGATGTGGGCTCATCGAAAAGAATAATCTTCGTTTCCGCGCATAGCGCTCTGGCAATCGCAATTCTTTGCTGCTGACCGCCGGAAAGCGTTGTCGGATAAACGTCTGCCTTATCCCGCAGTCCTACCACATCCAGATAGTGATATGCAAGTTTTTCTGCCTCTTGCTTCGATTTATGGTGCAATTTCATGGGTGCCAGCGTGAGATTTTTCATTACCGTCATATGCGGATATAAATTAAACTGTTGAAAAACCATCGATGTCGTTTCCCTGATAACTGAAATTTTGTTCCTGCTTGTCAGTTCTTTTCCATCAATATAAACATGCCCGCTTGTTGGTTCTTCAAGAAAGTTCATGCAGCGTACCGTCGTAGACTTTCCTGAACCGGAAGGTCCGATAATGACTAACTTTTCCCCTTCCTTTACTGTCAGGTTCACATCCTTTAATACATGCAAATCTCCAAAATATTTATTCACATTTTCCAGTTTTATCATTTCTATCACCCTTTTCTACAAAAAAGAAAGGTGCTCGGAATAAATCCAAACACCTTTGTTCTTCGCCATTTTTTAATTTATTCATTTATACCATGTGATTTTTTATTTGTCAAGCGCAATAGTTTTCACTCCACCCTGCATATCATCTTAAACACAGCCGTATCTGCATAGGTAAGCGGCTCATTGTGGGCGAAGAACACGATGCCGTCCATTGGAGACTGCAAAATCGCCTTTACTTCTCCCTCATAAGGATTCAGGATTCTTGCCAGTATCTGCCCTTTTAACACCTCGTCGCCAACAGCTACTTCCGACTCAAAAATCCCTGCCACCCCCGTGCGTACAGACACCATATCCGTATCCTGCACCACATGCGAAATATAACCTTCATGCCCA
>JAMPEU010000077.1 GCA_023664865.1 Butyrivibrio sp. | reverse complement strand
GAGATTGACAAGCGCAGCAAGCTTTTTAAGGCGCTTACGGCTAAAGGGCGTGCGGTTGAATTTAAAGCGCAGGATGAAAGCATACTGAAACGCTGGATTCTTGGCACGCTTAATAAAGAGAACAAGAGAATCACTGAGCGCGATTTGTCGCTTTTTCTGGAAAAGACGGGAACTGATATGGAGAATATCAGCAAAGAGTTAGAGAAGATAATCTGCTACTGCATGGACAAGGACGTTATTACAGGGGCGGACATTGAAGAAATCTGCGTAAGACAGGTAAATAACCAGATTTTTGATATGATGGACGCCATCGCTGCCAAAAGACAAAAAGAAGCGATGGATTTGTACTACGACCTTCTGACCTTGAAAGAACCGCCGATGCGTATTCTTTTTCTGCTGGCAAGACAGTTTAACCTTTTGCTTCAAGTCAAGGAATTAAAGCAGAAAGGATATCCTGCGAAGGTGATTGGGGAAAATGTCGGCCTGCCTGGTTTTATTGCGGGAAAATATGTAAATCAGGCATCAAAATTTTCCACGCAATACTTAAGAGATGCCGTGACCGACTGCGTAGAAACCGAAGAGGCGGTCAAAACGGGGAAGATGAACGATGTCTTAAGCGTGGAACTGCTGTTGATAAAATATAGCGCGTAGGAGATATGGTGATTATGCAATATTTGTTCTAGTCACGAGTTCAACCAAAATGAACAAAAACGGGACTCCATGCCTGAAAAGCGGTAAGTCGTCCCTTATTTTGTTCATTTTGGCTGAACTCTGGATATGGAAATAAACACGGAGGAGGTTATCAATATGAGGGGTTTAGGAAGTATCATATTTTGGATTATATTATTGGTCTGGATTGTCATGAACAGGCGTGTCAATTCACGTAGGAATGGTGATGGTAATGGGACTAATATGGATAGGACGCCGCGCATTGATAACAGGAGCATGCAAAACAATCCGGCAAACAGGCAGCAGCCTTATAATAAGCAGCAGGGGCAGCAGTCCTATTATAATCCTCAGCAGCAGAAATCACAGCAGCAAAGACCGCAGGCAGCGGCGAAGGCTGATGTGGAAGATACAGAGCCGGAGGCAGGCTCTACTATGGCGTATCTGGAAGAAAAAGCCAGGCAGGACGCTATGGAACACGCCAGAGAGAAACGGGAAGAGGCAAGGCGGCTGAATATAACATACGGCGGTCTGCGCGCTGCACAGCGCTGCTATGAGGGCGACAGCGTACCGAGTGACAAAAAGTGCATAGTCTGCTCATACTGCGGCGCAAACAACCTTATTCCCCTGACGGCGAGAGAACGCTATAGCTGCTATTTCTGCAGGGAAGCGTTGTGATTATTTGCAAAGGAACATATCCTGGGCATAATCTTTAATGTCGCTGGGACTAATCATGTTATACTTTGCTTTCACGGTACTGAAATAATCGCCAATAAGGACTTTTTCAATAATACGGTCCGATGGTGCGGTAATCGGGAGGTCTCCACGTGTGATAAGCCAAGGAGACTCGTTGTGCGTAAAGCGCTCAAGTATCTTCCCGCTGTAGCAGCAAATATTGTTAATCACGTTATCATAGATGGCTTTTTCACCGGCAGAGAAGACGGAAGCATCAAAGGCGTTTGTTTTTTCAATAGGATCAAACCGATAGTCCCTATATCGTAAATAAATATTTCTATAAACTGGTCCATGCACCCATGCCTGACAATCCTCAGGAAAAAGAAAAGTCCTATAGAAGGCAAAGTAAAATCCCTGAATATAGTATAGCGCTTTCTGAAGGGCAAGCGGAGTGATGTCTTCGCATTGGCAAAGCAAATACTGGATAATATTATCTATTTTACTATTAACGGCTATATCCGCTGATAGCAGCATTGAAACAGCCCTGCGGCTCTTTTCGTAGGCAAGCGCAGATTTCAGATTTCCCTTATTCGTTTCTAGCAATTCAGAGTAGAATTCAGGCTCGTTATATATACGCAAAAGAATATCGGAGTATTGTTTAGTTGGTATATCGCCATCTGCATATCTGGAAAAGGTTTGTTCTCCCCAGCCGAGCAGCAAAGAAAGCGGTCGCTTTCCAATTGCGTATTTCTCTGGTATTTCTCGAATCTGTTCAAGAGAAATGAGACCATTTTCTTTACGAAAAACATCATAGAGAGACCTCAGGTTGAAATCAGAAAATTCGGGTATAAATAGTTCGGAACCACAGGCGGTACAATGAGCCTTTTTACCAATATAGTGATATGGCTTTTCTTTGATATTGCCAACCATTTGGACGGAAGTTTCGATGAAATTTACGTCGTTTCTACATTCTTCACAAAAAATTTTTTTAGTATTCATGGTAGTTTCTCCTTTATACTTGCAATTATCGAAACAGATAATCTATGGGTTTATTTCTTTTATGGAACGAAATGACAACTGCCCTGTTTCCGGAAGGAAGATTAATAATATTGAATTTAGTATAGATATCGACGGTTTCTTTCTCTCCGTCTGCGTTAAACAGTCGGACTTGTGGAACAAAAACATAAAGAACTTCATATTCATACCCAATTTTCGTATTTTGAAGCGAGTGGCAAAAATCTTCTGTTTCAATCTGCATTAATATAGACTTTTGCTTGTCACTACGAACGTTGTATTCATTTATAAAGTCTATGTTTTCCTGACGGTTCTCATTCAAAGAGATTGTATATCTATTCTTTTCAACACAAGATTTGATTTTTGTAAGAATGGCGTCAATATCTTCTCTTGTGTAATTTTGATTATAATGAGAATTCATGCGTAAATTACCTCCAATATTATGATACACAAAAATTTTAACTTAGTCAAGAAAAATGTACTAATTGATACTTTTATTCCTGCGAACAACAAGCCAAGCGATTACTTACGGCGGAGTCTTTGACTGGCTGGAATTATATTTTAAGCGGACTCAACATACAAGCAAAGATAAATAGAGCAATTTTATACAATCCGAAAAATCTCCATAATCGTATGATACTACCATGCAGCTCAATGCAAATATACGATTAAGGAGAGATTAAGAAATGGACTATCAAAATTTATTTGAGCAATTTAGCAATGAGGGGAAATTAATTTTACCGAGTACGGAAATTTCTTTCGCGGATATTCCGTGGTCTAAACACCCAACTTTTGAAGGAGTAGAACTAAAGCATATCGTTACTTCTAAGCAGACAAATGGACAATTCAGCTATCACCTTGTAAGGATTGCCCCGAACAAAAAAATAGGAAATCATGTGCATAAGACACAATTGGAAACGCATGAGGTAATTTCCGGCAGCGGCGTATGTATTAATGCGGGCGTGGAGATGAAATACGAGTCGGGCGTAATATCCATACTGCCTATGAATATGCCGCATGAAGTTAGAGCAGGAGATGAAGGTTTATACATTTTTGCCAAATTCATGCCTGCATTGAATTAGCGGAAACGCCTTTATGTCAGCGCCTTATAAGAAGTTTTGTAGGCAGTAGGTGTAAGTCCCACATATTTTTCAAAGGATTTTATGAAATGGCTTTGATCACAAAAACCGGTGTTCAGAGCCACTTCTGTTATATTGTCAATCTTGCCTAACATGTGTTGTGCTTTACGAACACGGTTCTGAATTAGAAATTGATGCGGTGTTAAACCAACAGCGTGTTTAAAGCTTCTGATAAAGTGATACTTGCTAATGTGCAAAGAATGTGCCATTTCGTCAATACTTAACTGCATTTCAGGATAGCGTTCTATCTGTTTTTGTGCTAAATCAATAAATGGTTCCGCAGAATCCGGCAATAAAATACTATCGCATGAGTCCAAGCAATTTAATAATTGCAATATCTGTATAACGGTTAGTTTAGGCTCAGGGATAGAAGATAGTAAATGGAAAATATTATTTTTGATTTTGTCCTTGCTATATTCCTTTATGACATTTTTATTGATACATAATGTCAATAGTGAGTACGGATTTTGAGCCTTAATTATGTGCGGTACATATGGTGGAATAGTAAAAGAATTGTCTTTTTCACAGATAGAAGAATTATCACCAATAGTCAAAAGGATTGAACCGCATAAAACTAAGCCGATAGTGAGAATCGAAACATGATTATGCAGCGGATATGAAATTACAGAATTATTGCAAACTATCAATTCAATATTGGTATTTTTGTCGTACATATATTGAATATTGTTTACTCTTTGCATAGTGGCTACCCCTTGTTTGATTGTTTCGGCAATTATATCATGAAAGTATGGAAAATAAAAGGTATTAGAACTCTCAAAACGGTTGCGATTTTAGCGCTGTTTAAGTATACTTAAACGTAGGTTAATGCCTTTAGCTTAGGCATAGATAATCTCACATTTTGATAGGGGTAATTCCAATGATAATAGAAGGAAATCCAAAAGAAATCGAAGCTATGGAAGAATTTCATAAAGGAAATCGGCAAAAAGGACTTGAACTTCAGGAAGAATTTGCCGCCAAGTTTCGTGAAGAATATAAAGAAAAAGACCATTGTCCATGTCAAAAAGCATGTAGATACCACGGTAATTGCAAAGAATGTGTCGCAATCCATAGAGCACATCAGGAACATGTACCGAACTGTATGCGTTCCATGATAAATTCAAAGATTAAGCTGCTGTCCGAATTAACGGAGCATACGATAGCGCGAGAAATAGAGGCGCCGATGTAATTACATAATATGACAATCGGCAGAGCCAAAACTGCTATTTTCTGCAAAAAATAACCACTTTCTGCAAGGGATATTGCTATTTTTTGAAAGTATGGTATTATCAAAATAATGGCAGGGGGTGATTAAGGTGAAAATTCAACAGACTTTTTGTTGTCAAAGTGCTAATTTGTTGAATACGTCAGAGAGGCAAACAGTTATTAAAAATATAAAGGATATACAACCGCATTTGTTTATGACAAATGCGGTTAAAGTAGAAATATCAGATGAAGGGTTAAGGGCGTTACGGGAGAGAGTAAACGAATTAAAACCTGAGTCAGATGATATCGATTTCGATAAACTGCATCCGGTAGAAACAAACGAGGTTGAATTTGAACATTACATGGAAATGATGCATTTGAGTAGTTTGACTTTGGGAGAAGGAGGAGACTATGATGTTGTTGATGTAATGAACTCTATCATGGAAACTTATGAAACTCTGTATAATCAGATTGTAGAGGAACATAAATATGGAGACCGTCAGGCTTCATACTATATTTCGGGTGACAGATCATTAACTCTTGAAGAGGATTTAGCAGGACTGGAAAAAGCGTTTGAAAGGCGGTTGGATGACTTAGAGGGGTATATTACATGCCGGCAGACAAATAAAGCATTTGCGAATCAGGGCTATGATGGATGGCTTGACCGTAGAATAAATAACGCGATAGATTTTCAAAGCATGCAAAGAAAAAGCAAAGCAGCAAAACATGATGATTATAATTATCTGGATGATGAATACATTGATACGGCTGTTGCAATGATGAAATTGGCTCGCGAGAACTTTTTGGTATTATTTGATAGTAAAAACTACAAAAAGGGAGCAGCAAATGGTATAATTTCAGATATTATGAATAAAAATGCTGATTTTATGGCAAAAACTAACAAGTTGTTTTCTAAGGATTAATATGTGGAAAATCCGGTAGGGAAAAGTCCTCTTGAATTAAACTACGCTTTGATTCAAGGGGATATTTTTTGTTTTCTGATATATAGTTGACTAATGTGCTAAAGAAAATAAAGTATAAAATATAAGAGGAGACTGCTATCAAATGGCAGGAAAAGAGGAGAAAACAGATGTTCAAAATTGCAATATGTGATGATGAAAAACTTTTTACAGAAGAACTAAAAGAACTGCTCTCCGTCTATATGATGGAAAAAGGCCTTGTTTTTGAAGTAGATACATACAGCTCTGGCGAGGCATTGTTAGAATTAGGGATTGAGGTAGTAAAATATACCGTAATATTTTTAGACATAAACATGGAGAAAGTTGATGGTATCAAGGCAGCAGAAAAGATTAGAGAAGTAAGCAGGGAAGTGTTTATCGTATTTGTGACTGCAT
>JAMPEU010000076.1 GCA_023664865.1 Butyrivibrio sp. | reverse complement strand
TTTATTTTCTATTTACAACATAGTATGGTAGTTATTTTCATTTTATTACACTTTACAGTATTTCATCAAACAACAACTTGTTGTGTGGTAATATCTGTAACAACAAACGCAATTATTATGTGTATTTTTCGCACTAAAATCAGAAAATAAGCTTATGAAAACATTAAACACCATTTTAAGAGATTTAAGAGAAGATAACGATTATAAACAGGAAACAGTCGCCAAATATCTGGGCGTATCGCAGCAGACTTATTCTAACTATGAAAACGGCAGGCGTGAAATCCCCATTGAAGCGGTTAAAAAGCTGTCGGCATTATATAGGGTAAGCACTGATTATCTTTTACGCTCGGATACCGCATATACAGGCAACCTGGATATGAAGGCAACTTATATTGATAATATTACAATGCACGATATTGTTTATGATTTGCAGTCGCTAGGCGAGGCAGACCGTAAAAATCTTGTGAAATATATAAAGTTTCTACATCAGGAGTCAGACTGATACACATTCATATGTTTGTTTTTTCTTTTTATCAACATCAATACGTTGTAAAGCCTTGTTTTCAATTTGTTGTGTGTTATCTTAGTTTTACAACAAGTTGACTTACATCAAACATATATTTAAGAAAGAAGCAAGGTCGCAAGTTATGAAACAAATACATGAGTTTATGCGTGAACTGAGAGAACAACAGGGTTATACTCAGGAGTATATTGCCAAATACTTAGGCATCACGCAACAGACATACTCAAATTATGAATTAGGGATTCGCGAAGTTCCTCTACATCATATTGTAAGGCTATCTCACTTTTATCAGGTAAGTACGGATTATTTGCTGGGAATTAAAAATCCATACTCAGGCAATCTCAATCTATCGCAGGAGTATTTCGACGGTATCTCTTTGCATGACTTTATCTATAATATCCAGCAGTTTGATACTGAAAAAAGAAAAAGTCTCGCTCAATTTGTACGTTTCCTGAACAGTCAGGAATAGCGTCTCACACCTTATCAACCATATTATAGGACTTGCCGCGCACATCGCAAATAAGCGGAGCCAATGCAAGCAGCATGCCAAGCGCAAGCGGATTGCACGGGTGGAAAATCCACTCTGTTAGTCCGGCGCCTGCAAAGGCGATTGTCAAAGTAAACGGAAGCAGACTGCATATTCTGTCTTCGTTTCTTTTATTGTAATAAACTGCCGACTGTATCAGTGTATATACTATAAATAAAGTGAATATAATTCCCATAGGAATGCCGTGGTCATACGCTGCCTGAATGTATGTGTTGTGCGCATGAACAAGTTTTGTATTGCCATCTAAACTCTGGACTTCCATATTGTCGTGTCCCGTCATATTCAGGTGAGATATATAAAGTCTGAATATATCCAATCGCCCACTTGAGTATGTTTCCATGTTATCATTCTCTGGAATACCGTCATCTCCATCGGAAATCATAGTGCCTGACAGCTCGGCAGACACTACAAGCATGGCATAATCATCCTCATAATCATCCCAACCCGTTGGCTTACACGGCACCGTACATTTCTCCTCAGGTATTCCCAGCACTTTATTTTCAAAAAGCTGCGCAAATCTTCTGATAGTTATATAATACCTTGAATCCGTAACCCTTGTTTCTTTAATTTCATCAGGAATCCACTCAAACTCAAACATCTCCGGTTTTGCTACAACTGACGGCACAATACGCTGTATAGTAAATACTGCCGGAAAGCATATTATAAACGCCACAAACATCATTGCCGCCATTGACAAAAATGTTTTCGCTTTATAACGTCTGCTTATACACAATAACGGCAGCGCTGTAATCATTGTTAAGGCAATCGCAAGATAACCGGTACGCGACAGAGTAATCAGAAGATAAACGGAAGAAACTCCAAATATCGTCAGTTCTTTCCAGATATATGAAAACCGTTTTTCTTTATGATATACCTGCGCCAATTTAACAAAGGCAGCGACTATTACCAATGACAGATATTCTGCTGTTACAGTTACCGTATGGAATAAAAACGAATACCTCGTCTGAATATAGAATAAATATGGTCTATGCAGCAGGCAATACCCAAGCGCTACCAAAAAGTGAAGCAATATACCATTGCAAATATTCTGGAGCAGGTGCTCTTTTTTATCCCACGCTGCCATTCTTAAATAATATAATGTAAAAACACACACTAAGTATATAACCCAACCTCTAGTATTGCGGAATACAGTCAAAAGAGTAAAGAAAAGCGCTATTACAATTCCATATCCCGAAATTCCTCCGACCTGTTTTCGCAGCAGAATTGAAATGGTATTGATTATAACAATACCCGCTATTATAACCGCACATATTATAAGCTTCAATATCTGCATTTCGTCTTCTGTTTCAACGTTTGTCACCTGAGCATTATAATATAAACAACCGGCAACAGCAGCTATTATAACATATAACAAATTAATGCGATTAAAAATTTCTTTCCGTTTATATGTCACTATAACCGCCAAGCCCAAATAAATAAGCAGCTTCAAATATGCAATTATATGTTGATTCTCATATAGCGCATTCATATAATTAACCGACGTCTGAACTGCCAAAGCAAAGAATATTGCCTGGAGATAGTCTGTCCAGTTTTCACGCAGTATTGACAGCCCCATATCGTTGCTTTTATGACGTCTGCTATGATTTATACCATATAATAAAATTCCGGCTGTAATCAAAATTCCGGCATAGTAAAAAGCAACGTCCAACGCATTAAAAATAACATCATTATCCGTACCTGCAGAAAACATATTAAGCGGCCATATCGCTATCAGACATACCGCAGCACAGACAACCACTATAGGAGTTAAAACCCTCTTCCACACCATTTCCACTGTGAGTAGACAGTTCTTTTCGGGATACTTTTCATAATGCTTCTTTGATAAGAAGGAAATAAGCAGACCGAGTAATATAATAGCTGCATAACACGCAAACGCTTTACCTTTTCCAAAAGGAAGCTCGTAGTCATATTCCGTGATGATATTACTGCCCCTGACTTCCGCCCCGCAATAAAATAATTGTCTGTTGTATGTTGTGCCAGAGGCAGCCGTATCCTCATATGCTACATAAAATTCCTCCGAAATCCCCTGTATCATATAGCAGTATTCTTTGCCCGCTTCCACGTCCTGATTAAGCTCTATCGTATATAAACCTGGGAGCTCTTCCATGTCTTCAACAATGACATTCTTATCCATAATGGGATTATAATCGGCGTCGAACAGAATAAATCGAAATTCTCCTCCCGTATTTTCATTTAACAGATAGATTTTGATATCCGCCAAATGACTGTATGGCGCAACAAATCTCTGCGCCGCCAGATTATCGTCTTTTATGGCTTCCGAGCGCGCAGAAATCTCCTGATTGCTTACTACAACAGGATTTTCGGTCACGAAACGAGTAGGCCTAAGTATTAAAATACAACAAATCACAATCCAGACCACTCCACAGATGGCTTGATATTTATTAATAATTTTATCCATATTTATCTAAACACTTTCTTATATTTTTCTAGAGTATAACATTAATAAATTTATTTTACAACCAGACTTTCATTTGCCAAAAAACTCCCTACATTTCAAGGCAAGCTTTTCCGATAGCATAAAAAGTCCCGCTGCTGCATATGGAAATAGCAATATATAATAGACAATCACATATTGTGCCTTTGTCTCCCAAAACAAGTGAAACAGAAATCCTCCTATAAATATTATCGCCAGCGATAGATGCTGCCAATCCGCTCTTTTCCCATAGCAGAGTGCAAACAGAAATGCACCAAAATATATGAGAAATTGAAAGTTTCCCAAAACAGTTTCTGCCAGCAGATGCAATTCCCCCGTAAACAAATTATTTACCACTGGCGCACGCGCGACATAATGCCCATGATGATCGTTATTCCACAAGCCCTGAAGATCAGGGTTCAACCATGTTGAATGTGTTTTTTCCAAGAAAAATTTCCATGTATAGGCTGGCGAGCTTCGGAATTTACTCAGGGATTCCCTTATTCTGTCTCTGGCAAAAGTACCAGCTGCACCGTTATCACAATCCAGTTCCAAATAAACATCCCAATTGTACCCATTATACCAACCGGCAGCCCTCTCTGTATTATCCGATAGACCCATGGCAATAAACATCGCCGCCGGAACGCCATCACTAATCTTCATACCGCTTCTCATCTCATAAAACTTGCAAACCGACCATCTGCCGCAGCCAAAAAACAGGACGAACATCGGTATCAAAATCAGTAATCTTTTATCACTTCTCATTGCCGACATGACTGCAACAATAATCAGGGCTATCATCACAATCACATTATTGGTTCTCAAAAGACAAGCGCAGGCGATGCAAAGCGCAGATAATATCAAGCACTTCCATTTGCGCTCCGTTGAATATTTCAGCAAAAACCAAAGCGCAGCTAATGCCAGAAACAGACCGATAATCGTCCCATAAATAAAGGATACATATAAAATCAGCGGCAGATTACCGAACTGCAGCAAAAGATACCAGTTTACAACCACCTTTTCAGTACGCCAGTTTCGGACAATCAAGTATAATAGATATTGTATAGCGCATATGAGGACTGCATTGATAAGCTGCCAGAGAAAAGGAGTCACATCACCAAATAGAATATAAAACGGCTCATATAACAAGGCAAGTGGCAGTTGATAAGGAAACATCCCCATATACTGATTGTACGCAAGCTTTTCATAATTACCCTCAGCAAAGCCTTTAGCCGCGTACAGAACCTGTGCCTGATCTGCGCCCTCCCTGGTATTACAAAGCACAATCCATAATATGCACAAGATAAAGTCATAAAAGATCAGACACCTAACCAGCTTTTTCGTATCCGCAGAGGCAATCCGTTCTTTAAATCGGCAAACCATATATAAGATAAAAATCAGAAAAATCAATGTAAGCAGATACAGATTCTTATGAAAAACAGTCCGCTCACTGATACCGTCCAGCGGCATATCTGCATTTATCAGAAAGCTGCTGACAGATAGATAACCAGTAATGACAAGGAAAAAGAAAATCACGATATTTTTTGCAAAAGTCTGTATTCTATCCATAAAACCTCTTCCCTTCCAATGTTACAGCCGTAAAAAGCGGCAATGCGAACCACAAAATCAATGCGTATCTAACCAGATATGTCGGTCCAAGCAACATAGTCAACCAGACCAAAAATATCACCAAATATGGTGGTATAATATAATACCTTTTCCTATAAACAGCATAACTAAACGCAAAAGCATAACACCAAAACATAAATCCCGGAGAAAACAACATGGAGACAAGCGGAATTTTCTCCTTAGCAATTTCCAATGACATCTTTCTATATAATTCATCTAACCACGGAATTTTACTGTCCCTGATACCTGGCGGCTCCGTTTCATATTCAAAATATGAACTGTCCTGATATATAAATGTAAACTTATTATGGCCTCCATATACATCAACAACTGTGTCCGGATACCATAATCCATAAGTATTCACTAGCCACGCATTAATATATGTCAATGGCTTCTTTAAGCCGATTTTTACCCATAGATTTGCATATTTAAGTTTATCCGCCTCATAAGCCGCATTTTGAAAATAGTATTTAACTGCATCTGACAGTTTAGGGTTATAAAGCTCCAATGCCTCTTCCGGCAGTATTTCATGCAGCGTGGCGATATCAGTTTCTTCAAACACATCTTGATTATATTTATAGGCTCTTGCAAGCTGCTGTATAGGCACAGTCAGTATTTCCTGATTTTCCGAATTATCAGCATGAAGCACAATCGTCAAAGTTCCATCTATCAGAAAAAAGGAAATAAAAACAACCGTTATTAATACTGCCATTTTCTTAAAATACTTTTTAAAAAATATTAAAAGCACAGGCGTCATTACAATAAATGCATAAACAGCATTTCTTCTAAACAATAGCATTACCAGCACGCTTAAAATAAAAACCAACATCTGAATTTTAGAAGTAAAAAAATCTTCGCTCTCAATGCCCATTTTCAGCATACTTATCACCGCAATCAATAAAGCCGTCGTAAAAATCGTATCTTTAGTAGAGCACAGGACATACATTACAATCACGGGAAATAAAGCATAATATATTACAGCCGTTATTCTTATCCCGCCTGATACCTTCTTTTTTCTAAGAAAATAAATCAAATAAGTAAATGTACCCGCTACCATAAGCGTCTGCACAATCATATAGCAGGCAATTCCAAGATTGTAAGATCCCGTTACTTTATGTATGGCACAGATT
>JAMPEU010000075.1 GCA_023664865.1 Butyrivibrio sp. | reverse complement strand
TATTGACTTCTCCCGAACCTGTTCCGCCTTTAAGCGTGTGGCGCGCGCCGCTTCCATAGACGGCAATCTTTCCCGCGTGGTCTAGTGGAAAATGACAGTCTTTTTTTAAAAGAACGGTACATTCCGCCCCATTGTCCCTGAAATATTTTGCATGTTGTTTAATCATAGACGTTGTATCCATATTTCCCCCATTCTGCCTGCACAAGCTCTTACTGCCCGCTAACTACCTTCAACTCTATCTCTACCGGCTTCACATCTTTGCTTATAACAGTGACCTTCACCGTTCCTGTCTCTATCCCAGCCCTGATAACCGCCAGCAGACGTCCACGATAACTGTTAAACGTATTATCAACATACCTTTCATCAGTCTTGCACAGAGCACTGCCCAATCCCTGCAATTTAGCAGCACCCTCCACTTTTACAGTCACAGGCTGCTCAATATAAGGAATCAGTTCCCCTTTTTCGTCCGTAAATTCAATAGGCAGATAACATAGGGACTGTCCATCTGAACTTAAGGCCTCTTTATCAGGAGACACAGATAATTTTATCTTCTTACCACCGGTACTCAAACTATGACGGGAGATTTCCTTACCGCTCTCATCCAATGCAACAGCAGACAATGTGCCGGGGGCATAGGTCGTTTTGAAGATTGCCTTATATTTCTTAATAGGTCTTGTACCGATTTCTTTACCATTCAGTTCTAAGCGTACAGTTGCGGCGTCAGCATACACCTCTACAACTGCTTTTGTTCCTTCATAACCATGCCACGTCCAACTGTCAATAGCATTAGTGAACTGCCATGCGCCTGTGCTGGGTTTTTCGTCTGCATGGTTTAAAGGACGCACGCCGATGTAAAGTGTTTTGCGCAGTCCCCACACTGTCTGCATAAACGCCATTGCCGCCAGCGGCTTGCCGGTAATGTCAATCATTCCCTGCCCTGCCAGCAACGGAAGGCCCTTATATGAATGATAGGTCCAGTCGCCGATACAAGCTTCACCCAGATAATCCCACGCCGACCAGACAAAATCGCCAAGCACCTGTGGATATTTCTTCACACGTTCCCAGTTATACGGCAGGTCTGCTGCCATAGTTTCACTTCCAACCATCAAGCGATCAGGATAATTTTTCGCATCCGCTTCATAGCGGGAAGCCGCATAGTTCAGGCCAAGTACATCCAACCCATCTGCAGCGCCCTTGCAGGCTTTGTCTCCCTTTTTTCCGGCAGCCATATAAAACATTAAACTGCCTAATTTCCCCGCCATAGCGTTGAAAAAGGCTGAACCGGTCTTTTTTTCCTTATATCCGCCCTGCTTCGGCAAAGGTTCCGCTTTATATTCGCCCTTGTCCTTATAAACGCCGACGCCCAACATGGTATATACATTCAACAGCACGTTCACTCCGGCAGTAACCGGGCGGGTTGTGTCTAAAGTATGAATATAGTCGGTCAGCATTCGGCATGTCTCTGCGCCCTTCTGCGAGGCTGTTTCGGAAACCTCATTTCCATGCGAATACATGATAACGCAAGGATGATTGAAAGACGCATTTACCATAGCGGCAAGATCATTTTTCCACTCAGCGTCAAACCACCTTGCATAGTCATGATAAGTCTTAGGGACGTACCAGCCGTCAAAAGTTTCGTTCATCACATACATACCCAATTCATCGCAGATGTTCAAGGTAATCTGTGACGCGGGATTGTGGGCGATACGCAGGGCATTGAAGCCGTTTTCTTTTAAAATAGAAATGCGGCGGTATTCCGCATCATAAAAATCACAAGCCCCCAGCACGCCATGGTCATGATGTATACAGCCGCCCCGCAATAAAACGCGCTGTCCGTTCACCCGCAGTCCTTTCTTTGCATCCCATTCAAGAAGACGGATGCCAAAGGCATCACACCGCTTACTCCCATCCTTATGGATTACGCAGGTATAGAGATATGGGGTTTCAGCGCTCCACAATTTAGCATTAGGAATAGTGAGTTCTCCGGGCTCACCTGACGCTATCACCGTCTCGCCGTCAAGAATTTCCACTTTGTCCGCGTCGGCGGTTATCTCGATTACGGCGGGAGTATAGGACTTCGTAACAATCTTAGGCGCATTAAGTTCATCAATCAGCAGGCTTACCGGACGGTAGATTCCAGAGCCGGAGTACCAACGGCAGTTAGGTTCCAAAGAATTGTCCAAATCTACGCGCAGACTATTTTCTCCCGCATGAACGGCATCGGAAATATCCACGTCAAATGCCGTATATCCGTATTTGTGCGCGCCAACCCCTCTGCCATTGACGGCAACTTTACAGTTCTGATAGACGCCCTCGAAGTGCAGAACGATTTTCTTTCCCATGTCTCCATTGTTTATTTCAAATACTTTTTCATAAGTGTATTTCCCACCGGGAAAATAACCGGAGTTGACGCCATTACGACAACTGCTGTCCCTCTGCTCTTCCAACATAGCGTCATGAGGAAGATTGACCGGTTTTCCATTACAAGTCCAATTCAAATTCAGTTCATATTTCATGTCAATTTCCTCCTCCGAATGCGTTTTCCAAACGCTCATATTCTTCTCTCGTTACGGGAAGTACAGAACCATGTTTGCACCCTTCCGGCAGGCAATATTCCTGTGGCGTCAGCCGCCGGAAATCAGCCGAGGCAATACCCTCCGTAGAAGTTATCAATGGAAAATATCCAACGCCGGCGTTCGGACTGGCATATCCGTCCATCAAAAGAACATAATCCTCACTGTTGTTCAACTTATACACACAGGGACCTTCCACGCCATGTTCCCCTGCCACAACCTCTTTGACCAGAGAATATCCTTCTACAATCATAGAGCTTTTTTCGCATTTAATCGTATGTAACGTGTCGTTTTTTGTGAACCTATAATAGACATCGCCCACCTTTACCGTTGTTGAATCAATGAAGGAACAATATTTTTTTGCCGGAACAAACCACGCCCACTTCTGTTTTTTCCAGTTTTGCTCCTTAGGGACAAGAATCTCCACTTTCGTGAAATGCTTAAAATCCTTTGTCCGCGTATAGTACACGCTCATATCCATCTCTCCTGCCGCAGCAGCAGAAAACGCCATCACATAATCCTCTTTTTCCTCATCAAAGCAAACTTTCGGCGCCCATATGCAGCCTAACGAATCGTCAATGACCTGCCTTAAATTGTCATCGCTCCAATGAACCAAATCCGTTGACTCCCACACATGCACCGATTTGCTTCCACGCAGTTTGTAATCTCGCCAGCGATTCCGGTTCACATCCAAGTCCGTAGCGATGATATAATATTTATCATCTATGCGGGAACGAATAAGATGCGGGTCCCTGGCCGCCTTTGTGCCTTTATCCGGAATCAGTATGGGCTCGTTATTTTTAAGCGGCGTAAAATGCAGCCCATCTCTGCTCAACGCCAGATATACATACCGCATATCTTTCGCGACTCCTCTCCATCTGAAATAAGCATATACATAACCATAGTATTCCATCATCTGTCGCCTCCTTCATAAAATTCAATTACCGCCATTATTTAATTTTATTTTATAATGCTGTTCTTGATTTGTAATGTAAAATGTGCTATTATATTGTAAATTTGTATATTTTAAGGAGAAAACTTTATGGATAAATACGAGGGCTTTTGCAGAACTTTTTATGTTTCCCATTTTTTACCAATCGCCTATTGTGAAAATGGCAAGGAGCTGTATGTGGCGGGCTTTCCTAAGGACATTCCTACTTACGATTCCGTCCTGCGCATTCTGCTCTCGCTGCCTCAAAATCCCGCTGTTTATATGATGCCGGATATGGGGCTTTACGGCATAGTCCGGTTAAATGATGGGAATGGTTGTTTTGTGTTAGGTCCCACATATAGCAGCTCCATTTCTCCCGAAATAGTACAAACCTATATGTCCAAAAATATCATCAGACGTGACCGTCAAAACGATATTACGCAATTTCTTTGCTCCATTCCGCATTTTAGCTATAATAGGTTTATTTATCTTTTGTTACATCTGCATCTGGTTTTGAACAAAGAAGAACTTTCTGTCACAGAACATTTTGGCGCTTCCGCTGCAGATATAGAAGAAGAAATTGCCGCCCGGCATATCAAGGCATTTTATGCAAGCAGAGATGCCGGAAAACAACATGGAACTTACTTTATTGAAAAACAGTTGCTGGAATATGTGCGTCAGGGGAATCCCGAACTGACAAGGCAATTTTTGTTGGATACTGCCGGAAAACAGCAGCTTACAGAAGGAACTCTGGCAGACACGCCCTTAAGACAGGCTAAAAACATTTTTATCGGGACTGTCACTATGATAGGTAAAGGCGGCGCCATTCCCGGCGGCATGGACATTGAACAGACTTACCAACTGATTGATACTTATATTCAGGAATGTGAACGGCTTCAGTCAGTGGATGCCATCAAAAGTCTGCAGTATAATATGGTAATCGACTTTACCAGCCGCGTACAACAGGCTAAACTGCCGGACGGAGTATCCAATGAAATTTTTACCTGCATTCAATATATCGGCGCACACTTGATAGAGCAGATTTCGGTTCAGGATATTGCTGATTTCATTGGAAAAAGCCGAGCCTATCTTGCTGCAAAATTTAAACGGGAGACCGGTCGGACTGTTGGCGAATATATTACCGACTGCCGTATGCAGGAAGCTAAAACACTTTTAAAATACACTGGAATGTCCCTGGCTGAAATCAGCAGCTACCTCCATTTTTCCAGTCAGCCTTATTTCCAGAATGTATTTCGTAAATATTATGGAATAACCCCTGCAACGTATCGACAAAATCATAAAAAACACCTCTAATAGACAATTTTATAATAATATAGCCGATTTTACATTACAGGTTGCAAAAAATATTATATCATATCTATCACAAATCCAAATCTATCTTATGGAGGAAATTGACGATGGAACATATTTGCAACCCACTGAATCTCTCCTACAAATATCAATTTCACGGTACGTTTTACGGTCATGCCATCTGCCGGGAAGCTGCCGACCCATCCATAATCCTGTTTCATGGACGCTACTATCTGTTTCCGTCCATGTCGGCAGGCTTCTGGGTTTCAGATGATCTGGTAGAGTGGCAATACTACCCGCTGACTAATCTCCCTATCCATGATTACGCCCCCGATGTGCGTGTGATGGGTGAATACATGTACTTCTGCGCTTCCAAGCGGAACAGCAAATGCCCTTTCTATCGGACGAAAGATCCCTGCTCCGGACAGTTTGAGCGCGTCGCCGCCACACTGACTTTCTGGGATCCTAATCTGTTTCAGGACGATGACGGCAGAGTATATTTTTATTGGGGCTGCTCCAATCAAAAACCCTTGTACGGTGTGGAGCTGGATTCCAAAACGATGGCGCCTATCGGCGAACCCAAAGGCTTGATTGAAAGCGATACGGTGCATCATGGCTTTGAGCGCAACGGAGAAAACCATATCATGCCCCCGGCAAAGAAACTGGGTGAACGTATCATGCGCATCCTTGCCGGTGGGAGCGCGCCCTATATTGAGGGGGCGTGGATGACCAAGCATAATGGAAAATACTATCTGCAATATGCCGCTACCGGCGCGGAGTTCAATGTATACTCTGACGGCGTTTATATTGGCGATAGTCCCTTAGGACCATTTACTTATGCGAAGAATAATCCCTATTCTTACCGTCCCGGCGGGTTCATGCCCGGTGCGGGGCATGGCAGCACTATGGAAGATAAGTTCGGAAACCTTTGGCATACTTCTACCATGCGTATCAGTGTAAACCACAGCTTTGAACGACGGATTGGACTATTCCCCGCCGGTTTCGATAAGGATGGCGAACTGTTCTGCAACCAACGTTACGGCGACTGGCCTATCCGAGTAGATCAAAACCGTTTTAATCCTTGGCGTGAGCCGGATTGGATGCTGCTCAGTTACAAGAAAAATATAACAGCATCATCTTGTGCGCCAGAGCATCCGGCAAATCTGGCAGTAGACGAGTGTGAGCGGACATGGTGGAAAGCAGCATCAGACAATGGCGAGTGGCTGCAGATTGATTTAGGTAAGACGATGACCGTATACGGTATCCAGATTAATTTCGCAGACGACGGTTTACATATGAACCCACCGGAGAATGCGAAGTGGGGCGGAGAATGGCCCATTAAGCGTATAATCGATACGGAAATCCATAAAACACGCTGGAAACTTGAAGGTTCGCTGAACGGAACAGAGTTTTTCATGATCTGTGATAAAAGTCAGGCGGATACAGACCTATCCCATGACTTTATCTGTATGGAAGATGGTATGCAGGCCCGCTATCTGCGGTGTACGATTATAGAACT
>JAMPEU010000074.1:4373-6376 GCA_023664865.1 Butyrivibrio sp. | reverse complement strand
TCTCTATCACAAGCCTCGTCCGGCGCAAGCGCCGCCGGAAGATATTCCCAATGCAGCAAATCGTCGCTTACCGCGTGTCCCCAGTGCATCGGTCCCCAATGTGAATCGTAGGGATGATACTGGTAGAACATATGATATTTGCCGTTAAAGTATGAAAATCCGTTAGGATCATTCATCCAGCCCGTGCGCGCCGATAAATGAAATTCCGGACGCTCGTTATCTAAAATCGTTTTTTCTGATGCCTCTTCATATTTCCGCGCCTCGCGCAAAGTCTGACTTGTCATAATCAATCCATACCCCTTTCACCAGAGTCTAGCCTAAACTCGCCAAAGCAATTAATTATCCGCACTTTCCACGCCCGCATACCGGTTATACGCATTCTGATACACATTAAGCAGCTTATCCATGCCGCACTTATCCCGCAAATGCTTAATGTACGCCTCCCACTCTTCATCGGTAGGTCCGCCGTTCTTAATCCACAAACCCTCCTGCTCGGATACTGCGCTTTCAAAATCCGCCTTATACCAGTCGATATCGTCCAATTCTCTGCCGGTAAATACGCAGTCTACCGGATAAACGCTCTTGCTGTCCACATAAGGCATCCAAAAATCATACAGATCCGTCAAACGCTCAATGGCGCGGTCTTCCATTTTAAATGTCGTCTTATAATAATCGCTTAAGATAAGCTTAGGTCCCGCTACCTCGCACTCGCCTTTCAGCTCGCCGGAGCCTTTTCCATATTTCTCACGGCTCTCTTCATCGGAAATACTCAGCCATACGCCGTCTTCGTCCTGCTCGGTAAAATATACGTCAATTGGACCGTATTGGAGCTGCATAACTATCTCCGGATCATACCATCTATCATAGAATTTTAACAGATTAGCCGGACTCTTACAAGCTTTGGTAATATTAAGCTGCCCGCTGCTGATTCCGCCGCCGGTACGAATCGTGACATTGTGCGTGCCGTCCGGTCCGTCCAAAATCGGCAGGAATACATAGTCGTCCGCATAATCGCCCATCAGCTCTTCAATATACCACCATGTCGATACTCCGACATATCCTTGGGAGCATTTGGAAATCAACTGCGTATCCGACTGACTGAACATCTCAAGGTCCATCAGCCCTTCCGCATACCAGTCATGAAAATAAGTAATCGCTTCGCGGTACTCATCGGTAACACACATAAATTCAACGCTGCCGTCAGCATTTAGAACCAAATCGTTGCAGACGTCATTCGGCCAGTTGGTAAATCCAAAGCCTGCATAGAAAATATTTTGTCCCCAGCACCACTGGTCGAAGCCCGTACTCATGGGAATAGTGCTGCCTGCGGCATTGCCGTAATATTTCGCGCTCATATCGTTATCCTTAAACGCTTTCAGCACATCATGAAGTTCATCTAAAGTAGTCGGCATCTCAAGCCCTAAATCGTCCAACCACGCCTTATTAATCATGGCAAACTGCGGAATCGAATAGATGCTGTAATCCTCCGGCGCGCCTATACCCGCCGTTCCCATGCGCTCTCCTGAAGGAAGACCGTAAATATATCCGTCGTCCATAGTAATCGCGCTCTTTATATCAGGATTTTCCTCTAAAATCTTACTTAAGTTAGGCATATATTCCTCTGTCAGATACGGCGTCAAGTCGATAAATGTACCGTCGTCGCCATAACGTGAGATATCGTAATTGCTAAAACCTACGCCCATAAAAGCGTCCGGAAGCTCATCTCCAGCGATACGGATATTAACCTGCTCGCCAAGCGACTCGCTCATAGTGGTCCACTCTATGTTGATTCCGGTTTCCTCCATAAGCTTGTTTAAAACCACGTTGTCGTCATAGCCCTTGCTAAGCGCGCCCTGCCCGCCCATAATGGCAAACTCTGTCTGAGAAGTATCCGTATTGGCAACGCCTTTTTCATGATGCCCGTAATCTTTATTTCCACATGCCGTTATTGACATTGCCGCGCCTATCGTAAGCATGATGAGCGCAAGCTTTTTTCCATAATT
>JAMPEU010000074.1:0-4273 GCA_023664865.1 Butyrivibrio sp. | reverse complement strand
AAGCCTTTTTCAAAATACTTCTGCACAAACGGATATATAATAAGCATCGGCAGCGCCGCTATAATAATGGACGAAAACTTAATCATCTCTACCATTTTATTCAGTTCGGCAAAACCGCCCGATATAGTGCTTGCCTGGCTTGCGCTTGCGGAACTCTTAATCAGGATATTGCGCAGTACAAGCGGGAGCGGAGCCTTGTTGGGCGATGGAAGGTAAATCATTGCCGTAAACCAGTCGTTCCAGTAAGCCACCATGCTGAATACCACCATAACCGCCATAATGGAACGGCTGAGCGGAACGACTATTTTGATAAACGTCGTCCATTTGGAAGCTCCGTCAATCTCCGCCGCCTCTATCATTTCCTTCGGAATGCTGTTTTCAAAGAAATTCCTTACGATAATCATATTGCCGACTGCTACGCCGCCCGGTAAAAAGAGCGCCCATATATTATTAATCAGCCCGGTATTCTTTACAACCAGATATGTCGGAACCATTCCGCCGCCGAAGTACATCGTTATTATGAAGAAAATACTTATAAATTTCCTGCCCGGCAGATCTTTTACACTGAGCGGATACGCTGACAGATAAAGCATTACTACGGAAAATATTGTTCCTATTATCGTATATTTAAAACTGTTCAAAAGACCTGTCAGAATCTGCGGATCGGCAAATACCGACTTATAGCCGTCTAAAGTAAACTGGCTCGGCAAAAGGAAGGTCTTGCCCGCATATACATCATACGGATTCGATACTGAAGCAATCAATATATAGTATAACGGATAGGCAACTATAAACAAAAATATTGCACAGATAACCACCAGAATTATGTCGCTGGTCTTTTCGGAAAATCCCCTCAGTTTTCCTGATTTTGTTTTTGCATTCATACCGCACCTCCTAAATAAAGCTTGTGTCTTCGGATATCTTGCCTGCTATCTTATTAACTATAATCAGCAGAATAATATTGATTGCCGTATTAAACAGCCCTACCGCCGTAGAATAACTGTATTTGGCATTTTCGATACCCTGTTGGTAAACATATACCGCGATAACGTCACTTGTTGCCTTATTCAAATCCGTCTGTAACAGCCAGACTTTTTCAAATCCTACATTCATCAGACCGCCCGCGCTCATAATCAGGTTTAACACCATGATCGAAGTCAGCGCAGGAATATCTATGTGGAGAATACGCTGGAACAAAGAGGCGCCGTCTACCTTCGCAGCTTCATAAAGTGAAGTGTCAACGTTGGAGAGCGTAGCCATGTAAACGATGATTCCCCAGCCTGCGTCCTGCCATATGCCGGAAGCTATATAAATAGTACGAAAAGCGCTCGATTCTGTAAGAAAATCAATACTCGTTCCTGCTATAAGGTTAATCAGACCACCCGACGGACTAAGGAAAATACGAATCATACCGCAGATGACCATAGTTGAAATGAAGTGCGGCGCATAGAGTACCGTCTGTGTAACGCGCTTAAAACGCTGGAACCGCATCTGATTTAACATCAGGGCAAGTATTATCGGAATCGGAAAGCTCCACAGGAGACTAAAAAGGCTCAGCAAAATCGTATTTTTCATCATGCGCCCGAATGTAGGTGCGCTAAAGAAACGTGTAAACCATTCAAAACCTACCCATTCGCTCCCTAAAAACCCTCGACTCGCCTTATAATCCCTAAAAGCAATCTGTATGCCGTACATGGGTATGTACTTATAAACAATCGTTAGTACAACCGGAACAATCAGCATCGCATACAACTGCCAGTTGTCCATTAAACGTCTTTTCAGCGGTCTTGCCGTCATAACCTGAGTTCCGGCAGCCGCCGACTTGTTCTTACTCATAACCTCTCTCCTTCCTTTTCGTGAAACGTTATTTATATTGTGTTTATAAATATATCATCATATTTTAATAAAGTCAACGATTTGCCTATAAAATATATCTATTTTTTATAATTTTAGTTGTTTTATACAATTTATTTTGTGTATTTTTGTTAGATATGTTTAAATGATATTTTGAAAATTATCACATTATTCTATATAACGTTTCACGCAGTTCGCTTGCATTACTTTACAAATCCTTCTCTTTACATTATAATAGCGATATGTAATTATTATGAATTGGTTCGGTTCATTTTTGACACTATAGTCTTATGAATTAGCATGAGAGACATTTTAACTTCCGAACCCTACGGAGATTTATATGAAAAAAGAAAACGCAGCGCCTACCATGAAGGATGTGGCAAGAGAAGCAGGCGTGGCGCTTGGCACAGTGTCCAAAGTCGTCAACGGGCTGCCGGTAGGTGAATCCTATAAAGTACGGGTAGAAGAGGCAATCAGGAAACTTAATTACCATGTGAACAGTTATGCAAGAGGACTTAAGGCCAATAAGACTTATACCGTCGCCCTTCTTGTCCCTAACACATACACCCCTTTCTTTGCCGCGCTCACCTACCACATCAATCTGGCGCTTTTAAAGAGAAACTACCGCATGCTGCTCTGTTCCACTGACTATGATCCGGGACTTGAACAGGAATACGTTACCATGGCGCAGCAGAATAAAGTGGACGGAATTATAGGGCTGACCTATAATCCTAACCTTATAGTAGAAGCAAACACCCCTTTTGTATCAATCGACCGTTCAATGGGGCCTACAATCCCCTGCGTCGCCTGCGATAACTTTGCCGGCGGACAGCTTGCCGCCGAGACGCTTGCCGATTTAGGCTGTAAAAACGTCGCATTTATGCGAATTGGCTCTTCCTTAAATAATGAACCCAATAAGCGGAAAGCCGGGTTTGAAAACGGCTGTCTCTCACGCGGGCTTAAATATGAAATGAAAATCCTCAACGACGGAGATTCTTTTGAGGAATTTGAAAAATTCCTTACAGAGCATATATCAGGCGGCAAACTTGATTTTGACGGAATCTTCTGCGTAACGGACAATCTTGCCTTCTCGGTAATCAAGATGCTTAATAAGCTCAATATAAAAGTCCCCGAAGAGGTACAAGTAATAGGCTTTGACGGCACGCGGCGTTTCGGAAACATGGAATATACCTGTTCCACGATAGTACAGCCGGTCCCCGAAATCGCTAAGATGTGCGTAGAACTTCTCCTGCAGGAAAATATTCAGACCAAACCGCCGCTTGTATGCCTTCCCGTCTCTTATGCCTATGGCGGCACTACAATCGAAAAAAATAAAAATCAATAAAAATCGGAGGAACAATAAATAATGCGAATCGGTAACATAGAAGATATGGACAAAGAAAAAACAGCAGACGCCGATAATCTTGCCAAGCTTATCAAGTCCTCTCCTGAAGAGAACATGACAAAAGCCGAGAAAGCGTCGAATTGGTGGTATTACCGCAAATGGTATGTAATCGGCGGCATAGTAATTGTGCTCCTCTTATTCCATTTGATAGGGACTTTGTTAGGCTTTTGGACGACAGAGCCTGACCTTCAGATTGCATATCTGGGAAAATATACTCTTCCTGATGATGTAAAATCCGCTCTGGAACGTGAATTTGCCGCTATTGCAGATGATTATAACGGCGACGGTAAAATCGTTGTTCAAGTAAACCAATATTCAATGCCCGGGCAATCCGAAGAAAACCCCGCCCTGATGTATGAATACGGAAACGAAATCCCTTTGATTGGCGATATTGCCGCCTGCGGCAGTTTCCTTTTCCTGACAGATGATCCTGCCAGCCTGCAGCAGTGGGTTCATGTATTATCCGACTTAAAAGGCAACGCCCCTGCCGACGACGACTACTCTATCGATGATAAAGTAATTGCATGGGCTGACTGCCCTATCCTTGCAAATATGGAACTAGGCGAATTTGACGCCACCTACGGCTATGGAGACGCAATAATGATGGACAGTCAGGAGTTTCTATCGGAATTTTATATCGGAAGACGTTATTACATTGAAGACAAAATCCCGGATAATTATGAGGAATACTGCGAGTTGTGGGATACGATATGTAATAGCAGATAAATGCGAAAGGACACATATCTTATGAAACTAAAACAATTTTTTTGCTCCATATTTTTTATCTTTATATTATCAGGCTGCGCGTCAACATCTTCTGATGTGAAGAATAATCAGGCAGACGCATGGAATGAATACGGTTATATTAATATCGGAGGCGTCCTCACAGCGAATAAATCCGACAGCCGTTTAACGCTTCTGGATAATAAAGACACGCTCGCTTCGGACGGATTATTCTATTGTTCATGGACGATTGGAGACGCCATTCCTTATGAAAACAGTGAAGGCGATACC
>JAMPEU010000073.1 GCA_023664865.1 Butyrivibrio sp. | reverse complement strand
GAGTTCAATCGAACAGATGAATGCAGCGATACATGCTGCGGTATCAAAAATAAAACGATAAATAGTGGGAGGATTCCAATTATGGATAATAAAGTTTATGGAATTGACTTAGGAACAACAAACTCTTCTATTGCGGTTTTTGATAATGATGAAATTCACATCATTAAAAACCTTGACGGATCAGAGATAACGCCGTCAGTCGTTTTCTTTACCGGAACGGACACAGATGGAAACGATGAAACTCTGGTCGGGATTCAGGCAAAAAACGCTGCTGCAACATCTCCTGATAATGTTGTCCAGTTTGTTAAGAGGCTTATGGGCAAACAAGGAAGCGCGTATAATTTCAGGGCTCCCAGCGGCAAAGAGTATACTCCTGAAATGATATCCGCCCTTATTTTGAAAAAAGTATGTCAGGATGCAGAACAGTATAACGGTGGCACGCCGATTCAGGACGTAGTTATAACAGTGCCTGCATATTTTGACGATGCACGCCGCATCGCGACGAAGCAGGCAGGAAAAATTGCCGGACTGAATGTTTTACGTGTGATTAACGAACCCACAGCGGCAGCCATAGCTTTTGGACTTGATTTGACGCAGAAAGGCAAAGCGCTAGTTTATGATTTGGGGGGCGGTACATTTGATGTAACCATTATGGATATTCGTGATGGGGAATTTGATGTTGTCGCAACCGGCGGAGATTCGCAGCTTGGCGGAATTAACTTTGATCAGAAAATTATGTCTTTAATTATTAATAAATTGAATGAACAAGGCTGTGAAATTGATGACGAAAATGATGCGTTGATGTCGGATATACGTGAAAAAGCTGAAAAGACAAAAATACAACTGACAGGAGTGGAACATTCCCGTCCGGTTTTTACCATCAATGGAACGACATACCGTATTGATATCTCAAGAGATGAATTTGAGTCAGAATCAGAGTCTTTGCTACAGAGGACACAATTTCTCTTGGAAGAAGTCATGAAAGATAAAAATATTTCTTGGGCGGATATTGATGTTCTTTTAGCGGTCGGCGGATCGACGAAAATGCCGATGGTTAAGAAAAGATTGGAACAACTTTCAGGGAAAAGCGTGACGTATAAGGTTGATCCGGATACCGCGGTTGCTCAGGGAGCCGCAATATTTGCAAGCACTTTGAATGCGACAGCAGAAACCCAAGATAATAATTTGCCGGTCCCTTTCAATAGCGTAGCCGGAAGTATTGTAATTTCCGACGTTACCTCACAGTCTTTGGGCGTTGTTACTGTAGACGGAGAGTTCAGCAATAGGAAATACAATACAATTATAATTCCCAATAATACAAAAATTCCGGCTAAAAAGTCCCAAATTGTTTATACAGTGGTTGATAATCAGACACAGGTTTTAGTAGAGGTTACAGAGGGTAATGATCCCGAATTGGAGTTTGTAAAGATTATTGGGAGCAGTACGCTTAAGATGCCGCCATATCCAAAGAATTCGCCAATTGAGATTATTTATGCGTATGACGCCGATCAGACTATTTATATCGAGGTAATTGATAAGGTGACTAACTTAAGTCTTGGAACATTTGAAATTGAACGTAATTCTAATCTGTCAGGCGAACAAGTTGTTGACGCCACAGGTATTGTCAGTTCGGCGATGGTTGATTAAAGGGGAGGACATTATGACGGAAGAAATGGAAAGCAACATCTTTCAGGAAGCTCTCAAAGACCATGAAGAAATAAAAGAGAAAGTCAATTATTTACAGGACTTGTTTGTACGCCGTTTAAATGAAGATAAGCAAAAAACTGAAATGATACGGCAATTGCAGGAACTCTCAACATTTGCCGTTATAGAGCCTTTCCTTTCGGATATGGCGCTTATTCTTGACCGAATCAATGGGAGTGAAGATGATTTTACCAAATCCATTGGGGAAGAATTATATGACGCATTAAACAGGCGCGGATTTGAACGTATTGACATAACAGGTAAATTTAATCCTGCGTTGCATAAAGCCGTCCGTATAATAGAAGATGACTCTGTTGATGATTTGTCTATTGTGCAGGTTTCAAGAAATGGATACATTTTTAATGGCAAAGTCATCAGGTTCGCAGAGGTTGTGATTGCCGCCCAAAGAAATAAGGAGAGAAAATCATGATAAACTATTATGAAGAACTTGGTATTTCTAAAGAAAGCAGTTTGAAGGAAATTAGTGAAGAATTGGCTAAACAGGAGAATTTGTGGCGGCATCGCGAAGTAAATCAGCCTGAAAAGAGTACTAAGATGCTTTCACTTATTTTTGAAGCGCGTGAGGTTTTTTCTAGCAATGATTCACGTAACCATTATGACAGAGCGCTGGCGGAAGAAGACAGTCAAAATGAACTTGCCAGTCTGGTATCAGCAGATTTTGACAAGTGGCTGGATAAAGCTAAACAATTTTATGACGCTAAAGAATACGATATGGCTAAAACCGCTGTTGATAAGGCTTTATTATATATGCCTGAGAATATGGAAGACAGCCAGGTTTTTTGGCTTATAGCATCCATTTACAGAGACAGCCACGAGTTAAAAGAAGCTTTAAAATATATAAATCAGGCTATTCTTTATTGTCAGGGTGTACTTGGCTGTTATGGGACCAAAATTGATATATTGACTCGTATTATAGACGGACTTTATGTTCAGAATGCAAGTGCAGACCAAATTATACCATATACTCGAAATATAAGAGATTCATACCGTTCCTATATTGATATTGCAACAAAAGAACAGGGAAAAGACAGTATGGCGGCTGTGTTGGGAATATCAGGGCTGGCTTTTTCGTATTATCATGACGCCCCAAGAGATGAGGACGCAGCAGAACAGTATGCGAGACAGGCAATAGAATTGAATGAACAGTACGCCGCAGATGCACAAAAGGTTATGAATTCACTATATGGCGCAAGAAATGTAGATGTGTCAGAGTTTGCCGTTTACAGACAGGAAAAGAGTCCTTACGAGGAGGCTATAAATGAAAGAATTCAGAAAATGAAAGAGTTGAAGCTTGTGCCGCCTTGTATAGATGGCTGGGAGTTGAATTCAGAATTAAAAAGTTCAAGGCGATGGATTAACAGAGAGGAAACTTATGCTCGTGAGGAATATTTTGAAAATATAACCGCGCATTTTATGTTGTCTAATGATGGAACTTTTCGGCATATAAACAATATAAAAACAGAAACGGACCGGTTCATTCACGATGGGGGATTTAATCATGATGAGAAAGAGGATGTAGAGTCAAAGACTATAAGCATGGAGGATATGATGATGGAATTTGACTTTCAATTTAGCCAGTATTGGACATACCAAATCGCTAACGATGAAGTTACAATAGATAGAAACATTGTTAGTGATATTAGTTATACATCAAATCAATTAGAAGGTAGAGTAAATCTTATTAGAAAGTTCCCGCGCAGGAAGGGTTATGGGTTATTTTTGCAACTAAAGCGCATTGTGGATAATGCAGAAAGATATTATGAAGAATGTAAAAAAGCGAATGAAGAGTATGAAGCTGAAATTGAACCTGAGAGAGAACAGATACGAAAAAAATATGAGGAGAAGCGTTTAGGGCTTTATGAAGAAATGCAGATAAAGATTGAAGCAGCAAGCGAAAATGAGAAAATTATTCAGGAACTTAAGGATAAAATTTCTGATTTAGAGACTGAACTTTCAAAACTCGGACTGTTTTCCAAACAAAGAAAAAAAGAATTGAAAAACCAGATAAATGCTGCATGGAGAAAAATAGACGATATTCAGACGGTTAAGCAGATTCAGGATTATTATGATAGGCAAAAGGCTTCATTAAATCATGATGAAGAGCGCGAAATATCTTTGAAGGAACAGAGTGTTAGGGCAAAGCATCCATTACCTGATAAGTAATGAGAGATATCAGTCAAACTTCTTATCTGATTCCTGTTTTGAAAGTGATAAAGATTGATGAAAATATAGAAATAAATATGTTAATGCGGAGGAAAGGAATTTGGTAAATTATTATGAAGAATTACATTTAGAGCAGAGCGCTTCCGCCGAGGAAATCTATAAGCAGCTTATAGGTCTTCAACGTACATGGATTCGGAGACAGATTAATATGCCGGATAAAGCTTCGGAAAAACTATTGCTGATAAATGGAGCTCTTGAAATTTTTAAGACTGAAGCATCTAAGAGAAATTATGATAAGGAGGTGGAAGCGTATAATAGTCCAAAGCAGGAAATTATAGATAATTCCGCAGATAAAGAACGTATCCAAAAATTACTACAGTATCGAAAAGAAGCAACTAATTTTTTTGGTGAATTCAAATTTGATCTGGCGAAAGCAGCTATAGATAATGCCATAAAATACTATAATGCTGATACAGATGAGATATATTATAAAGAATATAGTTTCATGGCGTTTGCAGCAGCAATCTATCATGAGTACGGTGATGAAGATGGTGCGCTTTGCTTTAATAATGAGGCAATTGTAAAATGTCCGGAGGAAGATGTGGATACGCAGATAGACAACTATGCGATAAGGGCTGAGATATATTTAAATTTTTTTATAAACCGTACAAAAAATATCAGTAATTTTTATATTGATATTCAAGCAATGGAGTTTTTTAATGAAGCAAAGGACTCGGCAAGAAAAGCATATAACCTTTTGAATGAGGCGAGTGGTGATGTAAACAAGGATATGCGAATAGAGTACATACTTTTACTGGCGGAGATATTGTCCTATACAAATGAAAAAAGTCCAGAAGCATCACAGGCTTTTTCAGAAGCAATAGATTTAGCAGAGCGTGCAATACAAATGGGAGATAGTTCAGGACATGCAAGGGGAATTATTGAAAGTTGTAAAGAATCTTTAGAGCAAACATTTCAAGGTTATCAGGGCTCAAATCATCCGAGTACGCAATCTGGTGGTTGCTATATTGCAACAGCGGTGTATGGTTCTTATGATTGTCCAGAAGTGTGGACGTTAAGACGGTATAGGGATTATGTTCTTTTAAGTAATATATTTGGTAGATTATTTGTTAAATTTTATTATCGTCTTAGTCCTTCTATCGTCCGATGGTTTGGAAAGAAGAAGTGGTTTAACATATTTTGGAGAAATAAGCTTGATTGTATAGTAAATAAATTGAAAATGAATGGGTTTAGTGGCGAAAAGTACGATGATTTAGTTTAAAGAAAATTTATACAGAGTTAGATTGATGAGAGAAAACAGAGCATATAAGATTAAGAATAATTTAGGGAGGGATAGTATGAAAACAGATACTATTGAGTTTGATACAAAAAAAGATATTAATCAGATTGTAAATGCTTTAAAATCGCTGAGAAAGGCGAATATTCAGAAATTGAATGATGATCCATTTGGTAATGTTGGCGGGGTATCTCCGGATATCGCTGTTTTGGTTGATGGAAAGGCTTCAATAATAGATAACTTAAAACATATCAGCGCTGGCGGCAGAGACTTATGGGGGGTACAGGTATATGTGACTGATATGGGAAGTGCACGTCATGTTGAATTAGTCGCGCTTGGTGAAAATGGACTGGCAGCAGCATTATCACAATCATATCGCTATACAATGGCGGTAAGTCGTGACTATCGAGATAAAATTGCTCAGATGATTGCATAGCAATATGTATCTTGTAAAATGTTTAAAATTTTAGTGACCTGTTTCATTCTTATCAATTTTTAATAATGATAAGGGGGAGACCGTTTAAGACATCCCCCCTGTCATTTTTTGCTAATTCCGCGGATAATCATCGTTATTATAGTGTTTGTATCCCATTGCTTAATGCCTTTTCTATACAATTCTATACGGGAATCATATTTTTCGTTTATTGTATCGATAATCTTATTCATCTCCGCTGATTTTGTTGATTGAACCGCTTCAATATCTGCAATTCGTTCTGCATTTATCATGTCCTGCGCCATTTGAGCCGTATATTTAGGATTATCCGGCGTTAAATCAATGACCGCATATCCTGTGGAAACATTAACAAATCCATGAGTTTCCATCGCCACCGGCAATTCCTGCTCGCTCATGCTGTATTTGCCAATAGCATATTTCTCAAGGATATTTTCTTCGTCTGAAATACTATTCCAAAATTCCTGTTCAGCCGCGGTCGCCTTAAGACATTTGGCAAGCTGCTTAAGACCTTTTCTTACTGATAAAACTAAGCACACACCATTATCTTTTAGTACTCGTTTCTGCTCCGCATAAAATATTGCAGGTTCAATATGCTCGCAGACTGTATACGAAATAGTCACATCAAAAGTGTCTGCTTCAAAGGGCAGCGCAGTCGCGTCTCCTTCGAGAAAAGTTATTCCCGCTATATTTTCTTTTGCATAGTTAATAAAATTACTATCACGGTCGAATGCCACAATCTCGGCATTCGGATACCATCTGTGC
>JAMPEU010000072.1 GCA_023664865.1 Butyrivibrio sp. | reverse complement strand
GAAAAGAAAGGCAGTACCGCATTGCCATTACTTCTTCCGCTTTTAGCACCTTCGAGTTTAACCTTACGCAGGATTTGATTGAACAGGACATCGTCCGCACCGTGGACGGAGAACAGGTTTCACTATTGGCAAAAGCCGGCTTGTCCGCACCCTGCAGTGCGTCGGAGTGCTTTAAGAAATGGAAAGATTTTGTCTTAGAAGAATCTTATGAGGAATATGATGCAGTAGTCAATCTGGAAAACCTGAAACAGCGTTTTGAAGAAGGAGAAGCGGAGGTTACGGTAGATTACTGGAGTAAAGCCGCAGGAGGAAACCAGATGTGCGTGCGCCAGTCCTTTATTATGACGCATGACGAACAGACGAAAGACATTATGGTTATGGTAGTGTCCAGAGATATTACGGTTCAGGTGAGAAAACAGCGTGAGCAAACGCAGGCGCTTCAGGACGCTCTGCTTCAGGCGCAGCATGCCAACAATGCCAAGACAACTTTCCTTTCCAATATGTCACACGACATTCGGACGCCTATGAACGCAATTATCGGCTTTACCACGATTGCGGTCAGCCATATTGATAACCAGTCACAAGTATTGGATTGTCTGCAAAAGGTTCTCTCGTCCAGCAACCATCTGCTCAGCCTGATTAACGATATTCTTGACATGAGCCGGATTGAAAGCGGAAAGCTGCAGATTAAAGAGCAGGAATGTAATATATCAGATTTAACGCACAACCTGGTAAACATCATCCAGCCGCAGGTAAAGGCAAAACAGCTTGATTTGTTTATCGACACCTTTGATGTTGCAAATGAAGATGTAATTGCCGATTCCCTGAAACTGAGCCAGGTATTTGTCAACCTCCTAAGCAACGCCATAAAATACACTCCGGCAGGCGGAACCATAAGTTTCCGTATCAGCCAGAACACCACGTTCCACCACGGCTACGGGGATTATGTGTTCACGGTAAAGGATAACGGCATCGGAATGACGCCCGATTTCGTAGAACATATCTTTGAACCTTTCGAGCGTGAAGAAAGCACTACCAGAACCGGTATTGAAGGAACCGGACTCGGCATGGCGATTACCAGAAATATTGTAGAAATGATGGGCGGTGAGATTTCCGTCCAGAGTGAAAAAGGCAAGGGCAGCGAATTCAGGGTAGAACTCAGCTTAAAACTTCAGGACGTGGAGAAAAACGCCGCAGGAATCAAAGAACTTGAAGGCCTGCGCGCCCTTGTGGTTGACGACGACTGCGACAGCTGCGAAAGCGTTACGCGAATGCTCAGACAAATCGGTATGCGCGCCGAATGGACTGCATCAGGCAGGGAGGCTGTATTCCGTGCCAAGAGCGCACACAATGAAGGCGATTCATACCATACCTATATAATCGACTGGCAGATGCCGGAAATGAGCGGTATCGAGACCACCAGACGCATACGCGCCACCGTCGGTCCCGAATGTCCTATAATAATCCTTACGGCATATGACTGGACGGATATCGAGCAGGAGGCCATGAGTGCGGGAGTTACCGCATTTTGTGCCAAACCGCTGTTTATGTCAGACCTAAAGAATATCCTGCTATCCGCCAACAACCTTGCCGACAAGAAGGAAACCGTGGTAATGTCGAGAGCCGATTTTGGCGGCAAGCGCATCCTGCTGGTAGAAGATATTGAACTCAACAGGGAAATTGCCCAGGTAATCCTTGAAGAAAACGGTTTCGTGGTGGAAACCGCGCCGGACGGCACAGACGCCGTAGATATGGTAAGCAAATCCGAAGAAGGCTATTACGACGCGATTCTAATGGATATACAGATGCCTATTATGGACGGATATGAAGCTACGCGCACCATACGCGCCCTGCCGCGAAAAGATGTAGAAACGATTCCGATTATCGCCACAACTGCGAACGCCATGGAAGAAGATAAGGAAGCCGCTCTTAAAAACGGCATGAACGCGCATATTGCGAAACCGATTGATATTGATATATTCTTGAATGTTTTAGGGAAGTTTTTGGGATAAATCATTTTAGTTGTCGCGTTATAAGTTTGAGTTATAAGTTTGAGTTTAAAGTACGAGTTCAGGCTCAATGAACAAAAACGGAGCTCCAATGCCTGAAAAGCGGTAAGTCGCTCCTTATTTTGTTCATTGAGCCTGAACTCTGGTGTTTCCGAAGAATTTACCAATTGATTTTGTGTTAATCTCCCCCTATCTTATCGTAAGCGTTTCATAATTATATTTATCCGCCTCGCTGACATGCTCCGTGTTTAGCTCTCCTTCCTGCGTACTGAGCAGGAGCTGTCCGTCCGCCAGATATCCGTTCATATCTTCCGCCCACTCGCGGAACAGTTCGTCATCATATGGTATGTTATCGCCCCATTCAAAAGAAGAACCTGCAATCATCTTTATACCGCCATTTTCTGCAAGGCGGAACACATGATATGAATAATTGCCAAAGTTATCACGGTTTTCTACGTGCATAGTCATAATAAACTCAACTCCGCCGCGCTCACCCAGATATATATTATTCCAGCCAGCGCGGGCTCTATGAGCGAAAAGGCTACATAAAAGTCTGCCTTGCGCATCATTGAAAAAAACAAATCCGCTATCGCCGTCCCCGATATTGCCTGTATACACCTGAATCTGCTCCAAACCTGTACCGTCACCTATATCAGCCACCCATGAACTCTCAAGCTCATAATATGTGTCCAGCATTTCTTCGCCGCTAAGCGACGTAATCTCCTGCATATCTTCATACCAATAATCTTCAGGATATTCCATATCAAAAGAGATTCCGCTCCCATAATAATTTTCCACAACTGCCTCTGTTATAAGCCCGTCTTCAAATGTCAAAATCATCTGTGGATTCAGATATGCAAATAACTCCACAGCAAAATCGGCAAATTCATCAAATGAAGTTTCTTCATAACTAAGCGTATTCATTTTTTTATTAGTAAGGAATCGGCAGTCGTCTGCAAAAGCAAGGAAAAGAAGTTCCTCGCCGTCCTCCATATCATCTACGATATACCTATCAATCCCTCTTGCGCTGCGTGATATAGAGCGGACATATACCCTGTATACTCCGTCCACAATCGCACCCCTGAGAAGATGTTCCCTTGTCAGCTCTACTATATCTTCATCTGTTGGCACCGTATACTGTCCATTCTCACCAATCTGCCCATTTTCACCAGCCTGTCCGTTCTCGCCGGTTTGCTCATTCTCGCCAGTCTGCCCATCTGAGTTTTCCGTTTCCGACTGCTTAATAACGCTGCAGCTGATGCCGTGTCCGAATTGAGCCAAGAAATCAAAAACTTCATCCCGCGACAACTCCACCCATATATCATAATTATCCACATCTACATCAAGCACGGTCGTAACCGCAAGCAGCGTTTTTTCCTGCTCGTATTCACCTTTATCATAATAGTAAGACGCATCCTCATCATAATAATAGATTTCAAGCATATCTCCCACTTCTGCATCCTGCGCAAGCCCCCATGGAATCGTAAACATATACCGAGGCACTGCCGATACATAAGGGATATCCGGCGTAAACTGATATCTATCCGAGCCGACAGGCCACATTAAAAATCCCTCTCCCATCACAACTATGCTTTCCGCCTTAGCCTTTTCTGACCTAGAAGAAGAAAACACCCCCGGATATCCCTCGCCAATCCCAATATCTTCACCTTTTGGAAATGTAATTTTTACCAAGTCCCCTGCTTTTAACCCCGAAAAATCCTCTATCTCAATAAAAGGATAAATCTCCTCCGCCTCCGGAATTTCCATATCGCATCCGGGCATTTTGACTATCATTTGTCTGTTTCCATCTATTTCCGCCTCTAAGACTACTCCATAATAAATTACCTGCACTTCGCCTTTAGCTAAGGAATCAGCAATTTCCGACGCATCTTTGCTGCTTAGGGAATTTCCGCCGTCTTCCGCGCGCTTCGGATTGGCAACCAGTGCGATTACGGCAATCACACAGGCTGCCGCAATAACCGCTGCGGCGATTTTGGCAGGTTTCTTATAACCAAGAATGTTTTTAATCCTGCTCTTTGTATCCCCTTCCCCAAAAGCAAGCGGAATCCCCAGCACAATTTTTCTGCCTGAGGCAAGAGAGAGTAAAGACGCTGAATATTCCTTTTTAACGCCGTTCCCTATCTTTCGTATAACCGCCTCGTCGCACGACATCTCCATATCCCTGCCGCTTATAAAAAAAGCAAGCCAAACAAGCGGATTGAACCAGTGCAGGCAAAGCGCCACAAATCCTGCCAGCCTGAAAATATGGTCGCCGCGCTTTATATGAATCTGCTCATGCAGCAGTATATAGCGCTTTTCTTCATCACCAAGCGTCGAAGGAAGATAGATTTTCGGCGCAGCGATGCCGCAGACAAACGGAGTCTCAATATCGGAAGATACGAAAATATTCCCGTTTTCGCATACCGCCGTTTTCAGCCTGCGCCTGAGTCCAAGATATTTCACGCTCCCATAGATAAACATTGCCGCCACCCCGAACAGCCAGATACAAGCCCCTATCCAGATTACAATCTGCATGGGATTGACTGAAACCGCGGTATTGGCGGCAGGCATGGACTCATTGATGGCATTTTCCACAGCAGGAATGGGAAGATTCACAGTCGGCTGCTCCATATAGCCAATATTTTCCGGAATATATTCTATTTTCCCCGCTTGCGCACCAGGCGCGCTTAAAGCCCCCAGCAGAGAAACTGCCGAAGAAAAGGAAAACGGACACAATAAGCGGAACAACACCACAGCCCATAGCGCATATGAAAAAATCTTAGGCGCTTTTTTAAGCAAAAGCCTGATAACCAGAACCGCCAAAACCGCGATTCCCGCCGTAAGGCTCATATTTAAAATATCTATAAATACCTGTTCCATTAGTTGTCTCCTTCGTCATATTCCTCAATAAGCTTTTTCAACTCTTCTACTTCTTTTACGCTAAGTTTCTTCCTTCGCGAAAAAGCCGCCAGAAACTGCGGCAGCGAGCCGTCAAAGTTCTCGTTGATGAACTGCTCACCGCGCACCGCCTGAAATTCATCCCTGGGCATCAGCACAGATACAAGCCCGTCCGTATTTTGAAATATCCCTCTGTCGCAGAGCCGCTTTAACATAGTATACGCCGTTGTACGTTTCCAACCAAAAGCCTCCGCGCACATTTTCGCCAACTTCCCTGACGCAATCGGGGCGTTCTCCCATATCATCTCGGCAAAACGCTGCTCCATTTCCCCTAATTTACATTGTTCCATTGAAATAATCCTGCCTTTTCATATTAGTTTAATCACATTAAGCAATGCCAGTCTAATCACATTAGGTAATGCTAATCTAATCATATTAGATAATTCCAGTCTAATCGGATTAGACAATGTTAGTCTAACATCATTAGACATATTTGTCAACGGTTATGATAAAAAAATATAGCCAAATCAAGCGGAAAGATTTAAAATAATAGAAAAGAATAAAAGCACCTAAACCTCACCACACAGAAAGGAACTACGCGCATGAACCTAAACAATATCACAGTAAATACCCAAAGCAGCATTCGGATAGAAGGGAGCAAAATCCTTTATTTCGATCCGTTTAAAGTGGAGACAGAAACCCATGACGCGGACATAATATTTATCACCCACGAGCATTTCGACCACTTTGAGCCGGAGTCCATTGCCAAAGTCAAGAAAGACGGCACGATTCTGGTTACGCCAAAGTCCATGAAGGACAAGACGCTGTCCGAGTCCGGCATTGCCCCCGAAAAATGCGTATTCTTAGAGCCGTATGAAAAGTATGAATATGAAGGCGTCCTGATAGAAGCGATTCCCGCCTACAACAAGCTTAAGCCTTTTCACCCTAAGTCAAAGAAGTGGAACGGATACATAGTAACCACAGATGATATCCGCTATTATGTCTCAGGCGATACAGATGTGAATGATGATATTAAAAAAGTCCGGTGCGACGTTGCGCTTATCCCAATCGGCGGGCATTATACGATGGATAAGGCAAAAGCCGCCGACTATATCGTGGCTTTGAAACCTAAGGCGGTCATTCCCACGCATTACGGAACTATAATAGGAAATAAATCAGACGGCGCGGATTTTAAGAAATCGCTTGAAACACTAAATAAAGAAATACAGGTAGAATTGAAACTGCCTATGGCTGATTAATCAGTCATAGGCACTATGTTTATGAACAATGTACTAACAATACATTCTTCTGCTGTCCATAAGATATCTCATACTTACTCCGCAAGTTGTTTATAAGTAATGCCTATCATAAACACGGCAATCACAAAAGTCAGAATATCCGAAACAGGCATGGAATACAGTACGCCATCCAACCCGAACATAAGCGGCAATAACAGCGCGAATCCTACTCCGAACACGATTTCCCTCACCATCGAAAGCATAGTGGACGCTGCCGCTTTTCCCATAGCCTGCATAAAAATAAAGCAAGCTTTGTTCACACAGGCAAAAATCATCATGCACAGATAAATCCTGAATGCTT
>JAMPEU010000071.1 GCA_023664865.1 Butyrivibrio sp. | reverse complement strand
AATCTTGCCAGAAATTTCGGACAGCATGCGGCGCTGATGGCGGGATTCCACTATGTGCACGGTGATATTGTGGTATGCCTTGACGATGATGGGCAGACGCCTGCAAATGAAGTCGGGAAACTGCTTGGAAAACTGGAAGAAGGATATGACGCAGTATATGCCAGATATAAACATAAGCAGCATTCGGCGTTCCGTAATTTTGGCAGTAAAGTCAATGAGCTTATGGCGAGGGTGATGCTGGGAAAAGCAAAGGAATTATATGTATCCAGTTATTTTGCGGTAAAAAGATTTATAATAGATGAAATGGTGCGTTATACCAACCCGTATCCATATGTAATCGGCCTGGTTCTGCGTACAACCAAAAAGATTGCCAATGTCGATGTTAATCACAGGGAGCGTGAAATCGGGACTTCAGGATATACTATAGGAAAACTGCTTGCACTGTGGTTTAACGGCTTTACGGCATTTAGCATTAAACCGCTTAGAATCGCCACCCTGATAGGCGCATTGGCTGCATGCATGGGATTCATATATGGAATTTATACGGTTATAAAGAAACTGATAGACCCTAATGTCGTAATAGGATTCAGTTCGCTTATGGCGGCAATCATGTTTATTGGCGGCATGATGATGCTTATGCTTGGCATAATCGGGGAGTACATCGGAAGAATTTATATATCGCTTAATAACTCGCCGCAATATGTGGTAAGGGAGTATATTGATGAACGGGAATAAACGTAAATATCAAATAAACTTGAAATTTATCGCAGTTGCCATTGCCACGGCAGGAGTTTTCTGTTTCCCGCAGATGATGAATATAGGGGAAGACGGCCTGGGATTTACGAATAGCATATTTGCGGTATTTACATGGATTATCTGCATATACATGATAAATTATTCGCTTAATGGGATTGATATAAACGATTGCCGGGGCTGGAAGATTGCCGGAATCCTGTCGTTTCTATTTTCCCTTGCGATGCTTTTGGGCGTGAGACTGGATACGGAAGGAAGCGTTGATTTTAAAGACTGGAAATTCTGGATTTCAATCCCGGTACTCACATGCTTTTTTGCCATTCCCATACGAAGGCTGTGGAAAGCGGCAGACAGCCTGGGGGAAAGAATGCCGGGCCATGCACGGAATGTAAAGCTGCCCCGGCTTATTGAGGTTATTAAAAAACACGAAAATTTAATGACATATATTTTTGTGGTCATATGTTGGATTCCCGTATTTCTTGCAGTGTATCCGGGGTTTTTTGTATATGACGCGCAGACGGAATATCTACAGGTGGCGTTAAGGGATTTTTCCACACACCATCCGCTTGTGCATGTGCTTATGCTTGGCGGTATAATCTGTGCCGTGCATAAAGTGACCGGTTCTTATAATCTTGGAATCGCCTGCTATATGATTGTACAGATGCTTATGGTGGCAGGCGCATTTACATACCTGGTAAATTTTCTCAAAAAAAGGAAGGTGTCAGGTGCGCTTAGGCTTACGTCTGTGATATATTACGCGCTGTTTCCGGTGATTGTAATGTATGCCATGTGTTCTACTAAAGACACGATTTTTACGACGGCGTTACTGCTGGTTGTAATCAGTATGCTGAAAATGAGTATTGAACCTGAAGATTTTTTTGCTTCAAAAATCCAAATGGCTGTTTTTATTTTTAGCACACTGGTAATGCTGTTATTCAGGAGGAACGCTCTTTATGCGTTTATTGTAATGACTCCGGCGCTTTTGGTATTATTTAAAAAATACTTCCGGAAAACTGCCGTGCTGGCAGCGGTTATCCTTGCTTCCTTTTTTCTGATAGACGCGGGCCTGACGTTTGTGCTTCACGCAGATGACTCGGAAAATCAGGAAATACTGACAGTGCCGATACAGCAGATTACAAGGGCTTATAAATATAATAAAGATGCGTTTGAAGAAGCCGATATTGCCGCCCTGCATGAAATACTGCCGGAAGAGGCGTTGGAACTTTATAATCCCAAACTCTCAGACGCAGTCAAATGTAATTTTAAAAACGCCGCTTATGAGGCGGATAAGCTTAAATATATAAAGCTGTGGGGAAAAATCGGGTTAAGAAAGCCGCTTACTTATATTAATGCATGGCTTGTGAATACCTATGGCTTATGGTATCCGGATACGGTCATTGATGTTTACAGGGGCAATAATAAGTTTACATTTGTGTATCAGGACAGTTCTTATTTTGAATATGAAACGGAAGAACCCGGCGTCAGGGAAAGTAAGATTCCGTGGCTGGATGAAATATATAGAAAAATGTCATTGGAAATTGCCAAGGAGAAAATACCGGTTATATCCATGCTGTTTTCCCCGGGGTTTTTGTTCTGGTGTTACGCATTTGCCTTTAGCTATGCGGTTTATAGGAGAAAGTATTATGTCCTGTCTCCGTATCTGATGATGTTTTTGGTCTGGCTGACAATGCTTCTTGGACCGACGTATCTTGTCAGATACGCATTAATCCTATGGTTTGCATTACCCCTTTTTGCCGCTGTAACATTGGAAGGTAAGAAATTTGAGGGCAAGGACTAGGACATAATGTTATGCGGGAACTGCGATGAAGGGGGAAGGGTATGCATAAACTCGAATTACATAAAAATAACATATGTTATCACATCCTGTTCGGAATTATCACAACCGCCGGCTTACTCATGTATATATCACTGATGAAAGGGCGGTATATCTGGGCGGACGAGGCGTATACGTTTTCGCTTATAAAACACAGTTATGCACAGATTTGCAAAATTACGGCGGCAGATGTCCACCCGCCGCTTTATTATATTTTATTAAAATTCTGCATACAACCCTTTAACTATTCCCATGTTGCCGCGAAACTTTTTTCAATAATACCGTTTGTCCTAATTTTAGTGATTGGGGGGGAAAGGTTAAAAAAGATATTTGACGAAAAAGTCTCGCTTATATTTATGACTTTATTTTTATTTTTCCCATTTCTGCTTGCGTATGCCGTTGAGATACGTATGTATTCCCTTGCTGCTTTTTTCGTATTCATCAATGGGCTTTATGCCTATGAGTATTATGGGGAAAATGCCAAAAAGGACTACTGGATTTGGGTTGTTTCAGGGGTATGCGCCAGCTATACCCACTATTTTGCCATGGTATCCGTGGGAATCATATACTGCGTATTGTTTGTCGCCATATGCCTAAAGAAAAGAAGAATATTAAAACAGTGGTTTGCGGCGGTATTGATAACGGCAGTGTTGTATCTGCCCTGGATAGGCAGCTTTATAGGGCAGCTTGTTTATAAGGTAAATAACGATTACTGGATTTCTGAAATAACCCGCTGGACAATAAAGGAATATGCAATAACGGTGTTTTCGGCAGCTGGTTTCAGATACTTTGAAATACTTGCATTGTGTTCATATATAATTGTATCCGCATTTGTAATTTTCTCCGGAAATAAAAAGGCAATAGCGCTCTCTGTCTGTGCCTTGTCCGTCCCTGCCGGCACAATAATAGTCGGTGTAGCGGCTTCACTCCTGGTGCGCCCGGTGTTTGTAATCCGTTATGTGATACCGGCGGTTCCGTTTCTTATTGTTTTTATGGCAGTCGGGCTTAGCCATGTTAAGGTTAAGGCATTGGCGGCGTTCATATGGATAATTGCGCTTTGCGGCGGAGTCAGTAATTATAAGGAAAACCTTCAGGCGGAAAGTCTGGTGGTGGAAAATCCAATAGACAAGTCCTTCGTGGACGAATGCGCGTCCTGTGACTCTTATGTCATCCAGACTGCACTGCCGCAGGCTGTTTACGGCGTTTTATCGTATTATGCCCCGGACAAGCCGGTATATGTAGACGCGCCTGTTACGGCGGCGGAACCATATGACAATTTAGCCAATATAGAAGAGTTTGATTTAACAGCCAACGGGGAGATTATATTATTACTGGATTCCGGCGGCGGTATACCCGATAAGTTTGCGGATTCTTATAACTGCAGTTTTTTTAAAGAAGTATTTGAAAGCGGGACTTGGGTGGATGTATATCGTCTTACGCGGAAGTGAATGGGGATGTTTCGCTCTTTAGGGCGGAGATTTGGTTGTAAAATAAACATATTCATGCTATACTCAAAAAAATATTAAGAAAGAGCTTATATAAAAATGGATAAAATTATTAATAAACACCAGGCTGTCTGTGGAGTGGCCTGGATTGTGGTTTGTTGTATTTTAATATTGCGGCCGCTTAGTTCGGTGACTGAAAAACCTGTTATACAGAGCAGCCAGGAGATTTCCGGGTATTCAGAAGCCATACAAGGAGACAATCTGGCAGCGCAGAGATTTGTTGCGCCGTACAGCCATTTGGCGGATATCAAAATCTATCTGCTAAATGAAAATGCAGGCGGCAAATTCAGATTTATTCTGTTCGACGCTGATTACAACCCCATTATGGATAAGGATGTCACTATTGAAAGTGCGGAAGGGCTACCCGGCTTATATACGATACCGCTTAATCAGGATGTGGAAGCGGGAAAAGAATACTGTTATATGATACAGGGCGTTTCGGAAGAGTTCTATGTGGCGTATGAAGATACGGCATCATCAGGTACGGCTTATAATAAACAGTTATTTTATTGCGGGACGGAAGTTAAAGGCAGGAATATTATAACGGAATATGATTATGAGCTTCCATTTGGAAAAGGTAAAGCGTTTGCGTGCTATGCCGCTGTTATACTGTTAGGTCTGCTTGTCTCTTTCTTATCAAAGAGGCACTATGGCAAACATCCTGAGAAGAATTATCTGCTTACGGTGGAGACTGTATGGAAACGGATAGCGGGTCCGGTGATTATCATCGCAGCAGCAGTCTGTATGATTGCAATATGGCCATGTAACCTGTTTAAAAATGAGACTGATAATTATGTTATTTATGGTTATGTCCTTTATGGAGTTCCCGATATAATTTTCTTTGAGACGGGCATTTTGATTGCGGCGGCAATCCTGCTTTATGGAGTGTACCATAAAAGGGAACATAAAAGTAATGATATGGGTTTGTCGATTCTGCACGACAGGTGGACGGATTATCTTCAGGCGGCTTTTTTTGCCTTGTCAATTCAGGCGACAGTCCGTTATATGAATGCGCTGTATGAAAATCTGCATACAATCGCATATCTCGAGATACTGGTTTATTTGGGTTTGTCAATTATAGTGACATATAAGAAAAAAGAAATTTTTAACTGTATTAACCTGTTATATGTTATAATAGCTGCCGTTGCCGGATACCTGTATTACCATGCGCAGATGGCAAATGTGGCAACAGAAGATGAAATGCGGATTCTGCAGTTTACCATATATGCGATTGTAGTTGCAGGCGTTGTCATAATCAATACTGTTACAATTATACTGCGAAGACAGGTTAGGGGGATTTCGGGATATGGAATCATTGTGGCGTTTTTCTTTGCGCTTCTGATTATATTCCGCAATACCAGGGGCTGGCCTATATATTTGGTATGCGTTTATTCGTTATACTATCTGCGGATGGCGGCGTGGGATAAGAAGGAGAGACTGCTTCAGAATATTTGTAATGGCATTTTGCTTCATTTTGCCGTTATGGCATGCTATTGCCTGATGCACAGGCCTTATCTCTTTTTCATGCAGACAAGATATCCTTTTATTTTTCATACAGTAACGGTTACTGCTGAATATCTGTCATTAGTAGTGTGCGCGGCATTTGTCAAACTTGTGGAGTCGTATTGCAGGAATCCCAAACTTTCTTATATCTGGAAAGAACTGTCAATGTTTGGGATTTCTACGGTATACCTTATTTTGACACTGACACGGACAGGTTATCTTGCAGTTATTATGATGTTGCTCGTTACCTTTTCGCTTGTATTCTTTAGTAAGCATTTTAAGAAAAAGGCGTTATCTGCAGCTGCAATGTTAATGGTGGCAGTTATTGTATGTTTTCCGGCAGTTTTTACGCTGCAGCGTATTGTTCCATCAGTCGTTGCCCAGCCGGAAAAATTTGATATTGAATGGTTTCCGGATGATATCGAAGATGGAAGAAATATGGACGCTGAATATTATATGACTATTCGCAGATTTATACAGCTTTTTGAGATGAGGGTACTTGGAATTTCGGAAGAGAACAGCATTAAGTCCGTTATATCTTCAAAAAATGACATAGACAGCGATAAAATGCTGATGGTGTCAGTAAAGCAGTCAGGAGCCATGTTATCGTCCGAAGCCGTGGAAGCCGCTGCAGAATCAGCCATTGAATCAGAAGGAAAACTGGAAGCATATTCGAATGGCAGATTGGAATTATTTAAATTCTATATAGCCCATTTAAATATGACAGGGCATGACGACATGGAACTCAGAAGCGACGACGGCAGTCAGGGAAATGTCCATGCGCACAACACGTACATTCAGGCGGCATACGACCATGGCATTCCGGTGGGAATCGTATTCATTTTATTTATACTATATACATTGATACGGGCGGCGGTTTATTATAACAAAAGGAAGGAAGACAGAATCTGCAGCCTGCTTCCG
>JAMPEU010000070.1 GCA_023664865.1 Butyrivibrio sp. | reverse complement strand
TCTCCAAACAGCCACGGTTCCTGATTCATGCTGCCTTTGGCACAGTGGTTGCGGAAAAGCGGCGAGAAACAGCCGACTTCCACCCAGCGCGCCATAAGCTCAGGCGTGGTATCCGCGCCGAAACCACCGATATCCGTACCGATAAAAGCCATGCCGGAAAGCCCCAGATTGCATTGCTGGGGAATCGCCATGCGCAGGTGTGTCCACAAACTCTGATTGTCGCCTGTCCAGACAGTTGAATATTTCTGGGAGCCGCTGTAGCATGCCCTTGTGATTACAAAAGGTCTTTTGCCTGTCAGATTTTTCCAACCTTCATAAGTGGCTTTAGCCATGTTGTGTCCATAAACGTTATGGATTTCGGCATGGGTGGAAGGTCTGTCTTCGTCCGTAAAAATTATATTATCGGGCAGCGGACCGTTGAAGCTTGCCGGCTCGTTCATGTCGTTCCAGATTCCGCTAACCCCTAAGTCTGCATAGAATTGCAGATGTTTGCCCCACCATTCTCGCACCTTAGGATTGCCGAAGTCGGGATACACCGCATCGCCGGGCCAGACCGCATTGACATATACGCTGCCGTCGGTGGATTTGGCAAAATAATCATTTGCCATGCCTTCTTCGTACATATAATAGCCTTTTTCGACTTTAACGCCCGGATCGATAATCGTTACCGCCTTGATACCCTGCGCCTTTAAATCGGCAATCAGACCGTGCGGGCTGCTAAAACGCTCCTTATTCCATGTAAAAACTTTATAATTATCCATGTAGTCAATATCAAAATGCAGCGCGTCGCAGGGAATGTGATATTCTTTAAGCTTAGCCGCAAGAGCGCGGAAAGTTTCCTCGCTGTCATAGCCCCAACGCGACTGCTGGTAGCCCAGAGTCCATTTTTGCGGCAGCGGCATACGTCCGGTCAGATACGTATATCCGCCCACGATTTCGGGCATAGACTCACCGCCGATAAAGTAATAGTCAAGATTGCCGTTATCGCTGCCGAAACTGTAATAATTGTCGTTTTCCTTGCCAAAGTTAAAGTAGCTTTTGAAAGTATTGTCATAGAAAATGCCATACACGCCCTTTTCTTTTAGGGTGATAAAAAAGGGAATGCTCTTATAAAGGGACTTGAAACTGTCCTCGTGCGGATCGGGAATATCGCTGTTCCAGTTTTCATATTCATAATAACGCTTGTTTAACACTCCGGTTTTGTCGCCAAGTCCATATATGCAGTCGCCCTTATCAAGCTGTTTCACGCATTGCACGGGATAATCACGGCTCCCCGCAGTATCCGCGGCATGTCCCTCCTGCTTGATAAATTCGATAAAGTCTTCCTCTAGTTCAAAGCGTGGTATTCGCTTTCCACGGTAGTCTGCGCAGAGCAGGGTTTCGCCAGCTTGGCTTTTTTCGTAAAAATCAATTATAAAATCGTCATAAATCCTACAGATAAGATAATCTGTGGATAAAACCAAGTGGTCGTTTTCTTTATTCAATATGAATGAAGCAGGCGTTTCTTTGTTTCCTTCGACCGCCTTAGATTTGCAGACCGAATCAGTCAATGGGACAAATACTCGGATTATTTTATTACTCAAAACATGAAGCTGCACGCTCTGATTTGCATATTGTAGCGTGACGGTCTGATTTTCCATGCTGTAATTTAATAGAGTTCCAAACATAGCGGATTCCTTTCTGCTTTATATAGATTATTCCTTTATTCTTTTAGTATAAGCCGCTGCCCTTCTTACAAGCTTTTCTTCAGCGGTTTCCCACGGTTCTACCTGCGCGTATACCGAAGATGGGAATGAAATAAGCTGGACATCAAACTTTAAAGAAGGCTCTACTCTGGAACTGGCATTATGTATCCTCATTGAGATTTGCCAGCCTTCATCACAGACAACTACAATAGTATTATCAGATTCTGGCTTAAAGCCTATATGATAAAAGCGTGTGGGCATCTTCAAAATAGGAACTTTGGCAATAGGCTTTTCCGTTCCTGAGTTGCAATTTAATGTTCCGGATATATTGATAGCTTCTATCCTCGTCGTCCTATTTTTATCATCTGTAATTACTTTGTAAAAATCGTTTTTGCCAATCAGGTAACGGATTAGCTTTTCAGGGGTATCTTCTTCGTGGCCTGCTATTCGTTTTAATTCATCCATAAATGCGTTAAGCACGGGTTTATAATATCGGTCTGCCTTGTCTTCTATTTCATCCCATAGCATGGGTTTCCCAGCCGATTTACTATCATCCCGGCATTTCCGTAATTCTGAAAATAATGGAACAACCGCATTAAAATACTGTGATGAGCATGGGCTGTTTATCCATTCTTTTCCAAAATCAATGGTATCTGACAGTCTGCTATGCTTAACCGCATGATGATTATGCTTGCAGGAAAAACCTATTTCCCATCCATTCTGTTTGCGCAGGCACAAAATATCACGGACATCGCCCTTTATTCCGGCTGAATCCGGCTGAATAGATAAATATAAAGGCTCATTATTATTAGGATTCCATAACTGTGGCTCCAGCCTTTTTATAACTCTAACTGCGGCATCCGCCGCTTTATCTAATGCATCCTTCATATCCGAAGCAGCTTTATCATATAGATTTTTGGCAGTTTCTAACTGGGGGGATGATTCTATCTGGACAGCCCCTGTACTCTTAAGTGCGTTAAATAACCCTATGACACACGCATACTCAAATGCTTTGCCGTTGGCTGTTTGGATTCCGATGGACATTCTTTTTCTGTCTCCTTATTGTTCAGTATGGCATATAACTGCATGGCAACATATTCTGCAAGTTTTACCGGGACGGCATTTCCTATTTGTTTATATTTGCTTGTCAAATCTCCATAAAATTCCAAATCTCTCGGAAATGTCTGTATAACCGCAGCTTCACGCCAGCTAAACCGTCTTGTTATTCCTATGTCGCCAAATTTCCACTTATCCGTTCCTAACTTAACCATATTTGGCGAACTGGGATGTAAAGTAACCTGTTTCGCCATGGCTGGAATAGTATAAGAAACATCATCCCAATCCCTTTTCCTGTTTCTTGACATATATCTTGATGAATATGGTGCATTGCATACCTCGTTCGGATTAGGTGCAGGCATGCCATTCAATACATCTCTCATGGAAACATGCATATTGTAAGGCATAGGAATTTCAAAATTCTTTATTTTCAAATCTTTACGGAAACCGCAGATAATAACCCTTTCCCTGTCCTGTGGCACTCCAAAGTCTTTGGCGTTTACAAGCTGAAAGAAAACATCATATCCGCAATCAGAAAATTCTGCAATGATTGCCTCTATGATTTCACCATTACCCATTGTCAGCAACCCTTTAACATTTTCACCTACAAAAATAAGCGGCTGCTTTTCTCTGACAATTTTTACATAATGCTTATAAAGGACATTTCTTGAATCATTTATTTTGCGTGGACCGCTTAATGAAAAACCTTGGCATGGAAATCCGCCTAAAATAATATCAGAATCTGGAATCTGTGTGATATTAACTTTTCCAATATCCCCACAAAACACTTCTGCCCTGCTCCAGTTTTGATGAGTTTTACAAGCATCTTTATCAAAATCGTTTGCCCATATTGTCCTGAATCCGGCTCTTTCAAAACCCATGTCTAGACCTCCGGCTCCACAGAACAAGCTGACAGTTGTAAATTCTTTCATCATAAATGCTCCCTTTGTTCAACTGCTTTAGGCATTGACCCATAAACATAGCAGTTTTCTTTCTGCTCATTTATAGATAGCGCGTAAGAATTAAAAAGCAGATAACCAAAGTTACCTGCCTGATAGTTGAATAAAATAGGCGGGGTGGCAATCCCACATCTCTTTTAAGGCCTCTAGGGCGTGACGGCTGCCTGTTCCGTCCTCAGATTTCATTCAATATAGCTTACTCATTCAGTAACTTAATTATACAATATTTCAGTATAAAGTCAAGTGATTTGTGGCATTGGTGTCCGAATGGCAAAGTAGTGACAATTAAAATCATTTATGCTATAATACCAGCGTTTACTAAACATTCTCCACAATCAGAAAGAAGAACAATTATGAAAAAGATACTCATTGTTGATGATGACATGCACATAGGGAATATGCTGGAAGAAACCCTTGTAAAAGAAGGGTATGGAATCCTGCGCGCATATTCGGGAACGGAGGCTTTATATGTCCTTTCTAATCAAAAACCCGACCTTGTGTTGCTGGATTTAATGCTGCCGGGATTAAACGGTGAAGAGGTGCTACCTAAGATAAAAGGCATACCTGTTATTGTAGTCAGCGCCAAAGTTGACGTTGACGATAAAGTAGCTTCGCTGCTGGGTGGAGCCGTTGACTATGTGACGAAGCCTTTCAATGTCAAAGAACTGCTGGCAAGAATCGCCGTGCAGCTTCGCCTTGCGGCAAATAATACGGAAGCGTCCGTTTTAACATTCGATGATATTACACTGAATACAAATTCGCACATAGTAACGATAGGCACAAGCGAAATTATAAGTGAAATCAAGCTTACCAGAACGGAGTATGCGATTTTACGGCTGCTTATGTTAAATCCTGAGCAAGTCATTACGAAATCGCTGCTGTTAGAGCGTATCAGCGAAGACACTCCGGACTGCACCGAGACTTCCCTGAAAATGCACGTCAGCAACCTGCGCAAGAAACTTAAGAATGTAAACGGTAAAGACTATATAGAGGCAGTCTGGGGGATTGGCTTTAAAATGCGGACAGAATAAAGCTTGCAACTGTTCGCTGCTTTCATGGTTGCTAAATCTTTACTTTTTCTTTACGCTTTTCTTTACCGCTTCCTTTACCTTTATCTTGTAGAATGTTTTATTGTTATAAGCATTTACATCACAAAATGGAGGTTATCTATATGGATTATGTTCTTAAAACGAATGCTTTGAGTAAAAATTATAAAGATTTCAAGGCATTAAACGGATTATCAATGAATGTTCCTAAAGGGGCAATCTATGGTTTCGTTGGAAAAAACGGAGCCGGCAAAACCACGCTTATCAGACTGATTTGCGGGCTGCAGGAGCCGACAAGCGGCGAGTACACGCTGTATGGTAGAAAAAATACCGATAAAGATATAGCCAAGTCGCGCAGAAGGGTAGGCGCGGTGGTGGAAACGCCGTCGATATATCTCGACATGACGGCGGTGGACAATCTCAAGCAGCAGTATCTGATTCTAGGGCTGCCGTCATATGATGGACTAGACGACATTCTTAAGCTGGTCGGGCTGGAAGGAACGGGAAAGAAGAAAGCGAAAAACTTTTCTCTGGGTATGCGTCAGCGATTGGGGATTGCGATAGCGCTGGTCGGCGATCCGGATTTTCTTATCTTGGACGAGCCTGTAAACGGGCTTGATCCGCAGGGCATTATCGAAATGCGCGAGCTTATACTTCGTCTTAACCGTGAAAAACAGATTACGGTGCTGATATCAAGCCATATTCTCGACGAACTTTCCAAATTTGCCACATATTACGGCTTTATCGACAACGGACATATCATAAAAGAGATGAGTGCAAAAGAGTTGGAGGACGCCTGCCGGAAATGTATGAGAATGGAAGTAAGCGATACGAAGGCGCTTGCGCGCGTGCTGGATAAAATGGATATTGAATATAAGATACTCTCGGACGTTAGTGTTGACGTCTACGCCAAACTCAATGTTTCGCAGCTTGTTAAGGCGCTTGAGCAGGAAAATTGTGAAATCATTTCCATGCAGGAGCATGATGAGAGCCTTGAAAGCTACTATGTGAATTTGGTTTAAGAAGGGAGTGGATTATATGAGTAGATTATTAAGGGCAAATTTTGCAAGGCTTTGGAAAAGCAGGATATTCTGGATTGGTATTATATATTCGCTCGGCGTAGGCGCTGCCGTATCGGTTACGCCGTATCGAGAATCGCTTATGTATGCGGACTATAATCCGAGTTTTGATAATTTTTTGTATACTAACTGTATGTTTATGCCGATTGTTGCCGCAGTATTTATCGGGTTATTTATCGGCACGGAATACAGCAATGGGACAATCCGCAATAAAATTATTGTAGGTCATATGCGGAGTAGCGTGTATCTGTCTAATCTTATTGTCAGCGCTGTGGCTGTTCTCATAATGCACATTGTCTGCATTGTGACGGTTACCTGGCTGGGCGGTACGCTTGTCGGAAACAGGGAAATGCCTGTTGGTTATCTTGTCACGCTTGGGCTTTTAAGCGTGGTGACGCTGACTGCGATAGCGGCATTTTTCCTATTGATATGTATGCTTATAAACAGTAGGTCGAATGCTTCAGTTGCGGTAATCCTTATTTCGTTTGCTTTTCTTATGGGCGCGATGATGATAAGCAGCCGTCTTGAAGCACCTGAATATTATGACGCATATACCGTCGAGTATTATGATGGTGAAACGGGTGAAATGATTGAAGAGTACATTGAACAAGAAAAGAATCCTAAATATATTACAGGCATAAAGCGTGAGATTTATGAATTTTTATACGATTTTCTTCCCGGCTGCCAGATGGTGCAGATAGGGCAGCAGGAAGAGAATATTCCGGGAAAAAGCGTGCAGTTTATCATATATTCGCTATTGATAGCGGGATTGTCAACTGTTGGCGGGGTATTCTTCTTTCGGAGGAAAAATTTGAATTA
>JAMPEU010000006.1 GCA_023664865.1 Butyrivibrio sp. | reverse complement strand
GCGCCTTAAGAACCGTAAAGTCCCCTTTCATTTTCATATCTCCCGCCATAAATGAACGTTGGAATGTGGCGGCTCCGGAAACTATTTCCTGCATAATTTCTCTGCTAAGCTGTATCTCAACGCCGAAATCCTCTGCCTCGCCATAGAAACATTCCAGATTTGCCCCGTCTACTTCCACTATCAAGGGCTTATCCTTTTCTTCAATAAATATTTTATATTTAGCTGCAAATCCCGCCAGCGGATTAAAGTGCGCACGCAGCTCCTGAATAAACTCCGTCTCGTTTTCTCTCTCACTGTTTCCCATCATGTCTCTAAACAGGCTTGTAAGCTCCTGAATATCCGCCTTCTGGCGCTGTACATAGCTGTCGTCTGAAACATACTGCGAAAGCTGCTCCGACTCCTGCGGCGTCAAGTCAATATTATGCGGAACCGATATTTTCTGCTTAACCGCCTGATTGCTCGCGGGGAGACAGGGCATTTTCTGATTGATTGTACGGTAAAGATTTTCCGCCTTTTTCTCAATTATGCGCAGATAGTCCTCATTATTCTCTAAAATGCTTATATCCTCTATATATCCACACAGTCCGCTGCATGGGCGTCCGCCCAAAATTTCCCAAGCGGTAGCAAGATTAAGCTTGCCGTCCTGCTCTCCGTATGTCGTGGACATAACGATGGGACACATATATATATTGCTGATTTTTTCCTTATCGCCATACAGCCAGCACGCGTCAAGAAATTGCTGCATATATCCGCCAATGCCGTACCATTCCACAGTCGTCGCCAAAATAATTCCGTCGGCATCCTTTAACGTCTGCGGCAGTGTGGTAATGCTGTTTTTCAACTCCATAAGCTTAAAAGTCTCTACCGACACATGCAGTTCGTCCAGCACATCTCCTATTTTTCCCAATACATAAAGTGTCGGATCGTCAATCAAACCCCTGCCGCCATAATAGATTTTAATTTTCATAATATCTCGCTCCCTTATCTGCCTGCTTTCTTTTTTCTATCTGCGGGAATAATCAGCCAGCAGATTCCCGCCGCCGCAAACCCTGCCAATAAACCGCCAATATGCGCCGCATTGTTGATATTGCTGCTGGTAAACCCACAGTACAATGAAAAGGCAATCGCAAACATCAGCCTGCCTGCTGTTACCTCAGCACATTTTCCCTTATATATAAGCGCCAGCATCAGGAGCGCGCCTTCTATTCCAAAAACCGCCCCACTGGCTCCTACCGAGCTTACGTAACTTCCACTTAGCAGTTCATACCCTGCTGAAAGCATATTTCCAACAATTCCCGACAAAAAATATATTATTACATACGGAATACAGCCCATATATTTTTCCACAGCATTCCCAATATAATACAATATTAACATATTACTGACAAGGTGGTTTATATCTACATGGAGAAACATGCTTGTAATAATGCGATACCACTCTCCATTTATAATGACGTCGGCTATGCTAAAATCTCCCCAGTTATACAAAATATTCCCAGTAAACGAACATACAATATATAAAAGCACATTAACCGCAACCAGCAAAATATTCCCCCAGCATGACAAGCCTCTGGCCGTCTCCCATATTGAAGCCATAGTTGAACGTTTACCGCCGTGCTCTGTCTGCTGCGAAGACATATTGTTTTCTTCATAAGGCATATCGGTTATCTCATATAAAAATTTCTCCAGAGCATTTTTCATCCCATAAAAATCGGAAACCTGATTTTCATAAATCATCAGACGGTTTTCCACAGGATTAATAATCCAGCAGAAAGCATCTTCGCCGCATAATTGTTTCGCCTTCCCGATGTCTGCGCTGATAAGCAGCGACAAAATATGCACGTCTCTTACTCCCTTTTCAACGAAAAAGCCCTGTATCTTCTCTTTTATATGTTCGTACTGGTCTTTCGATATATAAAGCCCCTGCCTGTAATCAATAACCTGAAGTACGTTAATATACGTATTTTCAGCATGAAAGAAAAATACGAATTCCGAAAGGTTAGACGAAACCTTATAAAAGCCCTGCTCGAGCAGCAAGTTTTCCAATTGTCCAAGTACCATGATAATCTTATGCCTCTCTCCCACTTTTGAGAGTATCATTTTAATTACATCATGTCAAACCGTTAAATCCTGAGCTATCTTCTGCGCTGCCCACTTATCATATGGACAGCTATTCTTGCCGACAACTGCCCGCAGCTCTACAAAACAGCCGCAGGCAGCGCACATTCCGTCTGTCAGCAAATCACAGCCTTTACAGACTGCAAGCCTCTCATCATATACCTTGCCATTAACCTTTATATCTGCATCTAAATTATCAATATACTCATGAAGATTGGCAAAATACCCTGACTCGTCCATATCTGCCGTCAGACATTTTCTGCAAGGTTTCCTTTGCCGTTCCATTATTTAACGCGCAGACTGATAACGCTGCATGCCGGTGCGGTAAAACTTATCTTTCTTCCATCGGTTTTGAAATCAATAAAAGATTTTTCCTTTACGTTATCCGGTTCGTCAAAAGTATTGTGTGCGCAGATTGCTCCTGTTAAAATGCTCGCCTCTACCGAAGAAGGCTCCATTTCCGTCAATACTATTTCCACAGGCGCCGCCTCATCTGCCGACAGATTGTTTATGGTTACATTCACAACCCCGTCTGCGCCAACAGACGCTGACTCCATGATTTCTGATATCTGATATTCTTTCTCCAGCCCAACTGACTTATTTCCTTCTACAAAGCTTTCCACAAGTTCAGCATCCTGATGATGTCTGTACATATGAAATACATGATATGTAGGCGTCAGAATCATTTTCGGTCCTTCCGTCAAAATAACGGCTTGCAGAACATTGACAATCTGGGCGATGCATGCCATCTTGACACGGTCACAGCACTTGTTGAAAATATTCAGTGTAATTCCTGCAATCAGCGCGTCTCTCATAGTATTCTGCTGATATAAGAATCCGGGGTTGGTTCCCGGCTCTACGTCATACCAGCCGCCCCATTCGTCTACCATCATTCCTATCTTTTTCTCAGGATCATACTGATCCATTATCGCACTATGGCGCGCAATCAGCTCGTCCATGTACAACGCCTTTGATAATGTCCTATACCATGATTTCTCATCGAAATCCGTTGCGCTTCCTTTATTGTCCCAATTTTCCCCCGGCACTGTATAATAATGAAGCGACAAGCCATCCATAAATCCGTGTATATGGTCTGCATGCGGCCTTGAATAGCATGTTTTCAATACTCCCTCTGTCCAGAAATAATCATCCGCATTCGGACCGCAGCAGATTTTCGTAATTGGTTTATCCCCACTGTACTGTCTGATATAGGTCTGATATCTTCTGTAAAGATTGCCGTAATAGTCAGGCGTCATATTGCCGCCGCAGCCCCAGCTTTCGTTGCCGACTCCGAAATAATCTATCTTCCACGGTTTCTCATGTCCGTTCGCTTTACGCATATCCGCCATAGGAGAGACTCCGTCAAGAGTAATATACTCTACCCACTCACTCATTTCCTGAACCGTACCGCTTCCTACATTTCCGTTTACGTAAGTCTTACAGCCAAGCTGCTCGCACAGTTCAAAATATTCGTCAGTGCCGAAACTGTTGTCTTCCAGCACTCCGCCCCAGTGCGTATTTATCATTTTCTTTCTGTTTTCTTTAGGTCCTATGCCGTCTTTCCAGTGATATTCGTCCGCAAAGCAGCCGCCCGGCCAGCGAAGCACAGGTATTTTCATTTCTTTTAAAGCATCTACAACATCCTTTCTCATTCCTTTCACATTGGGAATGTCAGAATCCTCCCCAACATAGAGGCCTCCGTAGATACATCTCCCTAAATGTTCGGAAAAATGTCCGTAAACTTCAGGGTTAATATGGCCTTTTTTGTTCTTTTCATTGATAAATATCCGCACTGCGCATCCTCCTTTAACTTAAAAAAATACTATTAATAAGAATTATATCAATTCCGCGCGATTAGTCAATATTTCACCTGTAGCAATAATTAAGTTTTCCGAAACGGATTTCGTCTCCGGGTTCAATTTCCAACGTCTCACTCGGCTCCATACGCAGTCCGTTTTTATATGTCCCATTCATTGAATTCATATCGGTAAGGAAAACTTTATCGTCTTGTTTCTCAATCCGCGCATGAACCCGGCTTACGGAAGAGTCCGTCAAAACGCAGTCTACGCATCCCGCCATCTTCCCTATCGTGAATGGGAACTTGGTAAGCTCTATATGCTTTTTGTTCTTATTATCCATTGCATAAAGCTTATATTCCGTCTCCCGTATTCCTGCATCCATAAAGACAGTTTCAGCGCTTGCCGCAGCTTTATTTTCTATCACATGGTTTCCATACGCATATACACTCATATTTTTATCAATAACATCCTGTAAATCAACCGCTTTTTCCTCGCGGAATTCATCTTCAATATCCATTAGAAGCCTCTGTTCTTCGCCTTCTTTCTGTTTGTTTTTTCTTCCGGAAATCATAATCTGCACCACGGAAAAAATAAGGCACAATCCCATGACTGCCATGCAACATATAAGCAGCAGCAGTTCCCGCGGCGTCAATTTATAATTGTTATAAATCCAGCATACAGCGCCTATTCCACATATCGATACTACTGCAAAAATCGTATAATATATGGCGTTCTTATTTCCTTCTGCCCTGCCCTTTGTTTTGAGTCTGGCGCTGCTGCCTTCATAAGCTATTTCCGCTATGTCGGGAGTATCCTCATACACAGTTCCTGCGTCTTCAATATTTTTCTCTGAAAATATCCCGGTATCAACTACTACAGGCACGGCTCCTGCATCCTGCACCTCATCGAAAAGCGCAAGCGCGTCTGTCATGGAGAAAAATTTACTTTCTGACATTTCGTAGGCCTGATAAATAATATCCGCCAATTTCTGATTAGCCGTATCCGTATGATTAAGCAGAAAATCCATCAGCGGTTCGTACTGATTATCGTTTAATATATCTGCTGCAGGATAGTACAGTCCGAAGAACTTCTTAGATGAAAAATCATAAAAAATACAATCCTGCCGCAGCAGCAATCCTCTTTCTTCCATAAAAAACTGTCCCAGATTCCTATATATCATATTCATCTGACAGAAGAAATCCCTAACCTGTTCATATGACATTTTCTTCCCTTGATACAAAGTTTCAAGCGTCACTTTAGAACTGATATCATAATAAAGATATGATTCTCCATTTATATTTCTAACCGAACATTTTACTATTCCGTCTATTTTATTACAGGCAAGCATATGATACCGATAGCCTTCACCGGAATTAGTTTCCCCGCACTTTAAAATCATGTAATTATGCTTATAGTCCTTAAAATATTTTGCTTCCAACATTCTTCCGTTACTTTCACTCCTTTTCCTATTTTACCGCCCTAATGCCGCTTTAGCTGCTTAGTGTATAAGATTTTCCGCCATTCTAAAGCCGCGGATTAGTTTGGTTGGATTAATTTCCCATGCTTTAGCCTCTGTCCGAATATGCCAGCCATCATTACCAAACATAGTGAGAAAATGTTTAAACGGCATCCGCACGCTGCATTCCGCATATACTTTGACTTCCTTTCCATGTTGTTCTGCACTCGCTTCTATCCCATCCACGCAGAAATATTTCCTGCCAAACTGCCCCGACATATTGGAATTAATATACTCTACCGCCGCGCCTTCTTCCTTCTGAATACTCCCCCGCATACACACTGTATAGGAATCTTGAAATAAAACGCATTTATCATATGAATAGAATGATATGTAGATTAAAAATACACAGATAAGAATAACCCACGGCATAATAAAACTTGCCTCTAACGTCATATAGGCATTTACGGATATACTGTTTATTTTTTTAAACAAAAAAGCTCACCCCCATTCCGATTGATAAAAATGGCGCCAATGGCAGCCTGCTGTTTCTATCCGCCTTACAAAATACCAATAAAAACAAGGCAAATATTGATGATGCAAGCAGTCCGATAAATACGCTAAGCAGACATCTGCCGAATCCAAACGAGAGTCCTAAAAATATAATCAGAAACCCATCGCCATATCCTATCTTTTCGCCCGTACAGAAACCAAGCAGCAGAAAGAAAATCCCCGGCAGCACGGATACTGCCATATCCAACAGTAATACGTGTCCCAAAAATATCTTCCATATATCAATTCCCAGTACGGCTAAAGAGACTGTTAATAATATAATAAGCGGAATCTCCTTCTTCCTTATATCGATAATCGCGCATATGAATAATATAATTAAAGCCGCTATATTAACAAATGTGCCGTCTATCTGCATCTTGAGCATCTCCCCCTTCCTCCCGCCTGCGACAACGGTATGGTATAAATAGTCCGCTTTAATCCGGAGCAGTTTAACCTTGTGTGATAACTGTTGCCCTGCGCGGTAATATATATTGTTCCTTGCGGATTGCTGCCGCATATTTCACACGGATAATATTTCCCGCCGGACTGGTTTCTCTTATCCGCTATATCACTTGTATCCACAGAAGTAACAGACAGATTCAAATGCGTACAGCTGCGATTGGTATGATACACTGTACCTGTTTCTGTCACATAGACCATTGGCTCGTCGCTTGTGAAATCACTGATTCCCATCTCCACATCATAGCCTGTCCACATTCTTGCATAATAACGCTGGCACATATTGAAGTTTTCAAATCCAAGAATTGTGATTAACGGCTGAACCTGATAATTCAGACATATCTCTACAATATCGTTATTATCTGCAATTACTGTTCCGTCATATCTGATGCCGCCCGCCCCGTTTTTTACGCACGACTTATTCAGATACTCAGCTCCTGCATAATCTTCAATCTCTCCTCTGACATACAACTGCGAAACCGCTATTGATGCAAGCCCGTCCATACCATCCGGCAGTATGCCCCCTATTGACTTTTCATAGGCGTAGCCGTAAAACGCAATTTTATTGCCTACCTGGTGGAGCGCGGCGTTAAGCCTGCTCTGCAGCCCGATGATGTTCATCACATAAATTAAGTTGACTATCAAAAAGATAAACAACGGCAATGCAAACGCAGCCTCAACCGTCATTGACGCCTTATATTTCCGTGAGGTAAAAGATGACGCCCTCTTTACCAGTCCTGTTCTGTGAAGAACATTAAGACATGTCCGGAGAGAATTTGCTGTCGAATTATTTTTATTTGAATTTTGTGACTGTAAAAAGGGCATCATCTTTTACCTCCTCAGTAATATCCATATAACCGCTCCATTTCATATCTGTATCCAAAGCCGCTCTTAACCGCTAACCTCGCCTTATATGTATCGAAACAGCCGTCCATGCGAAACTCACTGTTCCCCGGAGTCTTCCGGATATCCATTTCCATAATATCCATAGCGCGGAAAGTCGTATCATGCGAATTGGCAAGAAACAGCATAACTTCCAGATATTCTTTATAGCTCAGTCCTCTGCCGTTATCATCGCTATCCTTAAGGCTCCCTTTGACGTCTTTAATGCTATTGATTCCCGTCTTCCAGTCGGCAGAAGTCTTATAAATAGGCACGCGCCCTCCATTAAGCAGGTCTTTTACGTCCTGCAGGCTCTCCACATACGCCCATGCAAACAAAATCAGATACTTTACGGGTTCGGCAAGTTCCGGACTAAGCGTTACTGCCGTAAGCGCAAGCGCCATTGCTTCCGCCTCTGCCACTTTGGCGCTGTCAGACAGAATATAAAGCACGTTAGCGGCTTCCCTCCATTTAAGCAGTTTCTTTGCCACATACTCAAGATTCTTCCAGTCTGTATCTTTTCCCGCAATTATGTACTCAATCTGATACTGCAAAACTGATTCTTCTTTTTCTTTTCCATAGCAGCCGCATTTTTCAAATAAATAGGCAAGAAAAAGCATATCGTTCGACTTTCCGGCAATCCTCTCAGCCTCTTCGCAGGTTCCGCTTCCCTGAAAAAGAGTCCGCGCGGATATATATTGTTCCGGCATAATTTTTACCGTAGAAATACTTTCTATGTTATCCACTACAAGGTTCAGCACGCCTATACTGCGCGTTGCATTAGCAATATCCGCCGGATTATTAAGCGGCACTTCTTCGTACATGCCTTCCCCCACCTCTTGAAGCGGCAGCCCGATTTCGTCAATACGCGCCTGAAATCCATCCCTTTCGCCCGCAACGTCCCGCGTCTCCATCTGGTAATGCTCAGTCATAGATACATTGTCCGTAAGTCTCATAAGCAGATTTCCCAGCGGGTAATCCGCCATATAATCGCTAATCTGTCTCTTTATCACATCGCCCTCATCATCTGATGCAATAGAATATTCCGTGAGTTCTACGCTTTCTACACTCATGTTAAGGAAATCCCTCGTCTTGTAAAATAAATTTCCTCTTGGGTATTGCAGATTTTCCTGAATATATTTTTTCAGATGTTCCTCCGTATTTGCAATCGAGGGAAAGCTGCCGCCATAGGAAGCATCCACAAACAGCAAGTCATACTGGGCAAGCAATTCCCTATGGTATTCCGCCAGGATGGAATTCATGCCGATATCCGCCACACACTCGAATTTCATTCTTATCGCACTGATTCGTGCCCCTTCTATTACCGTGAATACAAGGGACAGAATCAATGTCAGCGATAATGACAAAAAGACCGTAATATATCCTTTCCTCATGACATTATCGTGTTGCTGTCTGAGGTGATTTTATTAAATACGCTCTCAACCAGACTGCGGAGCTGCGATTTAAATATAATTACCAGTCCGACTAATACCACGATGATAAGGATAATCTCTACCGTTCCCATTCCGTCTTCTTCTCTTAAAAAATCTTTAAATCCTTTTAGTTTCTTTTTACCCATAATTCTTTTCTCCTTTCCGAATCATAGTTTAGTCAAAATGAATAAAAACGGAGCTCCAATGCCTGAGAAGCGGTAAGTCGCTCCTTATTTTATTCATTTTGCCTAAACTCGTACTTCTAAAATGAACAGAACGCCGGAAACATTATAATCACCATGACGATACAGAGCATCATCATCATTGGCATGAGAAGTTTGGTTCCGGCTTCTTCTCCCAGCCTTCTGGCGGTGTTTTTCCTTTCTTCAAATGCGCTCGCCGCTTCCTGACGCAGCATCATAAGCATATCGTTACTGCCTTTCCGTATGTTCTGTGCTAATAACGCGCCCAGTTTCATATAGGGCTGCAGCTGACACCTCTTTCCCAAATGGGCATACGCTTCCGTCTCCGAAATACCGCTCTGCAGCTCGTTTACAAGCAGCAGGATTTCCTCATAAGCATATCTTTTTTTATCTGAATTTCCTTTTCTTTTATAATCCTCCCCCATCTTGTAGAAAGTTTTTCTAACGGACAATCCCGCGCCCATATACAGCGTTATTTTGCTAACCACTTCCGGATAATCCAGCAATAATTCTTTTTTACGTTTCTCTAAATCCTTCTCTACGTCCTTCACTTTAGAAAAAAATATCAGTATAGAAGCGGCGCACATAAGAAGAAAAAAATATCCGCTGTTGTCTTCAATCACCTCCTTCCAGATAACATTTTTGTTCTCTATATTATCCGGCAATATCATGACGCCGCCTGTTCTGCTCGCCTGATTTTGTTCTTCCAAAGAAGTTTCAATGCTCTGTAATAATTGTTCCTCTCTGGTAAGAACCGCCGGTTGTACCTGAACCGGAAAGATTTCTTCATATTCTATCCCGTCATATCGCAGTATCGCCCGCAAAGTCACTATTTCCGCCTCTTCCAACTCCCTATTATTAACTTCTCCGTCAGTATGGATAATGGCATAGCTACTACTCTCCCATTCTATTTTGAAAGGATAACCCTCTATTTCGGCTGCCAGATTAAGGTTATTTGTTACCGCCTCTAAGCTTTCGTTATCCCCTTTTATGATTTGGGGAAGGTCTTCTACAAATTGCTGATGAAGCAGTTCAATCTCCTCATGCGTGTATTTTTGCTCTTCCACGGTATAAGTAATGCTTTCGGGTTCATTTCCTTCTATCTCAGCCGTCAACGCCACTTCCGTACCGCCCTGTCCATAGCTTTTTCTGTTAATATAATTTCCTTCTTTAATTAATCCGCCTGTCTGCGCGCTTACCGCTGCGCATAGCGAAAGAATATTTCCTACAAAAAGCACCAACAGGGTAGTCGAATACTGCTTTATGTAAAACTCATTTACCTGATATTTCTCAGACCGTGACGGATGCAGGAGCTTTAAGTCCTTTCCGAGTTTGCCTTTTTGGATTTGCTCTTTACTTCTCCAACTTCTTCCTACACCTTTGCCTATGCTTTTTCTTAAAAATTTCTCCTTCTGCCTTATACACCATATAGCTGCCTTTATAAAATATTTCTCCCATGCTTTCGGCTTTTCTTCCCCCTGTTTCATATACTCAGCCGCATTTTCCGTTCGTGATGCCATAAACAGTATAAGGAACAAAACCAAAACAACAAGATATACATAAATCATAATAATCCCCCATTCTTATGCAGCCTGTCCATCTAAACTTCTATCTCAACCAATTTCTTAGAAATCATAAACGCCGCAAGATATAAGGCAAGACAGACCGTCATAACAATGATTCCCGTCAGATTATGATAAAGCGCATCAAAAAATCCCTTCGATGTCATTTCTATGTAGATAATTATTAGAAACGGAACTACATTCATAATCTTCTGTTCCATTTTCTTAGCGCTTACCATAACCTGTATTTCCTTATCTACAGCGATTTTCTGCTCAATGGCATCCGCCGTCTGCGCCAAAATCTCCGTCATGTTCCCGCCGCTTCGCTTGGCAATCATAAAGACATCGGCAAACTGCATAATGTCAGGCACATGGCTTCTTGCTCCCAAATCATACAAAAGCCTTTCCAGTGTGATGTTATTATCCAAACCCTTCACAATATGGTCGATTTCATGGCAGATATAGCTTTCACTTCCGTATAGCATCGCCATATCCCTATATGCTTCCCGAAATGAGTTCTCCACGGAATATCCTGCCCGCTGGTTCGCCGACACTGACAATACCATGTCTTTAAACTGTACATTAAGTTCCTGTTTCCTGCTCTTATTAAGCTCTTTTCTCTTCTCCTTAAAGAAAATAATGATAAGCGGAGATAAAATAAGGCATGCCCAGACGGAGCGATAGAAAAAATATCCTATTACAGCCAAAAGCAATATAGCTTCAACCAAACACGTTATCCATTCTCTGCCGCTTAAAGCATATTTTTCATAGTCAATTCCATTCCGTCTGTATTCCTGCGTTTCTAAGTTTTTCAACATAGCTGAGTTCTCCTTTTTTATGCAGCCGTCCTAATACTCTTCCATCTGCGCTCTCACCATCCTCTTCAAAGCGATAGAGTGTGTTTAATTTGATTTCACTATCCTCAAAGCCAAGAACTTCCACGATTTCTAAAACCTTTCTGGATTTATCCCTAAGCCGTCCAAGGTGAATTATTATATCAATCCCTGAAGCAATCTGCTGTTTTATTGCGTTAAGCGGCAAATCCATTCCCATCAAAATCATATTTTCCAGCCTGTAAAGCATGTCTTTGGAGCTGTTGGCATGTCCTGTGGACATGGAGCCGTCATGCCCTGTATTCAGACACTGCATCATATCAAACGCCTCGCCGCCCCTGACCTCGCCGACTATTATCCTGTCAGGCCTCATTCTAAGAGACGATTTAATCAGCTCGCGAATCGTAATCTCCCTACAGCCTTCCACATTTGCATTCCTTGTTTCCAGTCTGACTATATTAGGGACATTCAAAATCTGCAGTTCAGCGCTGTCCTCAATGGTAATAATTCTTTCTTCCTTCGGGATATAATTAGACAGTGCGTTTAGGAAGGTAGTCTTGCCGGAGCCGGTTCCGCCGCTGATAAAAATATTGTATCCCGCCCTGACCAGATTCTCTAACCAGGCGCACACCTCTGCCGGAACGGAACCGAATGAAATCAAGTCTTCCATGGTAATAGGCTTATCCGGAAATCTCCTTATCGTGACAATCGGACCGTTCAGGGCTATCGGATTTAAGACCACATTGACTCTTGCTCCGTTTTTCAGCCTCGCATCCACAATCGGCGAGGCTTCATTGACAACCCTGTTGCACTCCGCCACTATCTGCTGGATTACGTCGATTAATTTTTCCCTACTTTCAAATTTCAAGTCAGAATGAATTAACCTGCCCTTTTTCTCGATAAAAATTTCTTCCGCTCCGTTAATCATTATTTCTGTAATCTCAGCATCATCGATAAGCGCCTGCAGAACGTCTAATTTTCTCACAGCATGAAAGAGTTCTTTCCTAAGGCTTTCCTTCTCGGCAAGCGGCATGGAACGCTTTTTCCCTTCCCTGATAAGCAGCTCGTCAATAAGCTCCTTGATTTCTTCATCCGACATTTCTTTGGAATAATCTATACTCGCCGCAAGCGTCTCCCTCAATTCTTTTCTGGTTTCAGCCTGTCTTGTTTTCATATAAATCACCCTGTATGATTGCTTTGACATATCCGGCAAGCTCTCCGTGCGTCATTAGATTCAAATCCGACGGCAGCCTTTCAAAAAACGGGAATCGGCATTTCACTGTTTTTTCTGCAATCTCATCCATTTCGTTTAACCGCAAGATTTTCTCATACTGTTCCATCTTCGCCATTGCAAAACTGTCGTCTTTTATAATCGTATATATTTTGCTGCAGCGTGCCATCAGCTCAAAAAGCCCGCTCATTCCGTCCGTCAAATCCAGAATCAGATATTCATAGTCGCTTATTTTGCCTATTGTTTCTATGAGTTCCACCCATTTGTCGCCCGAAATCCCCTGCATATCGAGATTGGTCTCTCCCGGCGGAATATAATCCAGCCCGTTAATGTTTTGCACTATGGACGGCAGTCTGGTAGACAGTTTTTCCTTAGCGCAGTTAAAATAATAGACCATGTCCATCATATCAGCCGCAAAATCCCTATGGAGCATCCTGCCAAAACCCGAATAACTCTCAAAGTTAAGGTATAGAGCCTTATGTTCGCGCGCAAGCAGCTGTCCCATGGTAAGGGCAAATGTGGTCTGGAGGCATCTTTTTACCGGAGAATATATTCCGATAATTTTCATTTTCAAGTCCTGAGCCGTACTCTTGCCGCTCCAGCCTTCAAGCTCCGTGACCTGCTCCAATACCTCAGAAACTATCTGTTCCGGATTCTGATATTTATTTATGTATTTATAGTCCGTCTGCAAGCCGTCGAGTTTTCCTTCATAAAGTACAAAGGTCTGCGTTATATCCGGCCTTACCTTTACCTGTTTTAATGCGCCCTCGCCAATCAGTAAAACGTTAATTTCCTCTCTGTCTAAAAACGGCTGCAATTCTTCTGTTTTGGTAAAAAGGTGCAGGATATACGGCATGGATATCCTGTCCGTTATGTACTCCGCCATACGAAACGCGTAAGTCTCTTCCAAATCGCAGACCGCAAAAATTTTGTGTTTCAAAGCATCCCTCCTAATCCGAGCATTACACCAAAATAAATCGGTAATGCAAAATGTATTTTATTCCTCTTGTCTTCATTAGAATCCCACTTAAGATTCTCTCCATACAGTTTCCATTGCCCCGTGTACATAACGTCAAACAGATAAGAACACAGATACTTCATTCTTTCCCTAAAGTTCTTTTCCGATATTATCTTTAAAATGGATATTAAAGCTCCGGTAATAAAAGAATATATCATGATGCGAAACTGCATGTGCGCCGTGAAAAAACTTCCCGTCATAAGAAAAAGTTTTACATCACCGCCGCCCAGGCCGCCAAGCCGATATATAGGATATAAAAGACAGAAAGAAATAAGTATTACCACTGCGGCATCTGCTATGCCCGGCAAGCCGCCGTCCATGAAACGGAATAAAGAGCCTGCGCATAGTCCGATTGCAATCAGCGCATTAGGTATTCTGTCATACTTAAAATCCATAAAGACTGCCACGATGAGCAATAGAATTAAAATGTAATAAAAATAAATCAGTCCAATAAAACACCTCCTCTGCCTTAAAGTCTACTCAACGAAATCATTGGAAGATACTTCCCGATATCTGCAGATGCAGATTAAATGATGTGAATTCATGAGTTGTAAGTCGTATTATATATGCCTTAATTAATCTTGTCCAGAGTTTTTTACAAAAAAATATTTTTTTGTGAAAAATCTACAATATTTTAAAAAAATTGATGCCGTAAAGCACTACAAGCCCCGGAAATCCTAGGATTCCGGATGTCAAAACAGTCATCGGATTAATGCCTACCGTGACTAAAATATTACTTGAAAGCAGAAAATTATTTAGAAAATAAATCCCTATAGTCCCCAACACGGCACGCAGGACAAAGTTAATAATCCACTCTATTTTTCTGCCAAATGCGCCGATTACCAGCACCAGAACACACACGCCCAAAATAGCCGCCATACTGCCCATTTTTTCCATGGCTATATATCCGCCCTTCCCTGCCGTAAAGCTTAATGCAATCCTGCTTGCACAAACTTGTCAACCTTTTTACTAATCTATATTCATTGCGTTCCAATAATATAACTGGAATATTTTTCCTATATCGCGACTATACTATTAAGAGAAGGATTATATTTTAAGCAAATCCGTCGGCATGAAAGGAGCATTGGTTTTGATATGAAGATTTTATTTCATCAAAAATCCGACCAGATTAATACAGAAGACATATTGGAGCTTCATAAACCATCTATAAGGGAGGAACTGGTTCAGACAAGACGTGCTTTGGAAATTGCATACAGCGGTTTCGATTACGTGACCGATCCGGATTTGATAGACTGCTATATCTATGAATTAAATTCCATTATGAAAAGATATAAGTATCTGTTGGAGCAGGCTGAAAAGGACGGTTTACTGCTTGAAGAAACCTAAACTTTTTAGATGAAGCGTCCGATATAATATATGCTATTTTATAGTATATGATTAATACTTGCGAATCGAAGTCAAGGAGGCAATTATGATTATTTCTCGCAATCTGGACGCAATGAATCTAAATCGAATCGTCAACTCTAATATCAGTGCACATGCAAAATCCTCGGAAAAAGTTTCTTCCGGTTATAAGATAAACCTTGCGGCAGGCAATCCTGTAGGGCTAGCCATGTCCGAAACCATGCGGAGACAAATTAGAGGGCTTATGCAGGGAACCAACAACGCAAAAGATGGCGTTGCTTTCCTCCAGATTGCTGACGGAGCTATGTCGGAAATACATGATATGTTACAGCGGATGAACGAGTTATCGCTCAAATCGGCGGACGGACTCTGTACTATAAGCGACCGTGCTGCATTAAATGCCGAATTTGACCAGCTGCGCACGGAAATTGATCGTATTAACAGCAATACTTCATTTAATGAACAACCAGTATTTGAAGAACATGAGCCTTCCTATTATCAGATTTGTGGAAACAGACAGTGGAATGATAATCAGCTTCATACGATTACCGAGTCAACAAATGAATTAAACATTCATCTGCCTGATGGGTATGTGCCAAAAGACTATACGATTACAGTTCCGGCAGGCACATATACTACGCAGGAGTTAATAGATGAAATAGACGACGCCCTACATAAAATGTCACCAGCTAATCCGGGGTTTGTGTTTGAATACACAAGCAACGGTTATTGTAATTTGAATTTTGAAAATGCTGATGGCAAGCCGACAATGATTGATTTCATAGATGGCTCTCTTGCGTATCTTATTTACGATTTTAAAACAGGAGTTTCATCCGCTACCCTGCTTGGCACTACAGGTTTTGGTCCCGGCGAGACTCTGCCCATTTCCAGAGGAAATAATGATGTGCTTGGTTTTTATGCTGAAAGCGAAGGAGTTTCCCAGTATATTGAAATAACACTTGAACCGAAGGCGTATACCTACGATGATATGTTCAATGCACTAAAATCAAAACTAAACGAAGCTGCCAAGAAAGATGATACTTCTCTCGCTGCAGATATCAAAGTTGAAACATATGAAGCAAATGGTAAAAAGTTTATTCAGCTTACCAGCGAGGAGGACGTTAGCATCACCGGATTAAAGGGCAATATGTTTCGATATGAAGTAAGCGGCAACAGCTATCACTCTGTATTTTACGACAATACGATTTATGGTGAGTGTACAAAAACTGCCGCTTCCATCACCGGCAATCCTTATGACGATAAATATCCGATAATAATAACAAACAATAATAATAGCCTGAAGTTCAGAGTAAATGGTTCTCAGGATATAACCATTAATTTCGATTCCGGCAGCTACAGCGTCTCAAAAATTGTCTCAGATATAAATGAGAAATTAAAGGATTTGGGAGTTGATGGAGAAGTTGTCGCCAGCGGCTCGACTTCCCTGACATTAACAAGCAAATTAACAGGTCCCGAAAGTTCGCTTGATTTTCAATCCTTTTTTAACACGGAAAATCCTGATATTTATAAGAACACATACGATACGCTTTTCTGCTTTACAAGCGGGGAAGCTACAGTTAAACCGGGTCAGCCTTTGTCACTAACGGGAGCTGCCGCTTTGAACGGAAAGATTTCTCTTTCAGACAAGCCTTTAATATTTTATGTCGACGACGATAAATATGAATTCACCAATATTAAAGATGATTATGATGATCTGAAGACATTATTGGAAAAATTAAACGCTATCGCCGACGATAAAGGTATAAATGATAAGATAAAATTCGTGTCCTATAATGGCTGTCTTCAGATTATTTCCATATCATCCGATGTGAGTTCTATAACAATTGATGAAGCGGATAAGAATGATACTTATCAAAAGCTTTTTACAGAAGAAAGGACGAATTCGGTTGAAGGTTCAGTATCATCGCAAGGCGGAGGCGCATATAGTAATTCGCCGCAAGGCAATCTTGGAATAACAAATGAACCGGCATTAGCTACTGCATCATACTGTAAGCAGAATATAAATATAGACAGTACTAATAATATAATAACAATCAGCCTGACGCACAATTCGCAAAATATTGAAAACATAGAAATTCACTTAAATAACGGATCCTATTCCCTCGGACAATTGGCTGCTGAAATAAAGAAACATTCTGCTATACAAGCAAACAATATACAGGTATCGTGCAGCGGCGATAACATAACATTTATATATGCTAAGCCTGTCAATACTATTATCACCGACGGCGACAGATGGTCAATCGCAGCAAGCGGTTCGGCGTGGGATGCTATTCTCAGAAAGGAAACCAAAACCGAACCTGTCGAACATGAAACAACTCCGGAAAACAAGGCAACATTAACGTCATTTTCCGGTATACCTGATAATATCATAATAGATAGTAATAATAATACATTGAATTTAGAATTAGATATGTACGGTACTAAAATTTCCGGTAAAATAATCATTCCAGAAAACATCCTTGATGATGCCGACACCACCAACGACTCTTATACCAGACAAACGCTGCTGGATGCATTAAAGGAACAGATTAGTCAATGCAATGAACTGAAAGATATAGGAATTACCGTATCCTATGATTCGTCTAACAGACTGGTTTTTACCGCTCCCGGCGGAACATTACAAGAAGGCTGCGCCACTGGCAATTTTTATTCTGAGGTAATGTGCAGGGCAGAAGGCGCCAAGAAGGAACCTTCAAACGGATCCTCTGAACTTGCCCCCATTCCCCGCATTATAGGCCGTGCAGACCTGACAAAGGAATCAATTGAAATAATCAAAGGCACTAATGATCAGCTTACTTTTGATTTTACTTATCCCGGCTCCAAGGAGCCTTTAGTGATGACTATTACGCTTCCTGCGGGAGAATATAAGGATGGAATTGCGCTTTTTGGCGATAAAGACCAACCTAATCAAAATCTGATCAACGATATAGAAAGGCAGATTGCTGAATACGATAAAAATGACCCCTATTATGAGGAAATCCAAAAACTGTTCGGTAAAGACGGCTGCTTTGACCTGAACTTTTCTATCGGAGCCCCCGAAGGCGAAAATAATACTAATGCGGCTAATAGTGTAGACGCCTCCGCATTACAGATATATGCAACACTAAGAGATGGCGCAGATGTTTCTGAACTGAGTGCGGGACAATATATACTTGATGGTGTCCGCGGAAGCGCAGCGCCTTTTGTCTTCTATAAGACAACCTCCTTGCCGACGGCATCTTACATTATCGGCACTAAGAATGTCATGAATGGAGTTACAATTGAAACAGGCAAGAATGTGCTTACGCTTTCCGTGAATGACGTGCCTTACCGGTATACGTTCCCGGAAGATACTTATTATACCGCAGACGAATTGATTGATTGGTTAAATGATAAGTTTGAAAACGGCGACGACTCTGGCAATCCTGCCCCGCTAGAAGCATCATTGGAAAATGGCGCGGTAAAAATTTCCCACAAGCTTCTAGGTGCCAATAAAATAACAAATGTTGGCGGAAGCGCAAGGAGTACCATCTTTTTTGAAGAGGACGGCAGAGATTCCAGAGATCCGTTGGTTCTTCAAGTCGGCGCTGAGCAGCGTTCAACAATAGAATTGCCACGTATAAGCGTCAGTTCCTGTTCACTGGGTATTAACTCTCTTACGCTAAGCCAGATGAAATATGCTGACAAGGCAATAGAACGTATTAAAGAAGCAATCCATAAGCTAAACGCTAAGAGAAGCACTTATGGAGCCATGCAGAATCGTCTGGAGCATACAATCAATAACAATGAAAATGTAACAGAAAAGGTTCAGGAAACGGAATCCGGCATCCGCGATACGGATATTGCTACAGAAATGATACGGTATTCTAATCTAAGCGTGTTGCTCCAAGCCGGGCAGAATATGATTGCACAGTCGAATCAAAGAATTGAAAAACTTTTAACCATACTGCAATAATTCATTAAAAAACAGAGGGTTTTGCTTTAAACGCAAAACCCTCTGTTTTCCTTTAAGTCCGACATATTTTCCGTCAAAGTATTTTTGCCATAGGTCAATCCCGCATATACCGTCTGCGTATTTCCCAGAATCGGCTCCGACGCATCCTGCGGCTCTATCTGCTGCCATGCTGTGTGAAGCCTTTTAATTATATTCTCCACATGATCCAGATTTTCTTGTTTACAATGCCTGTTTGCCTGAACCAGTTCTCTGTTAATATACAGATAAAGCTGCAATAAATTCTGCGCCACTGTGTACTCCATATGCAGCGATACGATAAGTTCATCCATACAGCCACGGATTTTACGGATTGCATTTTTATACTCGGTCTTATCCTCCGCTGGAAGGGCTTCCCTAGCTTCATCCAGATAAAGCAGAACCATTTCATACAGAATAGTAATCAACTGAGTCTTGTTTGCGTGCGTAATCCTCAGTGTGAACTCTTGTTTCAATTCCTTAGTCATATATATTTCCCCTCTATTACTGCAATAACTGCAATATTTGCGACGGTCTCTCATTTGCCTGTGCCAGCATGGAAACCGCTGCCTGTTCAACAACCTGCTGTGTCGTATAGTCAGTCATTTCTTCCGACACATCCGCATCCATGATGCGGGAATATGATGCGGTCATATTTTCATTCGTAATATCCAGACTGCTAACCGTATGTTCCAGACGGTTCTGATATGCACCGAGGCGGCTGCGCGCCGATGATACATAAGCAATCGCCCCTTTAATAGCCTCAATGGCATCAGAACTGCTTTCCTGCGTGGACAAATCTGCATTGGTAAGCCCAAGCCTCTGCAAGGAAATTGTCGGAATGCGAACTGCAAGGGTCTGACCTTCATTCGCTCCAATCTGTGTATCCATAGCCCCAATGCCTGTGATGTCAAGCTGCAAAGGCGCTATATTCTTACTTGTCGCCCCTGTCACTCCGTCCGGCGGCGTAACGTCCAATGTAATCTCAAAGCCATTATTGTCCGTAATCGTAACACAGTTCTCTCCTACAGAAGACAACACTGCCCCTGCCGGAAATCCATTCCCCCTCACAAAAGTGTCTTTTGTTCTATCGAAATCTATTTTACCTTTCTCGGCATCTTCATAAAAGACTTCCAGTGCATCAACCGTATAAACCTTTGCTATTACATCATCGCTATAATAGCCCACTTTAACATCCAGGTTATTCGTATATCCTTTCAACTCAAAGCTGCCGTCCAGAAGCGTCTGTCCGTTAAATTCAGTGTCTCGTGAAATTCTCGTAACTTCCTCTTTTAACTGTTTCATTTCCTCTTGCACGATAGCCCTGTCGCTTGTGGTCAAGGTTCCGGTAGCTGACTTAATTGCCAACTCGTTCATCCTTTGCAGCATCTCATGCACTTCCGTCAACGCCCCATCAGCAGTTTCAATAACCGAAATGCCCGTGCTGGCATTCTTTGTCGCAACTGAAACACCTTCAATCTGTGCGTCCATTCTACGCGCAATCGCATAACCGGAAGGGTTATCCTTTGCCCTATTCAATTTCAGTCCTGATGATAACCTCTGTAAAGATGCCGATACTCTGTTGTCCGCTACATTCAACGCATTGTTGGCACGCATCGCTGATGCGTTATAATTAATCCTCATTTTGTATTCCTCCTCGTAAAGTTGACAATAAACTTATTCATTTCTATTCTGCTACGACTGTTATAAACGCTTTTGCAACCTTATACAGGTCGGCATCTGCGACCGCTGATTCATCCTGCGTCTCCTTAGCCGTAAAATTATTTAAATTCAGCTCCTTGCTGTGGACCACACTGACCGTTCCAAGTTCAAGTTCGTTTCGCATAAGGGAATCCACATGCTCCTTAAAGGCTGTTTTTAAACTTTCTTCCTTATTCTGCAGGTTTTCTGTTCCCTCGACCGTATCACATGCAATGTATCCGGATATCTTTCGATTCCTAATACTGAACTCCGCAGCAACTTCACCATAGCTTTCAGTAGAAAAGACTGCCTTTACCTTACCGCCCTCGTCCTGTCCGTGCAGAACCTTCAAGTGAATCGCCGTCATTTCACCATTAATTTCAACCGGTATCTGGTAGTTCTCTTCCTGTGACAGATTCGCCGCCAGTGCAAGCTGCCTATGACAGCTTTGAATGAACTTCAAATCAATGTAATCGTTTTTCGCATCATACTGCTCTTCTTCAAGCGTTTCCTCGAAAACCTGGTTCATTTCCCTGTACGCTTCCTGCGCAGTATCTTTATCAGTCAGGGCTTCTTTCATATGGGAAACAGACTCTTTAATTTTCTCTTTTCTGTCCTTTGTTGCGGCAGAGTTGATATCCTTATATAGCGAACCTCTTTTATTCATCAGCATATCGGCTGCCAGCAAATTGTTGGCGGTTACAGGCTGATGATTCTGCAAAAGTTCATTAATGACAGCATCCTCTACTTCACTTGCCTGCCGATAGTCCTGAAGCTGTTCTTCCTGATAATCCGCCTCTATGTCCGCATCCTGTCTCGCCATCTGGTCTCTTATATCTCTGACAATATCACGGTAGCATTTTTTAAATCCGCTCTCTATCTGTGCAGTAATCGATATATTTTGCTCTACCGCTTTGAGGCCTGTAAAATCATCATCAACGACATAATCCATGCCCTTTTTCTTCTGGCTTCTTATGACGCTTAACAGGTTTTTAAACGAAAGCTCGGCTCCGGTATTCAAGATTGCCCCAACCGCAGCATCATCGGTTTTTTCAAATTGTCTGAACATGCGGTAAATTCCGATGTACGCTTCCCTCTCCTGCTCTGTAATCTGATTATTTTTTTCAAGGTTATATAAGAATTTACTGTACTTTTCAGTTTCCTGCTCCTGCTCATATTGTGAATTAGTCAGGTAATCATCCAATTCCGAAATTGTCATTTCCAGTGGATTTCTGCCATCACGGATTGTCTGCAGGACGACTGCCGGCGTCATTTTAGATATTACACTGTGCAGCTCTCTGTCGGCAGCTATTACATTGCGCATATTTTCCTCAGACAACTCCATTTTATTATAGCCAAGAATCCGAATTGCACGACGATTCTCTTCGTCCACTTCCATCTCTAAATCCTGCAGGATATCATCCACACTGCGAAACGCTTTCTTGATAGAATCGCCTAAATCAGGCCTTATTTCTGTCATCCATGCTTCATACTTCCTGCCTGCGCTCTCATAATCATTCTTAAGAGCGCTGCCCTCGACATGAACATGATTTAAAGTAAAATCTTCATCCGTCACTTTAAATCTGCCAATCATGTCTATCGGATACTGCGGAATCTGTGCGATTATATCGTTTGTTTCCGTATAAAGCGCCGCTTTTTCTGCAGCACGCAAGGTATCGGGTTCATTAAACAAGAGTTGTTTCTGCCTAGCTTCAATTTCCTTTAAAGCCTCAACCAGCTGTTCCAATTCCGTAGTATCAATCGAGTATCCGCTCTCTAACAGCTTCCTATTCGCTTCTATCGTCATAATCAGGCGGACTTCTTCCAGCTGCCTTCTCGCAGTAACATCTTCAGCCGGTACATAAGAGTCTTCCGGCTTATTTTGAATCATCTCTAAATTAGCAAGAGTCAGAGGTTTTTCTTCTTTTACAGCTTTATCAACTGTTTCATCCGTAATGCGCTCAAATCTTTCCACATAATCCGCCGCTTTTTCCAGATTACTCCTATCATCGGCAAGATTTGCCTCTCCTGCGCTTTTCCCATCCGCTATCGCCGCTGCGACTGCAGATAAAATCTGTTTCTCATCCTGCGGCAGCTGCATATTTCTAAGCTTATGCAAATCTGCCAGCGCTTCCCGTGTAAGCGGAATCCCTTTTTCTATAATCCATTTTGCATCATTCAGGGTATCTTCTTCTACATCAAGGCCGGCTTCTTCTATTATCTTTTCCATCTGCGGCAATAACTGCTTCCAGTTAAACTCTTCCGCTTTCTTAGCATAATAGCCGGAAACATCCGCATAATATCCCCTGCCCTGCCTGTTTCCATCAGCCGTGGAACTATAATCCGCCAGATACAGATTGTCAATGGTTGGCTGCATATGGTTCTCCACCATATATTTCATACTGCCTTCCGTCATATCCTGAAGTTCTTTCGCCCTGTCATAAGCTTCCTTTGCATTTCTCGCATTTTCTTCCGTGACGGGGATATCCTGTTTCGCAAACTGTGCGCAAAGCTCTCTTGCAAAAGCTTCACTGCCTACAATGCTCTCAAGCGCTTCCATATCAATCCGGTCAGTATAACCATCTATCTGTACGCCGCTCTTTACCAATTCTGCTTTAATTGTATCAAGGATAGTGACAACTTCCTCCGCCTCCATGTCTCCGGCATGGTATCCATCCTGTTCTATCTTCTTAAAATCTTCCGTAGACATAGTATTAGACATAACTGTGATAAAGTCCCGCTGCACGGCAATATCCGTCTGCCCTGCTGCCTGCATTACATCTTCTGCGGTCTTTCCCTGACCTTTGTAAGCATTGTTATCCATAACTGTCCCAGAAATGTCTAATGTATATGCACTCATTTGGCTTACCTCTTCCGCATGAGTGCCGCGATATGCAGTTGTCCTTCCCTGCTCTACATTATTTATAGTGTTATTGTTGTCAAACGTTATCTTCATATACACTCTCCATGTAGCAGGTTATTTAATTATAGTATTTCGTACCATTCACACTTTATTTCGGACTGATTCAGCGTTTTCTTAACCCCCTACTGTAAAAGTCTCATTGCATTTTGAGCGCTTTGGTTTGCCTGCGCCAGAACGGACACTCCTGACTGCTCCAATATACTATTGATAGAATATTCAACCATCTCGTCCGCAACATCAGTGTCGCGTTCAAGCGACTCTGCCGCCTGCATTTTTTCCACCATATTATCCAGATTGGAAATCGTATGTTCCAACCTATTTTGTACAGCGCCATATTCTGAACGCATAATGGAGATACAGTTAATTGCCGTCTTGTATTTATCAATAGCTTTTCCTGCATTTTCCATGGAATCTACGCTAACATCTGCAATGCCTAAATCATTCGTAGACAACATGAATGTACTGAGTTCTATCATCTGGTGTGCTTCTGCGCCAACCTGTACGGAAAGGACTCCCGAGCGCTGCACAGTACCCCTTTTGGCATCCGCTGAACTTCCCCATGTACTCTCGGCGTCAGGATTCACATTTCCATCTCTGTCTAAACCGCCTGTGGTTGTAGCGCCGCCGCCTGTATATGTATTTTTTCCCCCCAGATTATTTTCAACGCTTTGATGGTCTACATCCAGAGTAAAGTAATTATTGCCATTGTTCTGTCCAATAAGGGAATTTTTTGATCCTGAAAGTCCATCCGGAGACGCAATGGAGCCGGTGCCGTTTCCGATTGCATTGACAAGATCTTTCGTAAACTTCACCGCATCTTTTGAAAAATTATCCTCGAAGTCCGCCAAGTCATAATATTTGCCATTGGTCTTGCGCGAAATAGCCTGACCCAAGGAGTATCCATCTTCAATATCTTTTATTATGGCATCAAGCCCCTTCGCAATGGTTCCGGCACTCACAGTAGGATCTTCGCCTGCTGCACAGCCTGCAGTATAGCCCAAATACATACTGGCAATATACCCCTGCGCATAAGCATTATAGGACTTGGAAGTATCCGTTAATTTCGATAACCAATTACTAATTGCTCCATCGCCCTTCGGCATAGCATTATTAACAAGCTCTGAGCAATAGTTGATTGCACCGCCAACTGATTGCGCAGTGCCTTCCACAAACCATAAAGGGAACTGATCCGCCCCATGCGTACCCAGCATGCCATTCGTTGTCGCATCAAACATAACCGCATGTGTCATTTCATGGGCAATCGTCGTGGCAAGGTCATCCGACATATCTATTTTTCCAGCATTCTCCTCTAAATATTTTAAGTTTATGCCAAGCTGAAAAGAAATTCCGTTGGAAGACACATACGCCAATGTGGAATTATTTTCATAATACATCTTCAAGCCAATCTGCATTCCGGGAACCGTAGGCACTGCGGAATCAGGCAGCGCAGATACGATATTCCCTAATAATCTCGGCATATAAGTATCCTTTATCTCCATGGCAAAATCCGCCAGCCCGCCTTGGGTGAATACCTTTCCGGCAGCCCGCGCCTGTGAAATGGAGTCCGTAAAATTCTGCATTTCAAACGACATATAATCCGCATCTAGGAAAATAATATCAGAAATATTCTCCGTCTGCTCTACATTATTCTTTTCTTCAGAAGGCACGTGAGAAGAATCAAACATATCGATTTCATTAAACTGCATACTTGTGGCAATTCTGTTAATCTCTTTATGCAGCTGTGCAATCTCATCATAAATTGCCTTTCGGTCTGCCGGCTGATTCGTATCATTTGCCGCCTTAACCGCCAGCTCATTAGCCCTATGGAGAAGGTCATGCACTTCATTCAGCGCGCCTTCTGCACTCTGTGCAAAAGAAATGCCGTCCTTGGTATTAAAAGAAGCCTGCTGCATTCCCCTGATACGTCTGCGCATGTTTTCAGATATCGCCATAGCTGCCGCATTATCCGCTCCACTGTTGACTTTATATCCGGACGAAAGTTTTTCCGTTGATCTTGCTTTTTTATCAACCGTCGTATTCAAATTGCGCGTGGCGTTCAACGCACTTAAATTATGCTGAATAACCATCTGCCGTTCCTCCCCGTATCCTTAATCCCAGAAACCGATTTGCTGCCAACTGAACTTTTCACCCTTGCAGATGGGGCATGGCCTATTTTTCTGTAATATTATTTCATATAGTTCCCTATTGCATTTTTCGCATTTATTCCCTAATGTAACTCTGCTCCCGTCTGTCAGCTCGGCATCCACGGAAAGCAGAGCAAACACATCGGCACAGTTAGCGCAATAATATGCCTTCTGTTCCGCTGTAAAAGACGCTATTTTTTTCTGTTCAAGCAGCGTTTCCCATTTCTCTGCATCTTCTTTGTTCAAACAGGACGCAATAACATCCGGATTATTGCTCATCAAACCGCTTCCTACCGATATTTCCTTATGCAGCCCGCAGTCTTTACATGATAAAGCTATTCTCTGCCCCATACCATCTCTCCTCTATAGCGCCGTCCATGGCTATAGCTATTGATATCCGTCTATATCTATTTCGTCATAATTTTAAAATCCTTAACCTTCATTAGAATCGGAAAACCAATGCAGTAAGCGGCGGCAAATCAAATGTAATGCAGTAATCCTTAAAGTTGCAGGCTTCCTTTTTTGCCGCAATTTCAGCCGGAACTTCATGGCCATTGCCGCCGAAACGCTTATCGTCGCTGTTTAAAAGCAGCTTATATTTCTTCTTTACAGGCACTCCAAGCTTATAGCCTTCCCGCATTACAGGAGTCATATTGAGGACAAACATAATATTGTTCTTACCTGTAGCGTCTTTTCTATAAAAACTGTATGTACTGCGCTCGGCATCGTCCGCGTTCAGCCACTCGAATCCGCCCCAGTCGTTATCAATCGAGTACATTGCCGGATATTTTCTGTAAATATTCAGTAGTTCTTTTACATAATCGTGCATACCGCGGTTAAGCTCTTCGCCCAAAAGAAACCAATCCAGTTCTCTTGTCTCACTCCACTCCCTCTCCTGCGCAAAATCCTGCCCCATGAAGAGAAGCTTCTTGCCCGCATGTCCGAAGAAATAGCTGTAGCCGACTCTTAAATTGGCATATTTATCTACCGGATAACCCGGCATCTTATTGAGCATTGAGCATTTCAGGTGTACAACCTCGTCATGAGACAATGGGAGAATGTAATTTTCACTATTGTTATAACTCATGGCAAATGTCATGGCATAATGATTGTTCTTGCGGAATATCGGATCTAACTTCATATATTCGCAGAAATCATGCATCCAGCCCATATTCCACTTAAAGCTAAAGCCCAAGCCCTCGTCTTCGACTTTTCCCGTAACAAGCGGCCACGCCGTTGATTCTTCCGCAATCGTCATAAAGCCTGGAAGAGAACCCCGTACAACCGAATTCATATGACGGAAAAACTCTATCGCTTCCAGATTTTTATTGCCGCCGTACTTATTGGGCAGCCATTGCCCATCGCGTTTGCCATAGTCCAGATACAGCATGGAGGCTACCGCATCAACTCTGATACCATCCACATGGTACTCCCTTGCCCAGAATAAAACGTTCGCAATCAGGAAATTCTTTACTTCTGTCTTGCCATAGTTAAATATTTTCGTCCCCCAGTCCGGATGCTCTCCAAGCCTCGGATCCGGATGTTCAAAAATACATTCTCCATCAAACCGCCCCAAACCGTGAGCGTCAGTGGCAAAATGCGCCGGAACCCAATCCAAAATGACTCCTATTTTATTCTTATGCAGTTCATTTACCAGATACATAAAATCGTCAGGCGTTCCATATCGTGAAGTCGGCGCATAATATCCGGTTACTTGATATCCCCACGAGCCGTCATACGGATATTCTGCAATTCCCATAAGCTCAATATGGGTATATTGCATTTCCTTCATATATCCTACAATCCGGTCGGCAAATTCACGGTAATTATAGAAACCTTCCTCTGTTCCGTCGGGGTGTTTCATCCATGAACCGATATGACACTCATAAATCGCAAGCGGCTCCTTATTATAATCTTTCTTTTTCCTTGCGTCCATCCACGCGCCATCGCCCCATTTAAATTTGGAAATATCAAAGGTTTTAGATGCATTCCCCGGACGCATCTCCGCGTAGTTGGCAAACGGATCCGCCTTATAGCACTTCCCGCCGCCGGGCGTGCGGATAAGATATTTATACATCTCATTCTCACCGACGTTCGGAATAAACAGCTGATATATTCCTCCAGGTCCTAACTTGATCATGGAATGACTATCTTCATTCCAATCGTTAAATGTGCCTATGACATTCACGCTTGCCGCATTCGGCGCCCATACCGCAAAGGACATGCCCTTTACCCCGTCCTCTACAGACGGATGCGCTCCGAGCTTTTTATAGATGTCATAGTGCGTTCCGTTGGCAAAAAGGTATTGGTCGTCTTCGGAAATAAATACCTTCTTCTCAACATCCTTTTTTGTAACTGTCCTGCCTGCCATCAAATAACCCCCCATTATTAATTAATTGTGCATAAAATCACTTTCTCTTATTATAATCATATCATCATCATCATATCGCTTTGCCAAAATAATATCCATAAAATGTTTCGGAGTTTTTCTGTTTGCATAGTAAATAGCCTCGTCTACCAGCTCTTTCACTTCCGACACACTGACTTCATGGTCGCTTGTCTGCATCTCCGCAATTCTTGTGTGCAGCGCCAAAATGCCAAATTCATCAATAGAATATTCCATCTCCTGCGCATACGCTTTCGCACATGCGACCAGCGCCTCGTTATCCAAAGGCTCAATATCAACCCGCAAATTAAAGTTCTGTCTTAAGACTTCATTCTTTGACAGCAGCTTATTCATTTCAAGCTTTGTATCTTCCATGAGCAAAAGCAACCCTACGTTATACTTCTCCAACTCCTTATTCAGCTTCACAATAGTTTCCTGATTTAAACCAGCCGCCTTTTCAATAATTAATGCGCCGTTTACAAGCCTTCCTATCGTCTCGTGAATATCCTTCTTGTTCAGAACCGCGCCTGATATTTTTGCAGCTTTACCGGAAAAATTACCGTCGTTATTCTGCATCTCGCGAATCAGGTTCTTCGCCAATTCCAACGTACTTTCCTTCTCGCCGGTAATAATAACGTTGCCTGTATATGCCGCCATACTCATATTATCCAGGACATGAAGAAGCTGCTCCTTCGTCTTCTTATTATTTACGCTCGGTCCAAACAGTTCTTTTTCATCATCAGTCAATTCCCTGACTGCACGGTTGTTTTCTTGCAAAGGCTCACGATGCGGTACGGCTGTCTCTTCGGCGGATTCTTCTTTATCAGCTTTCTCTTCGACAAGTTCTTCTTCAGCAGGTTCAGGCGTTTTCGAAACTCCCGACTCCTTAATTTCTTCTTCGTTATTTGACGTTTCCGATTCTTCTATTTCTTCTTCATTATTTGACGCTTCCGGTTCTTCTATTTCTTCCAATTCCTCCACTTCATCGTCTTCGGTCAATTCATCTTCAGATAATTCCTCGGAAGATAGCTCCTTCTGCGGCTCATTGTCAGATAACGCTTCATCAGACGCTGCCACATTGAGTTCCGCCTCTTCGTCAGGGTATATCACTTTCTTAACAGCCGGTTCGCTGTCTGTATCCTGAACAGCCGCCATATCAAAAACTTTCTCAAGCTGTTCTAACAAACCGCTCTTGGTAGCCTCATCAAAGTCGGCAAACAAACCGCCTGTATGGCTGAGAATCCTTTGGCGGACTTCCTCCATGCGCTTCTGTTCGTTACTCTTTTTCATTTTTTCCCATTCAGCCATAACATCTTCTATGCTAAGCTGTCCGGTAATCTGTTTTTCGACTTTCTTTTCGTCCGGAACTACCAGGCTAATCTGTCCGTCGTATTCCTGCGCCAGTACATCATCATATATGCTTGGCTGCATATTATACTGTACCGCCATCTCGGCATATGGCTCGTTTCTATATGTCGGCTCACTATACGTTTCTTCATGGTGTGCAGGTTCGGGATAGGTTTCTTCCATTTCTTCATGCGGCATTGGTGTGGGTTCAGGTTCTTCTTCCACAATCTCTTCTACAGGCGGTTCATACAATGAGCGCTCAACTTCCATTGCCGATATCTCGCCTGTTTCTTCTAACAGCGGCGCAATAATCTGTTCCGCAATGGACGGCTCGTCTTCTTCCAGAACCTCTTTCATGCTTTCTGCAAGTTCTCTTTGCAGATTAATCGTATTGTACTGACCTACGTCCACTGTCTTCACCTCTGGAAGTTCTGTTGTAGGCAGCGTCATAATATCATTTATCTCCGCATCGGAATCTCCGGCATCTTCTTCTACGTTTTCTTCGGGTATTTCAGTTTCTTCCCCATTATACTCCCCATATTCCTGATTGTTTTCACCTTCATTAGTCTGAGGCTCTTCTTCGGAATCCGTTTCTTCCACAGCCCCCCCGCCAATCCATGAATCATATTTTGCCTGCTGTTCATCGCTAAGCGGTACATGCAAAGCCTTAAGTTCAAGCGCCTTGCATACATATTTGCCTTCTCCAAACCAAACATACATCTCGTCGCATTCTTCGACGCACTTAGTTGCCAGTCCAATCCTATGGTAAAGATAGGCAAGCTCATAAGCCCACTTTTCACGGTAATCACGTTTCTTAAATTCCTCAAGAACCGCGATCCGCTCCTCCAGTCGGACTTCCTGCGCCTCATACAGGCGATACCGCAGTATATACCGTCCTGTATCTTTGGGCGCTATCTGCTCAAATTCTTTGCAATACTCAATCGCACGTACATAGTCTTCCATTTTAATCGCCAGTTCACACAGCGAATAGACTATCAGCCTTCCCGTAGGGTGTTTTTCGTATGCCAATAATAAGATATCGTTGCTTTCCTGATACCTTCTGTTTATTTTATATAAATCACTGATGGTACATAGCATCATGACGCTTCTTACCCTGCGCCAGTCGATTGTATCTGCGATTTTTACCGCCTCCGCGTATTCCCCTTCCGCTATCAGTGACTTAATTTCATCTGCGCGAACCTTGTATTCGTATTTATCCAAAATGTTCACCTCATAACGCTGTGCTTTGCGTGAATAGTAGCTGTTTTTCTGTTTTAGTTTACCATAGACAAGTATTGATGTAAATAAATATAAGAGAAAAATATCACCTCTATCATAATAGTATATACCAGATATGGTGATATCGCAATATGCTTTTCCTTTATATTGTATTTTTTAGAATAGAATTTTCCTATTTTTTCCATTGCATAAGACAGTTGGAAAGTTCTGTAAATTGTTCCAGCGTCAACGCTTCTCCGCGTATCTGTGCCGACAGTCCAATCTGCCCTATAGCCGCCGCTGCCGCCTCTTTGCTTATATTAAGCCCTGCTGCATTGGCGAGTCCGTTTATAAGAGTCTTTCTCCTCTGGTTAAAAGACGCCCTGATAACGGCAAACAAATATTCCTCATCCAACGCTTCTACCGGCGGTTTTTCATATCTCACCAGCTTTATTACCGTACTGTCAACGTTGGGCCTGGGCATAAAGCATGAAGCCGGAACACTGGTTATAACCTCAGGCTTGGTATAATACTGTACCGCCAGCGACAAGGCTCCGTAGTCCTTCGTTCCGGGTCCCGCCTGCATTCTATCTGCTACTTCTTTCTGCACCATAATCGTAATGCTCTGCAGCTTTACATGCTTTTCCAGCAGGGACATTATAATCGGCGTCGTTATATAATAAGGAAGATTCGCCACTATTTTTATCGGGTTTCCCGCGTTTTGTTCTTCTACAATGCTGTGTATATCCACTTTTAAAATGTCGCTATTTATAACCGTTACATTATTATAGGAAGAAAGCGTATCCTGCAAAATGGGAATCAGGTTAGCGTCAATCTCAACCGCAACCACAGATTGCGCCCGTTCCGCGAGATACTGCGTCATCGTGCCTATACCAGGCCCAATCTCCAATACGCAGTCTGTCTCCTCTATCTGCGCCGCATCTACAATCTTCTCTAAAATATTTCCGTCAATCAGAAAGTTCTGCCCGAACTTCTTACGAAAGTTAAAATCATATTTCTGCAATATCTCTATAGTGTTTCCGACATTTCCCAGATTTTTCATATCCGTTATCCCTTCTTTACCATTGTGCGCTATCCGAAGCGGAACAGCCTGCATACGTTACCCAATGCGAAACAGCCTGCAGGCGTTCTCATGCGTAATTGCAGCAACTTCTTCATAGCTTATTCCTTTTAACTGCGCAATCTCCTGCGCAATATAAGGAATATTCAAAGAAGAATTGCGCCTGCCGCGGTTCGGCTCCGGCGCCAGATACGGGCTGTCAGTTTCCAGCAGAATCCTATTGATAGGAATATATTCTACCGCTTCTTTTAACTTTCTGGCATTTTTAAAGGTAATCACTCCGCCGATTCCAAAATAAAAATCTATATCCAGATATTCTCTTGCGGTTTCCTTCGTATATGAGTAACAGTGAATCACGCCGCCCGTCTTCTCTGCGTGCATCTTCTTCATAATATCCACGGTATCTTTAGCGGCGTCTCTTGAATGGATAACCACAGGAAGTTCCAGTTCTTTCGCCAGTTCAAGCTGCCTTTCAAACCATTTCTTCTGAACGGCATGTTCCGGCTCATCATAGTGATAGTCCAGGCCTATCTCGCCAACCGCAACGACTTTCTCATAGCGGCAGCTTTCTTTAAGCCATTTAAAATTTTCTTCATCAAGTTCCCCCGTCTCACTTGGGTGTATACCTATAGCGCCATAAATAAACGGGTACTTGTCCATCAATTCGATTGTTTTCCTGCAGCTCTCAAGGCTTGCTCCCACATTTATTACCGTGTCTATTCCGTTTAGCTGCAAAGACTGCAAAAGCGCCTCCCTGTCCCCATCAAACGCCTTATCATCATAGTGGGCATGGCTCTCAAATATCATTATTTTCCTCCGTAACTGCAATTCTAAAGCTATTTCTATAAATTTCTTTAAAAACTCTAAAAAAAATGTTAAAAAATACTTGCAATCTAAAAAACATTATACTATAATAACACTTACGTTGTAAATACGCGCCTTTAGCTCAGTTGGTAGAGCACCTGACTCTTAATCAGGGTGTCCAGGGTTCGAGCCCCTGAAGGCGCAGTCGGGAGTACCATTTTTGAGGACGTATGTGCCTTGGGGATGGTGCTTTTTTTATTCAAAAATCCTGAGTCCGTATAATTGAACATAAAAAAATCAGGCTCTTAAGCCTGACCCTTTTATATCTGTATGTTACTGAAAATGCTGCCGCCCAGCAATCCCAGCGTACTCCCATATGCTGAAAGGGCTGAACTTCCGCCTCCGTATGCCGAAAGCCCCAGCATATTCATGCCGCTTGACAAACTGCTCGTATACAAGCTCCGTGTCATCAATCTGTCAATTATCTGACTGTTGATATAGCATTGTTCGCAGCAGAAATCCTCGCTGCCCGCGTAAGATGCGGAATCTGAATCCCCGCCTGTTTTTGTTATCGCCTTCCATGCCTCCACAGCTTTTTGCATATTATTTTCAAATTTATTGGTATTTGAAATCTTACCGGTATTCGATGTCTTTTGAGAACCATTGCTTACTGTTGAGAGCCCTTCAATATTCCGCATCCCAAGTCCATTAATATACATAAATCAATCCGCCTCCCGAAATACGCTTGTACTGACTTTTATTTATCTTAGCTTAAAATTAGTGTAAAAAATTTCGCTGGAATTATCAATATGTTTGGCACGAAAGGATAGATTATTGTAATGAAAAAGTAAGCTTGCAAAATCCCACCGCCTGCCATACAATTAACTTAATTGGAGGGCGTCTTATGAAAATCACATGGTTTGGAACAGCTTCACTTTTAATTGAAAACGGAAAAGACAGGGTTTTAATTGATCCTTTTTTACCGATGAAGGGCGCGGAAAATCACCCTTCACTATTGGATTATAGAAAAGAGGATTCTATTCTCATTACGCATGGACATATAGACCATCTCGGAAGCATTCCCGTAATCCTCGAAGATTCAGACGCCACAGTGTATTGCAGCGCACTTCCTGCTGCCACTTTGGAAAAAAAGGGTGTTGACAGCGACCAGATTGTGACTATCCGTCCCGGCGATATGCTGCATTTCGGGCAAATTAGAGTTACTGCACTCTCAGGCAGGCATATACGTTTTGATTCTAAGTTAGTCAGGCATACCCTGATAAATACCCGCGTACTAAGGCACTTTCCTAATTTTTTATCACTGCTTTTACGCAACCACACTTATCCCGAAGGAAACGAAACTCTCGCTTTTCAGGTCGATACCGCAGATAGGCGAATCCTTATTCTCGGCAGTCTGGGGCTTGCCGAAAACGCAGAATATCCCAAATATGCCGATATGTTAATCCTGCCCTATCAGGGCGCGACGGATTTGGTTACGCCTGCGCTTTCCATTATTGAAAAGCTCGAACCACGGACTGTGCTTTTAGACCATTTTGACGATGCCTTTCCGCCCATTTCTAATCACATAGATACCAGACCTTTAAAGAAGGCATTGGAAGAACGCTTTCCCGATTTGCCTGTTGTTAAGCCGACTGCGGGAAAAGCTGTGACTTTGTTATAGCATGGCTGGGGAAGGGCATGGTTATCAGACACCTACGTTGCGTAGAGACGATAATTTCTAATCTCTACTGTGCGTGGGTGTTATTTTGTTATATGGATGCTATATGCTTACTATGTGATTAAGGGAGTATTGTTTGCTGGCACGAGCTTAGCCCAAATGAAGAAAAACGGGGCTCCAATGCCTGAAAAGCGGTAAGTCGCCCCTTATTTTCTTCATTTGGGCTAAGCTCTGGTTACTGCAAGCCGATGGTTTATTAATGCAAGCGCAAAATTATCGTTATTGTTATGAGCTAAAATAAGCGAAGGGGGAAGTATATATGGATCAAATTAAAATAGGAAAATTCATAGCAGGCTGCCGCAAGGAAAAAGGTATGACGCAGCAGCAATTAGCGGATATCCTTGAAGTCAGCGATAAGACAATATCCAAGTGGGAATGTGGCAGGAGCTTGCCGGAAGTGCAATTTATGATACCGCTTTGCAATTTGTTAGGTATAAATGTCAATGAACTCCTTTCAGGGGAAAGGCTTTCTGCTGACGAATATACTCAGAAAGCAGAGGAGAATATGATGGATTTAGTAAAAGAACATGAATATATTAAAACTTATAAACCGTTAGCCGCATGGTTTGTTTCATTTATTCTTACTGCTCTGTTTTTTGGATTTGGCTGGAACTTGCTTGGAAACGCCCAAATATTATCTAAAATATTTATTATAGTGATTATGACGTTAATTGATGTGCTATTTGTCATTATTTTTAAAGGTGAATATGTATACTGGATTGTTTATGGGCCTGACTTTGAGACTGCCGGAAACGCCGGTTCACAAAGAAGAAAGTCTTATGCGTGGAAATATTTAAGGACATTTCTTATTGCAAGCTTCATAACGCTGATATTTTTAATTATAAGCGTATTGTTTCATTTCCCGACAAATTTTGATTTTATCGCGTTTATGGTTATATTGATAGCCGCAGGATTGGCAACTGTTCCAATTAAATTTTGAAATATAATAGCATGCTGCTGCCGATATGCTGTTTATAAGCATGTAAACTGCCAGTTGTTTTACTTTCATTTTCTTTATGTTATCATATGCCTATACAAATTTAGATATGAAGGAGAGCCAAAATGATAACCAAAACTGACGAACTACGGCAGATTGGCGGCAGACTGTCTGTATGCCGACAAAATAAAAATATGACGCAGGAAGAGCTTGCAAACCGACTGGGCGTAACCCCACAAGCATTGAGTAAATGGGAACGGGGAGTAAGTCTTCCTGATATATCAATGCTCCCTGATATCGCAGCTATATTGGAAATCAGTACGGATTATCTTCTGGGCGTCAGCAGGCAGAATAATGTCCAAAACGGCGACATTACAATGCAGCACACACTGGGAGAAAACTTGAGAAACTCCTTAGAGCCGCTTGAACTCATATTTGGAGAAGAATTGATACCGCTTTTCATGGATAAAAAGTATGTCGAAGAAATAAAAGATTTAAGACTGCGGCTTTCTTATGAAGGCTTTCTGCTACCTGTTTTTCGTATCAGAGACGAGTTAAGCTTAGATACACGCGAGTTCATGGTTCTGTCTTATCGCAATATACTCTATTCTGAAAAAATCACAAACATCGATGATAAATCCCTGCATTATATTATTGAGAAAACAGGGGACTGTCTTCAAAAAAATTACTGCGAAATTTTAAATCCGGATTTGATAAGAGGACTGGTTGACAATTTAAAAATCAAATATCCTATTTTAATAGAAGGGGTTATTCCGGAAAAAATATCGTATAATATGCTGGCAGATATGGTTAAACGCATTTTACGTAAAGGCGGTTCTATCGTCTATCTTCCAAAGATAATTGAAGTTATGGATATTACTTTGGAATGGCAGAAAAATATTTCTGTCACGGAATTGGAAAATGTGATAATGAAAGAAATAAACGCAACCGAAAGTTGCAAAAAAGCACCTTAATGTTGGTGGAAAGAAACGCTGTTGTCCTGTATTATATAGATTATCGAAAGGAGTGCAGCTATGAAATTATCAGAAAAAATTGTGGAATTAAGAAAAGCAAACGGCATGACACAGGAAGAGCTTGCCGCAATATGCAATGTCAGCAGGCAGTCCATATCTAAATGGGAAGCCGATATCGCGCTTCCGGAGACAGAAAAGCTGTTGATTTTAGGTGAGACCTTCCATATCTCTATGGATATTTTATTGAAAGACGAATTGACATTAAACGAGATTAAGGACGTTCATACTTGCGGCAGCAATGCCATCGAGCAAAAGAAACCTTCGCTATATGAAGGGGTCTTGATTAAGGAAAGCATAGAAGACGACGTCATCATTGATTGTCTAAGCATTCATAAAATAGAGTTGTGGAATACCGGCGGAAAGCCTAAATACTGGACTGTATTATTTTTTACAAGCGATAAAAGGGATTTCCCAGAGCAGATTTCTAAAGTCATGATATCTGCTGCTAATGGAGAAAACTGGTTTGTTGATTTTAAATCGGGTAATGAAAAATACATTGTGTTCAGAGACAAGATTTTAAAATACCACATCGGAAATAAAACCGAAAAAGAGTATGTCTGCAATGAATGCAGAAAATTAGGCATTTCTGATGAACAAATGAATTGGTCGGAATAGGAGCATAGTGGTTGAGTAAGAATAGGAGATTATCATGAGAGTATTATTAACATCGGCGGGTTTGGAAACAGAGGAAATTAAAGAGTTTTTTATGGGCATGGCAGGTAAGGATATGTCTTTAATAAAGGCATTATTCATTCCCACGGCGGCAATACACATTATTTATTGGAAAGAATTAATGCGACCAAGTTTAATAAGTCTTTGATGGAATATATCAAAGCGGACGGACTTGTAATAGGGGTAAGCGCCGGAAGCCTCATTTTTTCCAACAATCTGCCTGATAATTTGGGACTGATAGACACAAAATTAGACGTCCATTGTGCAGCGGGCGAGCACCATGGAAAATTAACATATCCTTTAAAAGATAACATAAAGCTCACAAATACATGTGCGCTTGTAATACGGAACTTTCCCGATGGGCTGGAAATAATCGGCGACTAAACTGGCGGCAGCTTAATCAGGGCGGGGCAGTCTTAAATCTAACGCCGCCTTGATTTCCTTTTCCATCTTATGAGCGTATTTTATTCTATTGATAGTATTCCGCGTCTCAGAGATACCCAGCATCTTTTCTTCTTCGTCAATACATTCTCCAAGCGCCCTTTGAATATTATATTCCAGCCATTCTACCCATGTATATACTAAGCCGTATACCTTGCTGTATGCACGGAAACCATTATCATATGCTTTCAGATAGCCATCAAAAAAAGCAAGCATTTTCTCAATATCTATATCACAGGTTACGATTCCGGACCATTGGAGCGCAAGCTGCAGCGCATTATCCACAGGATTTTCATAATCAAGACATTCCAAGTCTATTACCCACGGCTTGCCGTTCTCCCACATAATATTCTTAGGATCTAAGTCTGCGTCCGATATACACATTATATCCGGCAGCGCCGCTCTTGCTTTATTCAACTCTTGCTCGGCATAAATGAGCAGATTTTCATTATCAGATAAAACAGACGCAATCCCGCTTCTTTCTTCATTTGCCCTGCTGACATATTCGTGCCAGTTAATCCTGCTTATTTCCGGCTTTTGACTGGCTGCATTTTGGGGACTGACTGTATTTTTGAGACTGATTACATTTTGAGGGCTGATTGCATGGATTTTCCCAAGAATATTTCCTGCTATATTACACTGTCTGCTTGAAATATTATTCCAATCGGCTATGCGCCCTTCCTGCCACCTGAAAATGTAAAAGAAATTTTCTTCTACATTCTGCATTTTCTTCCCGTCAACTGTTATCGCCGGTACAATAGGAATATCTTCTTTTTCTAAAATCTGTTCGATTTTTTCTGCCCGCGCGAAATTATCATGCGCATCTGCCCTGCTCATTACATTCGGATTCAGGCGCTTAACTGCGTACACTCCGCTGTCAGTCGCCACCTTATACATTCTATGCGAGCAGCCGCCGGATACTTGTTCAATCGGCAAATCCACCATTCCAAACCCGCATTTTTCCATTAATTCCGATATTAGTTTGTCTATTGTATGCTCTTTCATTATTTTCCTCTATATACTACTTTATATCTAATAAACAATGAGAGCTTCCATCGCAAGTTACGTAATATTTATTTCCAATTCGCTTCGTTCATCAATTTCACCCTCATACATAAATCGATATTTTCCTTTGCCCTTTCCTTTTACTTCCACTACGACATTCATATCCCTCAATTTTTTCATAATATCCTTTGATGCCGTAATTGTACACCCAAGCAGTTCCTTTACTTCCGGCGCCCCGAATACTTGGTTAGTTTCAATAGAATTATAAACTTTTAGCAGGTTTTCTTTTGTGCGGGTAAAATACTTTTGTCTTGCAATAGCTGATTTTAATCTTTCAATTTCCAGCTTTTTAATGCCAAATTCCGACTTTTCATTTTGTATAGTTGGATTTTTAGTATAAATAGCTGGATTTATATTTTCATTGATTTGACTTTTATTATTATATATAACTGTCTGTAACATAAAGGCATTTGTATAATATTCAGGATATTTCTGCCCTGCTGCTTCCAGTTCCTTGCACATACGGTCTACGCCTTCACCATATTCTTTCACAAAATCATATGCTTTCAAAAATTCGGCAATTTTAGGATTTCTTGAAAAATGTGTAAACCTGATATTATCTGCCCTAACCATACCCGGCAGTTTTCCTGGGCTTTCAACAACAATGCGGTTATCAAACATTTTAATCTGTATATCCGTTCCTGTAATACTATATGCCCTGTGCGTCACCGCATTCACGATAATTTCCTGACGTACAAATTTAGGGTATTCCTCTTCCGTCACAAAGATACCATCTGTACCCAAGTATGTTTTTTCTTTAATTTGTGTATCAAGAAAAGCAATAGCGTCCCTTATCATCTTTAAAATATTACCCTTGAAGATAACATCCTTTATCACATTCATTTCTGTGCCAAATTTCTCTTCTACACCTTCATATCGTATAAAACGAACTCTGGCTCGTGGGAAAAATTTCTGCGGTTCAGTTCCAAACAACAAAACCGCAGCCGTACTTACCTGCAATTCTCCATTTTTCTCTATGACAAAACCGTTATTCTGCTTTAAATACTCAATCGGAGTTTTGCTATATCCAATCTTTTCAACATATCCCTTTACTTGTTCCATATCCAAATCATCAATCGTAGCGCCCTGAACTAATTTATCTTCAAAATATCGTTCGCCCTTATCATAAGTCAACTGCAATCGTTCTTCAAACTTTAAGAGTTTAGACTTATCTCCAATGCGGAAATATACTTCATCTGCCTGATTTGTATGTACATATGGGCTTGGTTCAATATACATCACAATCACATGATTTTCTCTTCCTTTATAATCAGTGCATGGAACTTTCTCAATATCCACTTTGACCGTTGGTTCACAGAAATCAAACGGAACCCTTAACAATTCATTCACTCTCTCAATTTCGTAATCTACACCTTCAATTCTCCGATTTTTATCTGAAATGCCAATAACAATCTTTCCACCATCTGCATTTGCAAAAGCTACCAATGATATTGCCAATGCCTTTGGTCCAATCATAACGCTTTTACGGTCAAAGGTCTGCCGTTCTTCATTTTGCAATAATTCCTCAATCGTCATTGGATTTACCTATAGCCCTTTCACAATCTCCATAAACTTATCATATATAAATCCTGCTAACACCTGTAATACCTCTCATAAAAGATTCATCCATATTCGTATTTATTTTATTCTTGTATGCGAAAATTATCAATGATTCATTTTTTTGGGTTTCCTCATTCCCTCAGTTTTATAATGGCTTACATGAATGCCTATATGTCCAATTCCCAGAATAATTGTTGAAATGATAAGGAATACATTCTTCCCATACACGCCAAGTAAGATAAATGCGCACACAGGCAATGTCGCCCCCGCCACAGGGATACCGCAAATACTACTATAAAAATCAGACATCCTTTTTTCGCTGCGGAAATACCTTATCCAGTAAATTTCATACAGAAACATTAGCATAAATGAAATTAATAACCATACACTCCAAAGAGAATTAAGCCTTATATTGAAATCAGCAAATATTAATGCACAGCAGCAGACTAATACTTCGCCAATTCTCTCTATAATCTGCAAAGCCTTGCTTTCCTGTTCGGCGTATTGTTCATAATTTGTGGGCTTATGCTTCGTCCAAATCGTATTAGGTATAAACAGCATCAGCAAATATATAAGCCCTACATATGAAAATCCAAAATTGAGCATATTTGAATTTCTCCTTTTTATTAGATATGGTATAATTATGCCATAGGAAAAAGTGAACATCAAGTTGATTATTATCTCTATTAACAATTTATGCCTGCTAATGATTTACGCATTACAAACATGATTTCCAACATCGTACGCAAGGAGCAATTACATATATGAAAAAAACCTTATCACAAATGACTTTAGACGAATTATGGCAGTTATTTCCCATCTCTTTAGTGCCGCATAATGAGCATTGGACTGAATACTATGCTGAAATAGAAATTTTTCTGCGTAATATCCTTTCTGCTTATGAAATCCAGCGCATCAGCCACATTGGCAGCACGGCAATTAAAAATATATGGGCGAAAAACATTATTGATATTCTTATTGAAACAGCCCCCGATGAAAATATGGAAGATATATCCAAGATAATCGAGTACAATGGATTTATTCGTATGTCATCGGTCCCAAACCGGATTTCATTTAATCGCGGATATACTGAAAATGGATTTGAAGAAAAGGTTTATCATTTACACCTACGACTGGCAGGCGATAACGATGAATTGTACTTTAGGGATTATCTGAACGAACATTCACAGGTAGCAAAAGAATATGAACAGCTAAAATTAAATTTATGGAAGCAGTATGAGCATAATAGAGACGGCTATACCGAAGCAAAGTCGGATTTTGTAAAGAAGTGGACTGCAGAGGCAAAAAAGGCTTATGCGGGAAGATATTAAATATACCATATACCCACCCCTATGCTATCATAATAACTGTGCAAATCAGTATTTAAAGCAACTTCAGGAGAAATAAAATGAATTACAGGCTCGCAACAATAAATGATATTGAAAATATATGTTCTTTGGTAAATGAAGCAATTAATAAAATGGAAAGTATCGGTATATATCAATGGGATTATTTATATCCGACAGAAGAAGATTTTTATAATGATATAAATAATAAAACCCTTTATGTTGCAGAAAATGAGCACGAAATCGTGGCAATATATGCTATTAGCCAGGAGTGCGATGAAGAGTATACAAAGTGTAAATGGCATAACCCTGATGAAACAGCATGTATTATCCACAGATTATGCGTAGCTCCCACTTTTCAAAATAAAGGCATCGGAAAACAGATATTAAAGCATATTGAAACGCAGCTTGCTAATCTCGCATATACTTCTGTCAGACTAGACGCATATTCTCAAAATCCATACGCCTTAAGACTATATAAGAATAACGGCTACGAAGAACGCGGTTTTGCAGACTGGCGTAAAGGACGATTTATATTGATGGAAAAAGCTTTATAAAGCTTCTTAACCCTTAAAAAACAACCCCCATCAGCTCAACCACAATCCCTGCAGCAACGCCGACCACATACAACAAGGATATAATTACGGCATTTTCTTTAGGTCTGTCATTCACTCGCAGCAATACGATGATGCCGACTCCCGCGCCGACAAGCAGCCCGGACATCATTGCGCCCGCGTTTAGTATGCCCTTTAGATAAAGCTGCGTAATAATGACGGACGCCGCACAGTTGGGAATAAGCCCGATTACTCCCGCAAGCAATTCTCCTATAACCACACGGTTTAAAACGAGGCTTGCCAGAAAATCTTCGCCAATTATGGCAATCAATATATTCAATATAAATGAAACTATCAGCAGATAAATAAATATTTCCAGCGTATGATGCAGCGCTGACTTAAGAATGCCTTCTTCACAATGGCAGTGATGCTGTTCACACAGATGCTCTATCTCCGGCTTTCTTTCCTTTTTATAGAAAAAGCGGTTTGCCACAACATCAATTATCATGCCGGCAATCGTACCGATTATCACCTTCGCGCCTAATATCTTCAATATCATTCCCATTCCTGCGTTCTCGGAAATCAAAATCGGAAGCATTTCGTCTGATGTGGCAAGGTAAATCGAAATCAGCGTGCCAATCGTTATAATTCTTCCTGCATAAAAATTAGACGCAGCAGCAGAAAATCCGCACTGCGGGAAGACTCCCAGAAGGCTGCCTATCAGCGGACCGCATTTACCTGATTTACGAATTATGCTTTGCAGCCGCTCACCCGCCTTATGCTCCAAATATTCCATCGCAAGATAAGTCAGAAATAAAAAAGGTAATAATCTTATGCTATCCAACAAAGTATCTAAAATAATTTCAAACATATACACTCTCTTTTCTACATTTTTAGCTAATATTCCTATACGGATTGTATAAATATAACCATATTTTTCAAAAAGGTCAATAAAAAACTATTAAAAATATACATTTGTTTTAATTTTAATATTGATTATAATTAAAAAAAGTTATAACATAGTATATATATCGGTATGTTTATATTATATTGATTAAACATTACTGATAAATTTACCTATGGAGGATTTACAATGGAAGGACTAAAGAATCTGATGGAAGACAATGTGGAGCAGGCTCTTAACCATCTTTTGCCCACTATGCCTAATATTTGCTCATGTAATGATTGTAAGCTGGACATGGCGACTTATGCCCTAAACCGATTGCAGCCTAAATATGCGCGTACAGCGAAGGGACTCATCCTTCATCGTTTCGATACGTCCTCCATTCAGACAGATGCGGAGATTACAACCGCTGTAGTATCCGCTATAACTATAATAGGAAGCCATCCGCACCATCCACCCAAAGATGGGCAGCCGGCTCAGGGTTCTGCCGATAGCGCTCCTGTTTCTGATGCGCAGGAATCTTCTTCTGATAATTCTGCGCAATAATAAAATAACAAATATCAGTGCTATTTAAAAAACATACTTTCTTAAAATAAAAGCGGAACTTTTCAGTTTCGCTTTTATTTTATAACATTAATTCCTATTTTTGTTTATTTCATCCGCAATATACTCTTCCACGCTTTCCCGCGGGATGGACAATGCAAGCGACATCTCGCTGTAAAGCAGTTCCTCAGCCTTCTTTAAGTAAAACTCATCCGATGAAAGAACTTTCTTCCCCTGCTGCACTCTGTCCTGTTTACGCAGATACAGGGTTTTAATAATCCGTACCAGGCTCTGGCAGTCATAGGTTCCGATTGCCTCTTTATACATCTGTTCCCTTGTCTTCTCTTCTTTAATCCAAACAGTCTCAATATCGGGAATCTGACCTATCAGACTCTTCGCATCTTTTTCACTCATTATCCTTCTCATGACAATCTTATCATTATCCACGGGGGTATAAATGGTGCTGCCCTTCTCAAAAACAGGCTCAAGAATGTAGTATTTCTTCTTTTTATCAAGTTTATCAATAGGATTACCTGTAATTGCCGTAACACGGCAGACTCCATGTCCCCCACACATAATTAATTCGCCAACTTCAAACATGCAATCTCCTCCTAATGTTAAAACCAAACAACTCTATATAAATAAGCTTCTATACTACTATTTTAACATTAAAATTTTTTAAATGTAAGCGTTTTTTACAACTATTCAACAGGTCGCGCATTTACTTCTTTGAACGGTTACGCGCTTTTTATTTAAGTTCATTCGCCGTTATGTAGAAATTATAGTATATTCCCTTCTTCTCAAGAAGCTGTTCATGGTTTCCTTCTTCCACTATGCCGTCCTCTGTCAATACCAGAATCCTGTCAGAATTACGGATACTGGAAAGCCTGTGCGCTATAGTAATAGTCGTCCTTCCCTTCGCCAGTTCGCGCAAGGATTTCGCCACCTGAAACTCACTCTCGTTATCCAACGCCGAAGTAGCTTCATCCAAAATCAGAATCGGCGGATTTTTTAAGAATACCCTGGCTATACTGATTCTCTGTTTCTGTCCGCCTGAGAGTTTCACGCCGCGTTCTCCTACATAAGTATTATACCCATTTTTTAGCAATTCTATAAACTCATGTGCGCCTGCCCTTTTCGCCGCCTCTACTACTTCTTCCATCGTGGCATTTTCTTTGCCGTAGGCAATATTCTCATACACAGTTCCTGAAAAAAGGTACACGTCCTGCTGCACCATGCCTATATTCCGGCGCAGGCTTTTCAACGTATACTTCCTTATATTATTTCCATCCAGGACAATCTCGCCTTCATCAAGATTATAGAAACGTGGAATCAGGTTGCAGAGTGTGGTTTTGCCGCCGCCGGAAGGTCCGACAATGGCGATTTTTTCTCCGGCATGGATATCCAGGTTTAAATTCCGGAACACGATATTATGGTCGTCCGGATAAGCAAAGCTTACATTTCTTAAAGAGATATCTCCCTTTACGTTCTCACACGGCACTGCGTCCGGCTCGTCATAAATCTCAATTTCACTATCCATAATCTCAACAAATCTTTCAATTCCGGTCATGCCGCGCTGGAACTGCTCGGCAAACTCAATAATCCTTCGTATAGTGGCAATCAGCGTCGAAACGTACATGACATATGCAACCAAATCGCCCGGCATAACCATGCCTTTTACCATGAAGATGCCGCCTGCCGTCAGCACAGTCAGATACATAAGCCCGTCGAACGCCCTTGTGGTAGTCTGGAACGCTGCCATAAATTTATAGTATTTCTTTTTAATTCTATAAAATTTCTGGTTATCTTCTTCAAACTTCTCCTTTTCTTTTTCTTCATTGGTAAATGTCTTGACTACCTTCTGTCCAAGCAGGCTGTCTTCTATCCTCGCATTTAATTCGCCAATCTGAATCCTCTGCTGGCGCATTGCGGCACGCAGCTTAAGGTTGACTGCCGTACATGTAATAACCATAACCGGCACGATGGCAAAAATAATCAGCGTCAGCCATACATTGATGCCTAAAAGGATAATAAAGGATATTACAGCCTTAATAGCCGCGATAAAAAATTCTTCGGGACAGTGGTGTGAAAATTCCGTCACGTCAAACAAATCGTTGGTAATCCGCCCCATTATCTGTCCGACTTTCGTATTATTATAATATGTATCGGAAAGGCTCTGCAAATGGGCGTATGCGTCGCGCCGCATATCAGTCTCAATCTGGGTGCCCATTACATGCCCCGTATACGCCATATAAAAATTCGCCGCCGAATCAACTATCCTTAAAAACAGATATAAGACTCCCATACGGAGTATGATGCCCACGCTCAGGGATGCCAAATCATTCATTCCCGTATTGGTAATGTACCTTATAAACATGGGAAGAACCATTTCGCATATCGTCGTAAGCCCTGCACAGAATAAGTCGATTACTACGATAACCCAATATTTTTTATAATAAGGCAGAAATCTCTTAAGCAGTTCTCCCGCCTTATATTTTGATGCAGTTTCATCTTGCGGCTTCATTTTATAATTTTGCCCCTTTCTGATTTGTAGTTCCTATAGACTTAAGAATCCCCCGTGGCAAAAGCTTACGAGGGATTCTGTCAGTTAAAATAATGCGTTCAACTTTTATAAAGAATAGCTGTTTAAGTATTTCTCCTGCTCAGGCGTCAGCACGTCGATTTCTTTTCCTAAGAATGTAAGTTTACGGCTTGCAACGTCCTTGTCAACCTCTTCCGGCACATCTATCAGCTTTTCTTTTAATTCGCTTCCGTGTTCTACCAGATATTTTGCGGAAAGAGCCTGAATCGCGAAACTCATATCCATGATTTCAGCCGGATGTCCGTCCCCTGCCGCCAGATTTACCAGACGGCCTTCCGCCAGGACAAATATCCACTGTCCGCTGGGAAGCTTGTATCCCATAATATTTTTTCTCTGTTCCCTTGTCTCAACTGCGTTCTTCTTAAGCCACGCCATATCAATTTCACAGTCAAAATGTCCTGCATTGCAAAGAATAGCGCCCTCTTTCATAACCGCAAAGTCTTCTTTATCTATAACTCCGTCGCAGCCAGTTACGGTGACAAAGAAATCGCCGACTTTAGCCGCTTCCTTCATAGGCATTACGTCAAATCCGTCCATTACAGCCTCAATCGCTTTAATCGGATCTATCTCGGTAACGATTACTCTTGCGCCAAGCCCTTTAGCCCTCATTGCGGTTCCTTTACCGCACCAGCCATAGCCTGCAACTACGACAATCTTGCCTGCCACGATAAGATTAGTGGTTCTATTGATGCCATCCCATACTGACTGTCCGGTACCATACCTGTTATCAAAGAAATGCTTACATGCCGCATTGTTTACGCGAACCATCGGGAACTTCAATTCTCCCGCTTTATTCATTGCTTCCAGACGGATAATGCCTGTCGTGGTCTCTTCGCAGCCGCCGATGATATTCGGAATAAGCTGCGGCATTTCCCTATGTATCATATTTACTAAATCTCCGCCATCATCGATAATGATGTTAGGGCCTACTTCCAATACATGGCGTATATGTGTTTCGTATTCTTCCGGCGTCGCATCATACCACGCATGTACTTCCAGCCCTGCCTTAACCAATGCCGCCGCCACATCATCCTGCGTGGATAACGGATTGGAGCCGGTCACATACATATCCGCGCCGCCCGCCTTAAGCACCAGGCACAAATAAGCTGTTTTTGCCTCCAAATGCACTGACAAAGCTACCTTTTTTCCGGCAAACGGTTTCGATTCGGAAAATTCCCCTTCCAAGGTGCGGAGCAGGTCGCAGTTTCTCTTTACCCACTCGATTTTCTTCTCGCCAGATTCGGCTAAGTTAATGTCTCTGATTTCACTACTCATGATATTTCCTCCTTAATTAAATAGTAATTAAACCAGCCGAATTTTTATTATAGTGATGGTCGTCTGTCCTATCATCACTGTTTTTAGATATTTCATACATTTTTATTGTATATAAAAAAAAGAATTTTTACCAGTACTTATTACAAGATTTTAGGGAAAATTATTATTTATTTTTTCTTCTCTAATAAGCCCCTCTCCGATTCCCATAAGCAAAAAGACGAAGGGGGCATTAAGAACCTGTTGGAAACTGAATATATTATGGACGGCATATGTACATATTCCCGCCGCGCACAGATACAGCCCCGTCTTTACAGGCGCTTTTTTAATAAATCTGCTGAATGCGGAAATAAAAATCCCCAAATAACATATAAACCCCAGCGCGCCATAGTTTACCAGTGTCGTAATCCATTCATTATGGGCATTCGTTAGTCTGGATTCGCCAAACCTTATATTGATACGATCCGCCAAGGCAGGAATTGTATATACATATTCTGCAAAACAGTCCGGCCCCACTCCTACAAGTTTCTGCACCAGGGTCATATTCTTATATGCCAAAAGTCCTGCGCTCCATGTAACACCGCGAGCATTACCCCATTTGTCATTGAATACAAAATTGGGCTTATCTGCAAGCCAAGCTATTCCTCCACCAGCATGGGTATTGGCTGCTATAAGGGCAATATATGTCAGCAATATTATGGCAGCCACTATCACCATCACCCAGCGAAAAACTTTATAGTCTGATATCTGCATGCCTTTATGCTCCACCAGATAATAAAACAGCAGATAAAGCGCAATCATGCCTATTCCTATGTATAAAGTCAATCCGGTATTCGTAAATGCCTTTACCAGCCCATCATCATAATTCATATAAGCCCCAGGCACATATCTGAGCAGCCTGGCAATCTGCCCGGATAATGCGAACAATCCACATATCTCCAAGAAACGGTACATCTTCTGGTTCGCTTGAAACGAAAGCCAAAACAACAACATTAAAATTATTACAATCGCAATATATGCGCTCTGGCTGCCCTGCGTCATTCCCGATATAAAGCATATCACAACATATATGCCTGCTGCCGCCCGCAAAACCCTTCCGCCGGCATTCCAATAAAACATAATCCCAATTGCCGCGAATACAGTCCAATATCCGCTAAACCAGTTAATATTTCCAAGTGTGGAGATAAACTCCGGAGACTTGACTTTGAAACTTATCGGATATATGGAATATCTGTTAAGAATACCCAAAAGAAACACTACCCCGGAACTGATAAACACGGCATAAAGCAGATTATTCTCCCATTTAAAACATCTTGAGAACATAAGGTATATTAATACAAATATAAACTGGCTCACAAGCCCCATATACCAGCCCTGCGCCCCCAGAAACGCCTTGTCCCTATATGGCGTAAGCAGATATGAAACAATCACAATGAAAAAATATCCATACACAAACCAGTCCGTGACAGACAGCTTCTTCAAATACCCTGAAAATGATTTTACTAAATTCTCATGCCGTCTCCTTCGGCACAGAAAAGCCACAACCGCTAACGGCGTCATAACCGCTATTATCAGAAGGCTTACATTGCGGAAAAAGAAATATTTTGCCGCTCCTATTTCAAAGTATCCGTCTTTCATGAAAAAAGGATATACTACTACAAGCATAAAAAAGTATATCTCTAACATATAATCTTGTGCCTGCCTGGTCTGCTTAAGCAGCTTTTCTTTTAAATTTATCCCTTTATCCATCGTTATATCCTTTAAATCAACACTCTTGTGACAATGAAATATGCTCTCCGCCATGCGCTATGACATCATACACAATCCACATATATGTTGTTATTATAAAATGTCCGTGCCGTTTCGTCAAATCCTATCATTTTTCACTCCGCCTTTAAAAGCTGGTATATGACGATAATCGCAAGCGGCCCCTCAATAATCCCCGCAATTCCGAAAAGCTTAATTCCCGCATAAATCCCAAGCATCATAAGCACAGGCGCAATTCCGAGCCTGTCCCCTATCAGCTTAGGTTCCAGAAATTCGCGGATAAAAATACAGGCAATATAAAGCATAACGCAGACTGCCGCTGCCACATAATAACCGTTTAAAAGCTGCCATATCGTTATCGGCACCAAAACTATCCCCGTGCCGATAAACGGAAGGACGTCAAGGCAGCCGGCAAGAATCCCCCACCATATGCTGCCATTAATGCCCGCAGCCCATAGCACAGCGCAGCATGTCACGATTATAATAAGCATTATCGTCCCTTGCGCTTTTATAAATGTGATTATATAGTCCAGAACGCCTTTCAGGGTTTTCCAGATAAACGATATGTCTTCATCTGTTTTAAGCCACTCCACAAACGGCTTATAATCTTTTTCCATCAAGACTGCGGCAATCGCCGTAATAAAAAGAAAAGCCACTGCGCCAAAAATCCCTTTAAAGCATGTATATGACGACGAAATCACGCTAGGCAGCACTTGCACCTGAACGTTTTCCATTATCACAGCCATTCTTTCGATGATGAAATTCTCTATCTCATATCCATTCCAACCGAATTTACCGTCTAAACTATAACAGCATCGATGGAGAAACATCTGGATTTTCTCATATGCCTCTTCAACGAAATCCGTAAGATTTTCAAGCTGTCCGCCGCTATTATATCCTAGTATCCAAAATATTACGGAGATAAACGACAGAATTAACAATATCACCCCGACAGCGATAAATTTCTTCTTAGTCGGGATTCTCTTCTGGATATGCTGCAGCAGCGGATAAAACAGGGTAATCAAGATAAATGCGAGAAAAAAAGGCGCAATCAGGGAAAAAATAAACTTAAAAAAAAGATAAACCAGTAAGGTTACTGCCGTGAACCTGACCAGTTTATTCTTTTCAAATATAGTATTATATATATTTTTGCCCCAATCGTTCATATTGTCTCTCCCATATATATTACTTGTTATAAGTTTAATCAACATGAACAAAATAAGGAGCGACTTACCGCTTTTCAGGCATTGGAGCTCCGTTTTTGTTCATATTGATTAAACTACGCCTATATATATTTTTGATTAATATGAGAGATTTATACAAACTTTTTAAATTTTGAACCTATACCCTACTCCCCAGATGGTCTCTATATATTGCGGCTTAGTGGTATCAAATTCAATTTTCTCACGGATTTTCTTAATATGCACTGTTACTGTAGCGATATCCCCGATAGAATCCATGTCCCATATTTCCCTGAAAAGTTCTTCCTTTGTGTATACATGGTTAGGATTCTCCGCAAGGAATGTAAGAAGGTCAAATTCTTTGGTCGTAAAAATTTTCTCCTCACCGTTTAAATAAACACGCCTTGCCGTTTTGTCAATTTTCAGCCCCCTTATCTCAATGATATCGTTAAGCTTCTGATTGCTTCCTACCAATCTGTCATACCGCGACATATGTGCCTTAACCCTTGCCACAAGCTCAGAAGGGCTGAAAGGCTTCGTCATATAGTCGTCGGCTCCCAATCCAAGCCCTCTTATTTTATCAATATCGTCTTTTTTAGCGGACACCATTATTATAGGTATGTTTTTTTCTTCCCTGATATTTTTACATACCTCAAACCCATCCATCCCCGGCAGCATCAAGTCTAAAATCACTAAGTCGAAGTCCTCAGACATCGCTTTGGCAAGCCCTGCGTCTCCCGTATTCTCAATTATAACTTCAAAGTCGCTCAGTTCCAGATAATCCTTCTCCAAATCCGCAATCGCTTCCTCATCTTCAATAATTAAAATTCTGCCCATTTTACCATCTACCCCTTTCTTTTATTGTTCAGGCGCTATATATTTTCTTATTACAAAGTGCATACATGTGCCTTCCGCTTCTTTACTGGTCGCCCATATATAGCCGCCGTGGTCTTCGATAATTTTCTTGACGATGGAAAGCCCTATTCCGCTTCCGCCCTGCGTCGAATTTCTGGAAGCATCCGTCCGGTAAAACCGTTCGAAAATATTCGGTAAGTCCTTCGCCGAAATGCCCTTTCCGTTGTCTTCTATTTCAACCCGTATGGAGTCTACCTCGTCCAAAATACGGATATCGATTACGCCTTTTTCCTTCCCCAGATATTTTACGCTGTTATTTATTATGTTATTGATAACCCGCTTTAGCTGCTCAGGATCTGCGATTATCTGCGTATCAGGCGATACCAGGTCTTCATAGTTAAGCGTGATATTCTTGGACTCCAAATCCAGCCCGACCTCTTCCACGCAGTCGCCGAAATACTCCGCCACATTAATCCTGTGGAAATCATACGGAATCCTATTGTTATCTATACCGGAATAAATGGTCAGTTCATTAATCAGCCTGTCCATATCATTCGCTTTATTATATATGGTCTTGATATACTTATCCATCTTCTCCGGCGTATCCGCCACGCCGTCCATTATACCCTCCACATATCCTTTTACGGCTGTGATAGGCGTCTTCAAATCATGGGATATATTGCTTATAAGCTCCCTGTTCTGTTTTTCATGCTCGATTTTTTCATCTGTGGACTCTTTTAACCGAAGCCGCATATCTTCATAATTCCTATACAGTTCTCCGATTTCACCTTTTCCATCGCTCTCAAGACGGTATTCAAGATTACCTTCCGCGATATTCTGCATCGCCGTATTTAACTGATTGACCGGAGTAAACACTCCTTTTTGCAGCCATTGCGTCAGGAACAAGCTGGTAAAAATCAATATCAACACGAAAGCCAGCACCATATCTACCAGCACTTTCTGCGAAATCAGCGTGCTTACCCTTGTGATAATAAAAAGGCTGCCCGCAGCGCCATCGTCAAAAACAAAATCAAGCTGCTTTACCAGTTTCCGCATATCATGATAATAATAGCCCCTCGCCGTATCGGGCATATCGCTTCCATATTCGGGGAGCTTGCTAAATATCTTATTGGCAGCGTTTTCATTTCCGGCATAATATATGTCTTCGCCTTTTCTGACAATCACATAAGAAGAAATGCTCGCCAGCTTCTTATTCATTTCCCTAAGATATTCCGCATCTTCTATTATAGAAGAATCTGCATTAATCCGCTCTTTCGCTGCAAGAATGATTTCTTCCGTAATTTCATTATAATTTTCAAGCGTGTATGAAAAAGATGTGTAATTCTGCTCGGAAGCCTCAAATTCCGGTCCTGAGTTCGCCATATAGATGCCGATTCCCATAAAAGCGATTGCGGTCATTAAAAGCGGCGCCACAATTATAAAAATGGAAGTAACCAGTAACCGCGTTTTGAACTTCAAACAAATCATCCCTTCCGTAAGCATTGTCATTGCCTGTTAAAATACTTTGACAATTACTTTCTTTTTATATTATAACAGTAATTCTGCATAATAAAAATAAACCAACTCATAAATCTTATTAAAAATTTGTAAATTTTTTTACTTTATTAGTTTTATATCGTTTCGCTTGATATTTCTATTGACATTCGTTTTCTCTATGCTTATAATTTTAGCCGAAAGGGTTCAATCAGCAGCTTAGTCTGCTATAACCATAAAATATATCAAGTAAAGGAGAGAATCATTATGAAATTTGTATGTCAGGTATGTGGTTATGTTCACGAAGGAGATTCAGCGCCGGATAAGTGTCCCCAGTGCAATGCGCCGGCTTCCAAATTTTCCGCACAGGAAGAAGGCAAAACATGGGCTGCTGAGCATGTGGTAGGAGTTGCTCAGGGTGCGAGTGAAGACATTATGGCTGATTTACGCGCAAACTTCACGGGAGAATGTACCGAAGTAGGTATGTATCTTGCTATGGCAAGAGTCGCTCATAGAGAAGGCTATCCTGAAATCGGTCTGTACTGGGAGAAGGCTGCTTATGAAGAGGCGGAGCATGCCGCTAAATTTGCAGAATTACTCGGTGAAGTCGTAACAGACTCTACCAAGAAGAACCTTGAAATGAGAGTAGAAGCTGAGAACGGCGCTACGGCAGGCAAGTTCGACCTTGCAAAACGCGCTAAAGCCGCTAATCTGGATGCAATCCATGACACAGTTCATGAGATGGCAAGGGATGAGGCGAGACACGGCAAGGCATTTGAAGGACTTCTTAAGAGATACTTTGGTTAATTAAAAGTATTGTAAAATCAAGTGATTTAAAATTTTAAGGGTATGTCGGAACGGTCTGGCATACCCTATTATAAAATTCAGTGAAAGTTTTGCGAGGAACTAAAATGCAATATACGAGCAAATACGAGTCTCCGCTTGGTGGCATTATGCTTGCAGCAGACGAACTCGGTCTGACCGGGTTATGGTTCGAGGGGCAGAAATACTTTGCCCTCTATCTTGATAAGGAAAACGAAGAAAAAGAACTTCCTATATTTGAGCAGGCAAAGAAGTGGCTTGATATATATTTTTCAGGAAATGAACCGAATTTTAAACTGCCGCTCCATTTTACGGGCAGCACATTTCAAAATAAAGTCTGGGAAATTCTTTATCAAATCCCCTACGGGCAGACAACCACTTATGGCGCTATTGCTAAGCAGCTTGCGAAAGAAAAAGGACTTGCAAGAATGTCAGCGCAAGCCGTTGGCGGTGCAGTAGCGCATAATGAAATATCCATTATCGTCCCCTGCCATAGGGTAGTCGGTGCAAACGGAAGCCTTACAGGATATGCCGGCGGCATTGACAAAAAAATTGCACTCTTAAAGATGGAGAAAGGATATAAGGACACATTTTTTATTCCAAAGAAGAGTACTGCACCATAGTGGACATCTGCTTTGGCATATTGTATACTATTTATTATCAGGCATATAGCCATATCTGTATTGATTGGGGGAGATTAAATGAAACTGGTAGTTTTGGAACGAAACAGCGCAGGCACGGATATTGACGTATCAGCCTTTGAGAAATTTGGCGAAGTTACATATTATGCCAATACGTCAGCCGAAAATACTGCAGAAAGGGTAAAAGACGTCGATATCATCATTGCCAACAAAGCTCCAATGAATGAAAGCACCTTGAAGGACGCGCCAAACGTAAAACTTATCTGCCTGTTTGCAACAGGATATGATAACGTGGATTTAGCATACTGCAAATCCAGAGGCATCAAGGTTGCCAATGTCGTTAATTACTGTACGTCTGCGGTCGCGCAGCACACGCTCCTGCTGGCGCTGGCACTGTCGGAAAACCTTGCACATTATGATGATTATGTAAAATCGGGGGCTTACAGCGCACAATCATTTTTTTCCAATTTTGACAGGGCTTTTAACGAACTTGAAGGTAAGACATGGGGCATCGTCGGCATGGGCAACATCGGACACAGGGTAGCGTTGTTAGCGAAAACCTTTGGCTGCAATGTTATTTTTTATTCCGCATCAGGCAAAAGCACTTGTACTGAATACGAACGAGTAGAACTCGACTCCTTGCTGGGCAGGTCCGATATCCTATCGCTCCACTGCCCGCTCAGCGATAGGACGAGAAACCTGATTAATAAAGATACGTTTAGTAAAATGAAAAAAACTGCAATCCTTATTAATGTGGCAAGAGGACCTGTCGTAAATACGCAGGATTTATACCAGGCTCTTTCGGACGGCACAATCGCGGCTGCCGGACTGGACGTATTGGAAAAAGAACCGATGGAATATTCCAATCCTTTAAGCCAGATTAAAGACAGCACTAAACTGATTATCACGCCCCATATGTCCTGGGCGAGCGTAGAAGCAAGGACCAGGCTCATTGAGGAAGTTGTGAAAAATATTGAAGCCTTCCTGCGCGGCGAAGACAGGAATGTCGTAAACTTATAAAAAGACAAACATAGATACAACTGTGTTGTGATAGGAGGATTATTTATGGGAATCGTAATTAAGAATGCTCTGGCTGTTATTCCGCAGGGCGATGAAGACATCATTAAGAAAACCAGTATTTATATTGAAAATGACAGAATCACAGGAATCGGGCAGATGCCGACCGGATTTAAAGAAGATAAGGTAATCGACGGAACGGATAAGCTTGTTATCCCCGGTCTTATTAACTGCCATACCCATTCTTATATGTCTTTTATGAGAAATGTCGCTGACGATTTATCTTTTATGGACTGGCTCTTCGGCACTATAGATCCGATTGAGCAGCAAATGACCGATGAGGATACATACTGGGGCGCGAATCTCGCGATAATCGAGATGATGAAAAGCGGAACTACCTGCTTTAACGATATGCAGATGAACATCCACCAGACTACGCGCGCCGTCAAAGAATCCGGCATGCGCGCATTTATCTGCCGCGGCTTAGTCGGAAACGGCAATGACGAAGGCGGACAGATGCGCCTGCGTCAGGCATATGAAGAACGCGACGCGGCAAAAGACTGCGACAGGCTAAGCTTCCTACTCGGTCCTCACGCCCCCTATACCTGCGATGACGAGTTTCTTAAGATTGTTTCTAATGAGGCAAAAAAGAACCACATGGGAATACATATCCACTTGTCGGAAAGCGTCAGCGAAATTGAACAAATTCAGGAAAAGTACGGCTGTACCCCGATAGAACTTGCGGAAAGGACCGGAATCTTTGATGTTCCTGCGATTGCAGCGCACTGCGTTCAGGTGACGGATAAAGATATCGATATTTTAAAGGCGCACAATGTCAGCGTAGTTACCAATCCTGCAAGCAATATGAAGCTGGGTAACGGTTTTGCGCCGATTGCCAAAATGCTGGATAAAGGCGTCAATGTATGCCTGGGCACAGACGGCGCGGCAAGCAATAACTGCCTTAACATGTTCCATGAACTGAGTCTGCTTACTCTGATTCATAAGGGAACCGCTAAAACCCCGCAGTGCATAAGCGCTAAAGAAGGTTTCCGCATTGCAACAATAAACGGTGCAAAAGCGCTGGGCGCAGAAAAAGAAATCGGCTCTATCGAAGTCGGCAAAAAGGCGGATTTGGCAATTCTCAACTTAAACAGTCCATCCCTGACTCCGAGAAACAATCTGCTTGCCGGACTCTGCTATTCCGCAAACGGCTCGGAAGTAGACACAGTTATCATAAACGGACAGCTTACGATGGAGAACCGTAAGCTACTGACAATCGATGAAGGGCTTGTATATAAGAAAATAAATGAAATTATTGTCCGTATGGGGCTGGATAAGAAGGTGTACTAAAGAGTCTGTAAACCTGATCCATGCTGCCGGTTTCCAGTTTCTCTGCAGAATATGGAAACCGGCTTTTTTCTTTAGATAGAAAGCCTATTTCTCTTACAAGCAGAACTATCTCGTCTCTATAATTATTTTTTAAAAAGGCTTTTTAAGACTTTCCGATAATGTGTTACCATTATGATTTATACAATATTTTAAAGCCAAATAGTGATATCCTAATTCAACAGAGTAAATTTCTAATAGTTCATTCCAAAAATGCTCATCCTTCTTTTTAAAGAAATTGCTTTGATTAACACAAACGACCAAAGTGCCTAACAACTCATTCTGCGGTGAAAGAATTGGAAGAATAGCCATTGACTTTATAGTATCTATTTCACCTTCATACAAAGCAGTAAATTCATCTTGTGTTGAGCAATCTTCTACTATATGTATAGCAAGATTCCCAGATGGGCTGTCAGCATAACGCTGATACAGTTTTCCTGTTTCGGTATTGTCATATATATCAGGGTTTGACTCCCGATTCAACATACTTGGCGGTGTTCGCTCTTTATTATTAGATGATGAAACAATAGTTATTTTATCATCCTTAAACGATTTAGACATAAAGGATACTTCGAATCCAATTTCATTAACTAAATTTCCTTTTTCTGAAAATGACTCATAAAAAAATTCCCGGCATGTAGACACTAACAAATCAATACTTTTTTTATGCGTTTCAACAAGAAATGCAACATATGCATCAACAGAATCTCCCGAGATAGAATCCGTTCTGAAACATTTCTGACGTTTACCGCCAAAATCCTTCAAGCGAAGAAATGTATCTTTCATATACTTTTCTTCATCTGGATTGTTAAATATTTTATCATGCATCCAAGTATCTACACGTATTACAAAAACATAGGAAATGTAGAAAAGAATTGCAAACATTATAAAACATATAGTCTTCATTAAGGGGAATGCTTCTCCTAAAGTGTTTACTGTTTCATTCCCTATATTTAGCATACACTTGCCTAAATATTTAAAGAATTCAATTAATAGTGTTAGTAATATAGGAATTAAAAATGTATGGGCATTGTCATACATTTTCTTCATTTTCTTTATTTTCTTCATTTTCTTTATTTTCTTTATATCATTGTATTTTCTTTTTTTATTAGCGCTCATTTTAAAGTTTCTCCGCCTTTTGTTATCGAGATTGTTAATTAATATTACATACATAGCAAGTAGTTAAAGCATTAAAGGTATGTGAGTAAAAATCTCTTAGCATTGGAATTACCTGAGACCACAAACAATCTATTTGAATATGATATATTTCCGTTTGTAATTTCAATAATTTGTTTCGCATTGACTTATTCTGATATCCTATACTCCCCCACAACGGTCCCACCGTTGCTATCATTGACTTTTCAGGAAAAGTTAATGGAATATCAGAACAAAGTTTGGGACTGATTATTTTATCAAGATTAAATTTTTTGTATTTCGTCAGGTAATTCGCACCAACATCATCTAAAAAATACATGGACTTTGAAAAATCATAAAAACATTCATTTTTGAATTGGTTTACCATATAGTCAAAGAATTCAACAGGTAAATGAGCCCTTTTAATTTCCAAACCGGAAAGCGATATCTCCTCTATAGGAGCATTATCTCCAATTAATTTTAAGTAATCATTAATTCCATAAACCTCAAACTCCCATTTTACAGATGAAAATAACTGCTTCAACGATTCCTCTACAATATCACGTCTTGAAGGATATCTGCAGGCAGGACAACCACAGCAAATCGGATGAAACTTTAATTGATTTGCATATTCCTGGGTTTCATACTCTCGAACAAAACACAAAGGTTTCGCAAGATAAACAATCGGCTGCGTATTAAGCTTTACTAATGGATTTCCTTTTTCCAATCTTCTTGTAAAGGATTCAACATCAATATCCCAAAATACCCGCCACAAATAACTAATTGCCATATCTGACAGATGTATCCCCCTGGCAATAATATTTATATATCCATCTTTATAGTTATCCTTAATATAAAAATCACCCATATTTTTTCGTATTAATGAACAATCGTGGCAAGGTGCCTGGTCTCCAAATGTATAGTTGATTGTATTTCTTGACAAATCAACACCGTCAATTATTGTAACTGGCATCCAGGTTATTTGTTTTTGCAGCAATGAATACTGGACATTTTTATTCCATTGGCTTACGCAAAAGCCTTCAGCATGAAAGGAAAAATTGTTCCGACTATACCATTCATTCATACCGTGCGCCATAACAAAGCTGTCTTTTCCTCCAGATAAAGAAAACCACCAATATATTTTAGAAGGGTTAAAATATGGAATTATATATTTCTGCATATAAATATCTATCTTTTGCAATACTGTCTCATATGCACTTACACTTTCAATCATTTATAATACCTCTTCCTGCCATCTATAGGACGGATGTTATTCCTGCTCACAGTCGCATACTATTTTTTCCATTACAAAACCTAAAAGTTTCTTTCCCAAGGATGTGACGACATTACTGCGGGCATAGCCAATCCACTCATCCATATCAATTTTATTTCCCCTTTGCTTATAATATGCAAATCTGATAATTGAATCCACCTTATTTCCCCTGTATTCTTCATAATGCCATATTCCTTTCTTATTGTTGTCCCTTAATAAGATTTACGCATTAATTATTTAAACCCAGCCTGCTAAAGCTGGGTTTATTGTAACATAATGTTATGGCGAGTTTTGGGTTTAGGCAATTTTTGTCGTAAATTTGGGGAAATTTGCAATACTTATACAAATTCTGCTTCCGTAAGTAAATATGTCACAAAATCTTTAATGTCAATTTTATGCTTAGAATACATATAAAAAAGCGGTTGACGACTTGTTCGGTTCTGAACATCTACCAGTTCTGAGTAAGAATATAAGGTAGTTTTTTGCCATCTATCTAATGCATAATCCGGCATCTGCACGCGAACTGATTTTTTATTTAATTTTGTCATTTTAGATTCAAAACTTCGAGTATATATAATTACTATATCCAATTCTAAGTTATTTCTATCAAAATATACTTACTTTTAGTGCATTGACCAACTTAAGACCACTTTGTGGAAATTCAATTGTTCCTTCATTAATTTTATTCCACATAGATTCATTAATAATAGCTTCACTAATACCTGTTGTTTTATTTTTGCATAAATCAATATTTACTACAGCATCTCTAATAATCTTCATTCTATCCTGCTCATCTTCATTCATCAACTGTTCATTAAAGCATACCCGAAATTCCATTTCAGATTTCCATAATGGATGTCTTCTTGCATCTCTTGAAAAATATTCTTTAAATATTTCTTCAGCATCTCCCATTCCTTTTTGCCTGCTAATGACATATGCTTTTTTAAATAATGTAATCACATCTAAGTCACTTGCAAGAAAAATCCGTTCTGTATCGTTCCACTCTATGCCTTTTTCCGTCAATGCATCAATAGAGAAAAATTTCTCAAAAATATTCTCACCTGTCGGTTTTTCCGCCTGTAATATTTGAAAAGTTTCACTCACACACCGTTGTGTAATATATGTATCATATAATATAATTGGATGATTTTGTACCCACCTCCTGCTGGAATCATTTGCCAATATTACATTTTCAATGACGCTAAGGGCATTCTTTTTATATGCCAGCCTACACCACTTATCATCCTCTAAAACAATTGTAAACGATTTTATTAATCTTTCTATATCAATACCGGTATTCTTGTAACCGGTCATATAACTATCTCTTAAAATATAATCAAGTTTATCTACATCAATTATATCTGAATTCAGCAGGCTGATAATTGCATTTTTAAAAGAATTTGCCTGTGACTCCAGTTTATCTGACGGCTTGGCCTGATATTGGGCTCCTATTATACAACGCACGAATAAATCAGCATTAAATCTTACACCGCATTCTTCACTTCCATCCGTTTTACAGATTTTAGCCGCTAAACTTATAATTTGTTCTTTTATCTCCTGTAAGGCAATAAGTGCACTCATTTTTTCATGTGGTTTAGCTGAATCTTCCTTTAAAACACCACAATAATCATTCAGAAAATTTTTAATAATGTCATTATCGGCAATATTCTCACCATTTACTTCATACCATTTACATAATTCGTTAATCAGCAAGCCATCTATATAACAAAATTTATCCAGTTTATTTTTCTCCATGTAAGCTTTAAAGTAATCATAATGCGGTAGCGATGCATTGATTTTTTTAACCTTATAGAAATTTTCTCCTGTATGGGAAAAGGGCGCATGACCCAAATCATGCAAAAGACATGCCATTTCAAATGTAAAAGTAATTTCATCTTTAGCAGAACCATCAAACGGCAGTTTAAACGATTCACCGATATTTTTCCACAATTGGGTAACTACCTGTTTCCCAAGGTAATAAGTTCCTAAAGAATGTGTAAAGCGATCATGGGTTGAAGATGGGTACAGACTGGCATAACTCGTTTGTTTAATGTTCTTTAATCTTTGAAATATTGCCGTATCTATGATATCAAAATAATTTTCATCTATATAGATATACTCATGTACATTATCTTTTATTAATTTATCCTGATTCGTTGTTTTCATTCGTATCTAAGCAGCTATCTGTTCCAAAGCGAAATCAAATGATTCTGCAAAATCCTTTCCATTATCTTCGTATCTGTTTCGAAAACAGATTAATGTTTCTTCTTTGCTGGTAATTATAATTTTCTTTTCTTCTTCATCAATCTGTATAAAATCTTTATATAGTTCCGCAAAGTTCATTATGCCTTCTTTTGAAACTAATATAATTGTATTTTCTTTTTCGTTAAGTTTTATAGATGCATAATAAACAAAATCATATATCTTCTCAAATGTGATTTCATTCATCTCTTTTTCTATTACCTTAATGAATAAATTGCCCAGAACCATATCATTGTCTAAAAACATACTACTATTACCTCCTATATATTTATATGCATTTTATCAAATTTGTATTATATATGCAACAAGAAATTTTGTTAATATGCCTGCAAATACTGGAAAGTTATTTTTAAGGATGATTATTTAGCCGCTATTAGCGAATCCGTCTGGCATGGCAGAAATCCACAAACGTTGCTCGGAGAAATCCTTGATCTTCCCATGCAGTTATTGGATGCCCTGAAAAAGACCGTTTCTGATTTAGAATCGAATAAAACTTCTATAGCAGAAGGTGCGGCTGTTCAGAAGGATATTGAGCATATTAACGTCGCCATAGCAATAATAGAAACCGATACTGCAAATTCACGGAAGGTCAAAAACTATCTGAAAGGCATAAAATCAGATATTATGAAGCTTAACGCTGCATGGGAAGAAGATTCTGCTAATTTATGCCTTAACGGCGACTGGATTGCCCCTATTATCCGTGTGCAGTTTTAAAACACTTTTTCCCGGATAATTATTGGGAGCTGTATCTCTGCAATAATATGGAAAAATATAATGGTGTTCACGCCAAGTGGGTTAAAGCCATACTTGAAACGCCGCATCCCGGCATCTCCCCAAATGAATCGGGAGAAATATTAAATCTGGTTATTTATCAACTTGATGTACTGGATTTTAAGAAAAATAAAACAACCATGCAGCAATATTTAGATGAACTCCGCAGCGATTCTCCTGATATTAAAAATCTTGAACACTACGTATATTATATAACTTCGCAGAATCAATATGAAGATTATTTCAGCGCCATAAAATTATATGACGCACATAAAGCCTCCTTGTCGCGCTTTCAGATACGTTCTTTTATACAGACTCTGTTACAGAAAATGGCACGGCAGCATATAAAAGACTGGCCCGCTTTCCTTCGGCTGTCCGAAGCGGTGATTGAAGTCTTGCAAAAAAGCTGTCTCCCTGAGGCTGAAATCTCTATCTGCCAAACGCAAGGCGTGGAAATCATAAACTACTGTCTTGAATGCAGCGTAAATATGCTCAAAAATCCGATTTATGTTGCTTTCGGCGTAAACATTCCGAAAATGCCGGTTAACTTTCGGGGAACGGACAATTTTAAACAGCTCTATTCATGGCTAGCCAGCATTGATCAATCCATTGCTTACCACGATAATGCGCAAGTCGTTGACGAGCTGACTTTTATACAGAAATATTACCAGAAATTGGAATCATTAATGCGGAAGAAGGAATATTCAAAGATATACCCATATATAAAGTCTGATTTGGAAAACTGTCAGCTATTGTTCATAGTCTGCAGTATTTGGAGCGATGTGTCTACGTTATTGCAGCGTCCGGCCGACGAAGACACTGTATTTGCGAGATATTTTTCCTTAGATGCACAGATGTACATACAAAGCAATGTCTTGAATGTGGAAAATCTGCAGGAGGCGCTGGACTCATTAGAAAAGCATTATAAAACCCACGATGCTGACAAGCAACAGGGAATGGTTTCAGGGAAACGAGGCGCAGTTGTCTTCCCGCCTCCATAAAACAGCAGATGCCCTCTGCCTTTCAAAGTCCCAATCCGATATGTATCTGCAAGATGAGGTCTATAAACAGATTCAAATAATATTATTTGATTTTAACAGACAGGTGAAAAAAGGATTGGGGAGATGATTGGTTTGTACTTCTTTCACAGGAGGCGGCTGTTTTACCAAGCCGCCCTGCTACTGGCAGAATAGCAAGGCGACGGAGACTTGTGTGTTTTGACGCTTTAGGGTTACATCACCCAAGCTCCTCATACTTCCTCTCTATCGCCTTCCCATCAGCTATCTCATAAATCTTATCACAGTTTCTTATGGTCGTTAGTCTATGCGCAATTATTATCAATGTCTTATGCCCCTGCAACGCATTAATAGACTCCATTACTGCTGTTTCAGTCTCTGTATCAAGAGCAGAAGTTGCCTCATCAAGAATCAGAATATCAGGGTCTGTATACAAGGCACGCGCGATTGCGAAACGCTGCCTCTGTCCACCGGAAAACCGAATGCCGCGCTCACCAATCTCAGTATCTAAGCCGTGCGCGCTATTCTCAATTATATCTTTCAGCTGCGCTTGCTCCAATGCTTTCCAGACTAATTCATCATCTATATTATCATCTTCAATTCCAAAAGCAACATTTTTTCTAACCGTATCATCAAGAAGATTTACATTCTGTGGAACGAAACCGATTATATGATTTCTTCCCATCTGGATGTCTGTAATGTCAATTCCATCAATTTTAACTTTTCCTTTCTGGGGAATTAACAATCCAAGCACGATGTCCGCCAAAGTTGTTTTCCCTGCCCCGGACTTTCCCACAAAAGCAATGGACTGCCCTTTATTAATCTCAATACTGATATCATCCAGTACATTATTATCTGTATTAGGATATTTCCATGATATATTTTCTATTGATAATTTATGTTGAAAAGATTTCCGGTCATTCTGACTCAAATCATCATAAACAGAATCACCATTTCTTCTTGTTCCGTCGGTTTTCTCTTCAATATCTCTTGCTTCCTTAAGATTATTATACGTATCGTTAATACTTGGCACACAGAACATAAACTGGTTAAAATTACTTGATATCCTTCCCAGAGAAGGCAGAATACGAAAAGCCGCCACCGCAAAAGAGGCAAGCTGCGGCACGAGCGTCGCTGCATTATCAGAATCTATTGCTTTTATACATACTGCAATAATCAGACCGCATACGCATACTGCCTCAATTATATATGCAGGACTTTCTGATGCAACAGTTTGACCAATAGTACCCTTCTGCTGTTTAATATAATTATCTTTATGCGAGTCAACAAAATATTTTTCTCTATGCATTACCAGAATTTCTTTTATGCTCTGGAATGTTTGCAAGAGTACCTTATTAATTAACGCTGTATATTTATAAGTTATTTCCCCACATTTCTTAACCCATTTCTGACAGCCTAACACTACAATAAGCAGACATATTGCAGCTAATGCCACAACACACATCGCCATTACAATGTCCGTAGACATTATATAAACGCATATACATATTACTGTCAAAATTTCTGCCAGAAGTTTAAATGCCTGATATAACGCCGTGTAAGTATTAGATATACTATTTGTTACCCCCCTCATAAGTTCGCCTGTACCCATATTCAAAAAGAACACGTAGCCGCGTTTCAAATATGATTCCAGCATTTCAATTGATAACTCTCTTTGTACTTTACAGGCATACTTAATTCTTACATAAGATAAAAAGAGCATAAAGAGATTTTTAATTATATATATAGCAATGACAAAAATGCCAATCGCCCAAATTAAAGAAGTTTCTGAATCTAATTGCAAATAATCAATAATGGAGGCCATTATAGGATTTTCCCTTAACCGCTGAGGCTCTATCATAACCTGTACCAGCGGCAGAATGGCAGATACTCCAAGCGTCTCACATACAGCTCCAATCAACGTCAATACTATAATAACTACTCCCCATCTCTTCTGGGGAGTAGTCAAAATAAAGTTATATTTATTCCAAATGTCTTTTACGCTTCTTAACTTATGCATATTCTTATTCCCAATCCGGCGAAAATTGTTCTCCGACCTGAATAAACGATTCTTTTCTATTACAGTTACAATGAGAAGACTGATAACATCTTCTGCACGGCTTATCCATCTCTTGTGGAGTATTTACAATCGCTCTATATTTCTGATATTCCGAAACATTCCAGATATCCATAAAGTCTTTACTTTTATCATGCTGGAAAAACTGCACCGGAGTATACATACACACTGATAGCCATTCAGCCTCTACTAGAAGAATCATATAACAGCATACAAAACTATTTCATCTAAATATGATGTATAGTTCCGTATATACAGTTTGTATTCCGGCACCAAACTCTTAATATATAACGGCAATTCCCACAAATCCTCAAATTTATGATAAATACATATTGCTAATTTAGGCTTATTCTTTTTAATTGTTTCCTGCATTCCCTGCAATGCATTTAGTTCACTTCCTTCAATATCCATTTTAATAAATGACACTCTATCTTCCGGAAGTTCCAAATCATCAAACTTTATTACCTGTACAATATCTATTCCATCTTCTTCAATCTTAGATGAACCGCCTCTATTAGAACCAAAATTCATTTCTCCGGTTTCACAGTATAATCCCGCATTATAAACCTTTATATTCTGACTATACTCACGCGTTAATAATCTTTCATAATTTGTTTTATCCGGTTCAAATGCATATATATACTTATATTTTTGTTTTGTATGTTTCAGAAAAGTATCTATAGTATCTCCATCGTATGCCCCGGCATCAACAAAAACCTCTTCATTTCCTAAGATAAAAATATCATCCGGAAAATATTGTTCCTTTTCACAAGTTCTTCCCAATAAATCGATATTCTTATCAAACCGGGCTGTCACCATATTTTCAAAAATCATTTTTGACAGATAATCTTCCAAACAATCGTATGCTCTATACAGATTATCTTTATTTTTAATGAGATAAGAATGATCAACATCCTCTATCAAAAACTGGCTCCAAAAAAATACCTTATTTAAATCAAATCCCTTAGCTTCTATTTTTGCCAATACCGATGAAACATAATAATTTGTAATGATAATAGTAAAATCCGATTCTTGTTCCATAACTTCCTGCAAAGAGAGTACCTTTAACCCTTCAACATCTTCGTTATTTCTAATTCTATTATCATCTATAAAACATATAATTTGTAATTGAGGTAAATATTTTTTAATATTTTGCAAAGCAATTTTGCCATATTTCCCTGCGCCATATAAAGCAATTCGACCGCCATTACCCCCCCCTTATGAATTCTCCAATCATCATCTTCCAGCCGACACACCGGCTTATAAAAAGTGCAGTTATTATTCTTCATTTTATCCTCCAAATATATATTTATTTCGCAAAGTTTTTCATTTCCTAAGTCCTGCGCCTATCCCCCATATATAATGGCACATTGGTCCATACCCCGTATGTACTACTTCATCATTCATGCCAAACATAAAAACATTGTAAAAATATTTATTCAGCAATGCCGCCAATTCACTCTGTCCCTTTAAGTTAATATGAACAGAGGCGCTTTGCTCAGAAGCATATTTTGCTGCCGCTAAATTAGGCGTTCCTATAATCATTACCGCATCTTCTTTTTTATCATAGGATGCAATCATATTTTCTATAAAAGAATTTTCTTTGACCGGATCAACATGTTCTATTACATCAACTAAATAAATTGCACTGACTTTAACAGTATCAAGCGGACTGTTATTCATATCATGTTGTATAAATTTCACATTATCGCAAAACTGCATTCTCTCTCTATTATCGTTCAAAAATTTTTCTTCCCAATCAACTGCATACAGCGCCCCCCCCGTAGATTCTGTGCAACAATAGGCATTCCAAACGCATCACCGCATCCTACTTCCATTACATATTTTCTTCCTTCAAGCATTTTTGCCACAAACTTATACCTCGAAAGTACAAATGCCATATGTCGTGCATCGTGTATCATACTCCATGAGGTCCACGGTCCTACTTTTAATTCCTGTGTTTCAAATGCCTCTTTCATCTCTTCATAATTCATTTTTTTAATATCCATAACATTTGATCCCTCCCAAAATTATTCTTATAACATTTCAAAAAGATATAGAATAAACTCAACAACTATTTTGAAACGCTAGGAACTTTAACTTCACTTATAAATCGTCTTAGCATATCTTCAGCCGCGCACGGAGAAAATCCCAGTTCCTTTGCCTTACTCACATTTATCAATGAAACATTTGGCATTGTTCCATTACTTTGTGCAATAATTTCTGACCTACTTTCCGCTGTCTCTTTCATAATCTGTAAAATTTTCATCATCGTTAATCGTTCTTGAGCTGCAACAAGCACTGTTTTCTTCTCGTCCCAAACGGCTTGCTGCAAAAGAGTCTGTAAAAAAACACTTAGTTCCGCCACATGTAAATAATTATTATAGTACATTTCAGGAATAAAGCATATAACTTTTTCATCATTCAAAATCTTCTTGGTCATCGTTAGGAATCCTGAATCTCGTGTATCTTCTAAATGAACATATGGTCCAATCATTTTTGGAAGTTGAAGAATCAATTTCTCAGGGATTTCTGATTCTTTGATAATGGATTCCCCCAAATGTTTTGTTATACCATATATACTCGGATTCTGAATGGCGCTTTCCTCGCACAACTCACCATCTACGTTTCCATAAACTGCTACAGATGACATATATATAATCCTTTTCACCTGAACTTTTTCAGACCAGCAAACAAGATTTTTAGTTGCTTCAATATTATCACGGATTAAAGCATTCACATCTCCTAATATATTTGCTGCAATATGAATGACAACATCAATGTTTTTTACCCCCCCCTAATTGTATCGGATAAATCTGCATATAGCAATTCATAGTCTGCATGCTGTGGAATATGGTTACGGCAAACACCAATAACTTCATATCCTGCATGCGCCAGATTATTCGCAATATATTGACCGACGTTACCTCCTACACCCGTAATAAGAATTCTTTTCATCACATACTCCTCCTAAAACATTTTCATATCATGCGCAAATTTTTCTATGATTTTATCAATCTTTCTTGAAACAAAACCATGTTCTTCTGCATATGTAGTATCAATAGCATAACACTTATTACGTCCACTTGCCGTTTTTTCAATCAGCATTGATGAACTTCCCAAGCATTCTTTTAACCTTTCTAAAATATCAAAAATTCTCATTTGTCCTTTAGCGCCTAGGACAAAACGGTCAAATCCGCTCTTATTTTCATGTAAAAGATATAATAGAAATTTTGACAAATCGTCTACATACAACATATTATTATACAGCAAATTCGGATTCATATAATATACATCTTCATTCTTCAACATTTGTCCGGTCACTTTCGGAATCCAAGGGTACGATAAATCACAGCCTTTTCCCAATGTTCTTGGCAGACGGATAACAATTCGATTTTCAATACATGAATCTTCCAACATTCTCTCACATAAATATTTTGTCATGCCATAATCGTCCATATTAATTCTGTCACTGTCTTCATTTACTGTATGCAAAGTTTCCCCATAAACAGAAATAGATGATATATAGATGAAAGTACGAATTTTTTCCCTTTGCGCATAATCAATCAACTGTCTTGTACTTCCAATTGTATTGTCCAAATAATTCCGTATCTTGTCTCCTCTCATCTGTCCGGCAAAATGTATAATTGCATTTATGTTTTTATCATTTACATACTTTTCTACGGAAGTTTTCGCCAAATCACAGGCAAATCGTTCCATTCCGCGTAAATCTGTAGGTTCATTTCTGTGATAGATGCCTATAACTTCCATATTATGACCTAATAAATATTCAGCCACATTTTGTCCAATAAATCCACCTACTCCGGTAACTAACACGCATAATTTACTCATGACACATTTCCCTAACTTTATTTACTATTCCTTCTACAGAAATATTATATTTTTTTCTTATTTCCTGACGCCATCCATATTCAAAACAATATTCATCTTTGAATCCTATAGATTGAAAAATCACTGACATTCCCTCTTCTGTCAAAACATCGGCAACAAGACTTCTTAAACCGCCAAAATAATTGTGTTCCTCCACCACAAGTACACGTCCGGTTTTTTGAGCAGCTTGAATTATTGCCTGTCTGTCAATGGGTTTTAATGATGTCATATTAATGATTTGTGCTGAGATATTATCCTTTGACAATATCTCAACGCTCTTTACCACATCAGCAAGCAGGGAACCCGTAACAAATATAGAAACATCTTCACCCTCAGATAATATGGCTGCTTTCCCAATTTCAAATGAGGGCGGCTTTGTATATACTTCCTCTTCATATGCCTTCCCAAATCGAATATATACAGGTCCATAATAATCTATCGCCTGTTTCAAAATCGGTTCAACTTCCAAGGGTGTAGCCGGTGCCAGTACACACATATTAGGTAGCGCAGTCATCACTGCGATATCTTCCGTTGTATGATGGGTCGGACCAAGATTATTATATCCGATTCCTCCACCGCTCCCGACAATCTTAACATTTCTATTCTGCACACAAACATCATTGCGGATAAATTCAAAGGCTCTATATGCCAAAAAAGCCCCCATTCCATATACAATTGGTATATAACCGCAACTGGCTAATCCAGCTGCTACTCCTATTGCATTTGCTTCTGAGATTCCACACTCAATCACCCTTTCCGGCATATCTCTGCGAACCAAATCATATTCTTCAGTCCCGCTGTCAACAAGTACGGCTATCGTCCGAGAATATTCCTGCATCATCTGATATATAGCGTCTTTATACTTACTTCTCATTTACTCTCAGATCCTCCTCTAACATTCCTAACTCCCGCAGACCAATCTCTATTTCCTGCTTGGTAGGAATCTTATAATGCCAATCACCCCTATTCTCAACATAAGAAAGACCTTTTCCCTTCACTGTATCAGCTATAATCACTTTTGGCTTGTCCGCCTTAACTCTCAATCCTTCACAGATCTGGTCAATATTATGCCCGTCCACCTCAATAACATGAAACCCAAATGCCCTCCATTTTTCATTCAGGTTTCCCAAATTAATTATATCTTTGCTATATCCTGTAGCCTGTATTTTGTTATTATCAACAATAATCGTAAGATTTGTTAAATTATTATGACTAATAAATAATGCCGCCTCCCAAACTTCTCCTTCCTGCAGTTCGCCATCTCCCATCATAGTATATATTTGATATGAAGCATTTTTGCTTATGCGAGCCGCCATAGCTATTCCTGCAGCAAAGGATAAACCATGCCCCAGAGAACCGCTTGTCATCTCCACTCCCGGAATTTTTCCATAAGTAGCTAATCCACCAAATTCAGAACCTTCCTTGCAAAAACCCTCAACTCTTCTCCGATCAAAATATCCCGCCTTAGCCAATACATGATAAAATGCTAAAGCAGCATGACCTTTACTTAAAATAAACCGATCGCGGTCTTCCCATTCTGGCACTTTGGCATTATATCTGAGAACATTTCCAAAATATAGTCCTACCAAAATCTCCACGGAAGATAAGGAAGATGCCAAATGACCTGCTTTGTTAATACATACCGTCCTGAAAGTTGATTTTCTGATTTCCAATGCAATCTTTTCTAAACCTTCCATATTTTTCTCCATCATATAAAATTAATGTGATTATGATCAATACTAACCAAATCATTTAAGAGCATATTTCTCTCATCAAAAGCACATCTAAAACAACATTCTTTTTGCGGTTCAAAAACATTCATCTTATCTATTGTATCTTGCGAAAACCATATATCCTTAAAAGACATTTGCGTTAGGTCTCCCAGTTCTCCTGCTTTTGTATATGCGCGTTGATGACAGCGATAAACTTTCGAATCTGCCGCTATAACAGCAAAAAAGTTTTGAATATAACACTTTGCATATTCTTTATGATAGACGACCGGCAAGTCCAAATCACATGTATATTTATCCACAATCCGAAAACTCTCGTTTTCTAATTCCTTTTGCGCTGAAATTATTTGTTCAGTAACAATCTTTTTAATAGAATCATGATATCCTTTACCATCCTCTTTTACAGCAATCGGAGATAATTTAATATTATTAACTCCTAATTCCTTTACCAAGGAACATATTTTGTATACTTCCTCAGCATTACTTTTTGAAATAACACAATTAATACCAAGGGTGCAACTATTACTCTTTATATTCGCAAAATCAGCAATATTACTAAGTACTTTTTCATGTGTACTTACTCTTCTAATTCCTTTGTATGTTTCAGGATTCGCCGAATCAAAAGATATACGAATCCATTTAGCATCTTTTAAATATCTAACTGCTTCTCCTTCCAATGCCTGTCCGTTTGTAATCATGGAATAATCCATTTTCATATTCTGTACCAATTCTAATGTTTCAATAATGGAATGATAGCACAAGGGTTCGCCTCCCCCACTAAAAGTTATTGCCTTTACGCCGATTTCTCCAAAATCACAAAGAGTCTCTTTCATAACATCCCATGGTATCGACTCTCTTGTATCCACCGTTCTTCCATCAAATAAACTATCATCTGCATATGCACAATAAAAGCACCTTTGATTACAAATATTCGTCGGTTTAATCCTAACATATATCGGTGCAACTCTCTTACCTTTTAAAAAACCATCAATCCGTTCCGTATGATGAAAAATCTTCAATTCACTGTATGGTGTGTATTTTTCCATATTTCCTCCCATCAAAATCATAACAGTAGAACATAAAATAAAATGCAACCGCCACATTAAATGAAATTAACGTGTTCTCCCGGATTCTTTATTTCATGCAAATAAGAATTCATATCACTAAGTCGGCATTCTGCCGGACACTGCGATAATTTAGTGCGTTTCAAATTCTGCAAAACATTTCTTCGTTTCTCTCCCTGCCAAATCTCTTCAAATGTGTTTTCATATATATTTCCAAAGCTCATCACCGGAACGCCCAAAAAGACACAGCAAGGCACTACTTCTCCATTTGCATCAATACAAACATGAAACGGTGAAGCGTAACATTCCTGATATTTTCTTGTTTCTATAGATTTGGATACGCGGTTTCCCCTATAGACAGCCCTAAAACTATCATCATTTAAACTTTCAAGTTCGTTTATCATACTATCACGATGTGCATAATATTCTTTTCTGTCAACTGTATTCCGTAAATCACTGTTCGTCATAGGATTCCACCCTAAGGATTTTACCGAAAACTGATCTGCTCCCAGTTCTTTAACTTTTTGGGCTAACAAAACCACTTCGTCTTCATTGTCAGGAGTCATGACGATCTGAACTCCTAAAACCGTTTTCATTCCTTTTTTTCTTTTCAGGCATGCCGCATTATATATATTCGTAAATACTTTATCTAAATCTCCATCTTGCCCCTGATGTATTTTATGATAAGTTTCTTCTGTTCCGGCCGATGTGCTAAACCGAATCCACGAAATAGATTCCATGCATTCTTTCGCAACATCTTCTGTAAAAAGAACCCCATTGGTAGACATTGCTACGTCAATCCCCAACTTTTTTGTGTTATTAATAATGTTTACCGCATCTTTATTTAAAAGCGGTTCTCCATTTCCCGCAAACACTACACTTTTTAAACCAAGTCCACACATCTCACTCATGGTTTTCTGCATTATCTCTTCTGATAAAAAGTGAGGCACATATCCCATATAATCTATACAGCAAAATACGCACCTATGATTGCATGCACCGGACAATCCAATCTCCGCATTAATCGGATAAACCGTTTTTCCATCTAACCAATCCGCAACTTTTTGGGGATGATAAATCAATTTATGGTTATCTATTCTATAATCTTCCATTTTTTATTTCCTCCTGAATTTTTTATCACAAATCACATTTCAAAGCCAAAACCAAATGCACATTTTATTACTCTAGCAAAAAGGGATTTTTTCTTAAAAACATAGTGCCAACCCTAAAATGTAAAATTTCGCTTTCTTTGTATTGTTGTTTCTGACACCACTCTTTATAGATTTCTTGGTATTTCTCCTGCAACTCAGCATCTTCTGCTTTTTCAATCCACTCCCCATCAATCCTAGCGTTCATTTCCATGACTAAATCCAAAATTTCTTCAGCACTATTTTCTATTATTTCAATCCCGAACTTTTCATATAAATTCCTATTATATCTCCTATTATGTCTTGCTCCTTTTTCTATCTGCATCATTTCCTTAACAGATAAAAATCTATCTTCCTTTTTTAAATAATATTTTTTAAAAATATAAAGACTTTGAGGATGATATGGGAACGATTCTGAATTCAAAAAAACAGGCACATAATTTTTCAATGCGACAGGTCGATTCAATACCATTGGCAAAAACGAAACCCCGTTAGGATCTCCTATATAAAATTTACACTCTTTCATAAGAATAATATCCATAAGCTCATCATAATGGTTATTGGCATAGTCTATACAATTTCCAAAACTGACTTTATTTTTTACATACCGCCCCATCCTTACCACGGTAATATTCTGCCGTGATAAATAATCCGCCGAAAGCATAAGTTTATTAATGTCAGAATCTCTATAATCATGATAGGAATTATCAGCACCAGGCTCAATCGCAGCTAAATATTGTGGATCTCTACTTAAAGCACATACAAATGAATCTTTCAATCCCATTAACGCTTTCTTATAAGCAGCTTCAGCATTTTCTTCTTCTGTTAATGTAAAATATTGAACTGTGTCTTTTGAATAACGAAATCTATTATTATTTTTTAAGGCATATTCATCCCAGTATTTTGTAAATTCTACCTTGGGAAACCGCTTTAATATATATGCCCACAAATCAATATTATCAGTATCTATAATCGCAATATGTCTGCCCATGACTTTAGACAACCTTGAATTATGCTCTTTACAATCTGACAAAACAAAAATATCTAATATTCCTTTTTCCGCATTTACCTTGACATCCTCTGCAGCTGCCAGATATCTGACAATATATTCTCCAATCCTTGTACTCCATAACTTATGCACTCTGATTTCTGTATATTGTTCTTTTATTTCCTGATATGCTCGTTCCCATTTTAACTCATTGACATTATATCCCGCATTTTCTTCATAGGAAAATGCTGTTATTATTTGTCTTTTCCTTCCAAAAGCACCATATCTGCTCAAAAAACGAAAACCCCTAAAAAAAATATTTCCTTTATGCTGCATTTACCGTATCCTCCACCACCAACGCTGTAACAAACACATTTTGCAACAAAATTCCTCTATATATTCATCAATGTATTAGCATACTTCAATACATTAACCTTTTCCACCGCTTCCTTATTTCCTACAATATTCGCTCCAAGCGCACCACCAATATTCCCCATAAAGGTACCAACTTCTATCGGTGCCCCTACTGCTGCATATAAACCTGCAACCGAGAAAAAGGCATCTCCCGCTCCTACTGTATCTTTAACAGTTAATGTAAAAGCCGGACAATTCGTAATTGCGCCCTCGTCAATACCCCATGCGCCATAAGAACCTCTCGTCAGCCAGCCATTTCCATGCAAGTATTCCGCCAGTTTCATTAAACCGGCTTCCTCATCATCAGCATAAACCGGAAACGCCAGTCTTAATTCCTGCTGATCCAATGTAAAAGCATCCGCCCTCGTATACTTGGTAATAATATTTAATCCATGATTGGATGAATTTGTCTGGCAGTTCAAAACCAGATACTTTGCCTTCTTTTGGATTAATTCAATGATTTCTTCGTCAATCAGTCCATGTCCAAAATCACATAAGAAAACAACATCGCTGCTTTCTAATTTTTCTCCTAATTTCATCTTAAAAGCATCTTTAATGCCTTTTTCATATTTCATTTTTTCGGGAATATTATTGACTGCAAGCACCTTGCGGTACTCCTCGCGTTTTGCATTCCTTGTCAAATATCTGTGCTTAATAATCGTTGGAAATTGAGTGCTGTAAAAAAGATTCAGCTTAATAGAACCTGACAACTCTTCAAAAAGCCTCGACCTAATTTCCTGTTCATCTCCTATAACAGACAATAAATTAACATTTTCCGTAAAACTGGAAAGATGTCTTGCAATCGCAACAGAGCCGCCCAAATACTCTTCCGAATGATGTATTCTTGCCGAATATCCCATATCCTTACTCATAAGTCCCTGAACATTGCAGTAAGTGTACTTATCAATAATAACATCGCCCACCACTAAGACATTGAGTTTCGCTGCTTTTTCTGCATAATTCCGAATATCATGCATTGAATATTTCATTTTAAAGTTTTCTACATAGTGCCTGACCTCTTCGGGGAGTCCGGACATTGCCGTATTAATCAGCTTTGTAGAACTAAAAGTTTGACCGGTAGTATATTTTATTTGACCGCCATGCTGTTCCACTAGCGCCTTTTCTTCCGTGATCTTACCTGTGATATCATCCTCAGCTCTGGCATACTCTTCACCTTTTACATAAATATCCGGCTCTACATTTTCAATAATATCATCGACAGTATAACCTTCCGATAGCAATACGTAATCAACGCACTCTAAGGCTGCTAAAAATTTCATGCGCATTTCATCATCGAAATATGGTCTTCCCGGTCCTTTACGGACATATTTTGCCGCAGTAATCGATACAACCAGTACATCCGCCATTTCTCTTGCCTGCTCTAAATGGACAATATGCCCCGGATGCACTAAATCAAACACTCCATGACACAATGCTATCGTTTTTCCTGCCTTTTTCAGCTCTGGTTTAATTTGCGATTTAAAACTTTCTTTTGAGACTATTTTATCCATGTAAACGACCTTATCCCCATTATTTAACCCTGCATACCAAGCCCTGAACAGCACATATGCTTTAACCGCTTTAATGTTATATTACTTACTTTCCAAGATATTTAAACCAGTCTTCAGTTGCCACGCCAATGCTGTCCGGTGTCCATACCGGCGCTTCCCGCCAGTAATCAATATTATCCAGAACATTCTGAACGCCTTCTTCAAATGTTACCTTTGCCTTCCATCCCAATTTATCTTCAATTTTCATTGTATCCGCAAATGTACAATCCGGCTCCCCCGGCCTCTTAGGAATATGTGTAATCTCTCCTCCAAGTAATTCGCATAAACGATTGACGGAATAAGTTCCGCCACTGCCTACATTAAAGGTATCCTGCACTACATCTGACATTGCCGCAGTATAAAAAGCGTCTGCAATGTCTGTCACATAAGTAAAGTCTCTTGTCTGGTTTCCGTCCCCAACTACTGTAAATGGTTTCCCCGCCAATTTCTGTGCCAAAAATACACCAAACACTGCGCCATAAGTTCCCGATGTGCGAGACCTTGTTCCATATACATTAAACAGTCTTAATGTCACAACCGGCAGTCCGTATACTTGTCCCCAATGTAATACTGTTTCTTCTCCCAGTCTTTTGGTCAGTGCGTATGGATACTGTGGTCTGATTTCCGCTGTCTCTTTCGTAGGATATTCATCCGGAATCCCATAGCAGGATGAAGAAGCGGCGTATACAAGTTTCTTAATGCCTGCATTTTTCGCGCACTCCACTACATTATATGTTCCTAAAACATTAGAAGAATAATAATCCCATGGTCTCTGGATAGATGGCACAATATCCGCTAAAGCTGCAAAATGAAAAATATAATCAACACCTTTAAAAACAGGCTCAATTTCTTCTTTATTTCTGATATCCATATGATAAACCGTTAAATTTGGATTATCTTTCTGATGATCCAAATTCTGGGGTCTTCCCGTTGTCCAGTTATCAATCACTCTCACCGTATGACCTTCTGCAAGTAGTCTGTCTACCATATGAGATCCAATAAACCCGCAACCGCCTGTTACTAATGAAATCATAACTTATCCTCCTGCTGATTAGACGCATAATCTATTTCCGTATATATTCCTAAATCATATATGTATTTATGTTCATATTTTAAGTTATTCATAGGTAATGCTGCCATCAAAATTCCCACCCGACTAGACAATAAACAATTACAACGCGACAATATAACTATTTCCGTTAAATATTCTTCACCTTTATAGTATGCGTCCTGCTCTCTATTAAACTTATACTCTTGTGTATCAACTACATTACTTGGATATCTTTCTTTTTCTACATAAATTAGTTTATCTCCAAATGTACTTTTAAATTTTACTACGGCATCCTTATCTTCCGTTGCCAAAAAAATATGATCACATTCCCACTCATGCATCAACTCTTGAGCTTTCTTTATTTCTTCTAGCAAAGACGGCTGCCTATGTTCATTAACTACCTTTCGATTTCTATAATCTGTGCCTCGATATACGCATCCCAAAACTCTCCATTGAGGGTTAAAAAGTTTCACATATATTTTTTCTATTTTTTTCTCAATGCGCTTACTAATATGAATATACTTCTCATATACTGCGCAATACCGCTTTAGTATATTATCATCTTCAATAATCATATCCATTTCAGCATTTGAAATGCCTTGAGGATCAGCATTTCCTAATATAACATTTTTGGCATGATAGACCGCACGAGTACTATACATTGTCGGTTGCTCGAAATAATATTCCCAAGGATTTACCCCCCCCGCTCACCTTTTTCCAAAAATACGTTTTGAAAAAAAGAAAAATCAACAACCGGAATATATTCTTTTATATCGCACGTTTCAAGTTGTTTACACACCCGCATTACCAGCGGTCCTAACGATGAAGTAATCGGTCTGACACGAATAACATAAAAAGTTCTATCTGGATACAGCTTTCCAAAACACTTCTTGCTTTCTTTCCATTTATATTTATATAAACGAAACCAATTCCATATTGAAAATATCACTTTCATAATTGGATAAGTAATATTTGTATCTATAATATTTCCCACAGCAGTTTTTTTAAATCTACGATATATATTAATTAAATACATATATATTCCTCTTCTCTACAACATTTGAATAATCTTATAGAATTTCCACTACATCCCGTAAATCCTGCAAAATATAATCCGGTTCTACCGATTGTTCTAAACGTGCTGTCCCATATCCCGATTCAAGTAAGACGGTTTTGATTCCCGCTCTTTGACCCATAAGGATATCACTTGCCCTGTCTCCAACCATATATGATTTTTCTAAATCAATATTATAATCTCTGCATGCCCGCTCTAATAATCCAGTTCCCGGTTTTCGGCAATTACAAACTTTACGATATCGCTCTACACATCCTTCCGGATGATGCGGGCAATAATAAACGGCATCAACTCTGGTCTTTTCAATCAAATATCGATTCATATTCTTTAAAGCATTCTCTGAAAATAACCCTTTTGCAATACCGCCCTGATTTGTAATCACTATACCATAATACCCTTTTTCTCTTATTTTTGCAATACATTCCGCCGTATAACCAAAAATATGTAGTTCTGCCGCAGAACAAACATAACTCCTCTCTTCTGTAAGCACACCATCCCGATCAAGAAATACTGCCGGTTTCCGTTCCATTTCCATAATTATATTTTCACTCCGTCCCGTTCCATAATTTCATCCACGATTTGCTGCAAAATCAAATTATGAATGGATTCCACCATACCGTACTTTGTGCATGGTACATAAACATTAATGTCCCCCATTTGTTTTACTTTGTTATCCGGTTTAAATCCCGTAAAAGTAATTACTGTAGCTTCTTTATGCTTTGCCACTTCTATTGCATTGATAATATTTTGAGAATTACCTGAACTGCTGATAGCAACCAATAAATCATCCGGTCGTAATAAAAATTCCAATGGTTTTGAAAAAATATATTCATAGCCATAGTCATTGCCCATACATGTTGTTACTGCATTGTCATAGAGGCTGTAAGTATTCATACCGCCATTTTTCATGAAATCTGCAGTCATATGACTGGCAATAGCGGAACTTCCGCCGTTGCCAATGAAGAATAGTTGAGAGGAATGCTGTTTATGTATAGTAAATTCCCTAACCAACAAAGAAATACCTGCATTGTAATCGTCATATACAGCAGAATTTTTAGCAATAATTTCCGTGTGATGAATTTTTTGAATTAATTCAGATATATATGCATTCATAATTAACTATTACGCCCCTTAATTCATTTTTATTACATATTATAGCAATCCACCTTATAACGGCTCATATTATCCTTAATCCATGCAATCGTTTCAGCAATTCCTTCTTCAAAGGTATATTGCATTTTCCAACCAGTCAACTCTTTAATTTTTGTATTATCTCCTAATAAACGATTTACTTCGCTCTTTTCAGGTCTCAATCTTTCATCGTCACAGACAATCTCTGCTTTTGGATTGATTTGGGAAATAATCTCTTTTGCCAAATTACCAATCGAAATCTCCCTTTGCGTTGCTATATTAATTTCCTCACCTATTGTCCTGTCTGATTCTGCAATGGCAATAAACCCATTCACCGTATCTTTTACATAATTAAAATCCCTTGTCGGTGTCAAAGAACCTAATTTTATTTTTTCTTTCCCTGCTAATAATTGTGTAATAATTGTAGGAATAACAGCTCTTGCAGACTGTCGCGGACCATATGTATTAAACGGACGCACAATAGAAACCGGCAAATTAAAGCTTCTATAAAAACTCTCTGCCAAACGGTCCGCACCTATTTTCGTCGCCGAATAAGGCGACTGTCCCTGATAAGGATGCCTTTCATCAATTGGCACATACTGTGCTGTTCCATATACTTCGGATGTTGAAGTAATTAAAGTCCGAGAGACGTCTAAATCCCGTGCTGCCTGCAAAACGTTTAAAGTCCCTTTTATATTAGTATCCACATAGGAATCCGGGGAGTGGTAACTGAATGGAATTGCAATCAAAGCTGCCAAATGAAATACTGTATCAACCCCTTTCATTGCAGTTCGAACGCCGTTTGGATCTCTGATATCTCCGTTGAAAACTTCCACATGCTTCATGATATCATTTGACAAAGTATCCAGCCAGCCCCATGTGTTAAAAGAATTATAATAAACAAAAGCTTTTACTTCATACCCTTTTCTGACTAATTCTTCTGTCAAATGACTTCCGATAAAGCCATCTGCGCCTGTTACTAAAACTTTTTTATCTAAGTTAATATTCATTGTCCCACAACTTTACTTTCTTATATTTTATAAAATTCTCATTCTTTTTCTTAAAATCAAAAATTGAATGACAATCATTGCTGCGCAATTCAATATCAAACGAAAACATACAATTCACCCAATAATTATTGTATTAACCTATATTTCTATCCTGACTCCATATTTGACATAATTATTCCTCCCTCAATATAATCCCATTTCTTTCAGCTTTCTTTCCATGCTCTCCATAGCGTCAAATTGCCCCATGTCAAGCCACGCATTTTCACTAATCGGATATATACCTATTTTTTGTCCTTCGCTCCTCATTCTATCAATAATATCCGGCATATCTATTTTTTCATTTTGATTAATATAATTAAAAATATCCTCTTCCAAAATATAATAACCCGTATTCGTAAAAAATGACATTTCCGGCTTTTCTTCAAAAGAACTAATTTCTCCACCTTCAAAAAAATTAACCACGCCATAAGGTATCTGGTATTTCATTAAAGAACATACCATTGTCACCTTATTTCCTTTTTCCTTATGATGTTTCACAATATTTCTAACATCATCCAAAATTAAAATATCGCAATTTGTCAGGATAAATGTACCATGCAGACTACCCTTTAATAAAGAAAGTCCGCCTCCCGTTCCTAAAGGTTCATTTTCATCCCAAAACCGAATATTATAATTATAATCCGTATCATTGAAATATGCCTTAATCATATTTTTCTTATGATTTACTATCATATGGAATTCCGCACATCCGACCTTTTGAAAAAATTGTATGATCCTCTCTGAAATCGGTATATCATCAACAGGAATCAGCGCCTTAGGAAGAATTTTAGTATAAGGATACAATCTTACTCCTAAACCCCCTGCCATAATTACTATAGGAAGATTAATTCCATCCATATTGGGCTTATGTTCATCAACCCCTTTAATATATATCTTAAGGATTTCTTTCTCCTTTCCAACAACCGGTAATGCCACAATTTTCTTTTTATTTAGATATTTTAACGCCAAATCCTTATCATCATGTTCAATGTATAATGGGTAATAATTTGCAATTTGTGAAATTGGAGTTGTAATCGAAGCTCCTGCTAAAATTGCCCTCCTGACATCTCCATCCGTCAGAGTCGCTACAAATGCTCCTTTATTCACAACAAATAATACTTTCACCCTAACTTTATTCAACTGCTCTAATGCGCCCAGTAAAGTATTTTCTTCTGATATTATATTAGTTGAAATATCTGAAATAATAGTTATTTCTGTGTCCATATTCTCAAATCTCCCATAGCGCAAAGTACCCGCCTACATACTTATATAATTCTCACTCTTTGGCGGAAAATCATTTGTATCTAACCTGGGTATCCTAAACACATCCATACTGTCAGGAAGATAAATTGCTACTTCTGTCGATAATCCTGATGTACATCCATTCTCTTTTGCAGTTGCAATCACTGTATCATTGCACGAACCATATGGGTAACAAAAACACCAATTTTTATTTGGTACGATACCATCAAAAACATTTAATGCCGCGTTGATATCATTACATAATTCTATCTCTGTCAAACGGTTCATCCAATAATGATCATAGCCATGAATAGCAAATTCCATTCCTGCCGACTTCATTAGATTGATTTGGTTCATATTCATATACAATTCATCTACAAAAGCATCTTCATCTTGAGTAACAAATTCCTTAAACAATTCATCTGTAATCAAAAATCTCAAACGCTCCGGAAGCTCTACCTGTAACATACGTTTAACAAAGATTGTGTCTTTATCATCAAACCTTTCTGCTACTGCTGCTTTGTCATAAAGCTCCTGATTAGATAAGAGCGGGAACTCTCTCCCACGATAATAATCCATGCGCTCAAAGAGCCTTTCCTTAACTATGTCAATAGTAGCTTCTGCCAATATAAAATGTATTTTATTTACGTCTAATACCTTTTTTTCCCTTATAATCTTACCGGGCATTGAAAATACACCGGATATATGATATTTCATTAAAATAGGAAACACATTCAAAAAGTGATCTAAATATCCGTCATCGAAAGTCAACAACACACTTTTAGAATCAATATTTTTTTTATTTAAAATATTTTCCAGAGTTACAAACCTATATCCTTTTTTCAAGAAAAATAAGATTTGCTGCTCAAATAAATCCAATTCAAGCCCTTTAATCCCAGTATATCGACTATGTTTTATTTTTCTTACATAATGATACATAACCACATACATTATAAATATCTTATATGAGACCCAAAAAATTCAAACCCATACTTTTCCTTTATAAAGACTTATTGTATTAGTATAACAAACTTATTGTAAAAAAACAATCTGCAAAACCTTGAATATACAGGTTGACTTTTAATTTTTTTAGTATAAAATATACTTTCAAACAAGGTTATTTTAAAAAGGGAGCATTAAACAATGAATAAATATGATGAAAGATATGATATCCGTTTGGCAAAGCCTTCAGAAATTAAGGCTATTATGCAGTTTATTAACCAACACTGGAAACCCGGACATATCATGGCAACAGATGAAGAACTCTTTGAGTATGAATTTGTGGAAAAAGACGCTGTTAATATGATAATAGCCTGGGATAAAAACACAAAAACTATAGAAGCGCTTTCCGGCTTTCTCCCTTGTTCACATACTTCAGACTCTGCAAAGCTGGATGTTTGGGGAAGCTTTTGGAAAGTAAATGACTCTGGCAGAAATATGACTTTTCTCGGTGTAGAACTTATCAGACGATTAACTGAACTTTTACACTGTCGCACACATCTTGGAATTGGCATCAATCCAAATACTACTTTACCCATTCGGAAAATTGCCTTTCAAGAAAAAACAGCCAAAATGAAGCATTATTACTTTCTTAATCCCCAAATAAAAAATTACAGAATAGCAGTAATAAAAAGAATTAAAAATAGTGCTATGGAAGATATTATTTCAGCAGGAGCAAAATATACAGAATTTCATTCTGTTGATGAAATAAAAAGACACTTTGATATTGAAAAATTAAATGTCATTCCTTACAAAGACTTTTGGTATATTAATAAACGCTTTTTTCAACATCCCTATTTTTCTTATATCGTTTATGGTCTTTACAATGCAAATAATCAGGTTACTGCCTTGTTAATTATGCGTGAGGTGGAACAATTTGAACGAAAGATATTGCGAATTGTGGATTATATCGGGGATCAAAGTCTTTTTGCTGAAACAAACGCAATGTGGCTTAAACTTATGCAGCAAAATCAATATGAGTATATCGATTTCTATACGTTCGGCTTTAGTGAACCAAGCATATTCCGAGCCGGATTTACTTTAAAAGATGAAAACGACATAAATATAATACCAAATTATTTTGAACCTTTTCTGCAGGAAAATGTTGATATTTGGGTTCGCTACTCAATAGATGGTACGTTATTTTGTAAAGCAGATGGGGATCAAGACAGACCCAATCAAAAGCATCCTCTCTACCACTAATACAACGCACAATGCAACCTCTCCCATGCTTCACCATATCCTTCAGAAGCTGGCGTAACAGGTCTTGCTATCATATTTTTTTCATCTATTACAATATTGCCTTCCGACGCTAAAACAATAATTCTTGTACCTAAAACAATAGCTTCTTGAATGTTATGGGTAATAAACAAAATTGTGCTTTCTTCCTCCTCTGAAATATGTATCAATTCCTCCTGCAATTTATTTCTTGTCATTGCATCCAATGCCGCAAACGGTTCATCCATCAATATTATTTCAGGTTTTAACGCCAATGCTTTAGCGATTGCAACACGCTGTTTCATTCCGCCTGATAACTGATATGGGTAATAATTTTCATATCCTGATAATTTTACTTTCTTCAACGCTTGATCAGATTTTTGTTTCAATTCCGCTTTATCATGAATCCCCTGAAGCCTTAATGGATATTGTATATTTTTTTCCACTGTCTTCCATGGAAATAATTGATTAAAATCCTGAAATACCATAACCCTATCCGTCCCAGGTTGCATTCGTTTCTCTCCATTTACTACGACACTGCCTTCATAATCTTCAAATCCGGCAATGCACCGTAATAATGTTGTCTTTCCACAACCTGAAGGACCAAGCACACATACAAACTCATTCTTATTAACTGTAAGATTCATATTTTTTAAAACATCTTTTTCCGTATCTGTATCTTTATCAAAAACTTTTGATAGATTATGCACTTCTAAAATAACACAATTCTTACTATTTATCATTTTGTCATCCCCCACTTTTTTATTGTACATTTCTCAATCGGTGACAAAACCCCATACTGTACAGCCAATCCAATAATGGCAATAACAACCAATGTTGCATACATCTCTGCATTATTCATATTAGTTCGCATTTGATTAATAAACAAACCAATCCCTGGGCAGGCTGCCACCCCGAATATCATCTCTGCGCTAATCAGACCTCTCCAAGCTCTTGCCCATCCAACCTTTAAACCAGAAACAATATATGAAATTGCAGCCGGAAAATAAACCCCACATAATAATGTCAACCCTTTCAAGCCAATATTCATTCCTGCTTCGACATATATCTGAGGCACTGCTTGAAAACCATCTAAAATATTTCTAGACATTGGCCACAATACCGCGTGTACAACTAAAAAAACAATTACCTCCGGCTTTACTCCAAATATAATAATTACTACTGGCAACAAAGCAACTCCCGGCAATAAATCGCATACAGAAATAATTAAATTATAGATATCATAAAATATTCTACTTATCATCGACAAACCGGATAATATAAATGCCAGAATAATTCCTATCAATAAACCTTCTAGCAAAAGCTTCATCGAATTAGCAATATATATCCAAAGGGAAATTCCCGCATAACCTTTTGAAAAATTCTTGACAAATGCACCTGCTATTGATTCTACCGATGGAAATATCAGTTCCGATTTGCCCCCCCCAACTAGGCCGGATTTTGAAACCCATTCCCATATACACAATATTGCAATAATGAATACTGTCTGTACCACTATTGTATATATCCGCTTATTATTCCTGTTCATAAAATTGCCTTTCCCATCAATTTAATCACCAGAAACATTTTCAAAAACAAGTTCTTCATAAGTTTCTGGCATTTCATCAATAAAACCATTACGCGCCATGAAAGAAGCCAACTCAAACACACCACTTGTCTCAACCATATATTTGCTCTTCTTTATATAAGCAAGTTCATCTTCCTCACTATTCCCATTATACTCACATGTAATCTTCGCTGCCTCTTCCGGATTATCATTCATATATACAATTGCCTCCTCGATAGCATCGCACAACGCCTGATATAATTCGGGATTATTATCATATAATGATTCTGATGCCACACCCACAATAAATGAATCATTAATCCCCCATGCTTCTGATACTCCTTCTATTTCATATAAGTTTTCTTCTTCCCGTTCTTTGAAAATATAAGGATTGGATGTAAGATGGCATGATACATTTCCGGTTTCTAAAGCCACCATCCCATCAGGATGTTTCATTGCCACAATATTAGCATCTAATCCATGCGGGTCATAGCCCGCATTCTCCAATGCCATGCCAAGCAAAATGTGCTGAATAGAACCTATGTTTACAAGCGCAATTTGCTTATCACTTCCAATCAAATCGCCAAGGGTATGAATATTTTCATCATTTGTCATAAGCCCATGTTCTTGACCTGATATATTTGAAAATATTTTATACCCTACTCCTTTAGTCACTCCCGTAATTGCAGGCGCAACCCCCATAAAACCAACATCTATACTTCCCGATGATATTCCCGTATTAATATCAGCGCCTGAACTCATTTGATTCCAAACAACCACAACCTGCTTTCCTGTCATTTCTTCATATGCCTGCTCAATTAATCCTTGTTCCTGTGCAATCACCACAGGAGCATATGCCAATCCATATTGATATGCAATATTTAAGGTAACTGTTTCATCATTCACGCTCACCTCTTCTTCCGAATCCCGCCCTTGATTCAATTTTTCCTTACCGCATCCCACAATGGCAAACATTATCACTATAACTATTATTACTTTCATTATATTTGCTTTCATATATCTTACTCTCCTAATTAAATTATTGTATGAAAAACTCCCGCTTTTATAACCTATGTATTTTTGACAGCGTCTCCCTCCCTATTAATCAATTTCATCCTATGAATTTTCCCATTATAAGTACGTGGAATCTCATCGATAATCTCAATTCCTTTTGGCATTTTATTTTCATCAATATATTTTTCTAAAAATGAGAAAAATTTTTTTATCTGAAATTTCTCCTTATTCCTTACAACAATAAATAATTTTGGTACTTGTCCGGATATGCTGTCTGCTTGCGGAATACATGCGCAATCTACAATTCCTTCATATTTTCTGGCTTTTTCCTCAATTTCTTCCGGTGCAATCTTTATTCCTTTATAGTTTATAACATCATCTTTTCTTCCTATCACATAAATATAACCCTCTTCATCGATATATCCTATATCATTTGTATACACATAACCCTCTCCTACAATCTGCTGCGTCAATTTATCTTGCCGCCAATAACCTCTCATATTCATTAATCCCGCACTTGCTAAAAGACCCACATTGTCTCTTGATGATCTTATTTCTCTTCTTTCCTCGTCCGTAACAATAAACTTTGCATTTCGGGTTGGTCTCCCAATACATCCTTTCTTACCTCTTTCTTTATTGAAATTCAATACACAAGTTCTTCCCGATTCCGTAGAACCATAAAAATTATATAACCTTGCCGTTGGAAAATTCAATATCAGTAATTCCTTTACATCCTCTGACAATACTTCCGTTCCTACCTGAATATAATCAATCTGTCTGCTAATTTCTCCAAATTTTCCCTTTGATAATTTATTCAAAATTAAAATTGCACTCGGTGATGCGTCTATAGCGGTTACGCCATACTGCATTATCAAATCAAAAACATATTTTACTCTCGATACTCCCTCCACCAACACAACGGTACTTCCATTAAGCATATTGGCATAACAACATCTTAAACCATGTGAATGACTTAATGGTAATGGTATCAGTTCTATATTATTTTTTTTCATTTCAGTCCCATATTTTACATTTTCAGCAAGAGCTATATTATTACCGTTTGTTATTTCAACCCCTTTTGCAATTCCGGTTGTACCCGTCGTATACAATATTTCAGCTGTAGATTCTTTCTGCGGAAATATAATTGCTGTTTCAATCTTATTACTTTTTTCAATAAAAAATAGATTAATTGACATCATTTTTACCGAGATATCGTACTCTGTATTACATATAAACAATCGGGCATCCGTATCTTCAGCAATTATTTTTACTCGTTCTTCCGATGCCTTATGCTCAATTGGAACAAATATTGCACCACAAAGCTCACACGCCAAATCGCATACAAGAAATAACGCATCCTGCGTACACTCTACCATTATACAATCACGCTTTTTTATCCCCAGCTTCTTCATTTGCCACATAGCCGCTTGCGTTAATTCCCATATTTCTTCATATGTATGCGCACCATTGTGATCTATTACGCAAAATTTATTTGGCATTTCTTTTGCATATTTTGCAACTGCTTCTATAATTGAATTAAACATTCTCATACTTTACCTTTTTATCTTCTTAATCTTTCTATCATATTCCAAATATTGTATAACGAATCAAAATTCTCTGGTGTTATTTCGTCTAGCAAAATTTCTATCTCAAACTTTTCTTCAATTGCAGCAACCATCTCTACCAATTCTACGGAATCAATAATCCCATCTGTCAGCAATTTCACTTCACCCTCATAATCAACATATTCGTTCACGCTCTCTAATACTTTTCTCAATTCTTCCATTTAATTTCTCCCTCGGCATAATAAACCAATAAAACCATCGACTCCTATTGCTAAAACTTTTTCCATTCTTTATCCTCAAAATAATTTTCATCCAAATATGTTTCCAACGTTATACTTTCCGTTATCGTACCTGCCACATAACCATCTGTGCCGACTAATTTTTGCCATCTGTCCGTCAGCATGTCTGCAAGCTTTGATTTCAGTTTTCCATGTTTATAATATAGATGCTGATACTGTATCTCTATTTCAAAGATTACTAATTGTTCTTTGCCTTTGCAATACTTTCTTTTCTGTTTTGGCATTCTGAAAATACCATTTTTCTTGTATAAACACCTTATCCCTTTACATTCGCCTATGCACTTGATTTCCTGCAGTAAAGCTTTACTGTTTTGCTCAAATATCTCTTTATCTATAACTGCAATAATATATCTGCGCATATCATGATACAACATTTGATAACGCTCTAAAATTTTCTCAATCTCTTTCTGGGGCATTCCTATATCAGAAAGCCATGTAATACCATCAATTGGATATCCCCAACTCATTGGAAAACGTACCTTCGCCGGCACGAATACATTCGATCTATCGCTCAATAAATATCCCAATCTGTGTGTACCATCTGATTGCGCCATTATGGGCTGTTGCGCAATTAAAATCCAAGATATATCAGGATTGAACCCTCTCATTTCCATTGCTTGAAAAAAGCGTTCAAAATTTTCGTCCATTTCTCTTTTCTCATCTTCAGTATATTGTTTCTTGTAATCTAATTCACATAATCTTGCCTGCCAATAGTAATGTACCCCCCCCTGTCTTCTATTTTCTATATCCATCAGCCTCGATATAACAATCATCTGTATAATAGTAGTTCCCTTATCACTTGGCAACATTAAATCACTACTATGCACAAAAATAACAGGATTTATTTTGAGCCACCAAAATTCCATATTTCTTAAAATTAAGTTTTTTACTTTACTGAGAGCTGCACCTAACATTATTTACAAAACACCTCTTTTTCCCTATTTCATGCCCATTACAACATATTGCTCAACCTGATTTCCATTATCAGTATATAAAATAATATCATGCTTGATATCCTGAAATCCTATTCTGCGCAATGTTTCTTCCAGTTCTTCCAATACCCACAGATGTTGCGTTCCTCTGTTTGCCAGAACGCCTTCTTCTATATTAATATATGTATCTTTCTCTATTTCCTGTCCACTCCTGCACCCTGACGTTTTTTTCCCAAAACATACTGTCAAAAGTTTCCCTCCATGTTTCAATATATCAAATATTTCCTCATACATGGCAACGATATTTTCCTGCCTGTTAGCATAAATAGAAACATTATCAATTACTGCATCAAAATAATCCTGCTCATACTGCAATTTCAATGCATCCGCCACTTCAAGATGCGCATACAGATTGTCCGCCGATAACCTCTCTCCTGTTTTTTTGACTGCGCTTTCTGAACCGTCAAACGCATATACATCAAAGCCTTCCCTTGCTAAATACCAAGTGTGACTGCCCCCCCCGCAACCAAAATCCAGAATTTTTATGGTATTCCTTTTCTCGCTATAAAAATTTCTTGCTATAAATCTAATAACATGTTCTGAAGGATATTTCCCCCATTCCTGTGTGCTGTGAATTACTTCCCATTCTGCATCAAATGACTTTCTATCCATATTCAATTCATCCTTTCCTTTATTTACCCAATACCAGCGCATCTACTAGTGACAATCAGCAAGTATAATTTGGGCAAACAGAAAATCAATTTCTTCATCTATATCTACTGAATGTTCTTTTTCCATGATATATGCAAAGCACCTGTTTTTATACAATGCAGTATTGTTCATCAAATAATCTACTTTCAAAATATAAACCGCCCCATTTTCTCTATAATAAACAGGCAATTTCTGTCTGGGTATATATGCTGTCTCCTCATCTTCAAAGTATTCCATCGACAAATCATCTGGTAATGTATTGCTCCATAATGGAGAGTGTTCCATCTCACAAACCGATGAAATCATATTTGCCTTCTTTTCCTCAAAAAAACTGTATGCATCAATAATATCTTCCTTTGTACGTAAAGGCGATGTCGGCTGTAAAACCGTTACCACATCAAACCTTTTTCCCATTTCTTCATATTCCTGTATCACAAATCTTACTACATCCCAAGTAGAAGCAGCATCCGTAGACAATTCCTTTTTTCTAAGAAATGGCACATCCGCCCCATATTCCATCGCAATCTGGGCATATTTATCCGTATCAGTTGACACATGCACTGTATCATACAATCCGGATTCTATTGCAGCTTCAATAGTATATGCCATCAACGGTTTCCCCAAAAGTTCTTTAATATTTTTATCTTTTAACCCTTTTGAACCGCTTCTAGCCGGAATTACCGCAAGATTTCTCATTTTTCCTCTCCAGTGCTTTCTATAATTATATGACATCATAGAACTTCTTTTCCAGATAAATCTTATTCTGATATAAATATTCTGTTATTACCTTTACAATCTGTGTCGAAACATCTCCATCACCATAAGGATTCTTTGTATTTCTTGCCCGTTCCAAAAATTCTTTACTTTGAGACTGTATAACCGCCCTAATAATTTGTTCTCTTTCAGGTTCACAGTTTAAAATACTGTCTGCCTGCAGTCTTCCCTTTTGTCTGCTCCCTATATTGATTGTTGGAATTCCGAAAGAAGGGGCTTCCACAATACCGCTGGAAGAATTCCCCAGTATGCCACTGGAATACCTCAGTAAGCTTAAATAGCGTCTGATTCCCAGTGATGCGAAAGCAATACAATTATCATGGGAATTGCTGTACCGGTCGATTAAATCATTCATTTTTTTCCCACCGGCATCTGCATTTGCTTTTGTAAAAACGAATTTCATATCCGGAAATACTTCCAATGCCGCAAGAACTTCCTTCATTTGCTTTTCGGCTTCTTCACTTTCCAATGTAGTTGGATGAAAAGTAACACTTAAATATGGTTTGTCCAGAGAAAAGTCAATTGATTTCTCCAACTCTTCTTTACTCATTAGCGGAATCGTTCTAAGTGTTTCCACTCCCACATCACCAAAATTATAAACACGCTCTGGTTCCTCACCAAGCTGTATGATTCTTTTTCTATAAGCTTCACATGCCGGAAAATGTAGATAGCTCATCTTAGTGATACAATGTCTTATGCTTTCATCTATTGCCCCCTGTGTTGTTTCCCCTCCGGATATATGCGTAATTGGAATTCCTGCATTCATTGCCGCACTGCAAACGGATAATAATTCATATCTATCTCCTAATACTATAAGCATATCAGGATTTTGCCTTTCAAACACTTCTGAAAACAAAATCATAGCAAGTCCCATAGTCTTAGATACCGATGCTGGAGTATTAGAAGTTAATAATATATCAACTTTTTCTGAAATACGGTATCCATCCTGTTCAATTTCTTCTACTGTCATCCCATATTCTGGCACCAAATGCATTCCTGTTACGATAAGGCAAAGCTCCAACTGTTCAGATTTATCTATCTTCTCAATAACATTTTTTAAAATTCCATATTCTGCGCGGGTTGCCGTTACTACAGCTACTTTCTTTAACATTCTATCATTTCATCCTCTACAAAATCTCTGACTGCATTTGTGCCAATCACCCTCTCCCATTTCATGGGTGAAATTCCATTTCCAGGACGCTTTACTGCCAGATTTTCCTCAGACAGTATTTCTCCTTTTTTAATATTTCGTCTGGCAACAATGCTCTTTCTGGCAATATCAATATTCTTCTTCTCCGACGGACTAGCCGTTTTTATGCCATTTCCCAATGCTTTCTCAATTTTTCTGATTCCTGTAACCATCGCTTTCAATTCATCCGGTTCCAGGCTTGCTTTGTGATCAGGTCCTTCCATATTATGATCTAACGTAAAATGCTTTTCAATAATCTCCGCCCCCAGGGCTGCTGCTGCAATTGGCACTTCAATGCCCAATGTATGGTCAGAATACCCAACTTTAACGCCATATCTTTCTTTTAACGTTAACATTGCGCGAAGGTTAACATCTTCTATCGGTGTCGGATATTCCGTATTACAATGCAGTAAACTGATGCTTCCGCTGCCATGTTCTCTTAAAACCCGAACTGCCGTATCTATTTCTTCTAACTCCGCCATCCCTGTAGACATAATTACATCCTTTCCGGTTTCTGCAATTTTTACCAAATAAGGGAAATTTGTAATCTCACCGGACGGAATTTTAAAACATGGAATCTCAATACTATATAAAAATTCTACACTGGGTATATCAAACGGCGTCGATAAAAAAATAATTTTTTTCTCCTTGGCGTATAACTGAAGCCGCCTGAACTGCTCAAAAGATAATTCCAGTTTTTTTACCATCTCATACTGATTGCCATCACTACCTGTAGATTCCTTCTGATAATCTGCTTTTTCAGCATTTTTAGAGATAACCTCTTCTGTTACAAAAGTCTGAAATTTAACACAATCCGCTCCCGCTTCCACAGCCTTATCAATAAGCTGAAATGCCAACTCTATACTTCCGTTGTGATTGTCTCCCGCTTCCGCAATAATAAATATTTTTTCCACTTCAATCTCCCATACTTATTTTCTATACTGAATCATAAACGAATTATTTTCATCAAAATGACAGTCCGCCTGCCTCCTCATTTCAAGAAGTTTTCTGTATCCGGATTCATCAAAAATTGTTCTTCCTACGTAAAAAGGCAGTCTGCCATTTTTATTAAACTGTTTCTTAAATCCAAATAGACTGTCCTCCGCCTCATTTCCTCCGCCTAAATGCAGTAATCTGATTCCTTTTTCACATGCCCACCTCGCAGCTTCATACAACAGTAAATTACTAGCCGCCGTATACCTGTACTCCGTATACAACCCCGAAAGATGATAGTGCATAAATTCCTGATTATAAAAGAAAATTGCCGCACCAATAATCTTATCTTCATAAACAGAATAAAATACTTCTAAATTATCCTGCATATATTCTAATAAATATTCATAATATGCCCGCCCAAAATAATAATAGGAAGAAGCCCCATTGCGCTTCATTGTTTCTTCATATATTTTAATAAACTCGTCCAAATATTTACCTTTATCATGAAATACCGTAATGTTCAGCTTAATTGCTTTCCTTACCATATTCCGATTTTTACTATCCATCTGTTTCATAATAATTTCATCGCTAGTTGTATCTACATAAATAGTATCTTTTAAATACTGTACTTTACTATTTGTCAACCGGCTGTAAGGAACATCATTCCGATACACCGGATAAAACCTGACAAACTGACTGATAATCATATTTTCTCTGGCATAAGCTGTCATTTTACTTTCAAATATTATTCTGACATTTTCTGAAAAATCTCCCCGGAGCAAAAAACCTCCATATCCATATGGTGTTTCCAGATCATACCACTGTCCCTGAACCAGCAACCCGGAAAATCTCTCATCTCCGCCAATGTCTTTTTTCATAACAGTATAGCACAACTCACACTCTTTGTTGCCACTCATATATAAAAAATGAACCAGATATGCCTCACCATCCCCATGTATTTCCAAAGAATGGGCATATTCATTTAAATAATAAATATCCCAGTGGGGAAATTGTTTTACTATTTTATTCCATTTATTAGCATCTTTGCAAGGAATTATTTCAAATTTAACAATTTCTGATTGTGACATAACTACATTACCTTCTAAAGCATGAAATAATTGTTTCCGCCAGATATTCCATTTCTTCGATTCCATACCGTTGGTCAATAGGCAGGGAAATAAGTTGCTCTGTCCATTTTTGAACATTAACATGATCCAATTGTGCTTTGTCTTTAATTGACCAATGCACTGCACAGTATATTTTATGTTCAGATAAATTATGCTTAAGCAAATCTCTCTGTCCATTATCTGACAATAATAATGCAACAAATGGAACTCCGTCAAGCTCCTGCATATTAGCACATGGATATAATTCAATCCCGCTGTCCTGCAACATTTCTTTAAGAAAATAATAATTTTTCTTTCTTTTAGCAATTATCTGATTCACATCCCCACAAGCTAAGAGAAAGGAAGATACATCTGAGATTCCATATAACTTATCCCTGCTTTCAATTTGTTCCTCTTCATTTGTAAAAATATATCGGTAATTCCTATTAATCAAATCTAAATCTTTTAAATCCAGATAGGCCCCTGTATGCCCGAGGAATAAATTTTTTAATACCATGGCTTCAATTTTATGCGATGCCTGAGCATGTTCTAATTTACCCCATTCTTCGGGAAGCTGATTTTTACTGTAAATTACAGCTCCTTCTGGCACTGCCATCCATTTACGCAGACTGGCAATACAATAATCTCCAATAGTAGAAGGCTTCGTAAAAATGCTATGAGTTGTATCTTCCACAACCGTTATCCGATGCTCCCAACACAATGTCCTAAGATTTTTTAATATCCTCTGTGAAGTCAAGCCACCAAAATAATTCATTAAATAAAAAATACTCTCATCAAAATCCCCCGACTCAATTTGACTGACAAGCAACTGTTCCTCTACTTCAAAAGATTCTTGTAAATCATAGAAAACTATTTTCTCTTTTGGAAATATATTCTGTACGGATTCACATATGTATGACGGCATTAAAATTTTACAATCATTCCTGCATTTTTCCGTCATAATATACTGATATAGCAACCTGATTGCTGTACGCCCATAATCTGTATAAAATACATTATATTCCTTTAAATATGAGTAAATATTATTATCTTTTATCGTTATATTAGTAAAATCAATATGATATTCACTGCCAAGTTCCATTATATTCTCCTGACACTCCTTTCACATCTTATCAGTCAGAAAACTTTAGATATTCATAAATATTTTTGAATAAACTTTAAATAATTCTCTTTTATATCATCCACAAAAATATCTTTTGTCTCAATAGCACACTTATGTTTCACTAAAGATATTTCCTTTAGCAGTCCAATCAATTCATATTTATCATTAAATAGGTATCCGAGATTAGAATCAGCATGCATACTATGTGCATTATTCCAAATCATAACGATTTTCTCTAATGCCGCAGCCTCATAGAGTACTGTAGTTTTATCTCCTATTACGACATACGCCCGGGTTAAGTAATCATATATATTTCCATTAATATACGCTTTTACATTATTCTGCTCATTCTCTATTTCTTCAAAAATTTTATACTGCATTTGATACAATGGATGTATTTTAACAATTACTGATTTATTCGGAAAGCTTTTACCGATAAATGCAATCAAATCTCTCCATGCCTGTGTATCCTCAGATGGCAATACCAAAATTTCCTTTGCTTGTTGCTCATTCATCTTACATTTATTCCGATAGAAATTTGCACTTCCCAAAACTTCCATTTTAATAGGAAGTCTTACGCGATTCATCCAATATCTTCCAAATGTCAGGAATACATTCGGCATATACTCTAAATACTCTTTGCTTGTATAAATAACATTAGAGAAATTATAAGCAAAGTGTGATAATGTAACTACTCCATGCTGCATTTCCGCACACGGAATTCCTAAATCATGCAAAACTTTTATTTTGCAAGCTGCATGACTTCCGTAACAGCCCTGTGTTACAAATACAATCCTAGGCTGCATATTCATAAAACATCTTTTATAATATTCATATATCAGTTTATTATTTTTTGCATATCTTTCTAATATTATTCTAAGCGTTCTCCAATGTTCTTCCTTAATTTTAAATGGTAAATCAGTTCTCAAATAATTAAGAAACTCATTAATTGTAACATCATCCGCCCGATTTAATCGGGCAATTTTTTCATTTAACATGCATATGATATCAAGGAAATCTGACTCATATGCCTTATATTTAGTTGGATAAAAATGTCTAAAAAATGGGGCGTCTTCAATAATTGCTGTATTATCATATAATGCTATGAAATCATCATGGACTATATCACAATACTTTCCTGTATCGTCCTTAATACTTCCTACTGCAGACCGAAAAAAAATAATATCTTTATGCTTTCGGCAAAATAAAGGATTCTTCTGAATCTTAAATAACTGCATCCATTTATAACTAAAAAGTTTAATGATTCCTTTTTTTTGCGCCGCACTGTCAACATAGCCCGCTTCTTCGCTTATATTGCTCCTCACAATTGCATCTATTACATATATTCTGACAAAAGGCCACATTAACATATCCTGATATTTATAATGATAATTTAATACATTACTATGATTTTCAAACTCTAAAAAAGCTTCTATTATTTCCTTATTGTTCATCTACCATTATCTCCAACACCCATTCTTATTAATATATTTTAGTATAATGAACCTATTAAAGCATCACTGACTAAAGCAATATCGTTTTCATCCAAATATGCGTGCATTGGCAAAGATAAACATACTTCACTCAGTTTTACAGCTACAGTACAATTTGCTTCTTTCACACCAATACTATTAAATGCTTCTTGTAAATGTAATGCTTTTTTATAATAAATTGCTGTTGGTATATGCCTTTCCTTCAGTACATTTATACTCTTTATACGCTGTTCTATGTTTTCAAAACATATGGTATATTGTGCCCATGCCGAAGTCATGCCTGATAAAATTACAGGAATATGAAACTCATGCCTTAACCTATTATAGTATTCATTTGCTATCTCATTACATCTAACCAATTCCTCATCAAAAAATTTCAACTTCTCAATCAGCACTGCCGCCTGCAGCGTATCTAATCTTGAATTCATTCCAATTCGTACATTATCATATTTATCCGCGCCTTTTCCATGCACCTTATAAGAACGAATCAACTCTGCCCATTCATCATTATTTGTAAATACGGCACCCCCGTCGCCATAACAGCCCAACGGTTTCGCCGGAAAGAAGGATGTTGTTGCAATATCTCCGAAACTACATGCTCGTTTCTCACCTATTTTACCGCCAAATCCCTGCGCTGCATCTTCCAAAAGCAACAAATGATATTTATCCGTAATCTTTCTAATTGCCGGGAAATCTGCGGGCTGTCCAAATAAATCTACCGCAATTACCGCCTTAGGCATTAATTTCCCCTCTTGCAAAACATTCTTAACTGCAATCTCTAATGACTCAGCAGACAAATTAAAAGTGTCTTCATCAACATCTACAAAGATAGGTACAGCATTAACCCATGGTACTACTTCCGCAGTTGAAAAAAAAGTAAAGTCAGGGACAAAAACAGCGTCGCCTTCGCCTATACCCCAAGCCATCAATGCAAGTTGTAGGGTGTCGGTTCCATTGGCGCAGGTAATACAATGTTTAACTCCAACATAGTCAGCCAATTTCTCTTCCAGTTCTTCAACCGGCTGCCCGCCAATAAACTGTCCTCTTAACAGTACATTTTGTATAGCAGAATCTATTGCATCTTTATGTTGTAAATACTGTGTCTTTAAATCTCGAAATTCCATTTTAAATCCTCTGAAAGCATTAATGTTATTATGAATCACCTTTTTCCAACAATAATATCTGCCTTTCTGCTTCTTCGCGTATTATTTCCGGATTAAAAACTTTCCGTATTCTAAAATATGGCATGGGTTTTCCTCCAAACTGACGCATAGATTTGGATATTCGCTTAATAACAGAACCTTCAAAATCATATTTCAGTCCCATCTTTGATGCAAATTTTATACCTTCCCATATCAGCATATCATATGTCTGCATATTCTGATATTCCGGCATACTTCCACCTAATAAATGGTATACGGACTGTTCATCCCAAATCAAAAAAATAATACTCAAAGTACAACCATTGCTATCTTTAGCATATAATATTTTTGCGCAGTTATTCTCTTTGCATGCTTTATATAAACGTATCCATAAATCATATGAAAAAGGACACTCTAATTGCTGTTTATTAAATACCTTTTTATGCAGTTCCCAAAATTCATCTGCATCATGCCCCTCACATACTTTTGCAATTTTATATCCCTTCCTGATAATATTTCTGTAACTAGACGATATTCCATCCCACAACATATCCAAATCAGAAGTATCTTCCAGTACATATGTGTATCTTATCATCGCCGTATATTGATTCCAATAAAATGGAAGCCAATTATCAAAGCTGTAATGATATTGTTGCTCATAAACATCTAATGCCAATGATTCAATAAATTCATTTACCGCATCTATTACATGTTCCTGAAATTTTGCCTTTGTTTCCCTTTTACTCTCTTTATAAAATTTGAAAATAATACCATTATTCTGTGTTAATGGTGCCTTTGTAATATATTGATATTGCCCTCTCATCTCCATGTAATACGGCATGGCGGCAAGAATATCGCCCCCCTTTTCATATAGCCAAACATCCCAATTAGATGATTGACATACAGCGTCCAGCCACCATGGCTTAGAATAAATTGGTACATATACGCTTTCACAAAATTGTTTATATTTCTCCTTGTTCATCATACGCTTCACCGTTTTACCCTACAGTTAACATATATCTCACTGGCAAACTCAGCCATCTCATTCTCTCCCAATATATATAGACCATCTAACACTTCATTGCTCAGTATTCCTGACTCCATCATTTCATACATCTGTTTGTGCGAAAAAGGCTTTACAAATGTCCCCCCCGATCCAAAATTTCCATTCCACTTTCCATTACTATCTTATTTAAAGTTTTTTTGTCAAAAACACTATTTTGTTGAAAATCCTTATTATTACGAGTCATATCATGCACATCCGCCAATATACCCATCTCTTTTCCCAATAAGCGGTGCATAGAATTAGCATTAGGCACTATGATATTTACAATAGTATTTTCATTACACGCTCCCACAATCGCACCTAATAGTTCACTTGGCTGCTCAACTTCATGAAGCAGAGATGCACATATAATCATATCGTATTGATTAGATAACTTTGATGCAACTTCTTCAAAAAAGCCATTTATGATAGTAATGGTTTCATTCCTATCCTTTGCTAATTTTACTGCATTTTCATAAAAGTTTGGTGATGCTTCTACAACAGTAAAATCCACGTTATTTACATATAAAAATAACGGTTCGCTTCCACATCCAATTTCAAGGATACTTCTAGGGTGAACTTTGTCAATAATCTCTAGTATCTTTCTTCTTCGATAGAAAACTTTATATTCTTCAAAGCTATGTTCAGCGTATTTTTCTGAGTAATTCACAATATCCCTCATTGAAATCTCCCTTGAAAATCAATCGTTGCACACTTCTCTAACGGAAATCTTACACGCTCTCTCGTAGCCGCAGATTGATATATCGCCAACACCAACTCCAACGCCCTCTTTCCCGCCTCAGCATCCACGTAAGGTTTCCTGTCATTTTGGATAGCATCAATTACATCTGCATACAACGGCGTATGTCCATACCCATATACATTCGGCGGGTTTTCGTGAAACTGTCTCTTCACGTCTTCCGGATTATCCAGCATGTCAGAAAACCTCCACTCCTCGATAACGTTCACAGATACTCCGCCTGCTTTTACAGTTCCCTTTTCACCAAATAAATACAGAGTTTCTTCCAAATTTTGGGGATAAATATCTGTTGTTCCCTCTATAATGCCATAAGCTCCGTTTCTAAATTTTATGAGCGCAATGCCTAAATCTTCCGCCTCAATATAGGGATGGTGCAGACGATCTGTCATACCAATCACTTCCTCCACTTCATCACCCATCATCCAGCGAAGCAAATCTATGTTATGGATACACTGATTCATCAACGCGCCGCCATCCTGCTCCCATGTGCCACGCCAGCTTGCCCTGTCATAATATTCCCTATCTCGACACCATCTTACATGTGCTGTTCCATAAAACATTCTTCCAAAACGTTTCTTTTCAACTGCTTCACGAATTTTTTGAATTGATTTATTGAAACGATTTTGATGGTTTGCACATACCTTTAAATGTAAACGTTTGGCTTTCTCAATAATCTTATCTGCGTCTTCTATGGACAGCGCAATTGGTTTTTCTATGATTAAATTGCAACCATAATCCATGCATGTAAGCGCAATTTCCGCATGCCTTCCACTTTCTGTTGCAATCGCCACCAATTCGGGGCGTTCTTTTTCAAGCATTTCCTCAAACTTTGTATATTGTTTTACCGTATCACCCAAATCAAATTTTAATATTTTATCCTGCATATTGACAGGCACTAGATCACATATTGCTACTATTTCAAGATTATTTGCTTTTGCCGCGGCAAAATGATTTGGTGATATTCTGCCACATCCTATTAGCGCATATTTCATACTCTCTTCCTCAGTTCCCTATTACTTCATTAATATATTTTTTATATTTCTTTATATACTCTTCAACATTGCTGTATAGTTGTCTATCCGTCTGCTTGACCTGTGACTGCTTTTCTATGATGTGGCATAATTCCATCTCATTGCTTAGTGGATAGAAAAATATCTTTTCTTTAAATCTCTCTTTTTCAGGGAAAAATTGTAAATTTTCTATGCTTCCGGGAATAATAATACCCGCTCCGGCATAGAGGCCTTCATACATAGTCCTTCCAATGCCAATGTCCGCATCTCCCCTGATAATATAATCACTAATACGGTATATCCCTCTTGTATCTTTCAACTCGCCACAGAAAATAATTCTTTTATCCTCTTTTGCCATCTCCTGACATTCTTTGCCATAAGCATGGTTTGCATTACCCACTATCAAAAGGCGGCTCTTATCATTCTGCTGCCGCATAAAAGCCCCTATAACAAGTTTCGCCCCTTTGCCCTCTGTTACCCGTCCGATCAACGCGAAGATTGTATTATCTGCACTAAGCCCATATTGCTGTAAACTTTCCTCATAATTCGTTTCCGCAAGTCCTAACATATTAAAAGGATTATTCAACACAAGGTTCTTCAAATCAGGCATAATCTGTTCCAGCGCTTTTTTTGTTACTTCATCTATACAAATAACGCCGCTTGCTTTTTGCATTTTTTTAATAAAGTTTTTTATATTATAATAATCCGGGTTGGTTATTTCCCTAACATGCATGATATAAGCTGCGGAATTATCTAAAACAGGAAACAGCACCACTGAATTTAAATGTACATAATCATAATTCCCCTGTTTAATAATCTTCTTTCTTTTTTTAGCAAATAACCATGCCATTGCGTTATTAACAATATGGGAAAGCTCCTGTATAACTCCTAACCTATCATAATGATAAACCCGATATCGCGGCAACCAGCAAATATATATTTTCTGCAAATGCTTTCCACATAAATTTCTGATTTCAGCTTCATCAACCTTTACTGTAAAACTTTCGCAGATTAAAATATCAAAATCATAATCTACAGCTTTTAACAACTCCGAAATACTACGGTTTGCCCCATATATGAACTTGCTTTCATGCAAAACAAATAACGCTTTCATCTTGTATCACCTTATTTTCGTACCAAAATACTGCCTAATTTTACACTAATAGCCTAAAAACAAGTATAACTGACCACTTGAGTTTTAGTAGCGGCATCTAATTCTTTTTATCTGGGGCTTAATCTTGTAAATATGAGGTGTGCCCTGCTTTTTAAAAATGCTCATATTTTGCATAAATATTAGAAATACAAATTATTATATTCAACAGATATCTATTTTTATATTATACTATAATAATAATTCACATGCAATAATCCTTCACACCTTGCCTTTGGCACGAAAAGTTCGCTGTCTTTTCTATAAACTGCTCCACATTAAAGCGCTCTGTAATAATCATAATTATAATTTTTCACTTTACGTACCCATACAGTTTCAGCACTTTATTTGCATGCACTACTTACCTACTCCTTAAAATCTAGTTGTAATTTTATCATATAATAACCATTTTTCAAAGGCGTTTTTTTGATTTTAATATAGCAGAGTTGGTCAGCCCTTCTAATTCACATCGGATTACTTTGTTATGCTTCATGTTTTAGAAAGCTTTGAGCTTCCCCATAATTGTCATTCTTCCAATGCTGTTTCAGCAGGAACATATAATATCAACCTTTCAGTATCCAAAGATATGCACTCCAGCCTATTATTATCTATCTCCACTTCAGATGCAGCCAAAAAAGCTATTTGGGATTCCTTTGGCTGCATCTGAAAAAGTTCAAGCATATCTTCTTCCGATATTGTTTCATACGACTGAATAATATACCCATAAAAATTTCTTATGTAACCAGAGCCCGCATTTTGGGCGTCGCAAACATAGTAGATATGTTCATATTTTTCCTGATTCAAATACTGCGCTATTTTAATACTGTCATTTTGTATAGTTTTTCCATCTGCTATTACATTAGTATAAAATGGCAGCTGAACTGTTTCTATTATCCAAAAAAATACTATACCTATTATTCCTACTTTTACCAGCTTGTTCATTAGCTGAATAGTTTCATTCTTACGAAATAACCACAATACGAATACCAGTGCTGCCAATAATAGTAACATTATTGCAATATCCGCATATGGCACAATATATTTAGATATATTCTCAATAAATAAAAATAAGTGACCGTCTATAATACCCTCTCTGGTCTTTCCCTGCATACAAAAGAAATATAATGTTGTAATGCATAAACTCATTATCATTCCCGCCTGTATTCCATGCGCTTTTCCCAACCCCGTATTTTCTTTATATTTTATAAATAGAATCAAAATAAGCGGCACAAAAATTTGGAAATAGCGAAAATAAAATTTATGCGGCAGAGTCCCTGTGCCTTCTTCTGCCAAAAAAATCATAAAGACTATTTCAGGAATCATAAAAGCGATTGACACCAGCAAAAACCGAATCAGCCATGTCCTATCCCCGCCAAGCCACTTGCAAATAATTGTGCCTATCGGGAAAATGCCGGTGTTGACAGCAAAAAATGCAGCATAAATAATACAGCCTATAACACCGTAAATTACTGTGTTTATACTAATGGGAAATAAATTAGAAAATACGGATGCATAATGATTACTTCCTTTCTCAAAGCCGTTTATTACAAAAATGCAAAAATACATTCCCATAAAAAAACAAAAATATACAATGTCATATACAACTGTATTCAAAATATATTTTCTTTTATTTTCTTTCCTTGCTATATCATATAGTGAGTTTGCATTTATTACAAAGGGAATAAAGAACATATATGTTTTAGTGAACACGCATAAAACTGAAAATATAGAACTTGTTATGACATGAAACATATTTTCCTTATTATTTCTTCCAAAAGCGCAATATAAAAAGAATGCCGTCCACATAAATAACGGATAACTCAGCACCTCCTGCATAATATAAGCGCAGTCAAACATATACGGCATTGTCATTAAAAATCCACTCATTAAGACAGCTTTTTTATTATCCTGCAGAATATCCTTTGCAAGAAAATAAATAGGAAATATCGCCGACGTCATGCTGATAACCCCTATCATTCTCATAATGAACAGAATATTTTGTGGCGAATAAAAATAATACGCAATTGAGATTATCATGGAATATAATACGCAATTATAATCCATGATTTGATTTTCATACTCAAAATTCCCTTTGTAATGAAATGAACGCGCTAAAGACACATATAATTCCTCGTCAACGCCAACGTGAACTGTAGATGTAAAAAAAGATATAATAATACCATAAGCCACTATCGAAATCAAAAAAATATATGCAATCCACTTGCTTTCATTTCTTATCTTCATTCTTTATTTCCCCATTTCTTACGATAAAAATCAATTATTCCCTGCATCTGTGCCCTGCACATATTTCTTCTCCCTTGTAAGAACCAAATTATAATCCATGCAAACCTATTGCAGAAAAAGTATAAAAGAAAAATATAAAATCTACTATTCAAATGATGCTTTTTATACAAATGAATGCTATTGCAAAGCAACCAGTTTCTACTGATATAATAAGCATTGGCAGGTTTTTCATTCCCTTTTGTAGAGCCATTTACTTTATGGTATACTACTGCTTCCGCGCAATACCAGATTCTAATATGATTTTGGGCGGCACGCATGCTATATTCCGTATCTTCATAATATAAAAAAAAGCGTTCATCTAAAAAACCGATTCGATGTACAATATCTTCTGATAGAAACATGGCACATCCGCTTGCAAATTGGCATTCGCCACTTATATTAAACTGCCCTTTATCAATTTGATTCAGCCCCCTCTGAATTGATTTTTTTACTATTGGCGAGAAACTGCCCCCCGCGTAGCAAATAGTATCTCTTCTATCAGCGTACAAAATCTTAGGTACAATAATTCCGTTTGTTTTTTGATATTGCAAAAACATTCGTTCTATTGTATCAGGCTCTATTTCTGTATCATTATTTAAAAGCAAAAAATATTTTATTCCCTGTTTTATCGACCAACGAATGCCTTCGTTATTTGCTTTTGAAAATCCATAGTTTTTATCTAATTCTATAATTTGTACCTGTTCATCACATCCCCATTTTTTTTTCAACAAAATAAGGGAATCATCCGTAGATGCATTATCAACCACAATTATCTGTATTTGGTTTCTCATTGTACTATTCAGAACAGACGTAATACATTTATCATTATATTTTCCACCATTATAATTTACTAAAATAATACTTATCTTTTTTTCCATACGGCTCCTTCAAAATACAGAAATCAACTTTCTTATTCCGAAATAACTTGCTCTGTATATTCATACAATTCCAACACTTTCTTTGTCATACATTCTTTACGATACCTCAAGGCTTTTTGCGCAATTAATTCCCTTGATAAACTTTTTGACTCTATTTCCTTAATGGCATCCATATAGTCTTTTACGTGGTTTTGCCGCAGGATTATTCCGCAGTCTTCATCCACAAGCTCTTTTACGGCGCTGGTGCCAAGTGCAATCACCGGCGTTCCGCATGCCATTGCCTCAACTGTTACCAGTGAAAATGATTCCTCCATGGAAGGGTTGATAAATATATGAGCCATTGAATACAACACTGCCAAATCGGCCTTGTTTTCTGTCCGCTCTATTCCTATTATGCTGTCTGGCATGGATTTAATCTTATGCTTACTAAGCCCTACCAAAACTATTATATAATCGTCTCCTACTAAACCAGACAATCCAATGAACTTATCCAGTCCTTTTCTGGACTCCCATATGCCGGCAACACCCAGTAAAATTTTTCTGTTATCGGGAATGCTATATTTACTCAAAATCTCCTGTATTTTAAGCTTGTCCAGACACGGCGAAAATGTCCCAGTGTCAATTCCGTTATGAATCACCTGAACATTAAAACCTTTAAAAAAAGACTTTTCTGTCAAACGTCCCAACCATTCTGATGGGGTGATAATCGTCAAATTTTTAACGGATGTAAACATTTTCTTTTTATTCTCATGGTTTTTAGATGACAAATCTAAAAAAAAGCTGATAGGATATGACGTTTTTTGTGGACATTTATAGCACTTTTTCTTCCATCTGCTACATTCGGCTATTACAAAGTATGGGCAATGTCCTGTAAATGGCCAGCAGTCATGGAAAGTCCAAAATAGCTTCCCCTTAAACTCTTCCTTCAAGTATCTGAATAACAGCGGAAGATGCAAATAATATCCGTGCAGGTTGTGTAGATGTATAATATCAGGATTCTCTTCCCTCAGTCTGCGTATAAGTTTTTGGGTTGCGAAATATGACCCATATCCCTGACAGTCAAACAATGTATTTATAACCACATGCGACCAGAACGATATCGGATTGCCGAACTTCTCACATTTAAGATCCGTATATACTTTCCTTCTTCCGACAAATGAAATAGCATCATATCCCTGCGCTACTGCTTCTTTTTGGATATCATGCATAATTTGTCCTGTGCTGTTATTGCAGACTGTATTAATCTGAACTAACTTTTTCATATCGCTCCGGCTCACCGTCTCTAAATCTAGTTGTAATTCTATCATAAAATAATTATTTTTCAAAGGCATTTTATGATTTTAGTTGAACTTCTGTAGGTTACCCTTGTATTGACGCAATTATTGTATTGAAGTATAATTCTAAATATTAAAACAAAAAGGAAATGTAAAGCTTAAGTCTGACACCTTTAAGCTTCACACGGGTATAGGCGATGTTATTAGCAGTTGTTCTGTTTTACGTAATTTTTGAATCAGTTTGCGATAAGGTAAAACGATATTCGTATGCAATCGTTTCATGGGTAACTTACATGTATCTTTTAACAGAATTCCTTTCAATGCTCCATTCTGTTAATCAGCTTTCTATATGTGCGGGCTGGATTATACTTGATGTAATATTAATCATACTTATATGTAAAATTAAAAAAAGTAAATTTAACTTAAAACTAACTATTACAAGGGCATTAAGTATGGCAAAAAAATGCCCCCCCCATCTTATAATAGGAATAATTACTTTTCTATGGGCGTTAGGCACTATTCCATATAATTACGATTCCATGACTTATCATTTGGCGCGAATTGCGCATTGGGCTCAGAATGAATCAGTTAAGCACTTTGCTACCAATGATATACGACAGGTTGCCTGTCCTGCTCTGACTGAATTTATTAATCTGCATGTATATATCATATTTGGCAAAACGAATTGTCTGTTTCATATTCTACAATGGTCCTGCTATATCACCAATGCGTGGCTGGTCACAAAATTGGCATATAGGCTTGGCTGTACGGAAAAATGGGCAAAAATGTCTTCTTTATTATTCATGTGCATGCCTATTGCGTTTGCAGAAGCATTGACAACGCAAGTGGATCATTTTGCATGCATTTGGTTCTTAATCTTTACACATTTTATTTTAGATTTTGCTTTATCCAAAGATCACATTATATTTAACCTAAACAATATAAATATATGTCTCATATTGAGCGCCTGTGTTGTATACGGATATTTAACCAAACCCACAGTATCTATCGGAATGTTTATGATGGTTGTAGGCTTGCTTGTGGTATGTATAAAAAGAAGAGACCCAATTGTGCCAATTCTTAAATTATTAGCAATCGTTATCCCTTTGCTTGTTATTTTTATCTCACCGGAAATTATAAGAAACATTATTACTTTCCATGCCGTTAGTCCGCCCTTTATAGGACAAAGACAGATTGTAGGCACTGCACAGCCCACATATCTCATAGTAAACTTTTTGAAAAATTTTACACTTAATTTTCCAAATATTTATATTTACAGAAGCGACAGGATTGTATACAGTTTTGTAACTACAGCAGCACGCATTTTGCATGTAGAATTGAATCACCCTTCCCTTTCTGAGGATGGAAGTCTATTCAAAGTTTATGAAGCGCAGTGCTTCGGACAGGATACTGCAGTCAATCCAATAGTTTTAATATTATCAATTATATCCTTATGCTGGTGCTTATATCGTCATATAAGGCATAAACAAAAGGCCGCCATTGCAACTTATTTTACATTTGGAATGTTCTGTTTGTTTTGCCTAATCATACGGTGGGGTCCTTTTGTATCAAGATTTATGATTTCGTATTTTGCACTTTTATGTCCTATTATAGCGGTGCAGTTTCAGGATATTTATGAAAACAGCCGGTTTAAGTTTGCAGGCCATACAGCTGCTTCCATTATTTATTTCTGCTGCGCAATAGACTTGTTTGCCATGACATGGTATCACGGTGGAATTATGAAGGGCGGCTGGCAGGAGGAGTATTATGTGAGCAACTTGAATGTTGCGGATGAGTATCGAGAAATAATGGATGAGATATGTGATAGCGATGTTAAAAACATAGGTTTGGAACTCTCTTTTAATACTTATGAATATCCGCTTTGGATTATTGATAAGGACAATCTGTATTATGCACATATAAATGTGGAAAATGAGACAGCTAAATATTCCGAAGAAGATTTTGTCCCGGATTGCATAGTCTCAAGCTATAATCTGGGAGACAAACGAGAATTTGATGGAAAGCAATATATACTAACGGAAAAGAGTCGTGATAATATTCATATATGGGAATATATTCAGGAAAAATGAGGTCATGGGGCAGGTTACGGTTCTCGCACCCTAAACCCATCCTCAAACGAATCTCCTCGGAGTTCTATCCCGGATAATATATTCACATCCGGAACTGACGGGAAATAATGATAACCCGTTAAGTCCGTACCTTGTTCAGGATAATAAACGGTCAGGCCATAAAAGTCCATTTGCTGACAGCTAAAGTAGTCATAATCAGCACTTCTTATAAGATATGCCCGGTCTGCTTTTACCATCGCATCTTTCATAGTATGATATATACAAATCCCCCCCCATATAACAAAAGCAACTGTAGTTATCCTTTTGAATTTAAAATTTTTCGCAATACTCCCAATCAAGTATGCCGGTAATAGGATTAGGTACATTTCACCAAATCTCCTTGTAGGCGCATTAAAGAACCAAAAAACAATGCCTGCTATTAAACATGCCGTGACATGAAAGAAATTCCAGTCCTTATTACGCAGACCGCTGACTATTCCAATAATTATTGCTATCGGAATTGCAATTATATCTATTATTAACTCTCTTTGCATGATTAAATCATAAGGCAAAATATTCTCTCTCCAAATAGGAAACCATTCACTAAATGAAACCATTTTAAATGTATCCCGAAACCCCTGTGCCCATGTCGTTATCAACGCCTTCATGAATTCTGCATCTTCCACAGGTATCTTCCAATCGGGGGAGAATAAATCCAATCCGGGATATGGATATACAAGGTATCCCGAAAGTATTACATTCCTGGCAAGAAACGGCGCAATTGTAAGTACGCCCAGCCCAATATATAATGCAATCTCTTTCCATTTCCTTTCTTTGATTAAACAGTATGCCGGCATAATTACCAACAAGACTATCATCGCAGAGGACAATTTAAATGTGGCAACATAGACTCCAAGAATACACAGATATGCATATGGCGCAATGTTTTTCCTATCTTGTTCAAGCAAATCAATCCATTTACATACTATATAGCCAACCAGTCCCATTGTACAAACATCTGTTCCCGGTGAAGCCACATCGTAAAACGCTACGGAATACGATGTCCCCACATAATACCAAATTACTACCATTCGTACGAAATCAGATGCATATATTTTTTTGTTTCCCCTAAATTTAAAAGAGCAAACAACATATGACAAAATAATCCACATAATAAATCCGTTCATGCCGTGCAGCGATTGTCCAATTATTCCGCGGAAACTAAACAATGCCTGTAGGCAAAAAAAAGAACTGTTGCATGCCAGTCTTGAATGTAAATTGCCCAGTCCCGGTACTACCCTATATTCCTCAATCCAGCGAATGGCCTGTGCATGGTACAGATTAGTATCATATATCTGCCCAGCGCTCAAAGACATTATAATAGCTGCCAGTCCGATACACACCACAATAAGCAGGCGGCATGAAAAAAGCAGCTTTTTCATCTTATTAATCCATTCTATAATATCTCTATACATAAATATCAGGCATGCTGCATCAATAAAAAATACCCCAATCAACGCTGCCGTTCCAACCTTATAAAACAGACTGAAAATCTGCGCATAAACAGTTAAAGAGCAAAGGCCTGTCATTATTATTAAATCCAAATCTTTATACTGATAATGATTAACCCTTCCAATTAAGGACAAAATACTAAACCCCCAGAGAAACGCAGAAGTTCCAATTATCATCCAACTTATAAACGTATATACCATTTTTCTCTCCAATCACAATATCCGTGACACATTGCCATATGCCATAAACTGCACTTCTAAACAATACTTTTGAAATAATCAATCGTTTTGCCTAGCCCTTCCCTCAAATCAATTCTGGGCATCCAATTCAATTCCTCTTTAGCCAATCTTATATCCGGCCGGCGTTGAAGCGGATCGTCCTGCGGCAATGGCCTATAAACTATCTTTGATTTCGAGTTTGTCATATCAATGATTATTTCAGCCAGTTCTTTAATAGAAAACTCTCCCGGATTTCCTATATTTACAGGACCATGAAAACCGTCCCTGCTGTTCATTAATTTTATCATTCCATCAATCAAATCATCTACATAGCAGAAACTCCTAGTCTGGGTACCCTCACCATAGATTGTAATATCTTCATTTTTCAATGCCTGTACAACAAAATTGGAAATAACCCTTCCATCTCCTATATCCATTCTGGGACCATATGTGTTAAAAATCCTCATGACTTTAATATCCACGCCATGCATCCTATGATAGTCAAAGAACAAGGTTTCCGCGACCCTCTTTCCCTCATCATAGCAGGATCTCGGACCTATGGTATTAACATTACCCCTATAGCTTTCAGGCTGCGGCGTACAATCAGGATCGCCATATACCTCAGATGTGGAAGCCTGAAGAATCCTCGCCCCCGTCCTTTTTGCCAGCCCTAAAGCATTAAAAGAACCATATATGGATGTTTTAGTTGTATAAATTGGATCTTTCTGATAATGAACAGGTGATGCCGGACATGCGAGATTATAAATCTGGTCACATTCCACATAGATTGGCTGAGTGACATCATGACGGATAAATTCAAAGTATGGATTATTAAGCAAATGCCTTATATTGTCTTTACTGCCCGTAAACAAATTATCAACACAAATGACATCATTTTCGGACTCGATAAGCCTATCGCACAAATGAGAACCGAGAAACCCAGCCCCCCCCCATTACTAAAACTCTATTTTTACGCATATCCATACCTCACTTCTTTTTTCCTACTATCAGCTGATTGAAACAAATCTGAAATCTTTTATAAACTTCACATTCACAGTCATGACTGCGTAATATACTCTGTAACTCACTCTTTGTATAATAATGCTTGTGTTCCCTGATAGATTCTTCACTAATTAAATGCAACCGATAACTCAGGAACTCTAACACTGGTTTCGCAATAGTCGTTGGCGTTGTCAGAATGATTTTTCCATTGGGTTTAAGAACCCTAAAGCTTTCATCTATAATGACCGCGTTTTCATCCAGATGTTCCAGTACAGCGAGAAGGAACACTCTGTCAACAGTGCCGTCTGCCAACGGAATCCTTCCATCCAGACTGCTATTATTAATTATCTCTATATTCCCAGTCTTCCTGCCATTAGCCCTTAAGTCGAAACCGTATCCATACCCAATCTTATCCGCTATGCTGAATAAAAACCTACCATTAAATCCGCAGCCGATATCAGCGCAGACTGGCCTCTCTATTTCCTGAATGTATTTTTTTATTTTCAGATATCTAAGATATCCTAGAAACTTTTCAAATAGCGGCCAGTTATCTTGATATGATACGTCGTCCTGTTTCTCATCTATACTCACTTACTGTCTCTCCCATGTCAATGATACTTAAATATACATACCAGCGCCCTTATGCCGTCCTTGATTCCTATCTTTTTCCCTTCCTGCATTGAGCGGGGGCAATAGGATATAGGAACCTCTTTTATTCTAATGCGCATCTTCGATATTTTTGAAGTAATTTCAGGTTCAAATCCAAAGCGATTCTCACAAATCTCTACAGATTGAATAACTTCTCGCCGAAATGCCTTATAGCATGTTTCCATATCCGTCAAACGCTGATGGGTAAAGAAATTGGACAACCCTGTCAGCAGCTTATTGGCAAGGTGATTGCTTAAATACTCTCCATCCGCAAACCCTTTTTTATTCAAAAATCTTGAGCCATAGCACACTTTGCATTCGCCCTTTAGTATCGGCGTTATTATGCTTAGGTAGTCCTTCGGGTCATATTCCAAATCTGCATCCTGAATGATTATAATGTCTCCTGTAGCATTTTTAATGCCTGTTTTCAGTGCCGCGCCCTTCCCACCATTCACTTCGTGATGAATTACCTTCGTAACCATTTTTGATATAACCGAATCCAGAAGCTCCGAAGTGCCGTCCGTACTCTTATCATCAACGACAATAATTTCCTTATTTTCTATAGGAGTTGCAAGCACTCTCTTAACCAGCTCCTCTACATGGTCTTTTTCGTTATAGCAGGGAATAATTATTGAAAGCGTGTAATTATCCATTTTTGTACCTCGCATTATTTCTATTGTGAATATTAAAACCGATAATTCATTTTACTTCCTTTTATACTGAAAAGCAATAATATTTTCAAAACTTTCAAAACTTTCAAAACTGCCTCAAAACCTTCCAAGTCCTTTTTAATGTAATTAGCAGTGGATATTTTACTCCGTTTTTTCGCAATGCCATATATCCCTCTTTGAAGGATACCAGATAATTTTTAAGCCCTGCGTTGCTTGTTCCGCCATAGAACATGGCAACAAGCACATCCGGAATGTAAGCAAGCTTGTTTTCCCTGTCTTTTAAGAACCTGACCATAAATTCATAGTCGGCTGCACAGCGAAAAGATGTATCATACAGTCCATACTTCTCATATACTTCACGCTTAAGAAAAAGTGTGGGATGTCCGGGCATCCAGCCCTGCGCAATGTCTCCATCACCCATGTGCCAGTTACGGACAATCTTATCGCCCTGAGTATATATCAGGTCAGAATGTGCGCCTATGCAGGATTTTTCCGCCTTGGCTATAGCCTTTACAAATAGGGCAATGGCATCTTTTTTATACAAGCGGTCATTGCATACTGCTATAATGTCGCCTGTACACATGCCATATGCCTTATTCATGGCATCGTATAGCCCATTGTCCGGTTCTGAGACCCATTTTACATCCATTTCCGTACTGTGGGCAAACCGCTTTATTAAATCTACAGTGCCGTCCGTGGATTTACCGTCAACTATAACAATCTCTATATTATCATATGTCTGACTGCATATGCTTTCAAGCGTTATCGGCAAATTATCCATAGAATTATAAGTTGCAATAAGTAAAGAGACTTTGTACATAGCATACCTTTCACGTCATTGAGTCATTCCCGCTTAAATCTGTATCTGCCCTATGTTCCAATTCCCGCACCCTTTTCTCCAAAATGCCTATCTCCTGCGCCAGTTTTCTGATCTTAACATTCTGTCTGGATGCTATAGATGTCAGTGCCATCATAATCATCAACATAAAGGCGATACATATGACAAAAAGCCCGTTCATATTATCTTCGATGCCAAACAGATGAATAATATATGTCAATAGTTGTGGAAATACTACAAGCAGCCCCATAACTGCACCTGACAACAACCATAGTAAAGTATATTTTAGGTTTAACGCCCTCTGTTTTAAAAAATATAGCACCAGAATAAAATAGCATATAACAGCTACAATCAACGTAATTCTCAAAGTATATGGAATCATCTCGGAATCATGCTCCTTTCCCAGGCTTTATTCCCGCTTTATCAGCTTCAGGCTTTCCTCTTCTAAGTCCATAGCTCAGGCGGCAGACAAGTATCGCCAACGTGACCTTTATCATGTAATATATAGATTTTTTAAATGTTATGGAGCTGTTTCCGCCTTCTCTTGCGCGCATCTGGACTGGAACCTCGGTTATCCTGCCTCTGTTCATTATTGCTGTCACTATCGCCTCCGGCTCAGGATAATCCGTCGGATAATCATTCACATAAATGTCAATAAATTTGCTATTAACTGCACGATAACCGCTCGTCACATCCTTGATTTTCTTCCCGGTTGTTATTAATATCAAAAAACTTAAGAATTTGATTCCGATACGCCTTGCCACAGATGACTGATAGCCTTCTTTCTTAAGAAACCGCGAGCCGATTACAATATCTGTTTCATTTTTTAACAGGGGCTGAAGCATGTCCTTTAAGTACGCTATATCATGCTGTCCGTCCCCGTCCATTTGTACCGCAATATCATAACCGTTCCGCTGCGCATATATATATCCCGCCTGCACGGCGCCGCCTATTCCTAAGTTAATCGGCAGATTAAGATAATGAAAGTTCTTCTTGCTGCATATATCCACGGTGCTGTCGGTAGAGCCATCATTAATAATCAGGTAATCATATTCCGATTCCCGGCTCTCTAAATGGCTTATTACGCTCTCAATATTTGAAGATTCATTATATGCAGGAATAATCACCAAAACCTTTACATTCTGTTCCACAGATGATGCCTCCATATCACGTGAATTATCTATAACTAACTATACATTCGTATTTTATTATGCAGTATTTTCATTGGAAAATCAATAAATAGATACCAATCATCCAACCTTACCCTCAACAGAATTAAATTATTGCACGACCAGATAACTGCTGACCGCATAGACTGTGATTCCGTTATAGTCTAACTGCGACCAGCCGTTATCGCCGATTGCCGTTCTCGTAAGCGTTTCGCCGTTATGCAGAACGCCTACTATGGTGTCTGCATTGGCAGTGCTTGGCTCTAATCTTAAGTTCGTCTCAATCTTTGCCGTTACCGTCTCAGATACCGGCGTATATATAGGCCCCTGCGGCGGCGCCTGTTTGCCTGTATCTTCCATATCTGTAGTCAGATAGCTGGTAACCGCATATAAAGTCTGTCCGTTATAGATTACCCTCGACCAGCCGTTGTGTCCTATGCCTGTCCGTGTCGCCGTATCGCCATGAATAAGTTTGGCTACGATTGAAGCGTCATTCAGTGTGCTTGGTTCAGAACGCAGATTTGTCTCCTGTTTGGCTGTAACAATCTCGTTTACTTCCGTAAAAATAATTCCCGCTTCCGGATTGGCTTCCACTATTTCAGGCGGCGTTATATCTTTCGCCTCTGCTTCCTGCGAATATCCGAAATATGCAATATTGACATCTGTTTTCTTAGGTATGCCGTCCACTATCCCCTGTCCTGTATACTGCCACATGGCATGTGTTCCCGTATAGCTTGATGCCGTTGTCTGCGGATACGGCTGGTCAGGATACTGCGCTACCCATATTTTATACTTTGCTGCAAGCGTATCGGTATTCCACTGCGCATTTCCTTCAAGCTCGCCCTTAGAAGCGTAAAACATAGGCGTATATCCCGCTGCTGATATTTCATCAAGAAATGCGCAGGCGAGATTAGTACGCGAAGAGGCATCAAGTCCATACTGCCTGCTGTCCGCCGACTGGTAGCCCTCGCAGTTATAGGCAATCGGATATGTAATCCTGTATTTGGAAACAATATCTTTCGTAAATGCCGCTTCTGCCCTCGCCTCTTCTTCCGTGACTGCCGTAGAGAAGAAATATGCGCCTATTTTGACTCCTGCTGCCTGCGCCTCCTGCATATTGTATCTTGCGGTAGGATCCTCAAAAATCTCCCCGGTAGCCTTCGCCCTGTAGCCGACGCGAATCATGGCAAACTCTACTCCCGCAGCTTTAACCCTGTTCCAGTCAATTGTTCCCTGATATTTAGATACATCTATTCCTATAGTAATGCCTGCAACCTCATTCTCACCGATAGCCGCTACTGTCACTTCTGCGCCTGTGTCTATATTTTCTGCATTATCAGAACTTTGCGGAGCCTGTGGATCCTGTTCATCATCCAGTGCGCCCACTGAAATCTCCGTCTGTACATCGGCACCAGACGGCTGCCCTGATGTATCTTCCGTAGAAGGATTAGTCTCTTCATTTTGCAAGCTTTCAGTTTGCAGATTTTCCGTTTGAAGGTCTTCATTTGAAAATCCTTCACCCGACAGTTCCCTCTCCTCAATAATTTCGGGCTGCGGCTGCATTGTTTCCTGTGGAGTTTCACGATTACCAAGTAAAGCGGCAAGCGCAATAACAAGAGCAATTACTCCCGCTATTCCGACTGCCGCCATTCCATACATTATCTTCTTACTGTCTGCGTATTCCGGTTCTTCTAAATCATCTATGTCGTCAAAATCTTCTAAGTCCTCTATCTCTTCTAAATCCCCTATGTCGTCTATTTCCTCTAAGTCTTCTATATCCACTATTTCTTCATAATCAAAATCCTCGCTCTTTTTCGGGGCTTTTCCTCTTTTCGTACTTCTTTCCATTTTAACAGCTATATCTCCTTTTCCACACTAATCGTTTGTTCCTGCCTCCCCATATATAGCATATGCAAGCGCGAATGTCAACTCTCTACATATTTCCATCATACTTTTCATCACAGTTCAGCCCTCAGGCGACAGGGACACATATGCTTCCCGCTAAGGTCCTTAAAAAACGCCGGTAGTTAGTGAAAAAGCTGCTTTTTTAGCTTTTGAACTTAGTACCGCTGCGTTTTTTACGGAACGAGAGTGTGCCTTAGCGGGAAGCATATGTGTCCCTGTCGCCTGAGGGCTGAACTGCTATCTCTTTTTCAGTCGTGGAAGTTTCTTCCTATATATAATAAGTCCAATCAGATACCTCACAAATGCAATCGCAAAGCATACTCCTGCTATAAGCGCTGTATATTGCGCAAAGCCTTCCCACTCTTGTCTGTACAATCTCCCTGCGAACGGAATCACCAAAACCGCCAGAAGATACCAGAACACTGGAATAAAAAACTTGCAAGAATGTGCAGCAAAATTATCCTGTTGCGCTATATCAGACTCTTTTCCGGATAATTGTACCACGTCAGCCTCTATATCTGACTGCGTAAAAAATCTCTGACAGGCAAAATCAACTAACGGATATGCCGCGCACATGAATGAGAAATATGTTGCCGTGCCGATAATCGTATGTAGTCTGTCCTGTGTAAGCCCGCCGCCTATTAGTCCCATATTCTCAAGTATTATAGGCACATAAATGGACGCCGTAATCCTAATACCGTTCACCAGAATCGTATACACATATGAAAAAACCACGCTTGCCGCAAACCATATATACCCCGACTTTGCCGACTTAATCCTATATAGGAAAGAAAATACCAGCATCAGAAAAATAATAAGCATAAACCTGCACCCTCCACATTCCGGCGCAATCAGGAACTTATAAAAATGATTTACAAACCCCATATGCGGAAGGTATTCAAAGCGAATCCCGCTAAGGATACTCACCCACCATGCTGTGGGTGACAGTATCCATAACAAGGCATCGCTGTCATTGCTTTTGCTGATATGTCTCATAGCTAATGCAATAATGATTGTTAATATATATAATGGTAAATATTTCTTAATAACTGCTGCTGCCTGATGTGGTTTCATATGCCTACCTCTTTCTTCTGCAGCTTTGCATATCATGTCTTTTTTTAAATAATACAGGCATAAATATAAGAATTACCAACGCTGCAAAGAGAATTATCTCTTCCGGCTCCGAGCCGATTCTATAGCCGACCGCCAGATTGGAAACCTCAAGCGGCAGCGGGAGCGGCTGATTAACGTCTGTAGCGTCGCCTTCCGGGTTTCTTACAACATCCAGTACGGCGATAAACGAGGTGTACGGAGTTATCATCGTATAGTCGAGCCCTATCTGTGTCACTTCCTGGCGCACCTTATCACTTTCCGTATCCGTGCCGTAATCAATCAGGCTCTGTATGCGTTTACGCGCCCACAAGTAGCCGATAGCATCGTTTTCGCCGGATATTGCGTCCGCCACGGATATACTCTGTGAATATTCGCCCGCTCCTGTTTTGCCTGTGATATTAATGGTTCCGCTCACTTCTCCGTCCCATTTGCCAAGCAGGACTATCGGCTTGCTGGCATAAAGCGTCGGCATTATGGAGGGTTCGACATCATGTACCTTAAAGCCTTCAAATGTAACTTTAATATCTGTCAGAATGGGCGATTGTATGTATGTGCGGAATTTTTCTGCAATTTCGTCCGCCTCGTCCTCGTCCGTTACGATAAAAGGCTCTCCCTGACCGATGTTGGCGATTCCTTCTATCAGGTTTCTGTTGACCGCTTTGCCGATTCCGAATGAAAAGAACTCCGCTTCGTCCATGTTTTCCCTGACAATCTGAAATACCTCCGACTCCCCGTAAATATATCCGTCGCTTATTATTACGATATTGCGGGCGGCATTTTTATCCGCCGGAGTCTTCAGTGCAGATTTAAGCGCCTCCGAAAGCTCGGTTCCGCCCGTACCGCTCTGCTCGTTTACCAAATCTATTGCTTTTTCGATGTTTTCTTCGGTTGCCGGAACTGAACGGTTAGCCATCTTATAAGATGTTCCTGAAAATAAAATCAGGTTGAAAGTATCAGTCTCGCGCAGCCCTGAAACGAGATTTTTAATCAACTTCTTAGCCGTATTCAGGGGAAATCCCGACATAGAGCCGGATACGTCCAATACGAATATATATTCCCTAGGCGGCAGTTCTTCGACTTCATAGCGCTCCGGCGGCTGTATCATCAGCATAAAAACATTTTCGTCCTCGCCTTTATCCACCATAAGCCCTGTGCCAATCTCTTCTCCCATCAGCTTATAGTCGAGGATAAAGTCCCTGTTTCCCGCATAGTCTGAGGAGTCCTCCAGCGTAACATGCGCCGACGTATTTTCGTTCCAACCGATATCTATATTGTGGGAACTGCTTGCAATGGAAGTAATAGGCATGGCTGACGAAACCATTACATCGATATTGTATTCATCCTTAGGTACGCCGCCGTCCGCCAGATACGGAGTCGCCGTCCATTCGTCCCTGTCTCCACATTCGTTTTGGACAGGTCCTACATAGCGAGGTCCGCAGACTGTCGGAAAGACGAACTGATAGGTCCCGTCGGTCGGCATAATCAGTTCTGTGTAATGCAGTTCGATTAGGACTTCGTCTCCCGGCATAATGTTTGCTACGTCCATGGAAAAGACATTTGCCGTTTCCTCGGAAAGCATCGACGCGCTTTTACCCTCGCTTTTCGCCTCTTCAAATTCTTCTTCCGCCTCTTCTTTTTCCTTAATCGTCGCTGTCACAATCTGGTTTCCGATCTGCATCTTCATGCCGTGTATCGTCACTTTGGTAGACGCCGGAAAAACATAGTTGGCATTTATGGGTTTAGTTCCCTCATTGGCATAACTCTGCTCCACATAGATGTCGGCGATAATTCCGTCGATTGACGCCTTTACATTGGTCTTTTTCAGCGGAAAGCAGTCCACTCCATATTCTTCGCTCTCCACATAGAAATACGGCGCGCCTGTCCTGTCTTCCTCTTCCGTCTCTGATTCCTGCGCATGGACTACCGGTACATAGCTTACAAGAATCAATATTACGGAAAAAATACATAATAGTTTTTTGTGCTTTTTCATTTTAATAACTATACTCCTTTCTCTGCCTGTTTATAATGTTTTATGTGGTAACGCTTGTATATACATTACAATAGGAAAGCATCAAAGCTGTATCATTTTTGCATCAAAAAAGTATAATATTTGCGTCAATTTAGCATCATTTTTGCATCAAAGTTGTATCATGGGGAAGATTTCTGCATATAAAGATTTCAAATTTCATGGCAAATCCGGATTTATAATTTTTTTATTTTTTCTTTATTTTTCCATAATTGACTATCTGTTCTATTCATTATATAACATATACAAGAAGTGAGGAACGATATACCGCTACTCATATAATATTACAGGAAAGTTTTATTTAATTCCGGTAATAATAGAAGTGAACAATATTAATTTCAGAAGGAGTGATTTTTATGTTAAGACCGGCATTATTTAACAACTACGGCTATAAGCCCGTACTTTTTGAGGACTCTTTTGATAAGATGTTCGACGACGCTTTCAGGGACTTCTGGGGGAACAACGGACTTGAGAGACGTGACGCTTTCAGAACCGATGTAATCGACCAGGGTGATAATTATCTGCTGCAGGCGGAACTTCCCGGATTTAATAAGGAAGACATTAATATTGATTTGAAGAATGACCTTCTTACTATTTCCGCTTCCCATAAGGAAGAGAAGAACGAGGAAAACCAAAACAAGTATATCCGCAAGGAAAGGTACTACAGCTCATATTCCAGAAGCTTCAGCGTAAACGGCCTTGAAGCAGGAGACATTGACGCTTCCTATAATAACGGTATTCTTGAAGTGAAGTTTCCGAAGAAGGAAATCGAAACTAAAGATTCCGTTCAGAAAATTGAAGTGAAATAGAATTATGAGTCTTCGCCTTCTTCACATGAATGAGTGAAGGAGACGAAGACAACATTCCACTTAAGATATTGGACTTATTTCCCATAAGGACTATCAAATTCTCTTTCTGCCTTTGCCACTGCCTCTTCAAGGGTAAGCCCTGTAAAATATGGCGCGTTAAGGTAACGTCCCGATTTCTTATCATCCACAAAAGCGCCAACGGCAATACCGGGGATTGCACTTTCAGGAGCGTTGGGAGCATGAGGTCCGCCAAGATCGGTTCGACACCAACCCGGATCGGTGAGGTTTATCATAACATTCGTTCCCTCCACTTTTGAACCTAAGTCGATAGTAATTTTATCCAAAGCCGCCTTGCTTGCAGAATATCCCGCCTGTTCAGGCTCAAGACGTATGCCGCTGGTTGTGTTTACAATTCTGCCGAACCCCCGCTCTATCATTTTCGGTAGAAAATGATAGCATATCATCGCCGGAGCGATGGTGTTAATCTTAAAGCTTTCAGTATAATCTGAAACGGGTGTCTTGTAATAGTCCGTGCGGTATGCTATTTGCATTCCTGCATTGTTCAAAACAATATCCACCACCATGCCCATACGGTCTATTTCCTCAAGCATAGCCTGCACGCTGTCTAAATTAGAAAGTTCCGCCTCCACTGCATAAGCCTCGATTCCTATTGCCTTTACCTCTTCCAGCAGCTTTTCACAATGCTCCTTTTTTCTGCTGTGAAGTATAAGATTACAGCCCTGTTTAGCCATAAATTTTGCTGTGAGATTTCCTATCCCTCTTGCTGCACCCGTGATAATCGCCCATTTTCCTTTTACATTTACCATTGTAACATCTCCTCATTTCTGTGATGATGTCATTCTATCATATTCCACTGCCATACTTCAATGTTTTAAAAAATAAATTAAGCATATTATGTTTTTACAAATATCTACTACTTACAAGCTATATAAATATCCATACTCTCTCCATCTGTCTCAAAACATGGGATAACATCTTTATCCGTATGTTCCAGACCGTTTACACGCATATACTCAAACAACGTTTTATAGCCGTTGGGAATTATCACAAACGGATTTTCAAAGGGACTTTCGATATGTATCGCCGCATACTTGTGCGCTGCCTGCTCATGTATTTCAACATCAGGCGGAACAATCCCTTCCTGCAGTATCCATGCCGCCTCATATCCGTGCATATTAAAGACATTTATCTGCTCCTGCGACACATTAGGGAAATCCCAGCCAATGACTTGAGGCTTATCCACGCCACAACTTCTGGCAATGGAAAATACCCTGTCAATAGCGTCTCCTTCCGGCTCTGTGCTTATAACGGCGTGCTTTACATAGCGGAACGCGGGAACCGTTTCGACACGCAGATTTGTATACGCCTCGCCGCAAGTGACCATATCGCCACGGAATAAATCATCAAGCGAGCAGTTGAAAAAGGAGCAAAGCTCTAAAGCCTTATCCATTTCAGGCTGCGCTGTATCAAGCTCCCATTTTGATACGGTCTGGCGGCTGACATTCAGCTTTTCCGCCAAGTCCTCTTGTGTCATATTTCCCCGCAGATGTCTTAAAAACTGCAAATTTTTTCCGAAACTCATTTAAAAAGTCCTCCATTCTTACTCAATCTGTGAGTTTGATTTTTACGCCGCGCCGTATTATCAGTATAATATTCTGCAAGTTTAACCGCAACCAACTCATATGCGCTATTTTTTAAAATCATGCAACTTCAAAGTGCGCATTTTGAAATAAAAGATTGATTTTTGATAACTTATATGTTATCATATGTTCAAGAAAGGGAAATACTATGTATACAGTAGAATTTTATGAAGATAAAAATGGAATGGTTGATATGAATAATTATAAAACCTTTGATGAAATGTTCAACGATGATAAAGTTGTATTGCCGGAAGAAAGAGAACAGATTAATTTTCAGGTGTCTTTAATTGGAAAAATGATTGAAGCAAGAGAAAAGAAAGGTCTTTCACAGCGTGAGCTTGCAGAATTAAGCGGAGTAAAACAACCCGCTATTGCAAGATTAGAAAGCATGAAGTCAACACCGCAAATTGATACATTATTAAAAATTCTTACACCGTTGGGCTATACTCTTTCAATTACTCCGATTGAAAATAATACAGGCAATAAAATGAAGTATAGCAATTTATCCTAAAAACTAAGGAGCGCTATTTATAATGGAGCAAATTTATCATGTCAGAAAATGGACGCCACATAACCCTATTAAAATAACAGTGCCGGGTTCAAAAAGCATTACCAACAGAGCGTTAATGTTAGCGGCAATGTCAAACTGCGCCTGTACGTTGGAAGGCGTGCTGTTCAGCGACGATTCCAGAGCGTTTCTGTCCTGTCTGCAAAGTCTGGGCTTTGATATAAATATTGATGAAGAAAAAAGAAAAGTGCTTCTTCAAGGTACAGGCGGGAAAATCCCGAAACAGAACGCCTGTATAAATGTCCGCAGCGCAGGAACTGCGGCGCGCTTTTTGACCGTACTGCTGGCATTTGCAGGCGGCGACTATGAAATGCGCTCGTCCGCGCAGATGGCAAAAAGACCTATGCAGCCGCTTTTATCCATTCTGGAAAATGCGGGCGCGCGGATAGAATATCTGTGTGAAGAAGGGCATTTCCCTTTCATACTCCATGCGCATAATCTGAAATTTACGAATATAGAAATCGATACGTCGCTTAGCAGCCAATTTGCAAGCGCACTGCTCATGGCGGGCTGCCTGCTGCCCGACGGACTCTCGCTCACCATGACCGGAAGCAGAACCAGCGGCTCATATATCAAAATGACTCTTGCGGTAATGGAGCAGTTTGGAATCCGCTTTACGGAAAAAGAGTCTGCGTCCGGCAAAAAAACTTATGCGATTGAGGGCGGGCGTTCTTTTGGCATCACGAATTTTCTTATTGAGCCGGATTTATCGGGCGCGGCGTACTTTTACAGTCTTGCTCCACTATTCGGGATTGACGTGCTTGTCCGCGACGTGCATCTTAATTCCCTGCAGGGAGATATAAAATATGTAAAACTTCTTGCCACGCTGGGCTGCCGCCTTCAAGATACTGATGAGGGGCTGTGGTTAAAAGGCAGCGGAATTACACACTTTAGCGGGCAAACGGTAGATATGAAAGACTTTTCCGACCAGACCATGACATTTGCGGCGGTATCTATTTTTGCAGACACTGTGACGGAAATCGTGAATATCGGGCATATACGGTTTCAGGAGACAGACCGTTTAAACGCCATTTTAAACGAGCTTTCCCGCATGGGGATACAATGCGAGGAAATCCCCGAACAGGAAGGGATACGGATTTACCCCGGAACCTGTAAGCCTGCGCTTATTCATACTTATGAAGACCATCGGATGGCGATGGCGTTTACACTTGCCGGCATGAAAAGCGGCGGTATCGATATCGAGAATCCCGCCTGCTGTGCCAAAACTTTTGAAAACTATTTTGAGTTGATTGACAGTTTGTACGTGACATGAACTCATGTCGTTTAACAATCATAAATTAACAATCATAAACAGCAGTAATTATACAAACCAGGAGGCAATTATGTGGATTGAAGGAAACTATAGGCGTAATTTAATGGACATGCACATTGACGATTGGAATCCGAAGTTCTTAAGCCGGCTGAATGTGGACGAATATGTAGACGCGCTTAAAGACGCCGGTATTCAGGCGGCAATGGTTAAAGGGCGGTCGCACACGGGGCTTGCGTATTATCCGACTAAAATAGGCAGAATGCACAAAGGTCTTAAAGGCTTCGACTTCTTTGGCACGATGGTAGAGAAATGCCACGAAAACGGTATCGCCGTAGTTGCATATTTTTCCCAGATTTTCGACAACTGGGCGTATAAAAACCACCCCGAATGGCGGCTTGTGACAGGTGACGGAAAGGGGTTACAGGAGTACCGCGGCACCAGTGATTTTAAATCGGGGCGTTACGGCATTATGTGTCCGAATAATGAGGAATACAGGGAATATGTCAAGGCTTGCCTGACCGAAATGAATGAAATGTATGATTTTGAAGGAATGTTTCTGGACATGACCTTTTTCCCGGAGGTATGCTATTGTCCAAGCTGCCGTAAGAAATATAAAGCGGAGACCGGGAAAGAACTTCCGAGAATAATTGACTGGAATAGTCAAGAATGGCTCGATTACGTTTACAAGCGCGACGAGTGGATGGCTGAATATGCCCGCTTTGCAACCGCCTGCGTGAAAAAAATCAAGCCCCACGTAACAATTGAACACCAGTTTTCAAGGATAACAGGTCCGTGGATTGACGGCAGTTCGGAACTCCTTTTAGACGCTATTGACTGCGCCAGCGGCGATTACTATGGGGGATTGCTGCAGCAGACTTTCATTAATAAATATTATAAGAATGTTTCCCCCTATCTTCCGTTCGTATATCATACTTCGCGCTGCGATCCGGCGCTTGAGTACCATACCACTACCAAGACGCAGGAAGAATTGTTATTGCATATTATTACGGCGTTAGTCCATAACGGCGCGTTCCTGCTTGTAGACGCAATCAATCCGGACGGCAGCATCGTACCTGACGTATATCATAATATTATGAAAAAAGTGTATGGGATAACCAGCCAATATGAACAATATGTGAACGGCAATCTCTACCACGATGCGGCGATTTGGTTTGCTTCCCATGCCAAATATGATCCAAATGAAACCCGCCGCGATGTAATGGATAAGGTATTCTGGCCGAAATTCTATACAGAATCCCCCGTATGTGTGGCTTCAATACTTCGGGAAAACAATATTCCATTTGAGGTTATCGGAACTAAAAATATCCGCAATGAAAAGGCAAAAGTGCTGATTTTATCCCATGTGGCAAATATCCGCGATGAAGAAATGGACGAGATAGAGGCATACTTAAGCGCAGGCGGCAACCTGTTAATAAGCGGTCCTATCGGGAATAAAAGACTGGAAAAACTGCTGGGCGTAAGGGTAATCGGACGCACGGAGCATAATTTTACCTATATGAGCCCTACTGACGCAGGCGCAGATTTATTTGTGGGCTTTAGCCACCTAGCGCCGCTTACCATTGACATGCACCAGACCGAAGTGGAAATAGTTGATAACGAAAACCTGACTGTGTTGGCAACAATGACTCTCCCGTACACCATGACAGGAACATCTGAATTTGCCGCTATCCATTCCAATCCGCCCGGCGTCTATACGGACAGCCCCTGTGCATTACTTAAACAGACGCAACGCGGTAAAATAATCTGGATTTCTGCGCCTATTGAAATGTCCAAGCCTTATATGAGTCGTCAGGTATATATGCGTATGGTAGATTATTTACGCGGAGAACCTTCTTTTACCTCAAATGCACCAAAGTTTGTCGAGGTTCTCGAATGGAATAAGGACGGCGTCGATTATTTTGCGGTAATAAACGAACAGGAAGAATCCCCCATCGCGCCGATGTACGATATAACTATCGAGATCAAAGGCTGCACCGATAAAAAAGCATACCTCCTGCCGCAGAAGACCGAACTGCCAAGCGAAATAATAAACGGCGATACCTTGAAAATTCATCTTCCGAAACTGGAGGTATTTCATATTTTGCAAATACTATAAAACAGCCTCCGCACTATTCAATTAACGGTGCAATCTCAGGCATAAGAATATTTTTAAACTCATCGATCATCAACTTTCTGAATTTAAATTTAGGCAGTGCATTTTCATTTGTTTCCTTATAGGTGGCATAATCTGCGCTGTCTTTTAATTTATTTTCATTCGCCAGCCCGCCATCACTATAATGAAATGCTTCATACTTGACATCTTCAAAATCCAGATACCATTTTTCAGCATATTTCTTGATTTCCGTATCAATAACAGCATAGCGCATCCGGTTAATAATCGCAGAAATATCCTGCCCCATGAATTTTTCTCTGTTCGTTTCTATATCACACACAACTTGAATAAGCAGCTCGCTCAGCTTTGGATTATCGCCCTCAAATTCTGCTATGATTTCCCTAATTGTTCTTAGTTTAGTCGCAAATTCCGCCTCGTCAAAATCATTTTTCGCATGGTCTAATGTATCCACAAATCCCTGCAACAATTCGACAATATACTCAAAATCAATTCTTAGTTTGCTATATGCCACTAAATCATAATCATCCCATACGGTTTCTTCTACAGGATTGGAATCATTGTCTGGTCTTTTAAGCTCTTCCACTACATTTTTATACATTGCGGCATAGTCCTCGTATTCGCTTTCAGAAAATCCGAACTCATCAAGTACATGCGGTTCATATACTGAAAATGATTTGAGGTGCGCAAAATCATGATCCAACGCCCTAAAAAGATAAATGAACTCTTTCTTTTGCTTCCGTGATAAACCTGCTATATCTCCGTAGGTTTGCGCCAGATTATGAATTGATTTAAGGGATATGGAAAAGGACGTTTTTACATTATCCCAATCCTCTGCAATAGGATTGCCGTCGCCTCCGCGCGAATATAATCTGAGCGCCATATTTATCGCATTTTTGTATTCTTTTGGCGCCTGAAATGTTACAATCTGTCCATACTGCTTATTGTTATCAAACAGTCTATTAGTGCGAGAAAACGCCTGAATGATATTCTGTGGAGCCATAGGCTGTCTGTCAATAAATAAAGTAGATAAGCATGGTGCATCAAATCCGGTTAAAAGTCGATCCACCACAATTACTAAGTCAAGCTGCTGACTCCGCTCCCAATATTTTTTCTCTTTTCTTGCCAAACGCTCATTGAGATTGTTATTGTAAGCATTAACAGCCTCAATCTTATAGCTGTTTCCAAACATTTCAGAATAATCTTTTAAAGCTTTCTCCATTTTATCCTGATTAACAGTGGAAGCTTCTTCATTTTCCGACAACGAATAAGTAATGGCGAACTTAGGAAAATCAGGTAATGCCTTACGCACAGTATCACTAATCTTAAGTTCATCCTTTCCCTCTTTCACTTTCTTTAGTAAATCATAATACTTTTGTGCTCTTTCTATTGAATTGGTTGTCAATATCGCCTCATAGGTTCTGCCTTTGCCATTTTTCATGCCAAATTTGTCATATGACTGATTTAAAATAACATTCAATACTTTGCGCATATGCTCTTCGGTTTCATATACTTCTTTTGCCTCATCATCACTTAAATCTTTCGCTCCAAGATTCTCAACCATGAACCCCAAAACCGCCTCATCGTGAATGGCTTCTTTAATGGTATAACTGTGCAGGCACTTCCCGTACAACTGCTCTGTGGTCTGTGGAAGATCGCCTTTCTGTTCATAACTGTTTTCATCAAAAATAGGCGTCCCCGTAAAGCCATACCATAAAGAATTGGCAAAAAATCTTTCAAGCTCTCTTTTTGTTTGAGGTGTTACAGCCCTATGACATTCATCTACAACAAATGCAACCTTTAGGGACTTAATCCTTTCATACCGCTTGGTTCCTTCTTTCAGCCGCCGATTTACCATAATCTGCATTTTTTGTCTGGTAGTAACTATCATCTGGCGGTTATCATCTGCCATTTTCTCTATCAGGGAATCCACATATTCCGTATCATCTACATCTATCGTATCATTGTCAGCATATGACTGAAATTCCATTTTCGTCTGCATATCCAAATCTTTTCTGTCAATGAGAAATACTGTCTTCTCAATTGCCGGAATATCCATTAACAAATTTCTTGTAGCCTTATAGGAAGTCATCGTCTTCCCTGAACCTGTTGTATGCCAAATAAAGCCGGATTTGCCCTGCTTTGAAGCCGCCCTCATTGCTTCGATTGCATGAATCTGGTATGGGCGCAATATCAAAAGTTTCTTTTTATCATTATCAAGAACCGTATATCTGGCAATCATCTCATGCGCTTCCGGTATTTTAAGCACCGCCTCTGCAAACGCAATATAATCGCAGACAGGATGGTTTTCCTCATCAAGCCACCCTGTAATAAACTTTTTGTTTAATTCTGTATCCCTCGCAGCAGAAAAATACTTTGTGTCCACAGCATTACTAACAACAAACATCTGAACATTTGAAAAAATACCGTGGAATTTACCCTCTGAAATATATTTTTTTATCTGACGGTAAGCGTCCATATAAGAGTGCTCTTTATTTTTCAGTTCAATATGGATTAAAGGAATCCCATTAATAAGGAGCGTTACATCAAACCGCCTGTCCCTGCCTTGTTCCGTATCTTCCGACTTAAACGCCTGATATTGATTAATCACCTCGTATACACTCGAACCACCAGCCACATGCTCATTATTCATCACTACAAGATGCAGCGTCTCATTTCCGCGCTGGACATGAACATATACCTTACCATTTTCTCCCACCAGCCATTTTCCTGCATCGTAAAACGAAGCATGTGATAAATCATTCTTAATCTTAGCAAACTCAGAATCACTAAGAGGGACATCATTCAACTTCGCCTTGTTATTCTGCTCAAGTATGTATTTGAAATTATTCCATAACTGTTCCTCTGTTTTGATATCAGGTCTGTATGTCCATTGTGACTCATCACTGCAAAGTTGATCTATCAATTTCTTTTCTATTACGGATTCTAATTCTGCCATTGTTTATCCTTCCTTATCATCACGCAGCCCCTGCTCCAATTTCACTTCCAATATTTTCCTGAAATTGTTCCTCAAGCTGGGGAACAATTTTGATATCTTTAAAAAGTTTATTAAAGCGCATCACTATTCTTTCCATAATTCAAGTTCTATATCTGATTTCAAAAAAATATTTTTCTTATTTTCTGTTATAAAATATAAATTTTGTATTATATCGCAACTAAACTTTTATTACAGATTCTAAATCCGCCATAATCTATCCTTTCTGCGGAAACATATTTTGTAACATAAATTTTTTTACTTCTTTTAATTCGTCGCATTTGTATTGATTAAGGGTGATAAGGTTATCAATAGCGTAGAAGTATTCACCTATTTTTATCTGTTCCTCTAATGAAGGACGCATAATTTTTGTCGAATTAATAATTACCTTTGATAAACTTGGAACTCCGGTTGATTCATCCTTCTGTTTCCAATCAATATTTTGAAAAATACTATACATAAAATCAATATTAATATTATCTTTTGGAATACAGTAAAACAACGTGTCCACTGTCCAAAACGGAGCCTTTAGTATATATGGCTTATCTATCGTTCCCTTTCGCCCTATTCCTATTGCATCCTTATCATATGAAAGCGCTCTATCTACACTAAGCATATAACCGCCAGTTCCATAAACTGGAATCCCGCCTTCGCCTAATCCCTTATAATCCATTCCACTACAAACATTTATCACTTCTCCCAACTTACGCTGTTCCCACTCTTCAGTAAATCCTGCGAACCGAATCTCCGGAATTTTTTTATCGTTTTGAGGAAACATTTTTTGTAACATATACTTTTTTAATTTTTTTGTTTCTTCACACTTACGCTGATAAAGGGTAATGAGGTTGTCAAGGGTATCAAAATATGACACAATTTTCTCCTGTTCTTCTTCATTGGGAAAATATATGTTTAACTCTTTTATCTCTGCATTATGAATATGAACAACAGACTTCCCTTGTGCCTTTTTTACAAGTTCTCTCTGTGGTTCTCCGTGAGAAATAGACAAAGATAAAAAGGTTGAATTAATATCCTCATCAGGAGTTACTACATTTAAATCGCCACCTAGCAAAACCCCAGCATTTTCAACGGTTGCAGCTCTTGCAATATCCTCTGCCGTTTCACCAGAAGCGGGGATTATTACTTCTCCACCTTTACTATAAACTGAACCCTCTTTAGGCTCTACAAAAGTATCTATTTCTCTGATCAATGTTTCGTATTTTGTATATAATCTACCATACAAAATAATTGGGGCGCCCAAACTGACTAAGTCGCTTTTTGAATAACCATTTCCTTTGCTAAACTCCGCCACATCTCCCAACTTTCGTTGCTCCCAAGCATTAGCGTACCCTTTAAACCTTATCTTAGGTGTATCTGCCATCATCACACCTCCTTGAAAACACTAATCAATTCTTCAACGGCGTTCTTCGTTCCTAAATCCGCAAAAGTTAATTCGCCAAGCATTTCCAACAAAGCCTCGTTTCCTGCTTTGATGTCCCTGTTTGTTTCCCTTATG